>NZ_JAENHX010000010.1:0-165948 GCF_016757845.1 Lysinibacillus sp. HST-98
AAGATGAGATTTCCCATTACGCAAGTAAGTAAGATCCCTCAAAGACGATGAGGTAGATAGGTTCGAGGTGGAAGTGTGGTGACACATGGAGCTGACGAATACTAATCGATCGAGGACTTAACCAAAAAAGTTTGAAACATTCAATGTATCGTTTATCCAGTTTTGAAAGAATAAAATATTAGAATATACTTGTAATTTTTATAAGATATGTTATAATAAGTATTGTCTTTCAAATAGTCTAGTGATGATGGCAAAGAGGTCACACCCGTTCCCATACCGAACACGGAAGTTAAGCTCTTTAGCGCCGATGGTAGTTGGGGGCTTCCCCCTGTGAGAGTAGGACGTCGCTAGGCTATATACTAAAATTATTCCGAAGTAGCTCAGTTGGTAGTAGCACCTGACTGTTAATCAGGTTGTCGCAGGTTCGAGTCCTGCCTTCGGAGCCATTCTTGGAGAGTTGTCCGAGTGGCCGAAGGAGCACGATTGGAAATCGTGTAGGCGGTTAACACTGTCTCAAGGGTTCAAATCCCTTACTCTCCGCCAGCACTTTGATGTGTTCCAAACGATGGCCCCTTGGTCAAGTGGTTAAGACACCGCCCTTTCACGGCGGTAACACGGGTTCGAATCCCGTAGGGGTCACCATTTCAATACCCAGATGGAGGATTAGCTCAGCTGGGAGAGCATCTGCCTTACAAGCAGAGGGTCGGCGGTTCGAGCCCGTCATCCTCCACCATTATTTTTACAACATTATAGTATTATCGCGGGGTGGAGCAGTGGTAGCTCGTCGGGCTCATAACCCGAAGGTCGTTGGTTCAAATCCAGCCCCCGCAACCAAATGGTCCCGTGGTGTAGCGGTTAACATGCCTGCCTGTCACGCAGGAGATCGCCGGTTCGATCCCGGTCGGGACCGCCATTTATTTTAAAATATGGGTCAGTAGCTCAGTTGGTAGAGCATTAGATTGAAGCTCTAAGTGTCGGCGGTTCGATTCCGTCCTGACCCATCTTGTTTTTTTGCCGGTTTAGCTCAGCAGGTAGAGCAACTGACTTGTAATCAGTAGGTCGTGGGTTCGATTCCTATAGCCGGCACCAGATTTTCCCGGAGGGGTAGCGAAGTGGCTAAACGCGGCGGACTGTAAATCCGCTCCTTAGGGTTCGGCGGTTCGAATCCGTCCCCCTCCACCAGTTTTATTATTTTAGGGGCATAGTTCAACGGTAGAATAGAGGTCTCCAAAACCTTTGGTGTGGGTTCGATTCCTACTGCCCCTGCCAATTAATTTTATGGCGATTGTGGCGAAGTGGTTAACGCACCGGATTGTGGTTCCGGCATTCGTGGGTTCGATTCCCATCAGTCGCCCCATCTAATATAAAATTAATAAACATCATAATACAATGGCGATTGTGGCGAAGTGGTTAACGCACCGGATTGTGGTTCCGGCATTCGTGGGTTCGATTCCCATCAGTCGCCCCATTGTTGGGGTATAGCCAAGCGGTAAGGCAACGGATTTTGATTCCGTCATGCCTAGGTTCGAATCCTAGTACCCCAGCCATTTTTGCGGAAGTAGTTCAGTGGTAGAACACCACCTTGCCAAGGTGGGGGTCGCGAGTTCGAACCTCGTCTTCCGCTCCATGTATGACGGCGGCATAGCCAAGTGGTAAGGCACGGGTCTGCAACACCCTTATCACCGGTTCAAATCCGGTTGCCGCCTCCATATTTTAACTGTTAATCGGTTTATCCGATTTTTTTTATCTCCATTATGCCGGTGTGGCGGAATTGGCAGACGCGCACGACTCAAAATCGTGTTCCTTTGGAGTGTCGGTTCGACCCCGACCACCGGTATCCATTACAACGAAGAATCCTTGATTTATCAGGGATTCTTTTTTTGTTCTAAAAAATTATAAAAAGTATATAAGCATAGATAAAAGAAAGGTGAACTGAATGGGTCTTATTGTTGCGTTTACGTCAGTTATATTTTGTGCTGTATTAGCAATCTAAAGCTATTTAAAGGATATCTTGCGTATACAAACTATATCCATATTAATATGGTAACTTTTTAACATGGGTTGTACTCATCAGCTCTGATATTTCTTTGCTTATCCATACGTTATTACGCAAGTCTCTGTCAAACAACTATAAATCTTCTGCAGTAGAAATGATATCTCCAGCTGCAAACGCTGCAGAATGATGGATGACAGATCCTACTTTGCCCTCAATTTGTTAAATGTTGATCGATTTTTTCAGCCATACTTCCAGATAGATTACTATGATTATTACGTCCTAAATAATAGTAAAACTACTATAGACACTATGACAATAACAAGGGTAGAACTAAAGAAATACTTAAAAATTTTTTCATGTATATACCTCTCGAATTATGTAATCTGTTAAACAAACCTTACTATAAGTTTTACAAAATATATAATTGTTATAAAAAATACCAATTTTTTTATAGTAGGAGAAATTTTGTTAGCAAATAAGATTTTAGCAAGTAAAGATAAAGAATATTCACAAAAGAAGCCACTCTATGGGATAAAAATGCCTTTATAGAGCGGCTTTTTATAGGATCTCTACATTTTAACGATTAGTTCATGCTCTGTTCATTTAACAATTTTAAGCTAGGAGTAATCAAAGAAATGGAGGGGTTAGTGATGAATCTTGCCTGGAAAGAAATGAAGAAGAATAAAGTACGGTTTTTAATCTTGGGCTCCATTATCTTCCTAGTTAGTTTTTTAACGTTTATTATCTCGGGTTTAGCAAATGGTCTGTCACAGGATAATGCGGCTTTAATTAAGGATTTACCGAAGGGACAATTTTATATGGCTGAGGATGCGGATGGCACGTTTAATCTTTCAAGAATCGATAGCCACCTGCAGCAGAAAGTCATAAGTAAAGAAAAAGAGGCAGTAGCTTTTTCGATCCAGATGGGCTTTTTAAATGATCAGGATGATAAACAACAAAGTGTAGCCTTTGTGACATCAACGGAATCTTCACTTTTTAGCAATGTGCATCAAGACGAGGTGCTTTTGGATAGCTCACTACAAGATAAAGGAATACAAGTTGGAGATATATTAACGAATAATCAATACAGTGGAAAGTTCATTGTAAAAGGTTTTGTAGAGCAAAAAAAATATAGCCATGCTCCCGTTGCTTATATTAGTGAAGAGGCTTACCAGGAGATGTATCGAGTAGCTGATAAACAGTTGATTTTTGTACCAAATAGTGAGCCAAATGATATTAAGGGATTGCAAGCATATAGCAATAAAGAGTTTCTCAAAACTATCCCCAGTTATAATGCGGAACAATTATCTTTAAATATGATTATATGGTTCTTAGTTGTGATTAGTGGGATGTTGTTTGCTATTTTCTTCTACATGATGAATGTACAAAAAATTGGCTTGTACGGCATTTTAAAAGCGATCGGATTAAAAACAAGTAAGCTATTTAAAATGATCTGGACACAGATGGCTATTATTACAATCTTTTCACTTGTGGTATCAGTCAGCCTTAGCCAGTTATTTAATATAGTTGCTCCTAAGGGGATGCCATTCACTTTAACAATAGGGACTACAACACAGTTATCCTTTGTATTCCTCCTCATAGGCTTTATCGGTGCAACCTTGTCAGGAATGCAAATTAAAAAAATTGAACCGTTACAAGCAATACAGCAAGGGGAGGCTTAATCATGACGTTATTTACAATTGATGAAGTACGAAAAACGTTTAAGAATGGTGAAGTGGAGGAAGAGATCTTAAAGGGCATCAATCTTTCTTTAAAAGAAGGAGAGATTACAGCATTGGTAGGTGCTTCTGGCTCTGGGAAAAGTACATTATTAACGATTGCTGCTGGACTACAACCAGCAACAGATGGGCAAGTGCTATTTGAAGAGCAGAATCTTACGACGATGAAAACTGAACAGGTACGAAAATTACGTGCAAGTAAATTCGGCTTTGTTTTTCAATTTGCTCATCTTGTTCCATTTTTGACAGTAGAGGAACAATTGCTATTAATGCTAGATGTGGCTGAATCTCCATTAAAGAAGAATGAACAGAAATATGAAGTCAATCGGCTATTGAAGTTAGTCGGAATGGAACATCGTAAAACTGCCTACCCTTCCTCCTTGTCAGGGGGAGAGAAGCAGCGTGTAGCAATTGCACGTGCTATTATTCATCAACCGAAAGTATTATTTGCTGATGAACCAACGGCTAGTTTAGATTCCTGGCGCTCCAAGGAAATTATGTTGCTACTAAAAGAATTAACTAAAACATTAAATATTACAACATTAATGGTGACGCACGATGAGGAAATGCTTACTTACACAGACCGTATTATTAGAATAAGCGACGGTGTCGTGTTAACAAATACTATGTACTAATAGGAATGACCACAATCATATAATTTATGGTTGTGGTATTTTTGTTTGAAGAGTAAGAAATGGTTTGGAGGGGTAAAGGATCGAGGAAGGAGGGAAAACATGAAAAAACTATTGAAACTAGTATGTTTGATCCTAATTACGGTTGCCATATTACCTAAGGAAGCACAAGCAGCAAGCTTTATAGATTTAGCAGATGAAACATTATTAACAGAAATTAATTATTTAGTGGATCAGGATATTGTAAAGGGCTATTCAAATAACCTGTTCAAACCAAATGAAAATGTAACGAAGGCACAGGTAGCTGTTATATTAACTCGTGCTTTAGCGTTAAATACAATCAATATAGAGAATCCAAACTATCAGGATGTAACGACCGCACATAAGTATTATAAAGAAATCGCAGCGGTACAAAATGCGGGTATATTTGATGATGTCCATACATTTCATCCAAATGCAACAATGACAAGAGGTCAAATGGCTATTGTGCTACAAAGGGCTTTCCAGCTGAAGGGTTCTGGGAATGCTTATTTTACAGATGTAACAGAACAAACATCAGGATATAAAGAAATTTTAACCCTAGCTCATAATCATTTAGTAAGGGGCTATGATGACGGTACATTTAAACCAGATGAACCTGTTACACGTGCTCACTTTTCAGCGTTTTTAGCACGTGCTATGACACTATCTAAACCAGATTTGCTAAAAGATCGTGCTTTTATTTATACGTATGCCTATTATTCTTTAAATGATCATCAACGTTATACATTAGACTATCAATTCGATCACCATGACGGTAAAAATGATGTATGGGTAGTCGAAAATCTAAGTTCAGAACAAGCCTTTCCTAATGAACTGATATATGGCGATGATCGTATATATGGTCAAGCCATTGCCCGTGATGGTAACACTCATTATGATTTATATTTGGAGCTACCACTTAGGATAGGTGTTATTTTACATGAGGATGATGCTGGCGTTACGTCAGGTAAACGAGTAACAGTTAAAACGACCAATGGTATTGTTCAAGCTGGAGAGGTACAATATTCAGGTGTGGTCATACTAGAAGAAAAATCCATAATTAATGGTACAGTGAAAACCTATTATTTTGTGGATGGAATAGGTTTAGTGAAAGAGTTACACAATGATATTGTCGTGCTTGAACTGCTTAATCGCACCATGAAAAAATAGGAAGCAAGCCTACATTTCTTAGTAGGCTTGCTTTATTTTTAATCTTGTAATGTAATATTGAAAAATCGCTGAAGGGCTTGTAACCATTCCTTTTCATTTTGTGTTGTATAGGTTGTTAAAGAAGAACCCTCATAGATTCTAAATTCGTTGTTCATCATGGTATGACGGCCACCAATGGTTCGAATCATAGCAATTTTATTTTTTTGCTTGGAAAGTCGTGGTGCAAATTTTGCATCATTGGCATCATCGTGAAAACTATAAAGCAAACGCCAACTATGTTTAGTTTGTTCCAACAGCATCCAACCATTCGCTTCATCATAATCTATTTTATATAACTCTTTACCTTCACTGTGTTGATAGCCAGCAATCAGTGGCACTGGTTTACAGGGTGCTAATGCACCGACGCCTACATCTGAGATATAGTATTGTCCATTCACATTCACTAGCAATAATTGATGCATGGGAATTTCCTGTGGAGGGATATTTTCCGCTACGTTGCGCCAAAACTGGGCATAACGATTGGTGACAGAGAAGCCAAGCTCTCGTAAGAGCCAACTGAATAAGATATTTAATTCAAAACAATTGCCACCACGTTTATCAATAATTATTTTTTGAAATAAATCAGGAATAGCGAAGGAGATACCACGGTTCAAGGCAACATCTAAATTTTCATAGGGAATGGTTAAGAGATGTTTAGTTTGTAGTTGTCCAAGTAGCTGAATAGATGGCTCTAACGTTCCTTGAAATTGAATATAGTGTAAATAGTGCCGAATCTGTTCATTCATAAAATCGCCTCACTTCCTTATTAATAACATAACCGAAATAGTCATAGATTACACGCATAAACTAAAGTAGGAAATGATAGAAAAATAGCTAAATAACTAGTAAGATTAATATGTTAGCTACTATAAAGTGAAATATTTTACATATTAGTTAATAATATTAATGGTAAGGTAGGTATCGTATAGAGAATGAAATGGATAGAAGTGAATACATATGAGGAAATGAGCGAAGTGGCAGCTACTATTTTCTCAAAACAAATACAAGAGAAACCTGATAGTGTTTTAGGTTTAGCAACTGGTGGATCACCTGTAGGCATGTATAAAGAATTAGTGGCACGATATCAAGCTGGCCAGTTATCTTTTAAGGAAATACAAACTTTTAACTTGGATGAGTATGTAGGCATTGAGCAATCAAGTCCAGCAAGCTACTTTACATTTATGCATGAGAATTTATTTAACTTTGTGGATATACAGCCGAAAAATGTCCATTTGCCAAATGGACAGGCAGCCAATTTAGCTGAAGAATGTGCTGCATATGATAAGCGCATTGAAGAAGCAGGAGGCATTGATTTACAGCTTCTAGGTATCGGTGTAAATGGACATATTGCTTTTAATGAACCAGGCACATCGTTTGATGCCAAGACGAATATTGTCGAGTTAACAGAGTCAACAAGAACAGAAAATGCTATTTATTTTGATGATCCGTCTGAAGTACCAACACATGCCATTACAATGGGCATTCACTCCATAATGAAGGCCAAGGAAATCGTTCTCATTGCCTTTGGTGAAAAAAAGCTCGCGGCGATTGAAAAATTGAAAAGTGGTCATATTACAGAAGAATTCCCAGCAAGCCAATTATTAAATCATCCTAATGTTACAATAATTTATGGTGGTACGAATTAGCAAAAATAAGCAAAGACTTCTTAGGATTGAAGTCTTTGCTTGTTTATTTTTCCTGATAAAATAACCCCTGCTACAACGGCTAGTCCACCTATAAGCTGAAAAGAATGTAAATTTTCACTTAGAAAAAGAACAGCAAAAATGGAGGCGAAAACAGGAATGAAATTTAAATAAATACTTGCTTTGTTCGCTCCCAGCTGTATAACACCACTGTTCCAGCAGAGAAAAGCAATGATAGAGGCAAAAATACCAACATATAAAATAGCAGCAATGGTTGACCATTCCCAATGAATTGCTGTTGTACTAGACATTGTTTCATAGAGAGAAAAAGGGAATAACACAATAGCCCCAAGTCCAATCGTCACTAGAAAGGTAGACTGCCCTGGTAAGCGAGTTGCATATTGTTTAATGAGCAATGAATATATGCTCCAACAAAATACTGCTGCGATTACAATTAAGTCCCCTTTGTTGAAAGTAAAATCGACAATCCTTTTAAAAGAGCCACCCATTATAATAAAGGCAACTCCACTCAGTGATAAAACGGTCCCTATTAACTGAAATTTTGATAGTTTTTCCTTCAAAAAAATAAAGGAAAGTATGTAAATCATTATGGGCGTAGAAGAGTTCATTAAAGATGCATTAATAGACGTAGTGTAATGTAATCCAATGTAAACAAGTGTGTTAAATGCTGTAACCCCTGTTAATGAAAGAATGATGACAATAAACCAATGTCTTTTCAGTATCCGCCATTCACGTTTTAATTGGTGATATGCAATGGGAAAAAAGATAATAAATGCGACGCACCAGCGTAAAAAGGCAAGTGTTAGGGGAGGGATATCTTCACTAACGGCACGTCCAATAACAAAATTACCACCCCATAAAAGAGTTGCGAGTACTAATAATAGATATGGCGGAATTTTCAAGATGCTGTAACCCCTTTATTAATTGAATAGTAAAGTTAATTATAGGCAGTCAGTATAGCAATAATCAATGCCTCTGTAGTTTTGCTATGCTAAAATAAGGAAAACAAGAGGAGGAATAACTGTGAAAAGTACCGTACCATGTTTACAAGAGGGAGATTTAGTCGGTGTTGTTGCACTTTCAAGTCTTGTAGAACCTGAAAAACTAGGAGAAGCAGTAGCTTTTTTAGACGAATTGGGTCTTCACTATATTGTGGGTGATACGATTCATGCAAAACATGAATATATGGCAGGAAGTGATGAAATCAGACTAGCTGATTTTCATGAGATGGTAAAAAACCCAGAAGTGAAAGCAATCTTTTGTGTAAAGGGAGGCTATGGCTCTGCCAGAATTGCTGATAAAATTGATTATGCTTTAATAGAAGAAAATCCTAAAATTTTCTGGGGCTTTTCTGATGTTACATATTTACATTGTGCGATTAATGAGTATGCCGATATGGTGACATTTCATGGACCAATGCTTATGTCAGCTAATAAGATGGATGATTTATCAAAGAAAATGTTTTTACAGCTATTTTCCCCTATGGAAATTCAGTATACAGAGGCAATTTCTCCGTTAACAACGATTGCGGGGGGCGTCGCACGGGGTGAAATGATTGGAGGAAATCTTTATCGTCTTGTCAGCACACTAGGTACAAAATTTGAAGTGAGGACTGAAGGTAGGATTTTATTAATAGAGGATGTAAATGAAACCATTCCAGTTATTGACTCGATGCTTCAGCATTTAAAACAAGCAAGGAAGTTTGAGCAATTAGCAGGAGTCGTCATTGGTTCATTTACACAAACAGGATCTGATGAAGAAACACTACTTTCGTTAATGAAGGAGTATTTTGCAGGTTTAGGAATACCAGTCGTGGCAGGTTTTAAGTTCGGACATGAAACAACGAATATAGCGATCCCACTAGGAACAGAGGCAATTTTAGATGCACAGGAAAAGGTGTTGAAAATATTACCCGGTGTGCATGTATGATAGGAAGGAGCTACAGCCTTATATACCGCAGATGGACAAATTGTAACAAGTGTCGCACCCGAGGTTATGAATGCAGCTACAGAATTATGTACGGAAACAGGTTCTATTTTAGAGGCACAAAAATTGAATATCAAAGTTACTCATTCCATTTGTGTTGCTAGGGAAGATAAAACATCTAAATTTGTAGTGCTGACACTCTGTGGAGTCTGTCAGGAAAGATTTTCTATTGGGGAGAACATGTAAAGGCAGCGATTATGAATGTAGATGAAGAATTAGTATTTAAATCATTAAAGGAAATTCAACCTTAACATTGGTATAAGGCATATAAACAATAAAGTAAAGACATTACAAAAAATGTAATGTCTTTTTTAGCTTTGTTAATAAGGCTCAGCATCGTGTCCTTTCTTCATAGCATCTTGAGGTGCTTGATCACCATTGATATTGCCAAGTGGTTTTGATGCAGAGGAATCTTTTTTAGCGTTGTGCAAACCTTCCTTGAGTAAGCGACCATATTCTTCGTCGGCTTCTTGTGCCAAAGCAATCATGGCATTTTGAATATCTTCGTGACAGACCGATAGATCACGTATTAAATTTGTAAGAAGTTCTTCGCGTTCCCACTGTTCAAAGTTACGATAGGTTTCACCAGCCTGTTTCGTATTACTTTGACAATCAATCGATTCACGAACAAGGTTTCCTTCAATGTAAGGTGTATATTCTTTACCAGCTTGTGCTGCTTCTTTTAACCCATTCAGCATGGATGGCTCATAATTAATATGTGGATTTTGTCCAGGTGCCAAATCACGCTTATACATCATTTGCCCACCCTGTTGATTGGTCGCTACACGTTTTTTTGGTGCATTAATTGGAAGCTGTAAGTAGTTGGCTCCTACACGATGGCGTTGTGTATCAGAGTAAGAGAAAGTACGACCTTGCAACATTTTATCATCAGAGAAGTCTAAGCCATCAACAAGTACCCCTGTTCCGAAAGCAGCCTGTTCCACCTCAGCAAAATAATCTTCAGGGTTTTTGTTTAAAATCATTTTGCCAACTGGATACCACGGAAATTGATCGTTTGGCCAAAGCTTTGTATCATCCAATGGATCAAAATCAAGCTCAGGATGTGAACCATCCTCCATAATTTGAACATGTAGCTCCCATTCCGGGAAGTCTCCACGTTCGATAGCATCATATAAATCTTGTGTAGCATGATTGAAATTTTTCTGTTGGATTTCTTCTGCTTCTTTTTGTGTTAAATTTTTAATACCTTGTAGCGGTTCCCAATGATATTTGACAAGGACTGCCTTTCCATCATTATTCACCCACTTGTACGTATTAACCCCAGAGCCCTGCATCATACGATAATTTGCTGGAATCCCCCAAGGAGAGTAAACGAATGTTACCATATGGAAGGTTTCTGGTGAGTTAGCACAAAAATCAAAAAAACGTTCAACGTTTTGAATATTAGTAATGGGATCAGGCTTAAAAGCATGAATCATATCTGGAAATTTGAGCGCATCACGAATAAAGAAGATCTTTAAATTATTGCCCACTAAATCCCAATTGCCATCCTCTGTATAAAACTTTACTGCAAAACCACGGGGATCACGCAATGTTTCTGGGGAGTGACCACCATGTATAACAGTTGAAAAACGCACAAAGACAGGTGTTTTTTTCCCTTTATCCTGAAAGACTTTTGCACGTGTATACTTAGCAATAGGTTCATTGCCAACAACACCATAGGTCTCAAAATACCCATGTGCTCCAGCTCCACGAGCATGCACAACCCGTTCTGGAACTCGCTCTCTGTCAAAATGACTCATCTTCTCTAGGAAATCATAATTTTCCAATGTTGCAGGACCTCGATTACCGACTGTTCGCAAATTTTGATTGTTGGTAATTGGATGTCCCTGTCTGTTGGTCAATGTCATATCTTGCTCATGTGTTGCATCATTTTGCTGTGTCATAGTATGACCCCTTTCCTATAGATACTTCCATTTTGTCCTTGAAAGGGGCCAACTAGTCATCCAAATTATCCCTTTGAACTACTAAAAAAGCTCTCCATACATAAATGTAGGAGAGCCTTGGATGGCGTTTTCAAATGGAATCAAGTTGTTTTGAGTATGGCCATTGCTTATATAGTTGGTCATTAGTCATCGGTCATACAGTAACAGGTAACTTGTTATTGGTTTTTAACTAATTAGCTGAAAAGCTAAATTTGAAAACAGCACATCCAACTCGGGTTGGAGTCTCACCGTCCCGAGTCTAGAAATAACGGGAATCGTCAAAGTTAATTTGAATACTGTAATTTTTTGAATTGATAAGATTAGATAGTTTATGTGCATCTTTTTCAAGCTTTGTAGCTCGTTCTCGATATTCATCTGGCTCATACAAAGCGATTTCATATAACATTGTATTTTCGCCATAGCCAAATCTTACACTCTCTTTTTCTCGCATACTGAAATCTTTACACAAATCAGCCTCGGCACGAAGTTGTGTTGCTAGTTCGATAGCTTCTACTAGTGCTAGCTTTTGCCCTTTAAAGTCTACTGTGTTTTGGATGTTTGCTTCGTAAACTAGGCGGTCTAATGTACGAGTATCTAGACGAACTTGGGCTAAGTCAGCTTCAATAAGGGGGAGTGCTCGATTACTTGTTTTAGGAGCTTGCCCCTTTTCAACTGTTACAAAAGCACTGCGATGTAGTTCGTTTACTAGCTCTTGAGTTTTCTTTCCTAAAATACTTTTTAGTTTAACAGCTTCTGCAAGATTAATCACGAAAACACGTCCTTTTTATAGTGTTATAGATGGTACATCATTTGATATAATTGCGATTTGATACTGTCCGCCATGAATTTGATTAAACATTTTCCCAGCTGACGCAAGCAGTTCGTTCGCTGCGTCATTTGTTAAGGAAGGGCGAAAATAAAAAATATGTAACGCATCAGTTGTTTCCTCTGTGACAGCCGTGCGTTTAGAATCAACAAAAGGTGAGCCAAATGCTCCTACCTCATCACGACTGTACAGAATATTTTCTAATGTGTTAAAGCGCCCATTCAAACCTTCATAACCAATCTCGTCATGACCAAGGTCAATTGCTACAAACCCTTTGATTTGAGCAATATCATATAGCCCAATTGGCATTTCATATTGAAGTGAAAAGAAATTATTTAAATCAACACCTGAATGAATTGGCGTTAAATAGTTTTGCTTACTAATTCGACGCATAAGGCTTTCTGCTGAGTGACGATAACGGTTTGGATCAGCACCAAGCTTTTTCCAAACTTGTCGCCATTCTGCAATACCCTCACGCTGTGCTACAGGAAGTTCCTGCATTTCAAGAAAGAGATTTTCCTGATACAATTGCATACGCCCTTTAATCATTTGAGGGGATTCCGCTACAACAATTTTGGTATAATGAATAATGCCGATTTTTAGCTCGGGATGTTGTGTTAATAGAGTTGGGTTAATGGAAATTTCCAATGAACATCACCTACTTTATCTATTTCTAATATTGTACCATGTAAGGAGTTGGAAATAAAATGAACATACACGACCTACAACGTGATTTTGTGGCATATGCGATGTCCATTGGTGTTGATAAAATAGGTTTTACAACAGCAGCTCCCTTTACAGAATTAAAAAACAGATTGCGTCGCCAGCAGGAGCTTGGCTATCAGTCTGGATTTGAAGAAAGTGATATTCAAAAACGTACAGAACCCCTTCAATTATTAGATGAAGCAGAGAGTATTGTAGCAATAGCTGTCGCTTACCCTTCACGTATGCAAAATGCACCAATTGGTAAAAGGGGTGCGCGACGTGGAATTTTCTGCCGTGCTTCATGGGGTGTCGATTATCATACAGCATTACGTGAGCGTTTAAAGCTATTATCCGCTTGGCTTGAGGAACATGTCAAAGGTGTACGTATTGAATCAATGGTTGATACAGGGGCCCTTGTAGATCGGGCTGTAGCTGAGCGTGCAGGCATTGGATGGAGCGGAAAAAATTGCTCGATTATAACGCCTGAATTTGGTTCCTATGTGTATTTAGGAGAGCTCATTACCAATATTCCATTTGCGCCAGATAAGCCAATGGAGGATGAATGCGGAGATTGTCGACTGTGCTTGGATGTTTGTCCAACGGGAGCCTTAATTCAAGGTGGACAATTGGATGCACAGCGCTGTATTGCTTTTCTGACTCAAACGAAGGGAACATTACCAGATGAGTTTCGTAGTCATATCGGTAATCGACTCTATGGCTGTGATACATGCCAGACAGTATGTCCTAAAAATAAAGGGAAAATTAACTGGATACATGAAGAATTTATGCCAGATCCAGAGCTAGCCAAACCATTATTGACACCGCTTTTAACGATGACCAATCGAGAATTTAAGGGGAAATTTGGTCATGTTTCAGGCTCGTGGCGTGGAAAAAAGCCTATCCAGCGTAATGCCATCTTGGCACTTGCTCATTTTAAAGAGGAAGCCGCCATACCAGATTTAATTGCTCTACTTCATAAAGATGACCGCCCAGTCATTCGAGGCACAGCCGCATGGGCTTTGGGTAAGATTGGCGGGGATACAGCTCAAACTGCCTTACATGAAGCAGAAGCTACAGAGCAGGATGAAGAAGTGCTAAGTGAAATTTATAAAGGGTTGCAGTTTTTTAAGTAGTATAGAATGTAAAAGCAATTGATTAACTACAGTTTAATGTATGAATGAAATCAATTGTTTGGAGTTCCTATGATTGAGAGCGGAGTCGCTCAAACCGTGAGAAGATTCGCTCCAAAAGAAGAGCAATCTGCTCCACCCGTGAGAGAAGTCGCTCCAAAAGAGTCAGACTTCGTTAACTTTTTAAATAGCCATCTTAAAGAATTTTTTAATAAGGAAGTGTGTCGTTATGCCATTGCATATCGTTTTATATCAACCAGAAATACCAGCCAATACGGGGAATATTGCACGTACCTGTGCGGGTACTAATACATCGCTCCATTTAATTCGTCCGCTAGGTTTTTCTACGGATGATAAAATGCTGAAACGAGCGGGCTTAGATTATTGGCATAGTGTAAATATTGTCTATCATGATTCACTTGAGGATTTTATAGAGTACTCTAAAAACGGAGATGTTTATTTAATCGAAACATACAGTGATGAGCCGTTTACGAAAAATGATTTTAGTGATCAAGACCGAGATATTTATTTTATGTTCGGAAAAGAAACTACAGGTTTGCCGAAGGACTTTGCTTATGAACGCCGAGATATGTGCTTACGTATTCCACAAAGTGATCATGTGCGATCACTTAATTTGTCCAATACGGCTGCGATTGTTATCTATGAGGCATTACGTCAACAAGGATATCCAGGTTTACATTAAAAAGCAGTTCTCCGCTTGTGAGAACTGCTTTTTTCATTCTATAACTTTAATACTATAACATTTCCCGCAGGATCCTCTGTTTGGAATCCTCCTTCGATTTCTGTAACAGGTGCACCTATACCACGAAGATTATTTATCATGGTTGCTGCTTGTTCTTCGTTATCTAAACGCAATGAGAACGTTTTTAAGCCAACTTGATTTTTTCCAAGCTTTGGTGCATTTTCTGAGTGCCAAGTATTTAAACCGATATGATGATGGTAACGGCCTGTAGAAATAAATAATGCTTGGGATCCATAGCGTGTGACAATATCATAACCTAATCCCTTTGTATAAAATTGCTCAGCTTCACCCAAGTTGGAGACCGATAAATGAATATGACCCATTACTGTGCCAGCAGGCAGACCAAGCCAGTTTCCATCGCCCTCTTCTAAAATAGAACGAATATTGAGTGGTTCTGTTACCATATGCACCTGATTGTTATGCCATGTCCATTCACTTTCAGGACGATCTGCATAAATTTCGATTCCATTATGATCAGGATCATTTAAATAAAGAGCTTCACTTACAGCATGATCAGAAGCCCCAAGGTACACACCTTTTTCGTGAAAATGAGAAATGACATTAGCTAAGTCACGTCGACTAGGTAATAATAGGGCGAAGTGATAAAGTCCTGTCGTCATGCTAAGCTTATCTTCCACGGTTTTAGGCTGAACAAGAGTTAATAGAGCTGTTTCTCCATCGGCAGTTAACATAGCTTTATGTGAATCTTGTTGTAACACTTTAAAGCCAATAATTTCTTGATAAAAGGTTAAAGAGCGATGTAAATCACTCACTTTTATTTCAACATTTGTTACATATGTGTTAGGTTTTTCATGAAAATGCATTTAGAATACCTCCGAATAGTTATCTTTTTTCATTAAGTTACTTTATGTAAGTTAGTTTATTTTAAAAATAAAGGAAAGTCAAGTATTTCTATTGTTCCACAAAAAAAGAAAATCACTAAGCTATTTAAAAGCTTAGTGATTTTCTTGAGCTATTATTTGTCAGCTTTGTAGTCGCCTTCATATCCAGCAGTGAAAATAGCTGTTAAGAAAGCAACTGTTACACCAATGATTAATAATAATTTCATGGAAGTAACCCTCCTCATGTTATAAAGAAATCTCTTTTTAGTATAGCCTATCTACTTTAAAAATGAAACGACATAGCAGAATAAAATATGTCAGAAATGGTTCAAACAGCTTGATATCGGGAAAACTAAAAGTGAGGTGATCAATATGGAAAAAAAGGTGCCAAATATTGAAAATGGGACAATGGTGAGAGATATGAAAGAATTAAAAGATTTAGGCAAGCAGATGGAGCATTTACGTGATGGTCTAGAGCTTGCAGAGGATGAGCGAATCGCTGATCCAATTCAATTGGAAGATGTTGAACAGAAGAAAAAGTAGTATATTATAAAACAGCCGCTTTATTTTTCTTAAATCCAATTTTTTGTATAATGGTACTAGGATAAGAAAGGGGTTGTGCTTTTTGAATTTACAATCAACGAAAACATTATCAAATGGTGTAGAAATGCCTCGTTTTGGCTTAGGTGTTTACAAAATGACAGAACGTGAGGAAACATTACAGGCTATTGATAAAGCACTTCAATACGGTTATCGAGCTATTGATACAGCATCCTTATATGGGAATGAGGTAGAGGTAGGAGAAGCAATTCGTCTTTCAGGCATTCGTCGTGAAGATATTTTTGTTACAACAAAAGTATGGAATAATGACCAAGGATATGATGCAACATTACGAGCTTTTGAGGTTTCGCTAAAGAATTTAAATATGGATTACCTAGATTTATATTTAACACATTGGGCTGTCCCTGAAACATTTGAAGAAACATATCGAGCTATTGAGCGTCTTTACGATGAAAAATTAATTCGCGCAACAGGTGTATCGAATCATCATGAGCATCATTTAGAAAAAATATTGGCTAAGGCCAATACTGCACCAATGGTGAATCAAGTGGAGGTACATCCCTATTTACAACAGCAGCCATTAAGCGCATTTTGTAGTGAGCATCAAATTGCTGTTACTGCATGGTCTCCACTAGGACGTGGTGGTGTACTTGCTGATCCTATCATTATTGAGATTGGGAAAGAAATCGATAAAACCCCTGCTCAGGTGGTACTGCGTTGGCATTTACAAAATGATACACTCGTTATTCCCAAATCCGTAACACCGAGCCGAATTGAGGAAAACGCACAGATTTTTGATTTTGAATTAACCCAAGATCAAATGGAGAAAATGGCAACATTAAATCGTAACCAACGATTTGGACAAGATCCTGATCATTTTAAATTTGATTTTTAAAAAAGAGTAAATCCCGCACTCCAATAGAGGCGGGATTTTTCTTATTGCTCGTCCTTGACGATAATACGTTGATTTAAAAAAGGATGGTCAAATTCTAATTGAATGGCATGCAGTTCGTAGTCATCACTTGCTGTTTCTCGTGCACCATACATTGTATCCCCAATAATTGGATGGCCGATATAGGCTAAATGCACACGAATCTGATGTGTTCGCCCAGTCTCAAGTATGAGATGAACGACACAGGAATTTTTGTAACGTGCCACCACTTCATAGTGTGTTACAGCATGCTGTCCAGTTTTGGACACAACACGTCTTGTGGCATGGTGTCGGTCTTTGCCAATTGGTTCAGCAATCGTTCCCGAAGACGTTCGTAAATTACCTTGCACCTCTGCTGCATACGTACGAGTAATGGTTTTTTCTTCAATCATTCGATCGAAAATGGACTTTGCTAAAGGGTGCTTTGCTACTAGTAATAAGCCCTGTGTCCCTTTATCAAGACGATGAACATGTTCAGCATAAATGCCACCTTGTTCTTTGATATGTGCCATAACATGGTTCATACATGTATGTGTATCACGAGCATCATTAGGATGTGTTGCCATACCTTTTGGCTTTGATACGATTAAACAATGGTCATCCTCATAAACTACATCAATAGCACATACAGGTGTTGGTTTGTAGCTAGAAGTTGGAACAGGAAACGTAAATTTGATTATTGTTCCAGTTTGTAAAGGTGTATTCCATTGAATCAGCTCATCATTTGCCAATGTGATGGCTTTGGCCATACGCAATTCATGAACGAGTTTTTTACCAAGTCGCCATTGATTACGTAGCAATTCTTCCACACTTAAGTTATCTTCAGCAATTTCATAATGAAACATAGATCTTCCTCCGTAGAAAAAACCGTATTCCAAAGGTAGAACACGGTCTTCCGATTATTTTGCAGCTTTAGAAGCTTTTATTAAATAAAAGCTTGCCCCTGCGATTAAAATAAATGCAGTTAATGCTAAAAACGGAATAGTAATAAAGCCTAACCAATTAATATATTGTCCTGTACAAGAAACTGCGCCACAGGAGGGAGCATTTTCAGCTAAAAAGCTAAGCTTTTGAATTCCGTAATGATAAAGTGAAATACAGCCGCCAATCACAGAAAATACAGCTGTTGTGACAGCAATACGCGCATTTTTTTGTATAAATGCTACTGTCGTCATAATAACAATTGGGTACATAAAAATACGTTGAATCCAACATAATTTACAAGGTTCATAATGACGAATCTCAGAAAAATATAACGAACCTAACGTTGCTATAGCAGAAACAATCCAAATTAATAATAAGCCATTTTCTTCTTTTTTAGACATATTCAATCTTCCCTTCATAAACCATGTCCTTGTTCGATTATAGTGGTTCTAGTTTTATATGTAAATCAACTTACACAAAATAAGGTATATGATGAATTTCAGTCTAAAGTATGAACGGTGGAAGCAGACGCTTTCAATAGCTTAATGGTATCATTAACAATAGTAATGCTAAAGAAGAGGTGTTTTCGTGAGGGAGAATGAGCATTCCAATATCAGTATTTTAAAAGAAATTGCTGAACTATTAAATGAAGAAACTGAAATTGTCACAATGCTAAAAGGTGCGCTCATCAAGTTTTTAAATGGCACCAATTTTGAAACAGGCTGGATTTTTTTTATTGATGCAAAGGGGCGTTCAGAACTTGTTGTCCATGAAAATCTACCAGAGGCATTGGAATATAACAATTGCCATTATTTAAAAAAGGGCGGTTGTTGGTGTGTATCGCGTTATCGTAATGAAGAGCTAAAAAAAGCCTCCAACATTATCGAGTGTCAGCGTATTGAAAGTGCCATAGCCGCAAATGTTGGGGATCATGAAGGCATCACGCATCATGCGACAGTACCCCTTCAATCTGGACAAGAACGATTTGGCGTATTAAATGTCGCATCTAAGGATACAGTGCGCTTTTCAGAGGAGGAGCTTGCTTTATTAGAATCGGTTGCCTTTCAGATGGGTTCAGCTATTAAGCGAATTTTACTGACAAAGCAGGAGCAGGAAATGGCACTTGTGAAGGAACGTAATCGCCTAGCCCGTGATTTACACGATTCAGTCAATCAACTACTCTTCTCTGTTACGTTAACAGCTAGGGCTGGCATTGAAATGACGGATGATTACGAAGTGAAAGAAACATTTAAAGAAATTCAGCATTTAACACAAGACGCACTTACAGAGATGCGTGCGTTAATTTGGCAATTGCGACCTAAAGGATTAGAAAATGGTTTACTTGAGGCCATGAAAGTATACGCTGAAATGCTTGGCTTAAAACTACATGTTACAGTTTCAGGCGTATTGCAATTTCCCTCACGTATTGAAGAAACATTATTTCGCGTAGCCCAAGAGGCGTTAAATAATGTACGTCGCCATGCAGGTGTATTAGAGGCAGCATTGTATATTACTGTTACATCAACAGATATTTTGTTGGTTATTCGTGATGAGGGACGAGGCTTTGTCATTGACAACAATACAAAGTTGCTTTCGATGGGCTTACAATCTATCAAAGATCGCGCAAAATCAGTGGGTGGAACTGCCGACTGGGTAAGTGAAATTGGCAAAGGTACGGAGCTGCTAATCCGCTTGCCATATTAAGGGGGAGAGGACATGATACGTGTATTAATTGCAGACGATCATCACGTGGTGCGCAGAGGACTACTGTTTTTCTTAAAGACACAAAAGGATATTGAGGTTGTTGGAGAGGCAAAAAATGGGCACGAAGCCGTTGCATTAGCAGAAAGCATTCAACCAGATATTATCTTAATGGATTTAGTCATGCCTGAAATGGATGGCATTCAGGCGACTAAACGCATCAAAGCGAAGTTTCCACAAATAGAAATTTTAATGCTTACTAGCTTTTCTGATCGAGATCATGTGGTTCCAGCAATGGAGGCAGGAGCGGCAGGCTATCAGTTAAAAGATATTGAGCCAGATGAATTGGTTTTATCCATTCGTCGTATTATGCGTGGTGAAAACACTCTACATCCTGAAGCAACGACAACGCTTGAAATGGATCGTCAGGAGTCTCAGAATGCACCCCATTTATTAAATCCGCTGACACCTCGTGAGCAGGATGTGCTAGCAGAGCTTACAAAAGGAAAGAGTAATCGGGAAATTGCATCCTCACTCTTTGTCACGGAAAAAACAGTGAAAACCCATATTTCGAATATTTTTACAAAACTTCAAGTACAAGACCGTACACAGGCAGCGCTGTATGCTGTTAAGCACGGGCTAACTGAAGGTAGTGGGATGTAAATAAACGGCGAGCTTCTACTCACATAGAAGCACTCGCCGTTTTTTCATTATTTATGTTGAACAAATAATTTTTTAGATATCTCTAATAATGTAGAACTTGGCGTTAGTGCTAAATCTTCCTCTAGTTTTTGTGTATATGTTTGGAAAATTTTGAGTGCCTGTTCATGAAGGCCTGCCTGTATTAACGTATATAAATAGTGCTCAAGTTTTTGTTCATTATAGGGATCATACTCTATTAATGCATGTAAAAATTCCATAGCTCTTTCAGTATCTGAAAAGACCGTTGTTTGAAACCCTTTTTCTAATAGCTCTATGTATGATTTCATTAATTTATCTTTATAGGCAGTTGACCATTCATAATCATCAAAAACAAATAAGCCATTCTTATAAATAGAAAGACATTGATTAATCAAAGAAATAGAGGGAAATTCAAGTCTTGAAAAATCTTCATGAAGTTTTTGGAAATCGTATAAATCACATACGATATTTGGCTTTTCAAAGATATAGTATTTATTTGAAAAGACAATACAGTTTTCGTAGCCAATTGTATTTAGAGTTTTCCTTAAATAAGATAGAGCTGTATGAAGATTTGATTTGGCCCGTACATAATCTAAATCTGGCCATAGAATTTCAATTAAATAATCTCGATGAATCGGTATATTTGGATGTAAAATAAAATAAGCAAACAATTCTTTTGTCTTTTCTGTTTTAAATGCCACTAAACTATTGTTACTATAGACGGCAAATTGATCGAAGCATTGTACATTTAATACAGTTTGTATAGCTTGTTGAAGCATTTGCTGAATTGAAAATTCATGATCAATACGGGCTACAGTTTTTTCTAAACGGGCATGACTGATAGGCTTTAATACATAGTCGAGACTGCCAATTTCATAGGCTTGTAATGCAAATTCATGATAGGAGGTAATGAAAATTACACTGACTTGTGGACGTTCCGTTTTGATAATATCAGCAACTTCAAGTCCTGATAATTCTTGAAGTTTTACTTCTAAAAAGATAGCCTCAAATTCCATAGTTGGTAGTTCATTCAGAAATACTTCTACGCTTGTAAAGGTTTGAATCACCTGAATTTGTTGAAAGGCATGTAGTTTATTTTGAAAATAATGTAAAGCTAACGGTTCATTGTCTATTAAAACGGCTCGAATCACATCAAACTCTCCTTTATACAATTAAATTAAAAACATTAAACTCTAGTTCATTTTGGGTGAAAAGGCTTCCTATATATATAGAAGGGCAAGAAAAGTGAAAATCACTCAATATTAAAAATTTGATGCCAGAAAAAAGCAATTTATGTTGTCGTTCTTTCACGGGTGAGAGTCAATGAATCCCGATGTGTTTGTCATATCGCGTCAAATCCATTCAAAGAAAATTTCGCCGTTCATTATATAGAAGATAAAAGTTTTTTATGTTGTGTTAAGAGAATTGAAATAATTGCTTAGGCGTTAAAATCAAACTATTCTTATACAAAAATGAAACAACATAGTATTGTTAATGAAAGTTGTATATGGGCATAAGCCTTGTTTTTTCTTTTATTGTTAAAATAGTATAATTTTTGTAACAATAATTAGGCGTTATTATAGTACATTTGTCTTAAAAAATACTCAAAAAGTACTTAAAAAATACTTAAAAAGATAGGTTATTAATTAAAATAGCAGTATATATAGGAATAATGGGATGACAAGAAAGGAGATTTTACCATGAAATTAGAGAGACTTCTAACCATGACGATGATATTAATCAACCGTAAAAAGGTTAAGGCACAGGAGTTAGCAGAGTTATTTAATGTTTCGATTCGTACCATTTATCGAGATATTGAAACACTGAGCTGTGCTGGTGTACCTGTTATTAGTCAGCAAGGCGTAAACGGTGGCATTAGTTTAATCGATGGTTATCGCGTTGATAAGCAAGTTTTGACGAAGGATGAGCTCACGTCGCTTTCTATTGCGATTAAAAGTGCTTTGACTACCTATGAAGATTCCCACGCTGAAGCAGTGCTCGAGAAAATAACGAGTATTGCTGATGATCATGTAAAACAATCAATGGACCATCTATTTGTTGATCTTAGTCCATGGGGACCAAACGCTCTCTTTAAAGAGCATATTACGATGCTTAAGACAGCTATAGAGAATAATCGTTGTATAAGCTTTCATTATTCTACTACTTATGGTGAGCAAACAAGCCGAATAGTCGAACCACATACAATTGTTCAAAAAGGGAAGATATGGTATTTGTATGGCTATTGTACATTAAGAAAGGACTTTCGTTTATTTAAGCTTGCGAGAATGAAACATTTGTTTCAAGCTGATTCTACCTTCGAGCGTAAGGAAGTGAATTTAAGTGAACTCCCTTGGGGTAAAGAATGGCATCGACGGCAAAACGTAGTCGATTTGGTCATTTCTTTTGATAAAGACATTACAACATTGGTGGAGGAATCCTTTGGTGCAGAACATATAGACCATGAACAATCTATGATTCATATATCTATACCCGAAGATGAATGGCTTTATGGTTTCTTGTTAAGCTTTGGGCATCGCATTAAAATTATGGCACCACTTTATATAAGAGATATTATTCAAAAACGAGCTTTAGAAATTGTTCAATTATATAAAAATCTAGATAATTGATGACAGACAGTTGTCAGGTTTCCTTTGCTATAGTAAGTACAAATAAAGCGAAAGGTGGAATGACGATGCAAAGCTATTGTCAAAGCTGCGGTATGCCTTTAGTAGAAGAGGCATTATTGGGTACTGAAAAAGATGGGGACAAAATTCTGGAGTATTGTATATATTGTTACGAGGGAGGCAAGTTTAAACAACCCCAGTTAACAGTAGAAGAAATGATTGAAATTTGTGTACCGCATCTTATGGAAGGTGGTATGCCAGAAAATGAAGCACGTAATATGCTGACTTCCTTTTTGCCAAGTTTGAAGCGATGGAGAAAAAGTGAAGGGAAGGAACCAAAAGTAGTTGAATTAACCGCATTTAACATCGTTGGTATTTCAACTCAAACAAGTAATGCAAATGAAATAACAGAGCATGCTAAAATTCCACAATTATGGGATGACTTTTATCAGCAAAATATTGCGGGCCAAATAGCCGAACGAAAAAATGGTCATGTCTATGGTTTGTATTCAGACTATGAAACGGATGTGAATGGTAATTATACTCTTACACTAGGAGTAGAGGTAAATAATGATGACATTCCAACAGATTTAGTAGTTAAAATGATTCCAGCAGCTAAGTATCTAGTATTTACATCAGATAAAGGCACGATGCCTGAAGTTGTCATTCAAACTTGGCAAGAGATTTGGGCATGGTTTGCAAATTCTAAAGTTGAACGAACATATACAGGCGACTTTGAACTGTATGATGAACGATGCGCTAACCCACATGATTCACAAGTGGATATTTATATAGCTATTAAATAAAAAAAGTCTCCTACCCAATCAATTGGTAGGAGGCTTATCTTCGTTTTGTGGAGGAATGATATGTGGCTCAATATGCACAAGAACCTGACAAAAGCGATTTTCACGCATAATGGTATGCTCGATTTCTTCGGTTATGCGATGACTTTCAAAGACATTTAAATAAGGATCTACTGTGACAGTTACGTCGATGAAGTACATATTGCCATGGGCACGTCCTTTAAAGTCTAAAAGCTCTATTACCCCGTCCACGTTACGGATTAAGACCGATAACGTTTCAACTTCATCAATATCAAATGCATCTGTAAGACTTTGCACAGCTTCCCAAAAAATTTCTACTGCTGTTTTAATAATTAAAAAGGCAACAATGAGAGCTGTCAGTGAATCAATGATTGGAAAGCCGAAAATGGCTCCAAAAATACCAATGGCTGTCCCGATGCTGACAAGTGCATCAGAGCGATTGTCAAAGGCAGCTGCTTTAACAGCGGCGCTTTTAATTTTTTTAGATAGTGCCAAATTATAGCGGTAAACCACATACATGACAACAGCACTACCCATTGCTACATAGGCAGTTAACAGTGAGGGTGTCGTACCAGTGGGCTCCCATAAGCTTTTTAAGGAACTAACTAATACTTGGAGACCGACAACAAGCATAATGAAAGATGCGACTAAAGAGGCAACTGTCTCAGCTCGTAAATGCCCGTATTGATGGTTGGAATCAGGTGGTCTTTGGGCAATGCGTAAACCAACCAGTACTGCGATGGAAGCAATGATATCAGTTGTGTTATTTAAACCATCTGCTTTTAAGGCCTCAGATGTACCAATGTAGCCTATTGTAAGCTTAGCAGAGCTTAGGATTAGATATGTACCAATGGATAGCCATGCACCTTTTTCCCCTTGACGTAAATTTGTATAGAGCTCCATTTTGTTTCCTCCTCGCAAAACTTTCGGACATTAGAAAACGACCCCCTTTTAAAAAGGGAGTCGTTTAAATCTATTTATTACGGTCGTTGCTCCCACCTATATAAGGTGTGTAGAAAAGACCATATTTATAGCCTGGGTTATACAAGCGTGCTTCTAATAGTACCACGACAAGTATGGCAATTCAAATCAATTTTAGTCAATGACCGCGTCATATTCATTTGATAAATCACTGTTAGGTAATTTCAGAACTTCTAAGTATAAAATATGGTGACCATCTAATTCTTTTGCGATAAATTCAAAACCTTGCTCTTCAATACTGTCACCTTCGACCGCATCAAAACGCTTCGTCATGAACCAACCACCGATAGTATCAATATCATCATCTTCTATGTCAGTACCAAGCATATCATTTACATTTTCAAGAAGCATCTTAGCATCTAAAATAAAATGATTTTCTGCAATTTCTTGTACTTCCGGGATTTCGTCTTCATCAAATTCATCTTGAATATCGCCGACAATTTCCTCAATAATATCTTCAATCGTCACTAAACCAGATGTTCCGCCATATTCATCCATTAAAATGGCCATATGAATACGTTCACGTTGAATTTTTAGTAATAGATCGTTAATTTGCGTTGTTTCCATCACTCGAATAATAGGTTGCATATAATCAATGACAGGCTTATCACCATTTTTAGGATCTTTAATGTAAGCGGTTAATAAATGCTTCATGTTAACTAAGCCAATAATATGATCTTTATCTCCATCCAGAATTGGATAACGAGTATATTGCTCAACACCCATTAAATCAAACACTTCTTTAATTGTTAGCTCTTTTTCTATGCCGACAATTTCAGTTCGAGGAACCATAATTTCTTTTGCAAGACGATCAGAGAACTCGAAAATACTGTTAACATATTCATATTCTGAGTTATTAATTTCTCCACCTTTTAAACTATCCGACAAAATCATACGCAGCTCTTCCTCTGTATGAGCCACTTCTGATTCTGACATCATTTTTAAGCCGAAAAGACCTGTTAAACCACGGGCAGAGCCATTTAATAGCTTAATGATGGGATACGTAATATTGTGGAAGATAATTAATGGGCCAGAAAAGTTTAATGTGACAAATTCTGCTTTTTGGATGGCTAATGTTTTTGGCGCCAATTCCCCAATAACAACATGCATAAACGTAACGATTGAGAATGCAAGTATGAATGAAAGGATAGATGTAATACTACCATTCAAATTTAGAAATTCAAACACTGGGTGTAAAATGATTTCAAATGTAGGTTCACCTAACCAACCTAAACCAAGTGCAGTGATGGTAATACCTAGCTGGCATGCAGATAAGTACTCATCTAAATCTGAAACAACACGTTTTGCATTTTTCGCTTTTTTATGCCCTTCCGCGAGCAATTGATCAATGCGGGTAGATCTCACTTTTACGATTGCAAATTCAGTTGCAACGAAAAATCCAGTCATTATAATTAGTAGGGCGAATGCCGCCAACCTAATGGTTATCTCCAATATGTCTCCGTCCAAATAATTCCTTTGTTCCCGCCCGAATGAGGGAAGTAAACAAAGTGTACACCTCCTATGATTTAAAAAATTGTTGGATGTTTCAATCATAAATTATTTAAAAGAAAAACTCAAATATTGACAACAACTTTTTCACTTGTTTTTCATGGATCTTTTGAAAAAATGCAACTAGATTCAAATACCAAAAGATTGTAATTACCATGGCGATATGCTAACTTTAGAAAGATCAAAGATAGTTTGTTTAGGGAAAGAAGCATTTTGCATCTCATATAATACGACACGTCAAAAATCTCAAGAGTGCTTTAGCTTGCGGATTTTTTTAAATGAATTATTTTTTATAGTAAAGGGGGAGTCTCAATCTTCATTTGAGACCCCCCTTTCTAAATGTTTGCCCTATTTATTCTTGCTGAAAGCGTAATTTTAAACACGCTTTTTCAACATCATGAACCGTTTCCTTTAAAGGTATTTCACCTGTAAACGGTGCGATAGATACAGGTGCTTTTTCCGTTATGCCTTGCTGTGTTAAAACATAGTTCTTATTATTATACGTTATATAGAACGTTTTAATCGATTTCTTGCCGAAAGAGCTAGTAGAAGAATCAAAAAAGCCCTTTAGTTGACTGCAATACTCATTGTAAAAGTCGCTTTTATAGCCAGAAAGCTCCTCGAATTTCTTACTATTAACAGCACCCGCCTCATCCGCTAATTCGAATATTTTGGCGGAAAATTCTGAAAAAAATTCTTTTACTTTTACACGAATTAACGCTTTTGAATTATAGCTATTTAAGTCATCCGAAAGTGTGACTTTACTCATTGAAATGGCCCCCTGCATAAAAAATATTTACTATTAAGCTGATATCCTAAATGTATAAGAAAAATATACAAATTTCAACAGGATTCAACATAATTAGCTTAAATGACGTGTTATTAATAGTAAATATAGGTATTTTTATACGGGATCACAACGAAAAATTGACTATCAAATTTAATCGTATACATGAAACAGCATAAGCTCATGTATCATTTTTTTAACAACCTCCTCGTCTGATGGAATGGCTCCTATCCACTCAATCGTACCGTCCTTTAAATACTCCGCTTGGTATCGTTCTCTTTGATAAAAAAATGAAATAGCCCACCCAGGTAGTTGCGTGTTTTCAAATAGTGGTTTAAAACTGAAATGTTGAATCATCATCAAACCTCGCTTCTTATAGTATGTAGTCATATTATTCAAGTATAACGGTATTTTTGCAACTATTCACTTTTCATAGAAGTAAGTAGGATGAAATTGAAATTCTAAAGGGGTATTTCTTTCGTTGAAAATCATTGCTCTGCTATAATGAGTGCAGAAGGCGACAAAATACGCCAATCTTGAATACAATTGAAATGAGAGGATACTAATGGATAATTTTATAGTGACATTACTTTTTATGGCTATCATTGGGGCTGCAATTGGGGGCGTTACAAATCACTTAGCCATTAAAATGCTTTTTCGTCCATATAAAGCGATATATATTAAAAATTGGCGAGTACCGTTTACACCAGGCCTTATACCCAAACGCCGTGATGAATTAGCAAAACAGCTGGGTCTTACTGTAGTTAATTATTTACTAACGCCTGAAACATTTAGAAAAAAGTTTTTCTCTAAGGATATTCAAGACAAAGTAGAACACTTTGTTCAAACAAAAGTTGAAGAAACAATCTTTACAAACGACAAAACAATTCAGGATTGGCTAAACTTGGCAGGGTTTTCGCATTTACCTACTACCATTGAACAGAAGGTTGAAGCAATTGTTGAGGGACAATTTTCGTCGGTAAAGAATACACTATCAACAAAATCAATTCGTACGCTGCTATCAGATGATATCCAAAATACAATTGATGCTAAAATTCCAGTAGCAGTTCAGCATATTTTAGAAAAAGGCGAGGATTATTTTTTATCTCCAGAAGGTGAAATGACGATTAAGGCAATGATTGATGACTTTTTATCATCAAAAGGGTCTCTAGGCGGCATGATCAATATGTTCTTAGGTGATTCCTCTTCATTAGTTGGGAAAGTACAACGTGAACTTGTGAAGTTTTTGCAAGCACCAGGAACAACAACATTACTAACAAAAATATTTTCACAGGAATGGGAAAAATTCAAAGATCGACCAGCTATGGACTTTTTGCAAGATGTTCAATTTGACCCCATTTTATCGAAATTACAAGTGTACGTGAAAGAACAATTAGCAATCTCTGAACGTTTAAATCAACCGATTTCTTATTATTGGCCAGAAGGAAATGACTGGGCGAAGTATACCGTGATTCCACAAGTTATAGAAAAGGCTTTTGTGAAGGCAGAGGAAAAACTTGAGGATGTACTAAAACGTTTAAATTTACAAGAGGTTGTGCGAGAGCAGGTTGACTCATTCCCAGTAGAGAAGTTAGAGGAGCTTGTATTAGGTATTTCAAAACGTGAGTTTAAAATGATTACTGTATTAGGTGCAGTTCTTGGTGGATTGATTGGGATTGTGCAAGGCTTGATTGTTTACTTTATCTAAAAGGAGATTGTATGAATGATTAATATTTATAATGACATTAATGCGCTAGAAGCAACTTTCCGTAAGATTCCAGAATTTGAAGCGTTAAAAGCTGCTGTTGAAGTTGTTAAAAATGATGAAGAGGCATTAAATGTCTTTAAAAACTTCCGTAAAATCCAAATCGAATTACAGAAAAAGCAATTAGCTGGTGAGGATATTTTGGAAGATGAGCTTGTCTATGCACAAAAAGCGGCACAGCTAGCACAGCAAAATGAAAAAATTTCAACGATGCTTGAGGCAGAAATGAAGGTAAGTAAAGTAATCGAAGAAGTAAATCGCATTTTAATAAAACCTATCCAAGGTTTATATGAAGGAATTCAATAAAAGGTGATAATCGCAATTTAAAAAGGAATAATTTTTCTAGGAATTGCACATATAACAAGTAAGAGGAAAACGTGTATCCGCTATTGGTCGGTACACGTTTTTGCTTTATGGACCAGTTAAAGAGTATTGGAGGTTATGAATATGCATGTCATCATTGAATGGACCTATAAAACACCAAAAGGAGCAACAACAGTTTTACGTTCAGCTGAAATGCCTGCAGCTCAAGCACTTTTACTTGCAGAGGATATGGAAAGAACGGGAAGGGTAAAATCCCTACATTGTATGGATCGGCAAGATACAAATTGGTCACTTAAAGAGCTAAAAGCATATTTAAAGGAAATTGATACAGAGCCTCATAATATTACAATCTATTTTGATGGAGGTTTTGATCGTGGGACAAGACAAGCAGGACTAGGCTGCGTTATTTATTATGAACAAAATGGTAAACCTTTACGATTGAGAAGGAATGCCTTTTCATCTGAATTGAAATCAAATAACGAGGCAGAGTATGCAGCGCTTTATTTAGCCTTAGTAGAGCTTGAACTTTTAAATGTCCACCATTTGCCTGTGCGTATTATAGGAGATTCACAAGTGGTCATCAATCAGCTGAATGGGGAATGGCCAGCATTGGAAAAAGAACTTGCAAGCTGGGCAGATAAAATTGATGCTAAGCTTGAGCAACTTCACATTCAAGCTGAATACCAGCTTGTTACACGTAAGGATAATTCGGAAGCGGACCGCCTTGCTACTCAAGCTTTAAATGGCATTGATATTACTGGTTTGAGTGAGATTGTTAAAGACTAGAAATAAGAGGTGGCAGTATCTACTGCCACCTCTTTCTCATGAAATCCTCTGTTTGCACTGAAACTTTTCCCATTTTAAAACTACTACTACTATGAATCCAAACAATAAGGAGAGATTTTATGAACATGAAAAAAATAGCACCTGCAGCTATGTCTGCATTATTATTTGGAAGTGCCCTTGTACCGGTAGCTTTAGCAAATGAGCAGCAATCTACAGAAGCAGAGGTACCACAAATACAAATTGATCCCGTACACATTTTTAATGATACTCGTGGTAAAGTGGAAGATGTTCGTGTTGGGGAAAATATTACATATTACACAGTAAAAGAAGGCGAGCAAACAAATGTATTAGAAATTACTAAAGATACGCTCGTGTTCGACAATACTGGGAAGAAAGTGGAGCTTCAAAAGGGTGATAGAGTATTAGCTTATACATTTGCTAACAAACCGCAAAAATATATTTATCCACCACAATTCGATCCAGAGGTTGTCATCGTTGAAACAGAAGAAGTTGGTTTTGTAGAAGTGGATTATTTCTTTGAAGATTTAACTAATACGTATGATATTTTAAAATTAAATATTGCGAAAGAAACAGAGCTACTCAATGAAAAAGGTGTAAAGGTAGACGCTAAAGATTTAGCAGAGAAGCATCTAGTTGTTTTCTATACAGCCTCTACTAAAAGTATTCCAGCTCAAACAACACCATCTAAAGTAATTGTACTGGACGATGATTCCTCAACTACTAAGAATCCAATACATGAAGAAATTGATAATATTATTGCATCCGATTCTTACGAAGTAGCTGGTACAAAAATGGTGCCATTACGTGTGATCGCTGAAAAGCTTGGCTTCAAAGTGGATTCTACAGGCAAGGGGGCAATCCTTTCAAAAGGGAATATGTCTTACACAATTACTCGCGGTGAAAAAACATTTGGCTATAATAAGGCATTACGTACACTAACAGTCGCACCGACCTTAAAAGAAACAAAGACATATGTACCTGTTGAATTTGTGGATGAATATTTAAAATAATTAAGAAAATAGTATGCCAACAATGCTTGGCATACTATTTTTATTTGTGGTTACTCAGCCATTGCTAGAGTGTAATGGTTCTTTGAGGAAATAAAGGCTGGATATTTTTTCGCCAATTGTTGGAGACATTGTTTAAAGGGGTTTGTACTCATAAAGTTTTTAGCTAATACCATTTCATCTGAATACAATAAAAATTGCTGAAAATGCTGATGAATAAATACCCTTGCCTTTTCATAATGCTTGTTAATTGATATAGCGCCATAGATTTCTTGTTGGTCAATAATATAAATAAAATCACAAAGTACTTTATGTGTGCCGTATTTAAGTTTTACCGTGACATATAATGTTTTTTCATCACAGCGCTCTAAATCAAAATGGTGGAATGCTACTTCTACTTGAGGAATAAAGCTCGAAACAGATTTATAATTGTTATTTTTTAAAATAAACATTCTCGACACCACCTTTTCTGAAAATTATAATGACAAAAAAATAGTTTGTCTATATTTAAACAGAATATTCTGTTATTTTATAGATTCTAATTGTTATTTTGCTTATAGTCATAGAAATTTGTTAAACTTAAATCTGCAATATATAAAAGAAGAGAGCGAAACGAAATGAAAATTATTCATATAGATCAAAAATATCCTGAAGATTGGATTCGCGTATTAAATCATATTGCGAATTTATTTTTTGAGGATTCCAAGCTGAAGGTTGAACCAATGGGAGCAGATATGTCTGCTTCATTTGACTATCAGACTGGAGACGATTTTTCCATTTCTACAAAAGCAAACTTGATTGTAGATGGTAAGCAATACACGAATGAGTACAGTATTCAATATGAGTCCCCAGCAACAGATCGTGAGCTAAATATTCGTATAAAACGTGCATTGTCACATGTATTTTTAGATGTTCTTGAACAGCATACTGGAGTGCATCAGCAATGGGGGATTTTAACAGGTGTACGCCCAACAAAGCTGTATCATAAATTTAGAAAAGAAGGTAAAAGTGAGCAAGAAATTGCTGATCTATTAATTCGAGATTTCCGCTTATCAAAGGAAAAAGTTGGACTATTAAAGGAAATTGTGGACCGACAACTAGTGACCATTCCTGATCTTGATGCCATTGGACAAGAAATCAGTGTTTATATTGGTATTCCATTCTGCCCTACCAAATGTGCATATTGCACTTTCCCAGCCTATGCGATTGGTAGCAATCGTAAGCAAGGGCGTGTTACGACTTTTTTAGATGGCTTGCATATTGAATTGCGCGAAATGGGCAAATGGCTGAAGGACAATAATATGAAAATTACCTCCATTTATTGGGGTGGTGGTACACCGACTTCAATTGAGGCCGATGAAATGGATTCCTTATATCAAACGATGTATGAATCATTCCCTAACCCTGAAACAATTCGAGAGGTGACAGTTGAAGCAGGAAGACCTGATACCATCACACCAGAAAAATTAGAAGTACTAAAAAAATGGGGTATTGATCGTATTAGTGTAAATCCACAATCTTATACTGATGAAACATTAAAAGCAATTGGTCGTCATCACACGGTTCAGGAAACCATTGATAAGTTTTGGCTGGCAAGAGAATCAGGTATGAACAATATTAATATGGATCTTATAATTGGGCTACCAAATGAAGGGATTGAAGAATTCCAACATTCATTAGAGGAATCGGCAAAAATGCAGCCAGAGTCTTTAACTGTTCATACCCTATCATTTAAACGTGCATCAGAGATGACGCGTAATAAGGATAAATACAAAGTAGCCGACCGTGATACGGTAGCTGAAATGATGGAAATGGCCCAAATTTGGACAAAAGAAAATGATTATGTTCCATACTATTTATATCGTCAGAAAAATATTTTAGGTAATTTAGAAAATGTCGGCTATAGTAAAGCGGGAGAAGAAAGTATTTATAATATCGTTATTATGGAAGAAGTGCAGACAATCTTAGGAATTGGCTGTGGGGCATCCTCAAAATTTGTTCATCCCGAAACAGGGAGAATTACACAATTCCATAATCCAAAAGATCCTGCTGCCTATATCATGACCTTTGAAGAGGCTATTGGGAAGAAAATTGAATTTTTAAATGAATTATATAAGGCTTAAAGATAAAGGCAATCTGATATTCAGATTGCCTTCATTGTTTGTAGTGTTCGCAAGGTACAGGCCATTTTTAGCAGAACAGCATCCTCAAAGTATTGCGGATCATAGCCTGTTAATTCCCTTATTTTATTTAAACGATAAGTAAGTGTATGTCGATGAATATTCAATTGCTGAGCACAATGCTTTAGCTGTAAATTACAATCAAAAAACGATTGTAATGTTTCCAATTGTTTAGCGTCTAAATTTTTGAGTACACGACGGTAAAATGCTTGTACCTCCTCCGATTCACGAGGTTTAAAAAGGGAATATAACTCGACATCTTCAAAAAACGTCAATTCATTATGGATGGCAGCAAATTTTAGAGCTGTTCTGGCACCTTGGTAGCTATAGGGAAGCTGAGATAAATGCTGAACCACAGGCCCTACACCAATTTGAAGGGAGGGAAGTTTCTGCTTCTGCTTACGCAGTGCTTTTATAATAGGACGGCAATTTTGCTCCATACAACTTGTTAGTAGGATATAGTATTCCTGTAATTGGCTATGACCAGCAAGAATAGGCTGTTTGTAAAATAGATCCTCAAAAAAGAAAGGTATTGTATTTTCTGCGTAGGATGCTTCATTTAAGCTCACTAAAATCACCTGAAAAGGGCCCGAAAGAGCAAATGGTAATTTCTGAATCCGTTCAGTTAAGGTTCCGTCTAGCTTACTTCCATGAACGAGTGCTTCAAATATGTAATCGTTATTCTTTCGTTGCCATTCGCTTTTAGATTCAACAATCGCTTGATGGGCCATAATCTCTGTTGTGAGTTGAACGAGATTAGCAATTTCAAGCATATCGTCTGAATCTCCTGTAATACCTATAACACCTACAACCTCATCTTGATACATAATTGGCATATTGATGCCTGGTTTTGTGTTTGGATAAAGTGCTATATTTTCCTCATTTATAATTAGAGTCTCTTTTGTCTGTGCTACATATAGTGCACCTTCATGAATATTTTCCACCCTCATTTTATCTCCAGAAGCTAAAATGACCCCACTTGGGCTGATAACATTAATATTGTGACGCAAGCGCAACATCGTTTGATGGACGATGTCTTCTGCTAATTTTTTTGTCAACATGTTTATACACCTCGCATAAAAAACAGCCTGTTATATGACAGATAAATTGTACACTTATTATAATGTTTTCTGAATTTATTGTCATTATAATAAATTGTAAGCGCTTAACTTAGGGATATGAAAATTTACGTAAATGTCAATGGACGACATAAGTGGAGGTATAACATGAAAGTTATCATTAGTCCAGATTCCTACAAGGGTACTCTGTCAGCAGTTGAAGTAGCAAAGGCAATGCAAAAAGGAATCTTAGATGTGGATCATTCAATTGAAACAATTATACTACCAGTGGCAGATGGTGGTGAAGGTACACTGCACTCACTTATTGCCTCTACAGATGGTCGATATTGCTCAGCAACTGTGCTTGATCCATTGGGAAGAGCTATCCAGGCTCAATATGGTGTACTGGGCGATCAAGTAACCTGTGTAATAGAGATGGCTCAAGCATCTGGTATTATGCTGTTACAAGAAAATGAGAAAAATCCTGAACTAGCTACATCTTATGGCACAGGACAATTAATTAAAGCCGCACTTGATCAAGGTTTTAGAAAATTTATTATTGGCATTGGTGGAAGTGCTACAAATGATGCGGGTACTGGTATGTTACAAGCATTAGGTGTGCGATTCTTAACATCGGAAGGGTTGGAACTTGAGGCTGGTGTTTCTAACCTTATGCAATTAGATGGCATAGATATGAGTCTACTAGATACTAGATTAGCAGAAGCAACATTTACGATTGCCTGTGATGTGGATAATCCGCTTATTGGTGAACGAGGAGCCACTGCCATCTTTGGTCCACAAAAGGGTGTTCAAAAACACCAGGTGGCAGAATTTGATCGTTGTTTAAAGCATTTTGCAGATATTGTTGAAGCTCAATTTACTATACGATTACATGATTATAAAGGTGCGGGAGCCGCTGGGGGAATGGGGGGCGCATTAATCGCTTTTTTAAAAGGAACCTTCCATGCAGGAATTGATCTTGTGCTGGACGCTGTACAGCTTCAGGCTCATTTAGCAGAAGCACAGTTAGTGATAACGGGTGAAGGGAAATCGGATCTCCAAACATTACATGGTAAGGCACCATTAGGTGTAGCGAGAGCTGCAAAGCAAGCGAATGTAGAGTCGATGCTGCTGTCTGGAGGAATTGATACAAAGGCAAATGCAGCATTACAAGCGTATTTTACAGTTGTTGAGTCATTGGTAGATGAAGAGATTGGTGTGCAGCAGGCAATGCAAGAACCTGCTCACTTTATTCGGTTAAAAACAAGAAGAATGATAGAGCGTTACTTACAAAAGGGGGATGACTAGATGTTGTTCATTATTATATTAATAGGGGTATTATTTGTTGTCTTAGGAACGGCTAAGTTAAAGCTTCATCCGTTTTTAGCTTTATTAATCAGTGCTTTCTTCGTGGGCATTGCTTCAGGTATGCCATTATTGACAGTAGTGGAAAGTATTAATACTGGATTTGGAGGCTTGATGACAAGTATTGGTTTAGTCATTATTGCTGGTACTATTATAGGCTTAATATTAGAAAAATCAGGTGCTGCTTATCGAATGGCAGAAGTAGTGTTAAGAATTGTAGGACCTAAACGTCCGCAATTAGCGATGTCTTTAATTGGCTATATCGTATCCATACCAGTATTTTGTGATTCTGGCTTTATTATTTTATCTAGCTTGCAAAAATCATTAGCAAAGCGAGCCAATGTTACGATTGCATCTATGGCAGTAGCTTTAGCAACTGGCTTATTTGCGACGCATGTATTAGTACCACCAACTCCAGGGCCTATTGCAGCAGCAGGAAATATTGGCGCAGCTGATTATTTAGGAACAGTCATTGTCATTGGTTTACTAGTCGCGATACCAGCGACATTCGTAGGTTATCTATGGTCAGTAAAAGTGGCGACAAAAATTCGCGTTCCTGAAGATGAGGTAGAGGCATTAGATTATGAGGAAGTCATTAAATCCTTTGGTAAAATGCCCTCAACATTTAAAGCATTTTTACCAATCGTTCTGCCGATTGTGTTAATTGGTTTGGGTTCTATAGCAGCATTAGTTGGTGATACGGAATCGACTTTCAATACCATCTTTAAATTCTTAGGTTCTCCAACAGTGGCCCTATTTTTAGGTGTAGCAGCAGCCTTTTTATTATTACCTGAAATCAATGAAACGACATTAACAGATTGGATTGGCGAAAGTCTAAAAGAAGCAGCACCAATTTTACTTATAACAGGGGCTGGTGGTTCGTTTGGAACTGTTATAAAAAATGCTGGTGTTGGAGAAATGCTTCAGGAGATGGATTTAGGTATGTTTGCCTCAGGTACATTATTCCTTCTTGTGCCGTTTATAGTAGCAGCAGCGTTGAAAACGGCTCAAGGTTCTTCCACAACAGCTCTTGTGATTACATCTACTTTAGTAGCCCCAATGCTTGTGACATTGGGAATTGATGGAGCGGTACCATTAGCATTAGTGGTGATGGCAATAGGTGCAGGAGCAATGACAGTTAGCCATGTGAATGATAGCTTCTTTTGGGTGATTACGCAGTATAGTGGTATGGAAGTAACACAAGCCTATAAAGCCCAAACGGTGGCCACATTACTCCAAGGGCTTGTGAGCATTATTATTACGATGATTTTATGGTGGATATTTGTTTAAAGTAAAAGGAGAGCAGCCCATGGCTAGCTCTCTTTTTGTATAATAGGAAAATAGAGAGGAAGATAGTAGATGAAAAAAATAATAGTATTACTCCTTTGTATTTTTTTATTAGCTGGCTGTAACGAGGCAGTCAAGACAGAGAAAATCCCAGTAACATCCGGTCATGAAATGCAGGTTCATTTTATTGATGTAGGGCAGGGGGATTCTATACTGATTGAATCACCAAGTGGTAAAACGATGCTAATAGATGGGGGAGTAAAGGGCGCAGGGCAACAGATTGTCTCTTATTTAAAAGAGCTTGGGATAAATAAGCTTGATATTGTAGTAGCAACACACCCAGATGCTGATCATATTGGAGGGCTTATTCCTGTATTAGATAACATGACGATTGAGCAATTTTATGATTCGGGAAAAGTACATACATCGCAAACTTTTGAAGAGATGCTAACACGTATCGATGAAAAAAATATTCCTTATCATGTGCCAAAAATCGGTGATGATATCGAATTTGATAAGGAGGTAAATGTGAAAGTTTTAAATGCCAATGATCAGGCTACAGATAATAACGATGCCTCGATTGTCTTAAAAATGACTTATGGGAATGTCTCTTTTTTATTGACAGGAGATGCGGGAGTGGCATTAGAAAAGGAAATGTTGCAGTATGATGTGGAAGCAACAGTTTTAAAAGCGGGACATCATGGCTCTAATACAAGTAGCTCAGAGGAGTTCATACAGGCTGTAAAACCAAAGGTCGCGATATTAAGTTATGGAGAGGATAATAAGTATGGTCATCCACATGCTGAAATTGTGGACCGTTTGCAGGCTATTGGTAGTAAAATCTATGCCACTGCGGATTTAGGAACGATTACGGTGTCAACAGATGGGGTAAACTATACGGTGAACGGTAAGGAAACTTCTAGTGTAGCAACTGGTAATATACGATCTAAAGAAGAAGAACCGACAACAGCTATTGAAATCGTTAGCAAGGATCTAGTTACTGAAATTGTAGGAATTAAAAATAGTGGACAACACGCAGTATCTTTAAAAGATTGGCAGCTTATTTCAATTGAAGGGCATCAAGTTTATAATTTCCCTAACCTTTCTTTACAGCCAGGGAAAACGATTTATATTACTAGTGGAACCAATGCGCGGGAAGGGCAAAATTATTTGAAATGGACAACTAAACAAATATGGTTAAATGATGGAGATGCAGCGCAATTACGCAATGAGAAAGGGGAACTTGTAAGTGAGCTTGAGTAAATACACATTGGATCGTATTGAAGATGGCTATGCGGTTTTTTTAAAGTTTCCAGCAGAAGAGGAACAACTCATTATTTCACAGTCAGCCATGAACAAGCCTGTGCAAGTAGGTGATCGTGTTCAGATAGAAGAAAAAGATGGTATTTACCATATAGAAATTTTACAAGAAGAAACACTACAAAAAAGAGCAGACCTTCAGAGTTTAATGAACCGTTTGCGTAATAAACATAATTAATAGAAGACAAGCTGTGAAGATTTGACGCACAGCTTGTTTTTAGATAGAGGAATTGTACGTAATTAGTTATCCTAAATATTTTGAAAATATGCTAAAATAGTAGTATTAATCAGGAGCTAGGAGCGGACAAAAATGTCGATAAATACAATTATTTTTGATTTAGATGATACACTACTATGGGATAAAAAATCAGTCAAAACTGCATTTGAAAAAACATGTGACTATGCAGCAACAGTACATAATGTGAATCCTGCTGAGCTAGAGGAAGCTGTTCGCCGAGAGGCACGTGCTTTATATGAGAGTTATGAAACATATGATTATACGGTATTAATTGGTATCAATCCATTTGAAGGTCTATGGGGAACGTTTGACGACTCGACGGATTCCTTCCAAAAAATGAAAGAAATTGTGCCTAGCTATCGTGCAGCGGCTTGGACAAAAGGGTTAGCTGCTCTAGGTATTGAAGATACAGCGTTTGGAGAGGAACTGGGAGAGCGCTTTGTAGCCGAGCGTAAAGTAGCGCCATTTTTATACGAAGATACTTTTGCAGTGTTAGACGAATTAAAAGGAAAATATCAGCTTGTATTGCTTACAAATGGCGCTCCGAGTTTGCAAAATTTAAAGCTAGAAATCACACCAGAAATTGCCCCATATTTTGATCATATTATTATTTCAGGTGACTTTGGTAAAGGGAAGCCGGACGCATCTATTTTTGAGTATGTGATGGAAAAAGCAGGTATTACAGCGGACGAGGCAATTATGGTTGGCGACAATCTTAATACTGATATTTTGGGTTCATCTCGTGTGGGAATGCGCAATGTATGGATTAATCGTGAAAGCAATATCGCCAACGGGGCTGTGACACCTACCTATGAGGTGGACTCTTTGACAGCGTTGTTGGAGCTTGTAAGTAAGCTATAGTAAAAAAATGTACTGATCCTTCATGGAGACAGTACATTTTTTTATTAAAAATAGACATTCAGTCCAAGGTATAAACATGTAAAAGCTACCGCTATACAAAGCTGAACAAGAGCGCTAGCAATTAAGTAACCCTGAGGTTCGCCAGCCTTTTTACGATAATAGATTTGCATAAAGGAGTAGAGTGAAAAAAGGCCATAAATAATTGTTGCATGAATAGTATGCTGTACAAGATAGATACCAAATGAAATACCTCCAAACAATACGAGCATGATGGCATTGGCAATGGCATGCTCAACTGTCGCAGCGAAAAAGCGACGTTCTGTATAAGGCATTCTTTTTTTAGCAATCCATAGGATGAAATGCATAAGTAAGATGAAAATGTTCCCTAAAATCAGTTTCTTCGACCGTTTCTCATCATAAAAATAGCGTAAAGAGTCAATTGATTCTTCAATCAGAAAGGCTTGCTGGGTTTCAACATTGAAGAAAATCTTGTTATTGAGTACCTTCCATTTCTCTTGTGTATGGTCATTATAGAGAATCAAAATATCATAGCTAGTACCACTTTTCCATTGACTAGCGGATATTGTTATAGGAGAAGCGTTGTCCCAATTTTGTTGTAGCTGTGTAATAGCCTTTGAATGAGCATAGCATTGCTGAGGAACATAAAGGCAAGAATCCTTTGCTATAAAGGTTTCCTTGTTCAGATTCTCCTTTAAGTAGACTCGTTGGATGGCTTTGGAGGAATCCATTGTCGTAGGAGAATCACTAGGACGTTGAACAAAAGATAAAACTAAAAAAGAAAGAACTACTATAAAAAGCAATGTTACAGAAGGGATTTTCCATTTATTTTTTGATAGTTGATTATTAATTACTGAAGGCTCTGTCATATTGCGTAATATTATTTTTTCCTGCTGATCAGATAACGTTAAATCATCTAAGTGTTGCCATGTCTTCTTATCATTCTTCATCCATCTCACCTCCTAGCTGTTTTTTTAATGCGACGAGTGCTCGTTTTAATGTGTTTTTTACTTTCCCCTCATTCCAGCCAAGAATATTGGAGGTTTCCTCAATGGATAGTCCCTCTATTTTGCGCAGAATAATCACATCACGATAGGTAATTTTTAGTTTTCGAATGGCAAGATACAGTATTTTGGCATCTTCTCGTTGCATCAGCCATTGATGAGGAGAAGGTGATACTTGTTCTTCATGCTGTTGTAAAAAAGGAACAAACTGAATGATCCTTTTTCGACGATAATGATCATAGGCAAGGTTACGCGCAGTGCACCGTAACCAAGCAAGATCAGCCCCTTCTTTTATTGTTTGATGATGTTTCAAATAACGGACAAAGGTTTCCTGTGTATAATCCTCCGCTAATTTTTCGTCATTTAGTAAGTAATATAAGTATTTAAAAATGGTGTGATTATGTAAGTAAAATATTTCTTCTATGTTCAAGCTGTGCACCTCCTTTTCTTTAAAGACGAAGAACCCACAGAAAAGTATCATTTTCCCAAAATAAAAAGCAGAGAGTAGAGACCCCCTGCTTCTTGCTGTTATTAATTATAGGTTAATGGCTTTTACCTCATCAATGTTTTCAAGCTGTGCCACAAAAACTAAATCTTCTTCTGTTACAACATTATCAACCGTTAACATCATAACCGCTGTACCACCAACCTGTGCACGACCTACCTGCATTGTCGCGATATTAATTTCTTTTTCTGCAAGCTTTGTTGCTACACGACCAATTGCACCTGGTTTGTCAGTATTTTTAATGTAAAGAAGGTGGCCTTGTGGAATGACGTCTACAACATAGTCCTCTACTTTTACAATTCGTGCACCTAAACCGTTTAATAGTGTACCCGCTACAGTATGTGTTTCGTTAGCAGTAGTAATTTCAATAGTAATTAAGCTTGTAAAGCCTTTTGCTGTTGTTGTTTTGTGCTCATTAATTTTCATACCAATACGTTCAGATAAGTAACGAGCATTCACATCATTGACATGATTACCGTGATTTTTAGACAGTAAACCTTTTAACGCATTTGAAGTTAATGGACGAACATCATAGTTTGCTACTTCACCTGCATAAGATAGGTTGATTTCTTTGACTGGCTCAGTTGTCACTTGTGATAGGAATGAACCAAGTTTTTCAGCTAATTCAAAGAAAGGCTCAACTTGTGCAAGAAGCTCTTTAGGTATTGATGGCATGTTTACTGGATTTGTTACAGTACCTGTTTTGTAAAATTTAATGATGTCATTTGATACGTCAACCGCTACAGATTCTTGTGCCTCGATTGTAGATGCTCCTAAGTGAGGCGTTGCGATAACTTGTGGTAAAGTCAGTAGCTTATGATCTGTTGCTGGTTCAGAAACAAATACGTCAAGAGCAGCTCCAGCCACTTTTCCTGCTACGATTGCATCGTATAAATCGTCTTCATTGATGATACCGCCACGTGCACAGTTAATAATACGTACGCCATCTTTCATCATCGCAAATTTATCTTTATTAATAAGGTTGCGAGTTTCAGGTAGAAGTGGTGTATGAACTGTAATGAAATCAGCAGCTACACAAATTTCTTCAACTGTTGCTTTTGTTACACCTAATTCTTTAGCACGTTCATCTGTTAGGAATGGGTCGTATGCCATAACATTCATACGTTGACCTTTTGCACGATAAGCTACTTCAACACCGATTCGACCAAAACCTACAACACCTAAAGTTTTATTTTTTAGCTCCACGCCAACATAAGATTTGCGATCCCATTTGCCATTTTTTAATGTATTAAAAGCTTGTGGAATATGACGGGCAAGTGAAGTCATCATCGCAATTGTATGTTCAGCAGCTGAGTTTGTATTACCATCTGGTGCGTTTACCACGATAATGCCGTGTTCTGTAGCAGCAGCAAGGTCAATATTATCGACACCAACGCCCGCACGACCAATTAATTTTAAGCTTTTAGCTGCTTCAATTACTTCACGTGTTACCGTTGTTTGAGAACGAACAAGTAATACATCTACATCTGCAATTTTAGCGATTAATTCTTCTGGTGCTAGTCCTGTGTCTACAATAATGTTTAAATCTAAATCTTGTTCCTGACGTAATGGGAAAATACCATCCTCACTTAGTGGATCAGCGATAAATACGTTAATAGTTCTTGTTTTTGTTGCAGTAGTCATTATAATTAGCTCCTTTTTTATCATAATTGGTTATGGCTTTATCTACGACAGTCTGAAATTTGTAAAATTCGAACATCTTACAGCATACAAACAATCTCCTTTCTAAATCGAAAACAATATAAAAAGCCTTCCACGCCTTACAAACACAATTAGTGTGTTGTAAGGGGCGAAAGGCTGTATAAACTTTGGTTCGCGGTACCACCCTTAATCACTGCTGGAAAATTTATTCTGGCAGTCTTAGCTATATGCGTAACGTGCATGAGACGGATAAGCTTACTTTTAAGTTGTTCAGCCTATCTATTCAGGAGTGGAACTATTATCGTAGAAATCACTGATTTGCACCAACCATCAGCTCTCTTTGGATTTTCTTGCGACTAGTGTGTCTCCGTCGTTATATTTTTTGTGATTAAATTTGTTAACATCATAATCCCTATTGTTCACCTTTGTCAACGATATTTCTTAAAAACTTTAAAAATACTGACTTCAAAAGTCTGAAAAATAACTAAAAACGAATATTTTGTATATAATTTTTAATTATTGTTCGTCTTTTTGGGAAGTACAATGAAAGCGCTAACGATATTTGCAAAGTCCGATAGTATCAAGTTTCTGTGTAGTTTTAGCATGAAAAATTATATGGGAATTAAATGGAATAAAATAGAGGGTTTATCCATGGATTTGTTCTAAGAAAGCGAACGTTTTTGTTTGTCACAATTTAGACAAAAATATAAAAAGTAGAAGGTAAACAGACTGTGAGAGAAGAATGTTAGTTAAGGATGATTGATTTGGGGGTGTAAGAATGAAGTACGATGTTGCAATAGTTGGTGCTGGTCTTGCAGGATTAGTCGCAGCTTGTGAATTAATCGATGCAAAGAAAAAAGTTCTTTTAGTAGATCAAGAGCCTGAAAATTCAATCGGAGGACAGGCATATTGGTCTTTTGGTGGAATATTTTTAGTAAATTCTCCAGAGCAACGAAGGCTTGGAATTAAAGATAGTAAGGAGCTTGCATGGCAGGATTGGCAAGGAACTGCAGGCTTTGATCGCTTAGAAGATGAGGATTCCTGGGCGTATAAATGGGCAAGAGCATATGTTGATTTTGCTGCAGGTGAAAAATACGACTGGTTAAAGTCAAAAGGTATAAAGTTTTTCCCTGTTGTTGGATGGGCAGAGCGGGGAGGCTCGTTGGCAGGAGGGCATGGCAATTCAGTACCTAGATTTCACATTGTCTGGGGTACAGGCCCTGGCATTGTAAAGCCATTTGTAGATAAAGTAAAACAGGCTATGAAAGAAGGGTTTATAGACTTCAAGCCAAGACATCGTGTGGATGAATTTGTGCAGCAAGAAGGGGAGATTACAGGAATTAGCGGAACGGTGCTAGCTGAAACCTTTATTAATCGAGGTGAAAAAAGTTCGAGATTAGGAATCGGTGAATTTTCCTACCAAGCGAAAGCTGTGATTGTAGCAAGTGGTGGTATTGGGGCAAATTTTGATTTAGTGAGAAAAAATTGGCCTGCTCGATTAGGGACACCTCCAAAAAATATGGTATGTGGTGTACCAGCTTACGTTGACGGAAGAATGCTAGAGATCACGGAACATGCCGGGGGACGCATTGTAAACCGTGATCGCATGTGGCATTACACAGAGGGTTTAAGAAATTGGGATCCGATATGGCCCAACCATGGAATTCGGATATTGCCTGGGCCCTCCTCCCTGTGGTTTGACGCAGAGGGGAATCGTTTTCATGCACCCAACTTTCCAGGGTTTGATACACTCAGTACGTTAGAGGCGATTCAAAAAACAGGTTATGACTATTCCTGGTTTATTTTAACGGAGAAAATTATTGAGAAAGAATTTGCTTTATCTGGCTCAGAGCAAAACCCAGATTTAACAAACAAAAGCATTGGCGATGTTTTAAAACGTATTTTACCAGGCCCACCTGCTCCTATCCAAGCTTTTAAAAATCACGGAGAGGATTTTGTAATTGCACATGATCTAAAGGAACTTGTAGATGGAATGAATAAACTTGCTGGGAATGAGCTACTTGATTTCATGAAGATTAAAGAGCAAATCTTGGCCAGAGATCGGGAAATGGACAATAAGTTTACGAAGGATTTGCAAGTAAACGCTATTCATGGAGCAAGAAATTATATTGGCGATAAATGGGTGCGTGTTGCCAAGCCACATAAAATTTTAGATACCAAAAATTGGCCTTTAATTGCTGTTCGCTTAAACATTCTAACAAGGAAAACTTTAGGTGGCTTGCAAACAAATTTAAATGGTGCTGTTTTGGGCATGGACGGTCAGCCGATTCCTGGGTTATATGCAGCTGGTGAAGTAAGTGGTTTTGGTGGCGGTGGTGTCCATGGCTACCGTGCTTTAGAAGGGACATTTGTTGGTGGCTGTTTATTTAGTGGACGTCAGGTAGGACGTTATTTAGGACAAGGATAAAGTGCATAATGAAGAGCATCGTCTTGATGAACGATGCTCTTTTTAAATGGATTGATAATGCTGAAGATTACTATGCTGAGGTTTTGAGCGGAAATCTCATAGCGATGCTTACCTTGATTAAATTATGAAAGGGATTAACAATTTGATTTTTGGACCTCTGCAATCTTAGCAATTTGTTCTTCAACTTGTTCCTTTGTCCAACCGTTTTCCTCCACGAAAAAGTTGCGTTCTGCGCGGCGACAATCATCTGAACAGCTTCGCATGTAAAATGCCTCATGTTTTTCTTCACAAAGCATTAGTTTATGACACGCTGGGTTTGCACAGTTTGTGTATCGTTCAGAAGGCTCCCCAGTGAAATAATCCTTCCCAACAATGACATGTTCCACCTGATTAATCGGTACACTTCGACGGCGGTCAAAAACAAACATTTGACCATTCCATAATTGACCTTTTACCTCAGGATCTTTCGCATATGTAGCAATACCGCCGTGTAATTGACCTACGCTTTGACCATAGCCCTCGCGTTTTAGCCAACCAGAGAATTTTTCGCAGCGGATACCACCTGTACAATAAGTTAAGATTTTTTTATCGGCAAACTCTTCTTTATGTGCCTCCATCCAAGCAGGTAGGTCACGGAAGTTTTCGATATCTGGTCGAACAGCACCTCGGAAATGACCCAGATCATATTCATAGTCATTACGGGCATCGATGATTACTGTGTTGTCATCTTGCATCTGTTCCATAAATTCTTTAGGTGTTAAATAATCACCTGTGATTTCTAACGGATTGATATCCTGTTCTAAACCGAGGTGAACAATTTCTCGACGAGGACGTACATGCATTTTTCTAAAGGTATGCCCTTCAACCTCATCAATTTTCCACATAATATCACTAAAACGAGCATCTGCCTTCATATGGTTCATGTAATCATCTGTTTGCTCAATGGTACCTGATACAGTTCCGTTAATACCTTCGTAACCTACTAAAATACGACCAAGAAGCCCTATCTCTTTACACAATGCTAAATGTTCTTCTGCGAACGCTTCAGGATCTTCAATCGTAATATATTTATAATAAAGTAATACACGATAGTCTTTTTGTGTCAAAATACATTACCACCTTTATCTCGATATTCGTCCTTTAATATAGCATAACAGGAGCAATTTTGCTTAGAGAGAAGGAGTTTTCTAAAAAAACACGAATTATACATAGTGAATGACTATTCATATTTGGGGGTAATAGAGATGGAATTTTCAACGATTACATTAGAAAAATTAGAGCGTCGAGCAACCTTAACATTGAATCGTCCACAGGCGATGAATGCAATGGATGATGTCATGATGCGTGAACTTGCAGAATGCTTTGAGGCTCTACAGCAGGAAAAAGATATTCAGGTGCTTGTTATTCGTGGAGAAGGAAAGGTCTTTTCTGCGGGTGGTGATATAAAAGCAATGCTAGATGAAAGCAAACCACTGAATATTGATGAGGCAATGGTTTATCTGACACGTATCGTGAAGGCATATTATCAGCTACCAATGATTGTGATTGCAGCGGTTCATGGTGCATCAGCAGGTTTAGGATTTAGTCTAACACTAGGGGCAGATATTATTGTAGCCTGTGAAAATAGTAAACTTGCTATGAATTTCATTGGAATTGGACTGATTCCAGATGGTGGCGGTCATTTCTTCATGAAGGAGCGTGTAGGTACTGTTAGAGCGAAACAAATGATATGGGAGGGTAAGGTATTAACAGCAAAAGAAGCATTAGATGCAGGGTTAATTGATTATATTGCACCAGAGGGCACTGTATTTGCAATGGCAGATCAGCTGGTGGGGAAAATGCTTGCATCCCCGATTTCTTCCATGATTACAACGAAAAAAATTCTACATGCACAAAATATGCCACAGCTAGAAAATATCTTAGCATTAGAGGCTGAGGGCCAGTCTGCAATGCGTAAAACAACAGATCATGTCGAGGGCATTCATGCATTTGTAGAGAAAAGAACGCCTGTCTTTGTAGGCAAATAAAAATAATAAAAGGCGCGTAGCAAACCATTGACTACGTGCCTTTTATTAGCCACTAAACATGGAATAAAATTAATTTACCAGAAGCGTTTACAAGACGATGAGTTTTATCGGCAACACCTTTTTCCTCAACTTGTTGTTGTCCATTTAGTTTAGCAGCCTCATCATTTTCAAAAGTCCAAGTTTCATCAAACAATGTTTCCCCTGTTTTTTCAAAAGCTGTAAAACGATAATTCTCCATAAAGACCCCACCCTTTTTACTTGAATATATTTCTATTATACATAGAAGATTTATAAACTTCACGGTAAAACTAGTGAATTTTTTGATAAATTACGAAAATTGTGGAAAAAGTAAGGCAATGTTGTTTTTTTCCGTAATAGCATTTTTCATCAAACATGAGTTATGATAAAATAGAACAAATATTCGATTTCGATTAATCAACATATTATTACTTTGGTTTGCACTAAAGAGAGAATTATCTACTATTTGAGGTGATTGGATGTCAGCAATTCGTTTTTTCCATATGGCAGATTTACATTTAGATAGTCCATTTAAGGGCTTATTTGGTCTACCCGAACCCATTTTAAAGAAAATACGGTCAAGCACTTTTGAAGCGTTTGATAAAATTATCCTTAAAGCGATTCAGGAAAAACCTGATTTTTTACTTATTGTTGGGGATATTTATGATGGTGAAAATCGTAGCTTGCAAGCACAACGTAGATTTCAAGATGCAATGGAGAAGCTTTTTCAACACAATATCCCTGTCATTGTAAGCTACGGAAATCATGATCATTTAAATGGCACATGGACACGTTTTGCTTTACCAAGTAATGTCTATGAATTACCAGCTGAAACGAGTGTAGTTCAATTAAAAATACGGGGTCAACAAGTGAATATATATGGTTTTAGTTATCCTGAACGTCATTTAAAGGCATCCGTTATTGAAAGCTATCCAACTGCACATGATCAGCATGCCATTCATATTGGTATGCTTCATGGCAGTGAGGCAGGCAATACGACACATGATGTGTATGCCCCTTTTACAAAGCAACAGTTACTTGAAAAGAACTATCATTATTGGGCGCTTGGCCATATTCATAAACGACAGCTTTTACATCAAAACCCTCCAATTGTTTATCCAGGCAATATTCAAAGTCGACATCGTAAAGAACAAGGAATGAAAGGCTTTTATGATGTGACGTTATCCAAAACATCGACTAAGCTTGAATTTATCTCTACTTCTGCTGTCGTCTATAGCACCATAGAGGTGGATTGTACGAATGTGGTACACGCCAATGAATTATTGAAGAGATGTGCAGAAGCGATTACAGCCAATAGGAAGAAGTATGGCGCAGCGGTAGTAGAGCTTCATTTGCAACATATTGACGAACAAACGGAAGCTTTATTTGAGCATGCAACAGTAGATGCATGGTTAGAGACTATTCGAGAGGCTGAGGAAGGTATTGAGCCAATGTGTTGGGTACAAAAAATGGTGTTGCAAAAGGCATCGAGATTTTTAGAGCATACAGCAACAACTCAATCCGTTGTGAGCTTGATGGAGCAATGGGACAGCGATGAATGGAAGGATATTCTAAAAGATTTGTACCAATATGCTGGTGGCGCGAGGCTAATAGAGCCACTTAGTGAAAAGGAAATTGAGAACTTAACCAATCGTGCACAGACATTATTAGCAGAAGAAATTCAAAGGGCGTGATTACATGCTGACAATACAGAAAATCCAAATTTATGGCTTTGGTAAGCATGAAAATATCTCCATTTCGTTAAATGATGGTGTCACTATTTTTTATGGATTAAATGAAGCAGGAAAAACGACGATACAGCAGTTTATACTACAAATGCTTTTTGGTTTCCCAACAAGGCAGCAGATACAGCGCAAATATGAGCCGAAAATTTCAACGAAATATGGAGGTCAGCTGACACTTTTACACCCTATTTATGGTCAATGTACAGTTGAACGTGTGAAAGGAAAGGCTGCTGGTGATGTTACTGTCTACCTAGAGGATGGAACAACGGGGCATGAGGAGTTGTTAGTAAAGCTTTTATATGGTTATTCTAGGGCATCCTTTGAAGCCATTTTTTCTTTTTCACTGCATGAACTACAAGGTATTGAAAAAATGTCTGAAGAGGAGCTAACCCATTTGCTACTTGCCTCAGGTACAACAGGTATTCAGTATTTATCCACTCTTGAAAAGAAAATGGATAAAGAGGCTAGTGAGCTGTTTAAAAAAACAGGTAAAGTGCCATTGATTAATCAAAAGATTGAACAACTAAAGCAGCTTGAGCGGACAATTAAACTGGAGCAGGGGAAGATTCAAACCTTTGAGGATAAATTACAGCAATTACAATTACTTGAGCAAAAGCTAGAACAGCTATTTGGTAAGCAGAAACGGCAACAGCAACAATGGCAGCAATTAACTATTCAAAAACAAGCACTTCCTCTTCTCAAGCAGCAACAGACATTGCAACAGACAATGACCAATTTTCAACATGTTCAGTTTCCATCAGAGGGTATCAGACGGTATGAGCAAGCAAAGGATCGTCTGTTACATGAAAGTCAACAATTGATGCAATTAAAGGAGCAGCATCAAACATTACAGGAGAAAATACTTGCAACAGTGGATGAGCAAAAGGTCAATGAAATGGCTTACCTTATGCAAAGAGAGGCAACGTGGCATCAGCTAATGGTGAAAGAGCAAAATTTACAGGATGATCTATTTTTGCTCGAACAAGAAATTGAAGCACAGTTTCGTTTACTAGGTGTAACAGAGAAAGAAGCACAAGAAAATCTTTTGAACGAAACAGTATCACTCCAACAGGAGCAACAATTTCAGCTTCAATTAAGTAAATTAGAGGAGGCGGAGGAAGAGCTAAAATTTCATCTACGTTCACTAGAGCAAGTACACCTAGAATTAGATGCAATAGCCAAACAGAAGCAACAGCTAATGCATGAGTCATTAACAAGTGAGGAAGAACATATTTTAGCACAATGGCCTCAACAAAAGCGGAGGCTTGAGCAATTACGTGTTGCCAAATCGCAACGAAGTAAGCAGAAGAAACCTCATGACTTTATCTGGCTTGTACTACTGATTGGCTTCATGTCGTTTGCTTATGGTGTATTTGAAAAAAACATAATTGTAATCCTAATTGGAGCAGTTTTATCATTGCTATCCTTTTTGTTTATTCGATATGTTAAGCAAGCAGATGAACCTACTAATAAAGAGCACAGCATCCTCCTACGGGAGTTAGAGCAAGAGGAATTAACAGTACAAGCAGTTCTTATTAAGAAGCAAAGATATGAAGATCGCTTGTTACACATCAATGAACAGCAGAAAGAAAAGGAGCAGAAATATACTTCTCTTGAATATAAAATTCAACTAACGGAGGTGGAGAGTGAAGAAGCCACTCAAACACTCCAGCATTTTTTAAAGCGTTATCGCTTACAAGGAACGATAGCCAGATCGCTAATGCCCGAATTATTTATGCGTATTCGTGGTGTACAAGAATTAGCAGCTAAAAGAAACAGTACCTCAAGTCTGTTGCAAGAAACGCAGGTAGAAAAAAACAGCATTTATGAGCAGCTTCAGCGGGTTTTAGATGGAGCCTATGATGAACATGAAATTTATATGCATTTACGAACAGCCTACCTTGAAGCACAACAGCAACAGCAGCAAGCTCAGCATGCAAAAGATCAGCTAGCAAGCGTCCAAATAAAAATAGAAGGTGGACAATCAAGAATGGATCGTTATACTGCTGAAATGTACGATCTATTCAAAGAAGCAAAGATCCAAAATGAACAGGCATATTATGAAATGCATGAGCAATTTGAACAGAGAAAAAAAATTGAGGGAGAATTGCAAACCGTTCAGGCTCAATTATCTTCACTCGCTCTTGAACAGAAGGAAAATCTGATGGAGGACTCTGTTAACGAGCGCATATTTGCTTTAGAACAAGAGCAGCAATCATTGCAACTAGAAATTGATCAGTGTCTGGAACAACGTGCTGCTTTGCTAATGGAAAAAGAGCAGCTATTAAATGATGAAAAGTATGGTCAATTACTTCAACAGTTTGAGCAGGAGAAAACAGAATTGCATCAGTTAATTGAGCAGTGGGCAACTAAAAAAGCGGTGGCGACAGCTATTCATGAAACCCTATTCCGTCTTCGTGAAGAAAAATTACCTCATGTCCTTCAAGAGGTAAATGCTGTATTCCGTTTACTAACAGGAGGAAACTATGACAAACTTTCGATTCATGAGGATGGTTACTTTGTAGCACAGGATGCTGCAGGAATACGTTATCAAATGGTGGAGTTGTCACAGGCTACCAAAGAGCAAGCTTATATTGCATTGCGAATGGCTCTAGCAAAAACCCTAGTGAGTGCTGCTCCATTTCCAATGATTATGGACGATCCTTTTGTCCATTTTGATCGAAACCGCACAGACAAAATGGTACAATTAATGAAAGAAGTAGGATATGAGCGTCAAATTTTGTATTTTACTTGCCATGACACAATGCTCAACTATTGGAAGAAAGAGCAGATTGTCGATATAGGAGCATTAGCAAACGAAAGGGGAGTGGCGTCAACATGAAAGGGATTACGACGCTCCAAGTTGGAGAAGTAGTTGATCAATTTTTATTAATAAAACAAGCGACAAAAGGGGTTACAACCGTTGGAAAGCCATTTATGTCGCTAATATTACAAGATAAGAGTGGGGATATAGAGGCAAAGCTATGGGACACGAATGAGGATCATGAAAAGACGTACCATGCGGAAGCCATTGTACGTGTTGGTGGAGAGATTCATGACTATAGAGGAAAGAATCAATTGCGTATTAAATCTATCCGTGTTGCTAAGCCAGAGGAAGGAATTGCTATTCATGATTTAGTGCCTTCCTCTGCAACACCAAAAGAACAACTATATGAAGAATTAACGCAATTTTTCTTTGACATTAAAAACCCTAATATCTCACGAATTACAAGAGCAGCAATTAAAAAACATCAAGAGGCTATTTTAGTTTTTCCAGCAGCGACTAAAAATCATCATGACTATGCGTCAGGTTTATTAGATCATATGGTCTCCATGCTCAAACTAGGTAAAGCCATTGCTGATCTATATCCAACATTAAATCGTGACTTATTATATGCTGGGATTATTTTACATGATGTAGGCAAGGTTGTAGAGTTATCAGGCCCAGTTGCCACAATGTATACAGTGGAGGGAAATTTATTAGGCCATATTACAATTATGGTAAATGAAATTGCTAAGATTGCTAGTGAGCTTGAAATTGAAGGTGAGGAAGTCATGCTGTTACAGCATATGGTATTGTCTCACCATGGGAAAGAAGAGTGGGGTAGCCCGAAAAAACCTATGATTCAGGAAGCAGAAATTTTGCATTATATCGATAACATTGATGCAAAGATGAATATGTTAACAAGGGCATTAGGTAAAACGACACCGGGCGAATTTACAGAGAGACTCTTCCCACTTGATAATCGTTCATTCTATAAGCCTAACCTTTAGGAAAGAAAAAAGAGTATTGAAAAATAATTATTCGAGCTGCACTTCAATTGATAGTCATAATCTAACAATTGAAGGTGCAGTTTTTATATTCAATTAAATAGAGTTAATTTTAAGATTTTTAAACTGAGTTAAGAATCATTCCTTCTAGGTGAATAATATTATTCTAATTTTTGTAGTGTTTAAGCCATTCAATGTAACGAACTAATCAGGGAATTAAAATGTTTAGATAATGTGTCAATTGAATTTTTTAGCCTTTTAAAAGGAGGTTTAGACAGACTAACCTAAGAGGATTATAGAATTTTTTTTTAGAACATATATGGATCACTTCAATTATACGTGCAAGTGATAGACATTAAAAAGAGATGACTTCAATAGCATCTGAAGTCATCTAATTGACGTATAGTATTGCAACTTCTTTTTTATAGGCTTCATCTCAACCATCAATAAAATTTAGTGTTTTTTTGAAACGAATACCTCTTAAAGAATTAGCTATTATTGTAAATAAACAGTACCTTCATACCAATATAATCCATGAGAGCTTTTCGACGAATTATAAAGTAGAGTACCTGAATAAATAGGCTCTACGAAAGGTGGTGTACCAAGAGAGAAAGTGTACTTGTAAGTTGGCCCATAATAAAATTCAAAGTAACGACCTACATTAATAGAATTTAATGCTTTTGTCGATATGCTAGAAGATAATAGTTCTGGTTTTTCTACTGATAAATTTTCAAAAGTTTTTTGAGAAGAAGAAACATTTATTTCTTGTGCAGAAGAACTTGCTGCTCCTGGGAAAAGCAGCACTCCACAAAACATTAAACCTGTAAATATTTTAGATATTTTCATAATAAAAACATTCCTCCGATTTTATAATTATTTATAGCGCTATAGTATGTATACTTGCCTCGAGTTAAATATATAGTAACATACCAATAATGTTAAATAAAGGTTTTTTTCTACTATAATGTATTATTTAGTTATTTATTGAAATTTAAATACTGAATTGTTATGTGTATTTTTGCGTCGAAAGTAATTTACTGCATTACGATGAGTATTTTATCCTGTTATTTATAAGAGAAAAATTATTGGACTGACCTCAACAATATAGAAAATAAAAAAAGCATCTTCGATTGAATTAAGGTTTAGAAACCTAAACTTCGATTAGGAGGTGCTTTTCTATGTGTACAATAGTGAGTTATGAGACAGGTATTAAATGAATTAAATATAAGGCATCGAACACAGGAGGAAACATGGATGAATTGGTATAAAAATAGAGAAACAAATCGATTTGAACAACCTGTTGGTAAAATAAACAATATACATTCCATAAAGGGCGTTATGGAGGGAAAATCTCGTCATGTCATGGAGCGACGTATTGGTGATCTCCGTTGTCGAAAAATTACGGCATTCTTACGCCAAGAAATATACGTAAATTGTAAGACTGTACAACGCATCATACAAAAATATGGTTGGTAATTTCGTGTGAAAGTAAAAAAACGTAAACAAACTGTACAACCCTGCTATATAATCTCTAATTTAATTAATCGTGATTTAGTGGCAACCGCACCTTTACAAAAGCTCGTTACAGATATTATTTACTTGCCTTTTGGTCAGAAACAGTTATATCTTTCAAGTGTTCAAGATTATATAATGACGACATTATCGCTTATTTAATTGGTGAGCGCCAAGATACGGATTTCGTGTTGCATATATTATCCCAACTAAATCATTTACCTGAAGGTTGTACGTTGCATAGTGTCCAAGGAGTGGTATACACAACTTGTCGTTACCAACAAGCCGTAAGAGGTAAAGGCATTATCATGAGCATGTCCCGTAAAGGTACACCTACTGATAAAGCCCTATTGAATCGATTCATTCTGAATTACCATCAGAAACTTTCTACAACGAAGATCATTATAGAACAAACTGTAAAGACTATATAAAATTTTTAGAACTAAATCCGACTACACAACGAAACTAAACAACCAGTTGCCAGTTCAGTAACGACAACTGGTTGGATAAGGCTTTATATAGAGGGAGAAGTCCCGTTAATATTAATCACTTCTATATAAAGAAAAATATTTACTATGAACTGTTGTAAAACGTTTCAAAAAATATTTAAAGTCAATAAAGAATACAAAGTTTTTTTACTAAAAATGGGATATTGATTCTGTTACATCTAGTTTCTGACATGGAAAAGTATATATTAACCAACAACAACTTTAATCGATAAATGAACTACTACAAAAATTTTCTATTGAAATGCCTTAGTCAAGATGAAAATAAGTCCGAATTGAATAACAGTAGGCAAAAGATCAAATGTCTGTACAAAATTTATTAAAGGAAATATTTAATATTAGGTAACTAAATAAGGTTACTTCTAATAGTAATGGGATGATGTGATTCAAAAAGCAAACAATTTAAAATAAGGATTTGTAGTATAATAATACTAATCATATGAAAATTTTAGTATATAATTAATGAAAAGGCTACCGAGAAAGTATAAATTTCTCAATAGCCCTAATTTCTAACATAAATATCTACTGCTATAAGCTTTATGGTTATTACTTTAGTTGTGTATAGCCAATGTCCCTTTAATAAAGGGGTTTGTTACATTAGATGTAAATATCAACAACAAAATTATTATTTAGATTCTTTGTCAGAATCTTCTTTTTTACCTTCAGAATCTTCTTCTTTAGCAGCTTGTTCTTCTGCTTTTTTAGCTGCTTCTTCAGCTGCCTTTGCTTGTTCTTCACTTGTTGTTGTGAAGAATTTTAGAGATTCTTTTAAATCTTTATCTGATGTTTTAATATCCATATCTTTTGCTAATTTTGCAACAATATCCTTTGCAACGATTTGATCAGTACCTGTTTGTTTTAATTTTCCGAACATCGTTTCAGTAATTTTTGCTTCTTCCTCTTTGAATGAGCCAATACCTTCTACATTACGTTTTTCTGTGATTTCAATGACATGATAGCCAAAGCTTGATTTTACTGGTTCACTTAATGTATTTAATTCAAGAGCATAAGCAGCATCATTAAATTCATCAACCATTGCACCAACAGAGAACCATCCAAGCTCGCCCCCTTTTTCAGCAGAACCTGTATCTATTGAATATTCTTTGGCTACATCTTCAAACTTAGCGCCACCTTTAATTTTTTCAATCACTTCTTTTGCAGTTGCTTCATCTGCAACTAAAATATGACGACCTTTTAGTTCAGTTTTCATTTGCTCATAGTATTTTTTTGTATCAAATGAATCCTTTATAGCTTTTTCTTGAAGAAGTTGAACACGTAAAGAATCTTTAAAACCTTCTTCTGTTAAGCCGCTTTCTGTGAGGGCTTGTACAAAGTTATCGCCAAATTGTGCAGCTGTTGTGTCATATGCTTCTTTTACTTCTTTATCTGTTACCTCATATTTATCAGCTAGTACTTTTTCAGTTAGCATTTGCTGTATTACATATGAGCCTGTTAAAGCTTTTGCCTTTTCATTAAAATCAGCTACTGAAATATCGCCCACTTTAGAAGTAACGATTGCTTTGCTATCTCCGCCGCTACAAGCACCAAGCGCTAATACAGACGCAGCTAAAGTTAAAGATAAAACTGTCTTTTTCATAGTGGATATTCTCTCCTAACATGGTTTCGTCCATTTTTTACTATAACATAAACGTTTTAAAAACAAAATGGTTCCCCCTTGAGTATTGCCTATATTTCAAATTTTGAAGCGCATAGGATATAGAAAAGAAAGGGGGTGAAGTTATGGGCAACGGAGGATACGGTGGCGGTGGCTACGGCTCAGGCTTTGCTTTATTAGTTGTGTTATTTATTTTATTAATTATCGTTGGTGCAGCGTTCCTATACTAATTAATAAAACAGCGAAAAGCTAAGAGCATCAACTCTTAGCTTTTCTTAACAATGTTAGACATTCGCGCCGCATGCCTTAGGTTCTAAACAATTTATTTGGTTAGTAAAAGTTGTTGCATGGGGGGCTCGACTTATCTTCGAGCGTGCGGACGGGCGCGGATGGTGCAACTGGTTTTTAAAAGGGCCTTTTCAAAAAAGCCCCAAAAAATTAGATTCCATTTCGCCGAGGCGTAATGGATTTTTCTGTTAAACTGCATATAAAATTTCAATGTAGAATGAGACAAGTAGGATAGTAATAAGTATATTTATAGTTCGGAATATTTTTGGTTGGTTTTCTTCGGGAATTTCACGTCGCATGCATAGAGCATATGTCATGCGGTTAATTTGAAATAAATAGAATACCGAGAATAGAACTACAATCATTAATAGCAAGTCTATTCCTCCCCTCTTTCAATAGTAATAGCATAACAAAGAACGTCAATAAAAAACAAGTACAAGCAATTTAGTGAACGGTCGGTGGAACTAAAATTTCATAGCCTTTAGGTGTTTCTTCTATTTGTGAATTTTTAGGTGAATTCAAGAGATACTTTACGTAAAGGATATCAATCAAGCATAGACTACAGTGATAGGCTAACAGCAATGTCCCATAATGGGTATAGGCTGGTAAAAGCCATGTTCCAACTATAATAATAGTATTTAGAACGATAAAAGGCGTAAGTAATGCTAAGATGTAACGATTTTTAGATAATGGCTCTCGAATTCGCATGTGTAAAACAGGAATTATATAAAACTGACTACGTAGACGTAATTTTAAATGTTGGCGTAAATCAAATAGGGCCACAAAATGCAAAAATTTGTGAATGGGATAAAGTGTTAGCACAGCTATCACAAAGAGCCAGAATAATCGATCTGTATAATGCTCTTCATTAAATAAATTAAACGTTACATAGGAAACAGAAAAGACCAATAAAAAAGTAATAACACCCATTATAATAATACGCGTAGTACCGTAATGATGTTCTAAATTTAAAATTTTCCAGCAATGCATGGTTTTTTATCAACTCCGAAATAGGAAGTGTCCTATTTAATGTAAATTGAATTATGTTAGAATGCAAGAAAAAGGAGGTACTTCAGAAATATTTCTGAAATACCTCCTTTCACATGACTCATTCCTGAATGAACAGTAGTATAACATTTTTGTTCAACTTATAAATAAGTGCAGGAACAATTATGTGCAGTTTGAAGCTTCGTCTTATCCTTTTACAGGTGTGCGTTCTTCTAGTGTGTCAAAGGAATCACGGAAATGTTGGAAAGAGCGTTCGAAAATATCGATGAAATCTTCACCATAGATATTACGAATAACAGCCATTACATCTAAAAAATCAGGAAAACGGCCATATAAATCTTTTAATGCTAATGATCCTTCCAGGACGGAATGATACGTATTATGGTAGTTTTTATTCATCTCTATAATGAGCTCTGTACCAGCTTCTGTAAGTTCAACATACGTATTACGTTTATCGTCATCACGTTTGGAAAACTTAAGAAAGCCACGTTCTTCTAATTTTTTGGAGAAATTAAATGCTGTAGAAACATGCATCACACCAAATTTCGCAACATCAGAAATGGAAGCGCCTTTTAAATGGTATGAAATCCATAAAATATGGTGTTCATTAATATTTAAATCATAAGGTTTAATCCATTGTTGCCAATCCTTTTCAACTGCTTTCCACAGCGCTTTTGATAACTGTGCGATTCTTTGACTATAAAGCATCGCTTCTTTTTGTGTATATAATTCCTCTGACAAAGCCATCACCTACTGCTTTCTTTCACATTTTTAAAAATATTATAGCAGTAAAGGAAAAAAGTTTAAAGTTAGAAAAATTAAAAAATTGGAAAGTGGCTAAAAAATGATATTATAGCAATATTTTTTAATAAAAAAATAGATTACCCAACCATTTACAAGGACTTTAGTCGCTAATTTTTTCTTGAGGTTTTTTCTTATTTTCTGTAATTTGTGCAATGTTTTTCTCGATTTCGCTTATCGAATTCTGTAAAGCATCTAATTCTTGTTGTAAATTATTTTTCGTTGGTTCGATTTCTTCAGTAAAAGTCGTAATTGTTTGCTTTAAATCATTTATTATTTGTGGGATATTATTTTTTACTTCATTTGTTAATGTATTAACAGATTGTTTAACAGTTCCTACTTGTTGTTTTACATCAAGGAGCATACCCTTTGTTTGGTCAACATTTTGTTTAACAGAAGCACGTAGCTGTTGTCCAGATTGTGGCGTTGAGAAAAGCACAGCGATTGTCCCACCGATAATTCCTGTAGCTAGTCCAAGTAAAAATGGTTTTGCTTTCATATTAGATACCTCATTTCTAGTCATGTTTATTTACTATTAAACCATGAAATGCACCAATACAAAAAGAAAAAAGAAACTAAACGAGTGATTTGACCGTCACAGTTTAGTTTCTTTTAATTATTTAAAGTGTTTATTTATGAAATTTGAGAAAGAGCTGTATTGAATTTAGAGCGCTTCACTAATTTTGAAACAATTGGATAAATAACGGCAAACGCAACAACGTTAAATACGACAGCTGGAAGGACAACGCCAATAAATAGCATCGCAAACGTCGCGCCAACATTTGCATTAAACACAAAAAGCGCTACTGCTAAGAAGACAGTTCCTGAAAGAATTGTTCCCAAGCCAACTAAGACAGCAGATACGGCGAAATGACCTGCCAGTTTTTTGAGAATGATTAAAGCAGCTAAAAATACAAAACCAGTAACAGCTTTATCAATAATATTTGGGACTAGACCTGCTGGGAATGTTGTAAATAAACCTGAAAGCACCCCTGTTGAAAGAGAAAGTAGGAACGTTTCTTTCACTGTTGGGAATAATAGAATACCAATAAACATCATGGTTAACATAAAATCAGGCTTCATCCCATTCACCATTCCTGGTGTAACCACATAAAGTGCAGCACCGACACCTACTAATAGTGCCATTAATACTAAATTCTTTGTATTCATTTGAATCTCTCCTCGACTAAGCTAATCTATTTGTCTCCTAACGTGTCCTCTTGACCGCTAGCGAAACTTATTTGTGATTGTACGCTAAATTTTAAAAATTTGCAATACAGTATTCTGAACATTCAGATGTTAATATATTACAAATGGCTTATAGATTGGCTTTAATACTTTCTGCTACTTCTGCCAACTGCTCTGGAGAGTACGTTTGTGTTTGCCAAATTAAGCCTAGCCCTTCTTTTTCATCGTAACGCGGAATAAAATGTAAGTGGTAGTGGAAAACAGTTTGTCCAGCAGCAGCTCCATTGTTATTAATGGTATTCAAACCAATAGGCTGAAATGCTGCTTTAATAGCATTTGCAATTTTTGGCGCTACAGCATATAAATTACGCGCCACTTCCTCTGGCATTTCAAATAGATCTTGGCAGTGATATTTTGGAATTAATAGTGTATGGCCCTTTGCAACAGGTGAAATGTCTGTGAATGCATAGACATGATCGTCTTCGTAAATTTTTGTACTTGGAATGGAACCATCAATAATTTTGCAAAATAGGCAATCGCTCATAAGAATTTCCCCCTTAACGTATATGTAAGTACATTCTATCATACTCAAACCTGTATCATTTGCTAATTTTTGATAAAATATAATACAAGAAGAGGAGTGAGAATATGTCAGTATTAGAGGTACAGCATGTGACAGGTGGTTATACAAGAAAACCTGTTATTAAAGATCTATCTTTTACGATTGGAAAAGGTGAACTAGTTGGCTTAATTGGCTTAAATGGAGCTGGTAAAAGTACAACGATTAAACATATTATAGGAACAATGTTGCCAAAGGAAGGTGACATTCGTCTAAATGGTGTAACATTAAAGGAAGATACGGACAAGTATCGTACAGCTTTTTCTTATATTCCTGAAACCCCTGTATTGTACGATGAGCTAACATTAAGAGAGCATTTAGAATTAACAGCAATGGCTTACGGTATTGACAAAGCAACACTCGATGCTCGTTCTGAGGTACTGTTAAAAGAGTTTCGAATGGAGAAAAGATTAAATTGGTTCCCTTCACATTTTTCGAAGGGAATGCGTCAAAAAGTTATGATTATGTGTGCCTTTTTAGTGAATCCAAGTCTATATATTATTGATGAACCTTTTGTGGGATTGGATCCACTAGGTATTCAATCGTTATTAGACCAAATGGATGAAAAGAAAAGAGAAGGCGCTTCTATATTAATGTCTACACATATTCTATCGACAGCTGAAAAGCATTGTGATCGCATTATCTTATTGCATGAAGGAAGAGTTCGAGCACAAGGAACAATGGCTGATTTACGTCAATCATTTGCTATGCCGAATGCGACATTAGATGACCTCTATATTGCTATGACAAAGGAGCGGGACCATGAAGAACTTGCGTGATGTATGGTCCTCTCGCTTCATGCATTATATAGGAGAAGTACAAAAATATATGCAATTTATTTTTACAGGGCATATAGCCATCGTACTTGTATTTTTAATAGGAGCAGGGGGCTATCAATATAGCGAATGGCTGAAAGTTGTTCAAACAGATTTTCCAGCAGAAGTCCTAATAGCTGTTATCATAGGGATTTTATTGGCCTTTAGCCGTCCGACTACATTGTTGAGAGAGCCAGATCAAGTATACTTATTACCTTTAGAATCAAAAATGTCTTTGTACTTCAGCAAGGCGTTGGCTTGGACGTTTTGGTCTCAAGTGTGGATTGTAGCGATTGTCTATATTGTTAGTATCCCATTATTAAAGGCCGTGACTGAATTAACAACGATCGAAATATGGACAATATTTTTACTTACTATTGTGTTGAAATATCTAAGTGTTCGAGGAGAATTCAGCTATCGTTATAGTGAACGAGGGCAGATGGTTTGGGTAGATAGGCTTATCCGAGCTGTCATTTTTGCGGCTGCTGTTTATATGGGGCTCCATGCGCAGTTGTTATTAGCAGTAATCGCGACAGTTATTAGTGTTGTTTATATGATGGTCTTTAATAAAAAATCAGTTGGCGAACCAGTGCCGTATGAGCATTTTGTCAAGCTTGAACAGAATCGTATGATGAGCTTCTATCGTTTTGCAAATTATTTTACAGACGTACCTCATTTACACGGTAGCATTCGGCGTCGAAGCTGGATGGACTGGATCTATAAATTTGTACCATACGGTCAGGGAAATGCTCAAAAGTACCTGGTATTTCGTACCTTTATTCGGACAGATGACCATTTCTATTTATGGGTACGCCTTACTGCTATATCAGCAATCATAGCGGCATTTGTAGATATTCCTGTCGTTACATGGATTGTAGCGGGTGCACTCAGCTTTGCGACAACTATTCAGTTAAAACAAGCTCTGTTAGCCAGTGGCGAATTTCGAATGGACATGCTCTATCCGTTACCAGATCATGCTCGTCAACTAGCCGTGAAGCAAATTGTGCGTTTAGCCATGATTACACAAGCTATTGTTGTGGGCTTATGTGCTATGACACAACCAATGTTTTATATTGCCTTCATCATTGTTATGGTGATTAGTGAATTAACGTCGAAGGTTTCAAAGTAGAATAAAATACTAAAAAGCTCATTTACCAATGATATTGTTGGATAAATGAGCTTTTAATTATTTAAACTTATTGTTAATCTTCTTTCGGTAGAGCACTATAGGTTGTTACATAAGAAGCTGCTGAGAAGATGTTTTGCTGGCGTATCCCAGTTGAATCATCTCTTCTAGCATGTGCAGTTTCATAGGCTTTAGAACTCTTCCATGCCTCAAATGAATGGGGTCCATGCCACTGAGTCATGACAATGTAAGTATCACTCTTGATAGGCCTTAATAAACGGAAGGCAACAAAACCAGGCTCGTTTTCAATAGCGCGTGAACGTTCTAAAAAGCGATGCTCGAAAACTGGTCTTCCTTCATCTGTTACAGGAATATTATTGAAAACAAAGAAACCATGTTCCTCTAAATCATTTACTGAATCTAGCACTTCAAATTTACGGGGTGTCGCAAATAATGTTTTTCCTTCTGTTTCATGTATCAGTACAGAGTTACCTTCGCCATGAATTAAAATCATATGTTCATTAGGATACTTATTTTTTACCTGTTCCAAAAAATCGCCAGTACCAGAAGTTAAATAAATATGCATGAATTTATCCTCCTTATGAATCTTACTAATATAGCGTGATTATACCCTTTCTGGCGTAAGTCTAACGCTCCGTTCAAAAAGAATATGCCGAGAAAGAACAATTTTATGACATTTCACTAGGAAAACTATACAATAACAGAGGAAGCGTTTACTATTGGAAACGGATATCAATAATAAAGGAATAAACATGCGATTTTTTATAGTAATAATTTATTGAGGGGAAGGAACTATTCATGACAACTTTTAATGATACACTTCTACGTGCTGCACGTGGAGAAAGGATCGCTCATACACCAGTTTGGTATATGCGTCAGGCAGGACGTTCTCAGCCAGAATACCGTGCCATTAAAGAAAAGTATTCCTTAGAGGAAATTACACATCAACCTGAGCTATGTGCGTATGTCACTCGTCTACCTGTAGAAAATTACAATGTAGATGCTGCTATTTTATATAAAGATATTGTCACACCTCTCCCTGGAATTGGGATAGATGTGAAAATCAAGGCAGGTGTTGGTCCTGTTATTTCAAATCCTATTCGTTCAGTAGCGGATGTAGAAAAATTAGGTGAATTCAATGCTAAAGAGCATACACCATTTGTATTAGAGACAATCAAGTTACTTGCAGAAGAGCAATTAAATGTACCTCTAATCGGTTTTGCTGGAGCCCCATTCACACTTGCAAGCTACATGATTGAAGGTGGACCTTCAAGAAACTATAATAAAACAAAATCATTTATGGTATCAGAACCTCAAGCTTGGTTTGCTTTAATGGATAAACTTGCTGACATGATTATTGCAGATGTAACGGCTCAAATTAAAGCTGGTGCAAAAGCTATCCAAGTATTCGACTCATGGGTTGGAGCCCTAAATGTAGAGGATTACCGAGTATTTATTAAACCGATTATGACTCGTATTTTTGCAGAGTTGCAAAAAGAAAATGTACCATTAATTCAATTTGGAGTGGGTGCTAGCCATTTAGTAAAAGAATGGAATGATTTACCAATTGATGTGGTGGGCTTAGATTGGCGTTTACCGATTAAAGACGCACGTGCCAATGGTATTACCAAGCCTGTACAAGGAAACTTAGATCCATCTCTATTACTTGCAGATTGGTCAGTTATTGAAAAACGAACGAAAGATATTATTGATCAAGGTCTAGAAATGCCAGGTCATATCTTTAATCTTGGTCATGGTGTTTTCCCAGAGGTTGACCCAGATGTCTTAAAACGTCTTACAAAGCTTATTCATGAATATAGTGCTCAACAAATTCAAGCTCGTTCTTAATGGAAGACAATCAGGCGTAAATAATATGACCTTTTCTATATAGGAAATTTTAATTTCAATGTAGAAAAGGGGCTGTCCAACAAGCCAGATTGGGCAGCTTCTTTTTATCACATAATGTATGAAAACATAAAACAATTTTAGAGGTGAAAAGGGTAATGAAAGAAGTTAAAGGCTTATTAGTAATGGCATACGGCACACCTTATAAAGAAGAAGATATTGAACCTTACTATACGCATATTCGTCATGGACGTAAACCTTCTGCAGAGCATTTAGAAGATTTACGTAGCCGCTATGAAGCAATCGGTGGTTTATCCCCATTAGCTGCGGCAACACAAGCACAAGCTGAAGCATTATGTACACGTTTGAACGAAGTACAGGATGCTGTCGAATATAAATTGTTTATTGGTTTAAAACATATTCAGCCATTTATAGAAGATGCAGTAGAGCAAATGGTGGCGGAGGGCATAAAAGAAGCGGTTTCTATTGTTTTAGCTCCTCATTTTTCTACTTTCTCAATTAAGTCTTATAATGGTCGTGCTGAAGAGGCTGCAGGAGGTCGCTTAAAGATAACTTCTGTGGAATCTTGGTATGACGAGCCAAAATTTATAGAGTACTGGAAACAACAAGTGAATGAGACATTCAATGCAATGACAGAAGAAGAACGTGAGACAGCTTGTCTAATTGTATCTGCACATTCATTGCCTGAAAAAATTAAAAACTTAGGTGATCCATATGAAGATCAACTAATTGAAACAGCTCGTCTTATTCAAGCTGCGACTGGTTTAAAAAATGTAGAGGTTGGCTGGCAATCAGCAGGCCAAACCCCAGAGCCTTGGATTGGTCCAGATGTTCAAGACTTAACACGTGAGCTATTCGAAGAAAAAGGCTTCCGTTCATTTGTCTATACACCAGTAGGTTTCGTAACTGAGCATTTAGAAGTGTTGTATGACAACGATTATGAATGTAAAGTTGTTTGTGATGAACTTGGTGCAAAATACTATCGTCCAGCGATGCCAAATACACATCCTTTATTTATTGATGCTATGGTAGAGGCGATTCATAAAAAATTAAGCTAAGCGAAAAGAAAGTGATGATGTTGGTGACTCAGAAAAGACGAAAGGTAGTTGTCATAGGCGGTGGCATTACAGGCCTTACAGCTGCATTCTATATGCAAAAAGAAGCAAGCGCAAAAGAATTGCCATTAGATATCGTACTTGTCGAGTCGTCATTACGTCTTGGCGGAAAAATTCAAACTCTAAGAAAAGATGGATTCATTATTGAGCGTGGGCCAGAATCTTTTTTTGATCGTGAAAACTATGTCAATGCTTTAGCGAAGGATCTCGGGATCGAACAGAAACTATTAACAAGTAATGCGGGCCCAAACTATGTTGCTGTTGGTAGTCAGTTATATCCAATACCTAGTCATCTCCTATCTGGAGAGACACCACATATCTCTTCATTCATAACTTCAGGCTTGTTCTCACTTAGTGGTAAAGTTCGTGCGGCGGGGGACTTTTTCATTCCTCGTTCTACACAGGATGACGATCAACCATTAGGCGCTTTTTTTAGAAGAAGATTTGGTGCAGAGATTGTGGAAAATCTAGTAGAGCCCCTACTAGCGGGTACATTTGCAGGGGATATTGAGCAGTTAAGTATGAGTTCAACCTTCCCACAGCTTTATAGTTTAGAACAACAATATCGTAGTTTGCTGATTGGTATGAAGAAGTCAGGCACGAATTTCTTAAGCAATCATCACATAGCTGAAAATAAAGGTATCTTTCAAACCTTTAGCAATGGCCTTGAAACACTCATCGAAAGTATTGAAGGATCCCTACTTCCAGGGACAGTGATGAAGGGTGTCAAAGTAGAGGAAATAGAGCATGGCAAGGATGGTTCAGTTCAGGTGATGCTCAATAATTTTTCGCATATTAAAGCAGATGCTGTTATTATTGCTACCCCTTTTAATATGGCTGAAAAAATGTTTAGTAAGTTAAGTCTATTACATGAATTGGGCACTATGAAGGCTGCAACTATTGCAACCGTTACAATGGCCTTTAAAAAGGAACAACTCGGTGATTTAGATGCACTTTCTTTTTATGTCTCTCGAAATAGTGATTTTTCAATTACTTCTTGCACTTGGATGAATCGAAAGTGGCCAGGTACTTCACCAGAGGATTATGTATTATTACGTAGTTATATTGGTCGAGTGGGCGACGAAGCAATTGTGGCGTTATCGGATACAGAGATCGAAAAAACCGTGCTACAGGATTTACAGAAAACGATTGGTATCGATGGCGCACCGATCACAACTGTTGTAACACGTTGGAAAAATGCGATGCCACAATATACAGTTGGGCACGAGGCGAAAGTCCTTCGTATCAAGCAAGAATTACAAGAACATTTTCCAACTGTAAAGCTTGCAGGAAGCTCGTTTGAAGGAATATCGATTCCAGAATGTGTACAGCAAGGTAAAAAGGTTGCGAATGAAGTATTAATGGAAATGTTCAAGTAATGCAAATCAGATAGTACAAACATTTATTATCAATGTTTGTACTATTTTTTATTGTTACATGAAAAAGAAATAGCAAACCACTATTATTTGGTTTGCTATTTTACTAAGAACTGTATTGCTTATTAAAGTACTAACTCTAAGAAATTCGATGACATGACCAAACAATACCACCAGAGTTAGCGCCGCCGAGTGTAAGAGAAACAGTCAATCCATTGGCTTCATAGAACAAATCGATCGTATCTCCAGCATTTAAATTCACTTCTCCTGCTAAAGTGATTGTGCCATTTCCAAGAACTGCGCGTAAAGTTAATACAAGTGCCACATTGACGTTTAGTACAGGGAACAAGCCACTAATTAAATTTGTAGTAGCATTTTGTCTAATTGCAAATGAAGGGTTTATTCCCGCTCCTAAAGTAACGCTAATAGCCGCAGTAGTGGAGTAGTTAATGGTTGCTTCAAAGGAATACCTACCTGTAGTTGGTACAGTGAATATACCAGTTGTTGGATTGAAAGCAGGTGTTGTAAAGTATGGTGAAGCAACACTCCAGTTAGTGATTGAAGTAGATCCACTAACCGCCAACGTGTTTTTAAAGGCAGAGAATCCTTCAGTAAACGCAGGCCCAGTAGCACCCGTAGTGCCAGTTATACCAGTAGGTCCGATTGCCCCAGTAGCGCCAGTAGCCCCAGTTACTCCAGTAGCGCCGGTAGGTCCGATTGCACCAGTCACGCCAGTAACGCCGGTAACCCCAGTAACCCCGGTAGTGCCAGTAGCGCCAGTAACGCCCGTAGAACCAGCAACACCGGTAGCCCCAGTTACTCCAGTAGCGCCAGTAGGTCCGATTGCACCAGTAACCCCAGTAGTGCCAATAGCGCCGGTTACTCCAGTAGCGCCGGTTACTCCAGTAGCGCCGGTTACTCCAGTAACCCCAGTTACTCCAGTAGGTCCGATTGCACCAGTAACGCCAGTAGCACCGGTAGCCCCAGTAACGCCAGTAGCGCCAGTAGCCCCAGTAGCCCCAGTAACCCCAGTAACCCCAGTTACCCCAGTAGTGCCAGTCACGCCGGTAGCGCCAGTAACGCCAGTAGCGCCCGTAGAACCAGCAACACCGGTAGCGCCAGTAACGCCAGTAGTGCCAGTAGGTCCGATTGCCCCAGTAGCGCCAGTAGCGCCAGTTACTCCAGTAGCGCCAGTAACGCCGGTAGCGCCAGTAACGCCAGTAACGCCAGTAACCCCAGTAACGCCAGTAACCCCAGTAACCCCAGTAACCCCAGTAACGCCAGTAACGCCAGTAACGCCAGTAGCGCCGGTTACGCCAGTAGCGCCGGTTACTCCAGTAACGCCGGTAGCCCCAGTAACCCCAGTAACGCCAGTAACCCCAGTAACGCCAGTAGCGCCGGTTACGCCAGTAGCGCCGGTTACGCCAGTAACGCCGGTAGCCCCAGTAACGCCAGTAACCCCAGTAGTGCCAGTAGTGCCAGTAGCGCCCGTAGAACCAGCAACACCGGTAGCCCCAGTAGCGCCGGTAGCCCCAGTAACGCCAGTAGTGCCAGTAGGTCCGATTGCGCCAGTAGCCCCAGTAACGCCAGTAGCGCCCGTAGAACCAGCAACACCGGTAGCCCCAGTAACCCCAGTAGTGCCAATAGCGCCGGTTACTCCAGTAGCGCCGGTTACTCCAGTAACGCCAGTAATGCCAGTAGGTCCGATTGCACCAGTAACGCCAGTAGCACCGGTAGCCCCAGTAACGCCAGTAGCCCCAGTAACGCCAGTAGGTCCGATTGCCCCAGTAACGCCGGTAGCGCCAGTAGCGCCCGTAGAACCATCAACACCGGTAGCGCCAGTAGGTCCGATTGCCCCAGTAACGCCAGTAGCGCCGGTTACGCCAGTAGCGCCGGTAGCCCCAGTAACGCCAGTAGTGCCAGTAACGCCAGTAGGTCCGATTGCCCCAGTAACGCCGGTAGCGCCAGTAGCGCCCGTAGAACCATCAACACCGGTAGCGCCAGTAACGCCGGTAGCGCCAGTAGCGCCCGTAGAACCATCAACACCGGTAGCGCCAGTAACGCCGGTAGCGCCAGTAGGTCCGATTGCCCCAGTAACGCCAGTAGCGCCGGTAGCCCCAGTAACCCCAGTAACCCCAGTAACGCCAGTAGAGCCAGTAGCGCCAGTAACGCCCGTAGAACCAGCAACCCCGGTAGCGCCAGTAACGCCAGTAGCGCCAGTAGGTCCGATTGCGCCAGTAGCGCCAGTTACGCCAGTAGAGCCAGTAGGTCCGATTGCGCCGGTAGCGCCAGTAGCCCCAGTAAGGCCAGTAGGTCCAATTGCGCCAGTAACGCCAGTAGCGCCGGTAGCGCCCGTAGAACCAGCAACGCCAGTAGCCCCGGTCACTCCAGTCACGCCAGTAGCGCCAGTAGGTCCGATTGCGCCAGTAGCGCCGGTAGCCCCAGTAAGGCCAGTAGCGCCAGTAGGTCCGATTGCGCCAGTAACGCCAGTAGGCCCAGTCTCACCCGTAGAACCAGTAACGCCAGTAGCGCCGGTAGCCCCCGTAGAACCAGCAACGCCAGTAGCCCCGGTCACTCCAGTCACGCCAGTAGCGCCGGTAGGCCCAGTCTCACCCGTAGAACCAGTAACGCCGATAGCCCCAGTTACTCCAGTAGCGCCAGTAGGTCCGATTGCACCAGTAAAGCCGGTAGCCCCAGTAACGCCAGTAGTGCCAGTAGCGCCGGTTACTCCAGTAGCGCCGGTTACTCCAGTAAAGCCGGTAGCCCCAGTAGCGCCGGTAGCCCCAGTAACCCCAGTAGTGCCAGTAGCGCCGGTTACTCCAGTAACGCCAGTAGTGCCAGTAGCGCCGGTTACTCCAGTAACGCCAGTAGCGCCAGTAGGTCCGATTGCACCAGTAAAGCCGGTAGCCCCAGTAACGCCAGTAGTGCCAGTAGCGCCGGTTACTCCAGTAAAGCCGGTTACTCCAGTAAAGCCGGTAGCCCCAGTAACCCCAGTAGTGCCAGTAGCGCCGTTTACTCCAGTAACGCCAGTAGTGCCAGTAGCGCCGGTTACTCCAGTAACGCCAGTAGCGCCGGTAACCCCAGTAACCCCGGTAGCGCCAGTAGCGCCGGTAGCCCCAGTAAGGCCAGTAGAGCCAGTAGGTCCGATTGCGCCAGTAACGCCAGTAGGCCCAGTCTCACCCGTAGAACCAGTAACGCCAGTAGCGCCGGTAGCCCCCGTAGAACCAGCAACGCCGGTAGCCCCCGTAGAACCAGCAACGCCAGTAGCCCCGGTAGGCCCAGTCTCACCCGTAGAACCAGTAACGCCGATAGCCCCAGTAACCCCAGTAACCCCAGTAGTACCAGTAGGTCCGATTGCGCCAGTAACGCCAGTAGCACCGGTAGTCCCAGTAACCCCAGTAACCCCAGTAACCCCAGTTACTCCAGTAGGTCCGATTGCGCCGGTAGCGCCAGTAACGCCAGTAGTGCCAGTAGCGCCGGTTACTCCAGTAAAGCCGGTAGCCCCAGTAGCGCCGGTAGCCCCAGTAACCCCAGTTACTCCAGTAGGTCCGATTGCCCCAGTAAAGCCGGTAGCCCCAGTAACGCCAGTAACGCCAGTAGTGCCAGTAGCCCCAGTTACACCAGCAACGCCAGTAGCCCCGGTCACTCCAGTAACGCCAGTCACGCCAGTAGCGCCAGTAGCGCCAGTAGCGCCAGTCACGCCAGTAGCACCGATAGCCCCAGTAACCCCAGTAGTGCCAGTAGCGCCGGTAGCCCCAGTTACCCCAGTAGTGCCAGTAGGTCCGATTGCGCCAGTAGCCCCGGTTACACCCGTAGAACCAGTCACGCCAGTAGCGCCAGTCATACCGGTACTACCAGTAGGTCCAGTTATTCCCCCAGTCGGTCCAGTAGGTTTTACTGGCCAAATTGGACAACTTGGAATAGGACCAGTTTTACAACAACAGGGAAATGAATGACACTTACTGCAGACTCTATCTATAAAATTTCCAAAATGCATAATCTCACCTCCTCTCTCAAATATCGTATTCTGAGGAAGGAGAGGAGAGGTAGACACATAACTATTAATTCCTTGTAAATAGAGAGTTATTTATAGATTCGTTGCAACTGTATTTAAGATAATTGGATGTTTATCCTGTGAATATGAGTGAAACTTTTTCGATGGTGATTGATATTTATTTAAGAGTCATTTTGTTTGATTGTTAAAATACGCTTGAAATATTCTTTATTGTGTAGAATTTTGGGGTCATTCGGCATAAACGAGCCTGCTAATTCATTATGGGCATTGGCTAGTTCATATTGTTGTAAGCGATCGTAAAGAACACAGAGCTGCAAGTGGGGTAGCCATGTAGAAAAGCTTTTGTTTTGAAAGGGGGCATTTGGCTTCTGTTTAATAACCAGAGCTTGCTCATACCAAAATATAGCTTCGTAATTTCTGGATTGTTCCATAAAGTGATAACCTAGGCGACAGCAGGCTTCTGGGCGGGGGATATCATATTCAAAGCTTCGTATAATAGCACTGAAATTGTTTTCTTTATCGTTTAAATGAGAATAGCAATCTGCTAATTTTAAGCAGGCACGAATGTTATCTTCAATCCATCCTAATTTGGACGTTAAAAATAATTCATAATAATAAATAGCTTCCTCAAACAGGCCATGATCTACTAATTCATTAGCAAAATAAAATGTATCACGTGGTGATAGTGTTTCTCCCGTTTCAATCAGTTGTCTATAAATCGTAATATTGCGGGAGTGATCATGGGTTAACGGTAAATGGCTAACAGCAACATCACTATCAAACAACATACCACTCACTTCTAAATATTCATGAACTGCACCAATCCATTGAAACTGCTTTTCCCTTCTGACAAGGCGATATCTTCTTATTAATGCATCTGCGTTTCCCTCATGATCGAAACTTAAATGATAATTCATAGAAACAGCATCAATGTCGGAAGTAAGAGATGCTTTGAGTGCCTTTAATTTTTGGCGGTCTTCCTCTAAAAAAACATCGTCAGCATCAAGCCAGAGGATATATTCTTTTGTTGCTTGTTGAAAGGAAAAGTTTCGTGCTGCTGCAAAGTGATGTATCCATGTAAAATCAAAAATTCGGTCTGTATATTGTGCAACTACTTGCTTTGTACTATCTGTTGATCCCGTATCAACAATATTAATTTCATCTACTATATCTTTGACAGACTCAAGACATCGACCAATAACATCTTCTTCATTTTTTACAATCATACATAAGCTAATGGATATCATACTCTATTCCTCCTTACCATTATCTTTGTAATATATGTAAGGACGGAATTATTGGTTGGATGATTGAACTGTTAGAAGAATTGCGAGTTAGATATGTGAAATGTATTTTCATGGTTTGTCATAAATTTACCTTCCAAGTTTCACCCGAATTTCACAATTGTGAAGTATAGTAAAGGGGCAGAGGTGATAAAGTTGAAAAAATGGGCATTCTTCATTTTTTCGTTACTACAAATTATATGGTTAGCGGGTTGCGCTGAAAAGTCATATGAACCCATTGAAAGGGAACGAAGTTTTATAGCTTCATTAAACATACAAGAGCCATCATTAGATTTTATTGATGAGGATGGGAATATGCTTGCGACATGGTTATTTGATAAGGCTTATTCAGGGGCCATACTATTAGGAGATGACCAAGTTTTATTATATGGACACCAATTAAATAACATCGATGTCTATACAATATCCACCGGAGAAAAGCTCTATTCAAAAAAAGTAGAGATTGGTACGACCAATGTATACTACGATGACAACATCAAGCAATTTTTTATCACGAATAGTAAAACCAATACAGTGACAAGCTTTGATCAAGAAGGCAATCAGCTAGCTTCACAACAACTTGGCAATTATCCAATGTCAATGACATCGTATAGGGATAAACTATATGTAATTAATTTTAAAGATACAAAGTTATCTGTGTTAAATATAAAGGATTTAACGATTGAGCAAGAGTGGCCAATTCAAAAATCTGCTCATGGAATAGCTGTTCTAGAAGAAACACATGAGCTATGGGTAGGCGGTCATGGGGAAGGAAGTAAGCCAAATAGTTCTGTTAAAAAATATGATTTGACTACAGGTCAACTGCATGGCGAGATTGACATGCCTTTGATGCCAGTAGGATTAAAAAAGACCAAAGATGCCGTTCTTGTGGTAAGTCATGGTCACAACGAGTTATATGTGGCTGACTTTGATGGCCATATTAAATGGCAGCAAGAGGTTGGGGCAAATCCCTTTGTAGTGGATCAATTTAAAGATTATATTGTTGTCGCTGGCTATGATGATCACACATTGTACTTTATAAAAGATGGCCAGAAGGAAAAAACAGTTGATGTAGGGAAAGGTGCTTTTCAGCTGTTAGTAAGGGAGGAACAATGATGACAACTGTATTAATAGTTGATGATGAGCAGGATATGCGTAATTTAATTGAAATGATGCTCAATAACTCTGATATAGAGACATTTACTGCCGCTAGTGGAACTGAGGCTTACGACGTAATAGTGCGTGAAAATATAGATTTAGTATTACTTGATGTAATGATGCCACATGAGGATGGTTTTGTTGTTTGTCAAAGTATTCGGGCTATGTCCAATGTGCCGATTATTTTTTTAACTGCACGTGATGCGAATGAGGATAAAGTGAAAGGTCTTACACTTGGCGGAGATGATTACATTGTTAAGCCTTTTACACATGATGAACTCGTAGCCAGAATTTATGCTGTATTAAGACGGAGTGGTGCAAATATTACAGAACTGCAGCAAAAGTACGTAATTTTTGGCTCTATTAAAATAGATGAAATAGCACGAAAAGTATCTGTTGATGGAAAGAGCATTCCACTTACTTTAAAGGAATTTGAACTCTTACACTTATTTATGAAAAATCCAGGAAATGCCTATTCGAGAGAGCAATTATTAGAACGTATTTGGGATATTGATTATGTAGGTGGGACACGCACGGTAGATACACATATTAAAACTTTACGAATAAAGCTTGGAAAGGATGCGGCTTCGCATATTCAAACCGTTTGGGGTGTGGGCTACCGCTTTGATCCTGGCGAATGAAAAAAATTGCCACGCGCATTTGGTTGTTAATTTTTGCTTTTTTAATTATTACCGTCGTCTTTATGTATGTTCTCACAAATTTTTTATATCAACGTTTATATGTACAAGATACAGAAGATACAATGGTCGAAGTTGGTTTGAAGCTACAAACAATGTATGACAATGGTAAGGTAACGGATGAATTTATTGCAGATATTGAAGAATTTAATGATTATTCCAATTTGAATATATTTGCGGTAAGGAATCCTCGTGAATTAAGTGCCTGTGTTCCATTTGATATCGATTATGAGACATTGATTGGTCCTGAGGAAAGACAAAAATTATTAGCAGGAAAATATGTGCAAAAAATTGGGTACGAGCCTCGTTTTGATCGACAACTTATTTCGGTGGTTGTACCACTTGTTGATCAAAACCGATTAGAAGGTATTATTTATATTTATTTCCCACTTGCCAAAATTAGTGAATTGGCAAATAGTGGCGTTATTTTATTATTTATTAGTGCCTTCATATTTTTAGTAGTTGTTAGCTATTTAATTTATAAAGGTATTCGACATATTATGCGACCATTAAACGATTTACAGCTTGCAGTAGAGCAGATGTCCTATGGGAATTATGACACTCGTGTACCTGTCAATTCACGAGATGAAATCGGTAAATTATCTAGTACCTTTAATAAGATGGCAGAGGCAATTCAGCAAGAGGATGAAGCACAAAAAACATTCTTAGCAACAGTCTCGCATGAATTACGAACACCCATTAGCTATGTAAAGGGCTATAGCGAAGCCATGCAAAATGGCATCATCACAGAAGGTCAAAAAGAAGAAACCATCCAGCTAATCGTCCGTGAGGCCAATCGCATGGAACGCTTAACAAACGAATTACTTCAACTGGCAAGAACAGAAAATGAACAAACTGAAATCGATTTATATCCAATTCCGTTAGGTGAAACATTACGAGAGGTTCAAAAAATCTTAACGCATCAAGCAAATAAAAAGAACATAACTTTATATTTAGATGTAGATGATGCTCTAATTATTGAAGCGGATGAGGTAAAATTAAAACAAATTTTTATTAACATTATTGAAAATGCGATTAATTACTCTCATGAAAATTCTAAGGTGGAAATTGTTGCTGCTGAAAAGGCTGGTAGTGCACAAATTACCATTAGGGATTATGGAATTGGTATTCCTGCCGAGGATTTAACTCATGTCACTGAACGATTTTATCGTGTTAACAAAGCTCGAAGTCGTGCGGACGGTGGTAGCGGACTAGGTTTATCGATTGTTGAACAGTTATTAAAACAGTTACAGGGAACGTTGGAAATTGAAAGTGTTGTTGAAAAAGGCACAACCGTGAAGATACGGTTGCCATTAATGGAGGATTAAAAGATGAAAAAGTGGTTATTTGCGCTAATAGCAGTCCCTACATTATTAGTAGGATGTGGAGAAAAAAAAGAGGCATTGCCAGAACCAGAAGTACCACAGATCCCAGAAGTTGAAATTTTAACACCAAAAGAAGTAGCACTCAATGAAACGATTGAGCTGGCAGCACATGTTGAACAAGGTGGAAAAAATGTCGATGATGCTGTAGTAGAATTTGAAGTTTGGGAATCAGGAAAACGTGATGAAGGTCAAATGATTGATGGGAAATTAGAGCAAGACGGTGTATATAAAGCAACGACTACTTTTGATCATGATGGTGTGTATTATATGTATGCACATACAACAGCTAACGGTGTTCATAATATGCCAAAGCAACAAATTATTGCTGGCAGCCCTGATATGACAAAGGTTGTCCCAGAGGATGAAAAAGCCAATAACAGCATGGATAATAACATGATGGATCATAATAATGACACTTCAGATGATATGGATCATGAGGAAGAGAAAAAAGATGAAAAAAATCATCATTAAAGGCTTGCAATTTTTTTGAAATAGGAATATGATAATGACCAGATGACCGAAATGGTTTTCTGGTCATTTTTATGAAAGTGTACGAGAGATGTACATAACCTAACTAGAAAGGATGTTACTAATGGATCGTAGGCAGGAAATTCTTGAAGCAGCTGCAAAATCTTTTACATTGTTTGGCTACAAGGCAACAACAATGGAGCAAGTGGCGAAAATTGCCAATGTGGGTAAAGGTACGATTTATACATTCTTTGCAAATAAAGAAATTTTATTTCAAGAGATCGCAATGTCACTTGTACGAGAGATGAAAGCGGAAGCAGATGCAGTGTTGGATGCATCAGCAAGCTTTATGGATAATGCGCATAATGCTTTAATGAAAATGCTACAGTTCCGAGAAAAACATCTTTTATTTGCAAAGCTAATCGAGGAAGAAAAAGAATTACGAACACCAGCAGTTAAACAGGTGCTACTACGTATCGAGACTGAAATCTTATCGTATGTCGCAGAGTTAATACAACGACGTATTAATAAAGGTGAAATTAGAGAGTGTGATGCGGAGCTAGTTAGTTACTTATTGCTGAAGGCATATCTTGCTTTTGTTGTCGATTGGCATGAGTTACATGGTGATGTAATCCCTGAAGAAAAGATTCTTAATCTTTTTAAGGAAACTATCTTTCGAGGTTTGATTTTAACTTGATTCGATAAAATACAGCTGTATAAGTATTGAATCAAGTGCTCTTTTTGCAATATTGTCGAGGTTGATTATTTTTTTTGAATGAAAATGACCAAATGACGTTTTCGGTCAAATAGTTTAGGAGTGAGGATATTATATGATTAAAGCTGAGTGGCTAAAGATCTTTAAAACAAGAAAAATGCTTGTTTCAATCATTGCTGTATTATTTATTCCAGTAATGTATGCGGGTATGTTTTTATGGGCGTTTTGGGATCCTTATGCGGGGCTTCCTAATCTTCCAGTAGCAGTTGTTAATGAGGATACTGGTGCTGAGATGGATGGCGTTAAATTAGACTTAGGGGATACCTTGGTCGATAAATTGATAGATAGCGAGCAATTTAACTTTATAGAAGTTTCAAAAGATGAAGCTGAAAAAGGCTTAAATAGTCGTGATTATTATATGATTTTAGAAATTCCAACAAATTTCTCTGAACATGCAACAACACTATTAGATGACAAACCATCAAAATTAGTAATGAACTACATTCCAAACGAGGGATTGAACTTCCTTGGTGCTCAAATTGGTGAGACAGCAATGGATCGTGTACGCGCTGAAGTAAATTCTCAAGTATCAGCGACGTATGCAGAAAAATTATTTGATTCCATTGCAACACTTGGAGATGGCTTTACAGAAGCAGCAGATGGCTCAAATAAGCTAGATGAGGGTGCACAAAAAGTAGCGAATGGTGCAAAAGATTTAAAAGGATATCTGGAGCAACTAGCATCGAGCACAGTTGAACTATCAAATGGTACTGATAAATTAACAAAAGGTGCGGGAGATGCGGCAAAAGGTGCGAATGACTTATCTAGTGGTTTAGTCAAACTACAAGATGGTACAGTTCAATTACAAAAGGGTGCACAGCAAGCTGCAAATGGAGCAACGAGCCTTGAACAGGGGTTATCACAATATACACAGGGTGTTGCAAAAGTTGGTGCTGGTTTAACCACTTTAAATGACAAACAACAGCAAATTAGTACAGGTGCAGCATCTATTGCTGAGAACGCCGGTGCATTGAATGGTGCAGCAACCCAATTAACAGCGGGATCTGCAAAAGTAGAGGCAGGCATTACAGCCCTATCAAATCAATTACAAACGATGATGGCTTCAATGCCTGAAGAACAAGCAGCAGCGTTGAAACAAACATTAGCGGAACTACAGGCAGGTAGTGCTAGTGTGCATAACGGTTTAACATCTTTATCAGCTGGTACAGAAAAATTACAAGCTGGTGCCAATCAAGTAAGCTCTGGTGCAACTCAAATTGCAGCAGGTCAAGCAGAAGTGCTAGCTGGTGCGAATGCATTAACAGCTAAAAGTAATGCTTTATTGGAAGGTGCAAAAGGTCTACAAGCAGGTAATGCTACATTAGCTGCAAAATTAGGTGAACTACATGCAGGTGTAAATACAGCTGTAACAGGTTCAAAAACATTAGCATCTGGATTAAATGAATTAGCGAATGGTACAACAACATTAAATCAAGGTACTTCAACACTTGCTTCAAAATCTGGTGAACTAGCACAAGGATCTGCAACACTTGCAGATGGTTCGACAGAGCTTGCAGATGGTACAGCTACTTTATCTGGTAAATTAGGTGAGGCTAGTGAAAAAGCAAATGAAGTCAAAGCAAATCAAGACACGTATGATATGGTAGGTAGTCCAGTTGAAGTTGAAAAAGAGTCTGTAAACCATGTTCCTAACTATGGTACAGGTTTTGCACCGTACTTTATTTCTCTAGGTTTATTCGTAGGTGCATTATTAATTTCAATTGTGTTCCCACTTGTTGAACCTGCTATTCGTCCTAAAAACGGGGCATCTTGGTTTACAAGTAAAGTGACTGTACTAGCAGTAGTAGGTTTAGTGCAAACATTACTAACAGTAGTTATTGTCAAATGGGGTCTAGGACTCGAAGTGAATAACATGAGCTACTTTATTTTAACAGCCTTATTAACAAGCTATGTATTTTTAGCCTTAATTCAAATGCTTGTTTCGATCTTTGGTGACCCTGGTCGTTTCATGGCAATAGTTGTACTAATTTTACAATTAACAACAAGTGCAGGTACATTCCCATTAGAATTAATACCTTCACCATTACAAGTATTTAACAAGCTATTACCGATGACATATACAGTGCAAGCATTTAAATCAAGTATTTCTACTGGTGATACGTCATTCTTAATGCAAAACTATGGTGTTCTAGCTGGTTTCTTAGTAGCATTCTTAGCAATCACATTTGGTTACTTCATGCTACTGCACAATAAACGTTACTCTAAAGTAGCTGAAGAAAACTAATCATGAAGCACTCACCCAATGTAGGTGAGTGCTTTGTTGTTCATAGGGGTTATGTAATAATTCTTCAGCCTCAAATGACATAAATAAAAACAAAGCGAGCTATAGAAATTTTATGAAAAAAGAGTTTGAATTTGCATTCCAGGCTATTTGCTTTTCAGTGGGCGAGTAGCGAGCTGCTCCCTCTGGACGCTGGCAGAACAGAAATCCCCTTTCCTTGTCAAACGGTCTTTCTCTGCTAGCGATTGTCTTTTTTCAACAATAAAAAACAACAGCTGATATGAGCGTATCAGCTGTTGTTTTTTGTAAGTGTAAGAGATTTAATTAAGGGTTCATCAAAATATGATGAAGGGTGTCATGATTACTACGTGTGGGGCACGTATATGACTATATCAGAATAGGCAAATGCTTATAGGTGGTTACATTTTTCACAAGTGTTGCTGTAGCATTCGCTTTGTTCTTCCATTTTTTCACCGCACTCAGTACATTGCTTAGCAGGTAAATTCTTGAAAAATTCAACTACGTTTTCTAACATTGTGGACTCCTCCTTTAAGTTCATCTGTACTATTACTGTTTTGATATTTTCTAGTGTATTATAACAGATGCTTTTCGTCAACACAAAATGCCTAATTTACGGTAAAATAAATATGGATATTTTGTGAAGGAGGAAACGTGAACTATGATTTTCGTTGATAATAAAGGGATCCATGATCCACGCATTAATCTTGCTATTGAGGAGTATTTGTTAAAAACAATGGACGTTGAGAAAGAGCCAGTGCTCCTTTTCTACATTAATCAACCGTCTATCATCATCGGTAAAAACCAAAATACGATTGAAGAAATCAATACAGACTATGTAGAGGACAATGGCATTATTGTTGTGCGCCGTCTTTCAGGTGGTGGTGCTGTTTACCATGATTTAGGCAATCTTAACTTCAGCTTTATTACCAATGATGATGGTGATAGCTTTATGAACTATAAAAAATTCACACAACCAGTCGTTGACGCTCTAGCAAAAATGGGTGTGAATGCAGAGCTCTCAGGACGCAATGATATACTAGCAGAGGGACGTAAAGTTTCAGGAAATGCTCAGTTCTCTACAAAAGGACGTATGTTCAGCCATGGTACATTGATGTTTGATACAGAAATTGATGCGGTTGTCTCTGCTTTAAAGGTCAAAAAGGATAAAATCGAATCAAAAGGTATTAAATCGATTCGCTCACGAGTAGCAAACATTTCAGAGTTTTTAAAGGAGCAAATGACAGTTGAGGAATTCCGTCTTGAAATTTTGAAATCCATTTTTGGCGGAGAAGAAAACATTCGTTATTATGAGCTAACTGAAGATGATTGGGCGAATATCCACAAGCTATCAGAGGAACGCTATCAAACATGGGAGTGGAATTTTGGGAAATCACCACGCTTTAATATTCAAAAAACACATCGATTCCCAACAGGAGGCATTGATATTCGCCTAGAAGTAAATCATGGTGTGATGGAAGAAGTGCATATTTTTGGAGATTTCTTTGGTGTCGGTGATATGGCTGATATAGAACGGCGCTTAGTTGGGACAAACTATGACAGAGCGGCTATTGCTAAGGCATTAGCAGATATTGATATCCCTACATATTTTGGTGGAATTTCAACTGAGGACTTTTTACAATTAATTTATTAAGGAAAATACGGTTTCATGTAATGTTTTAGCCTAAAGGTTCGCTGACAATTATGTCGTCGAACCTTTTTTTGATACAATATAGAAAGAAAGGAGTGTTGATATGGAAAAGCATCGAATATTCATAGTTGAAGATGATGTCAAGATTGCATCATTACTAGCGGAAACGCTTAGAAAATATCAATACGAAGTTGCAACAATTCAAGAATTTGATCATCTTATAGAAGAATTTACAGCATTTAATCCACATATGGTGCTGCTTGATATAAATTTACCCGCTTACGATGGCTATTATTGGTGTCGCCAGCTACGTCAGCATACAACATGTCCAATAATTTTCATTTCTGCACGCTCTGGAGAAATGGACCAAATCTTTGCACTTGAAAATGGGGGCGACGATTTTATTACAAAGCCTTTTAACTACGAAATTGTGTTGGCTAAAATCCGTAGTCATCTACGCCGTACATATGGTGAATATGCAGCAAGGCAAGAAGAACGGACAATCAAGCAAGGACAGCTTGTACTTCATTTAGAAAGAATGGAGCTACATAAAAATGATTTAGAAATTCCACTGCAGAAAAAAGAATGTATTATCTTAGAGCTTTTGATGGGCAATGCACCGAAAGTAGTTTCACGTGAGCAATTGTTAGAGGAGCTTTGGGACGATCAAGCATTTGTCGATGAAAACACTTTGAATGTGAATATGACCAGAGTTCGAAAAAAGTTAGCGGATTATCATATATCGTCAACAATCGAAACGGTACGTGGTGCAGGTTATCGATTCATATTAAGTGCAGGTGAGCTATAGTGGGCTGGAAGCTTTTTTTACGTGATTATGCATCATTTATTGTGTTCCAGCTCTTATTAGTTGGTTTCATCATGGTTATCTATGCACTAGACGGTTTTCGAAATATTGATACGGCTGTTTATTCCTTTTGTATTAGCCTTGTACTATTAGCATCCTTTTTACTTGTCCGCTATTTAATGCGGCAACGCTACTTATTGAAGATAACTCAGCTTCCAACAGCAATGGAGGATGTGCTACAAAAAAACGCAAAAACGCCAGAAGCTATGCAAACCGAGAAGTATATGCATGAATTGTATCGACTTTATCAACATGAGTTGCATGCTTTATATGCAAGTCAAAAAAGGCATGATCAATTTATGAACCAGTGGGTCCATCAAATGAAAACACCTATTTCAGTGATTGAATTATTATTACAGGATGACCGACCTCTTGATAAAAAGAACGTTCAGGAGGAAATCGATCGCTTGCGTAGAGGATTGGACATGGTACTTGTTAATGCTCGCCTAGAAAATTTTGAGGATGATATGCAAGTAGAGCGAGTTGCGCTAAAAGGTATTGTAACTGCAACTGTTAATGAAAATAAACGTTTATTTATTACGAAAAGAGTTTTCCCGGAAATTCATATTGAGGACGATCTCATTGTTGCCAGTGATTCAAAATGGCTTCGTTTCATTCTTGGACAATTTATCACCAATGCAGTGAAATACACGTTTGAAGCCAATAAAAAAATTGTTATTTCTGCCATTGAAAAGGATGACTATGTACAACTTGCGATTTGTGATGAGGGTATTGGGATTCCAACTTCCGATCTTTCTCGTGTTACGAAAGCCTTTTTTACTGGCGAAAATGGGCGGAAAACAGGTGAATCAACTGGAATGGGCCTTTATTTAGCCAAAGAAATCTGTGAAAAGCTAGGGCATGAGCTGGCTATTACATCAGAGGTAGGAAAAGGGACGATTGTGACAGTAACATTTACAAATTAGGGGGCACTAGGATGGTAGAGGTACGTATAGAAGATTGGAAACTAACGATTGATAAGGAGAAAACAAATGCGCTTTATATGACACATCTGCAAGCGGGAGATCCATTAGCCTATCAAAATTTTATCCTGGCAAATGAAAAGTTAGATGAAGAACTACTGCATTTTTCAAAGAGCCTTGGGTTAAACTTACAGCAACCAACATTATTGAATGCTTTTCCTGTAGACGGTCAACAGATTATGTATAGTGGGTATTATACTGTATGTGGGGAAATCGTAGAGGGAGAAATGGATGCTTGGGATGTGATTATTGGGGAGCATTGCTTTAGTTTAGTAGAGGAAGAGTCAATACTGGCTTTAACAGAGCCTCATTTTCACATTGGTTTTGAGGTCGTTTTACAGTGGCTTTTACCTCAATCCTTAGAATTAATGAAGAAATAAGGTGAATGAAGTATGCCTATTTTACAAATTAAAGATGTGACAAAAGTGTACGAAGGTAAAGTAACGCATCGTGCATTAAATCAATTGAGCTTTGACGTGGAAGAAGGCGAGTTTTTAGCTGTTATGGGGCCCTCAGGAAGCGGTAAAACGACATTACTGAATATTATTTCGACCATCGATGAACCAACTAGTGGAGAAATCATTTTAGATGGAATGAATCCACATAAATTGAATGCAACAGAGCTTGCCTATTTTAGAAGAAGACAGCTTGGCTTTGTGTTTCAGGATTTCAATCTTTTGCATATGCTGACGGTCGAGGAAAATATCGTGTTGCCCTTAACGTTAGATCAACAGCCACTAGAGGTAATGGAGGAGCGTCTGGCAAGTATTGTAGAAAAGCTAGATTTAACTTCTTTCCTTCATAAACGTCCAAATGAAATATCTGGGGGACAGGCACAAAGAACGGCAATTGGTCGTGCGCTTATTCATAATCCTAGTCTCATTTTAGCGGACGAGCCAACAGGTAATTTAGATTCAAATTCTTCACGTGATGTGCTTGAACTATTAACAAAAGTGAATCAGGATAAACAAACGACAATCGTAATGGTCACGCATGATCCAATTGCAGCAAGTTATTGTGATCGAGTGTTATTCATTAAAGATGGTGAATTTTTTAATGAAATTTATCGAGATGACCGCCGTCAGATGTTTTTCCAACGTATTTTAAATGTTTTGAGCTTACTAGGAGGAGGGCAAGTAGGTGACCTTTCGACAATTCGCTTACCGTAATGTCGTGCGGAACAGCCGGATATATGGTGCCTTTTTCATGGCAAGCTTTTTTTCTGTGGCTGTATTTTTTATCTATTCCATGCTGATGTTTCACCCTGATATTGAACGTGGGATATTAGGGGAGATGTCTCTCATTGGGATGGTGGGGGCTGAAATTGTTCTCGTCCTGTTTACATTATTCTTTTTATATTATTCCATGAGTGCCTTTTTAGAAGCCAGATCACATGAATTTGCTATTTTATTGCACTTGGGAATGGAAAAACGTCAGATGAATAGACTTGTCTTTTTAGAGACAATGATTATTGGAACAGGCTCCATTATTGTAGGGATTGTCTTTGGCTTCTCCTTTTCAAAATTCTTTTTTATGATTGTGCGGGAAATTTTACATTTAGAAGATTTACCACTCTATATTTCATGGGAGCCATTTTTATTAACGATTGGTGTTTTTACAAGTGCATTTTTCGTCATTTCTTTTATTAGTGTGTATTTTTCACGAGAGAGAAAATTACGAGATCTTATAAAAGGCAGTGATTATTTAAATAGCTTAACAACGTATTCAAAAATACGAGCATTCTATGGTATTGCTTTAATTGTAACGACGTATATTCTCGCGTTTGTTGTCGGACATACATCACTAATCGGGCTAACGCTGCTAATACCATTCTCCGCAACATTTGGCACCTATTATTTTTTTAGTGATTCTGTGCCTTGTTTTTTAGATTTAGCACGTGGGAAACGTAAATATCATTGGCAACGCTACCGTCTACTATCACTAGCAGAACAAACGCATATAATGATGGATAACGTGAAAATGTTTTTCGTTGTAACGATGGTATCGACGCTTGCATTTTTATCTGTTGGTGTTTTAGCAACGATGTCCTCCTACACCACGCAATATGATCGATTAAATCCACTAGGGTTGGTTTATAAAGGGGATGTCGATAATCCATATGAACGGGAGCATATCAATTCTTTAAGGCTGCAATTAGAGGGAAAAGGTTTATCTTATCAGCTATCCCGTTTTATTGTTGTGAAGCAAACCTCCTCCTTCACTCGAAATGAAGTGGAGGTTTTTCGAGAGTCCGATATGAATGTCCTGCTTTCTTCCTACAGTTATCCATTATTGAATTTGGAAGCAGGAGAGGCAGTATTCATTCCTTATTCGGAGGATTCCTTAAAAAAATTAAAAGATCGAGTTGTGCATACTGTTTTAGAAGAAAACAATATACCACTCACTATTGATAGTGTCTATCCAAAAATAGTGTTTCCAGGCTCGATTGTCAGTGTCAATTCGATTGTCATTAGTGATGAGGACTTCGCGAAGCTTATTCATCCGATTTCCGATCAAGACATTATTCAACCAAGCTATCATCTATTTACATTTGTTATTCCTCAATGGATGGAAACGAAGGATATCGGTAAGGATATCGATCATCTAGAATCCAATTTATATTTTATTAAAAAGGATAAGTTTAGCCCTTTTTACTTTGAAAATGCAGGATTAAATTATTCTTATATACTAGCTACCTACTCATTATTTACATTAGTGGGTGTCTTAGTAGCCACTGTATTTTTACTTGCGGCTGGAAGCTTTATCTATTTTAAATTGCATACATCCCTCGAACGTGAAAAGCGTAAATTTGATGTATTAAAACGTATGGGTTTAACAGATACGGAGTTAAAAAAGCTAGTTAATCGCCATTTGTTTCCCCAATTCTTCTTACCTTGGGGTGTCGCGATGATGCATAGTGCCTTTGCTTTTCTAATGGTTCAGGGTATTTTAAGGGACATTGCGAATATATCGATTGTAAAAGAAGTATTCTTCGCTTTTGGCTTTTTTGTATTAATACAAGTGGTTTATTTTTATTTAATTCGATGGCGCTATATCTCCCATATTCGCTCATGAAGTAATGGTTTAAAAGAGAAAAAAATGAATTATTTAACGTAATTTATGACATGAGATAAAAAGACTCATTGTTTTTTAGATATATTTCTTATATAATATTACTGAATAATGATTCATTTTATACGATAAGGGGATGGTGTAATTGAATTTAGTTTCACGTGTTCGTCAACAAGCAACAGAACAACCTGAAAAAGTGGCGTATCATTTTATGGGGAAAGATACGACTTACGGGGAATTTGAGCATACAGTTGGCCGCTTTGCAAAGGGATTACAAGATTTAGGCGTTGAAAAAGGGGATCATGTGGCGTTTTTACTCGGCAACACGCCACACTACTTAATTGCCCTTTATGCAACAATGCGCCTAGGGGCAACAGCAATACCTGTTAATCCAATCTATACACCGGATGAAATTTCTTACATTTTGCATAATGGAGATGTAAAAGCAGTCATTGCTCTGGATATGTTGCTACCATTGGTTGAAAAAGGTGTACAAGCATTTCCACAAGTAAAAACATTTATAGTTTGTGAAACCACACCAGATATAGCGGAAAAAGTGGCAGCTTTATCACCACAAGCACAAGAAAAAACACATTTATTTACACATGTAATCGCTAAAACCACTCAAATTTTACAACCTGTTGAAGTTGCAGAGGATGACAATGCTATTATTTTATATACTTCAGGAACTACAGGTAGTCCAAAGGGAGCCATGCTGACACATGGCAATGTGTACTCAAATGCACGTGATGTTGCGCATTATTTAGGCATTAATGCAGAGGATCGTGTTATTGCGACATTACCTGTCTTCCATGTATTTGCCTTAACGGTAGTGGTGAATGCGCCTTTATTAAGTGGGGCAACAGTTTTACTTGCACCACGCTTTAGCCCTAGTGATATTTTCGCTTTAGCACGAGAGCAAAAAGCAACAGTATTTGCTGGTGTTCCTACTATGTATAATTTCTTGTACCAATTACCTGAGGGCAATCCTGAAGATTTCTCGACAATCCGTTTAGCTATTTCAGGTGGTGCCTCCTTGCCTGTTGCGCTATTACATAATTTCGAACAGAAATTTAATGTGCGTGTGTCAGAGGGCTATGGCTTATCTGAAGCTTCACCCGTTACATGTTTTAACCCATTAGATCGTGATCGTAAAGCAGGCTCTATAGGAACATCTATTAGCAATGTCGAGAATAGAGTGGTCGATGTTAATGGTCAGGAAGTACCTGTGGGCGAAGTTGGAGAGCTAATTGTACGTGGCCCAAACGTGATGAAGGGATACTATAAAATGCCTGAAGAAACGGCGATGGCGATTCGCGACGGCTGGCTCTATACAGGAGATTTAGCAAAGGTAGATGAAGAAGGGTATTTTTACATTGTCGATCGTAAAAAGGATATGATTATTGTAGGGGGCTTTAATGTTTATCCTCGTGAGGTGGAGGAAGTGCTGTTTGCCCATAATAATATTGTAGAGGCAGCGGTTGTAGGCTTCCCAGATCCTAACTTAGGGGAAGCGGTACATGCCTATGTTGTGTTGAAAGAAGTAGCTGCTACTACAACAGATGATCTACTATCCTATTGTGCTAAACATATGGTGAAGTATAAGGTTCCGAAAGTAATTGAAATACTGGATGAACTACCAAAAAACACAACAGGAAAAATATTAAGACGCTCATTAAAAGAAAAAGTTTAAACGAGAAAGGCTACTATTGTAAAATGGTAGCTCTTTTTTTGTACATTATTCGTATAATAGTAAAATCAGTTGAGAGTAGATGTCTGTAAGTGATAAAATCAAACTTGTGAAATCTTCTACATACTTTTCAAGAGCTTGTCATATAGTGAGGAAGTAATGTAAAAAGACGTACAAAACTGGAACCCTTTGAGGTGAAGCCACGTCAAAACTTTTAGGTAAAAATACTATTGAAAGAGAGCATACAAAAACATGTTAGAACTCATTAAGGAGTTAATAAGTTTTATTGTGCATATCGATGTGCATTTAGAAGAAATTATTCGTGATTTTGGCAATTGGAGCTATCTTATTTTATTTGCGATAGTTTTTGTAGAAACAGGGGTTGTTATTTTCCCATTCTTACCTGGTGATTCCTTGTTATTTGCAAGTGGAACATTAGCTGCGGCAATGGGCGCATTCGATATGTGGATTTTAATCCCTGTATTTTTAGCAGCAGCTATTTTGGGCGATACGATGAACTATCATATTGGTCATAAGGTAGGGACATCTATTCCACCAAAGAGCCTCCTCGGTAGAGTTGTTAAAAAAGAGCGTATGGAAGCAGCTGAAAAATTCTTTAATACACATGGTGGGAAAACGATCGTAATCGCACGTTTCATGCCATTTATTCGTACATTTATCCCGTTTGTGGCGGGTGCAAGTAAAATGAAATATAGTTATTTCTTATTTTATAATATTTTTGGTGCAATTTTATGGGTATTCAGTTGTACATTATTAGGTTACTTCTTTGGGAATATTCCAATTATTAAAGATAACTTCTCAGTTGTCCTAATTTTGATTATCATTATATCCGTTGTTCCTGCAGTGATTGGTGCAATAAAATCCAAAGTAGGTAAATAATATGGACAGTCCTTAAGTGATTCATCATCACGAGGACTGTCCCTTCTTTTTTATTGGCTGAAAAAGCCAAGTTGACATGTTAAGTTTAGCTGGAAGTATAAGCATCAGGTCGTAAAAAATGTTATACTATAAATTACTAGAAAATGGAGAAATGGGGGCAATGGAATGGAAGTATTCATTGGCAGACAGCCTATATTTAATCTTCATGAGCAAGTCGTTGCATATGAATTGTTATACCGTAGCAAAAACGTAAATGCCTTTCCAATGGTCGATTCAGATGCAGCAACGATTGATGTACTTGTGAACTCATTTCTTTCAATTGGTTTTGAAGAGGTAACGAAAGGGAAACCTGGATTTGTTAATTTTACTGAAAACTTATTGATGAGCTCTATACATGAATTTTTAAATCCCTCACAGGTAGTGATTGAGATATTAGAGGATGTTCCACTTACCTCTCAATTAGTGGAGCGTGTAATTGAGCTAAAAAAACAAGGGTTTCAAATTGCCTTGGATGATTTTATGATGGATGATCAAGTGGAAGTTTATGATGAATTATTTGAAAAAATTGATTATATAAAGGTGGATTTTTTAGCTTCTTCCATCGTGAAAAGAATGGAAATAGAAAATAAAGTTAAGGAGAAATTTCCACATATTCAATTGCTCGCTGAAAAGGTAGAGACGCGTCATCAATTTGAAGTTGCTAAGTCCTCAGGCTATGTGTTATTTCAAGGTTATTTCTTTGAACAACCGCAAATAATACGAGCAACAGACATTCCAGCAAATGCGATTCAATATATTCACATTATCTCCCTACTAAAAGAGGAAGAACCGAATATTCATTTATTAGCAGAAAATATTGAACGAGATATTTCATTGACATACAAATTATTGCAAATGATAAATAACTCATCAAAACGATCTAAATCTAAAGTGCGCTCCATCAAGCAGGCGATTGTGTTATTGGGCGTATCGAATTTACGAAAATGGATTTATTTATTGGCCATGCGTGAAATTGATATTGATGCTGATTCCGATCTGTTTAAAGAAGTGATGTGTACGTCTTTATTCCGAGCTAAGGTTTGTGAAAAACTAGCTAAGCTTGCTTATAAAAAGAATTTCTCAGAATATTTTTTAGTCGGCATGTTTTCTCTAATTGACACATTACTTCAAAGACCGATGAATGTTATTTTACAGCAGCTACCATTCTCAGAGGCTATTACGAATACCATTTTAGGCTTTGAAACGGAAATGACCCCTTATTTGGAGTTTAGTATTGCGTTAAGTAAACTAGATTGGCCGCGATTAGAAGAGCTAGCTGTACAGTTGAATATACAGTTAGTTGACATTGATCTTTTATATTATGAAGCCATCGAATGGGCAGAAAAATCATTTTAAACCAATCAACAAAAGCTATCTTATTAATTCATGTAAGATAGCTTCTTTTATATTTCCTCACCATAGTATCCCTTCATCATGATGAAGTTCTCAATGCTAAAAGTATTTGCTATAATCATCTCGTCTTAAAAAAATTCTGATAGTTGAAGTGGGCGTGGGGAAATGAAACATGATGTGAGAGATAGCATTGTGGAGTATGTGTATGTCATTGTAGGAGCGGCAATAATTGCTATTGGTTTTAATGTCTTTTTATTACCAAATCAAGTCGCTTCAGGTGGGGTAAGTGGAATAAGTACGATTTTGCATGGTTTATTTGGTTGGAATCCGGGAATTGTTCAGTATGCATTTAACATTCCGCTTTTTATTGCTGGTGTTTTATTATTGGGCAAAAAATTTGGAATAAAATCCTTTATTGGGACAATTACATTACCTTTTATCGTCTTATTAACAAATAGCTGGGAGCCCTGGACTGATAATCCTTTATTGGGTGCTCTTTTTGGTGGAATTGTTGTTGGTCTAGGAATAGGACTGGTCTTTAAGGGGAATGCTTCAACTGGTGGCACTGATTTACTGGCGCAAATCATTACGAAGTTTACAGGATTGTCGCTTGGAACAAGTGTGCTGTTAATAGATGGCGTTATCGCAATTAGTGCAGCAATTGTTTTTGACTTAGAAAAAGGTTTGTATGCTCTGATTGGACTTTATGTTACCACAAAAACGATTGATATTATTCAGCTAGGTTTTAGTCAGTCTAAAATGGTCTATATCATTACATTGAAACAAGATGAGGTAAGGGAAGCCATTTATGCTGAAATTAATCGTGGTGTAACGAAGTTACCAGCAATTGGAGGATATACAGGAGAAGCACGACCAGTTCTAATGGTTGTTGTTTATCAAACAGAATTCACAAAGCTGAAACAACTCATTAAAAGCGTTGACCCATCAGCGTTTGTTATCGTTTCTGATGCATATGAGGTATTAGGAGAAGGTTTCAAACGTGCATAATTTTGGTATAATGGCGGCGTAAGGTATTTATTACGAGGAGGGGTACTAATGAAAAAAGCAATGTTAACATTAGTGTTCGGATCAGCAATCTTCTTAGCTGCATGTGGCGGCGGAGATAAAACTGCATCTAATAATGGTAATGAAAGTGCTACAGAGCCAGATGGCGAAGCAATAGCGATGAAATCTTGTGTTACTTGTCATGGTGGCGAGCTACAAGGTGCTAATGGTCCAGCATTAAATGATGTAGGTTCACGTTTGTCTGAATCAGAAATTTTAGATATTATAAATAATGGTAAAAACGGCATGCCTGCAGGACTAGTAAAAGGTGCAGATGCTGAAGCTGTTGCTAAATGGTTAGCAACGCAAAAATAATTGCTTTTTAAAAACTAGCGGGCTGGAGAGCCGCTAGTTTTTTTAGTGCAAGTAAACGCTGTATTGAGAGTAAATACATTTCTTTTACACATAGACATGCTAAAATAAGATGAACCTTATCCATTGATTGGAGGCTTTTTCATTGGTCGTAGTATTAACAAGAGATGTTATGGAGAAATTTAAATTAGAGTTATTAGCTGGTGAAGAAGGAATAGGCAGGACAATTGTGACAAGTGATATCTCAAGACCAGGGCTTGAAATGGCAGGATACTTTACTCATTATCCAGCAAATCGAGTACAATTGCTTGGCAAGACTGAACTTTCCTTTTTTGAAATGCTCCCAGCAGATGTTAAGCTTGAGCGTATGCGTTTACTTTGTTCACAGGATACACCTGCTATTATTATTTCTAGAGATTTAGAAGTACCAGAGGAGCTTATTCAGGCCTCAAACGAGAAACATGTACCTGTATTTAAAACACATATGACAACAACCAAATTTTCGAGTAGATTGACGAACTACTTAGAGGGGCGCTTAGCTCCAATGACAGCAGCACACGGAGTACTTGTCGATGTGTATGGCATTGGAGTGCTTATAATCGGTAAAAGCGGCGTAGGTAAAAGTGAAACAGCACTTGAGCTTGTAAAAAAGGGTCATCGTTTAGTTGCTGATGATTGTGTTGAAATTCGTCAAGAATCAGAAAACCTATTAATCGGAAGCCCTCCACCTTTGTTAGAGCACTTATTGGAAATACGAGGCATTGGCATTATTGACATTATGACACTCTTTGGTGCAAGTGCAGTACGCCCCTATAAACGTATTACCCTCATCATTGAGCTCGAAATATGGGATCCACAAAAAGTTTATGATCGATTGGGCTTAGAAGAAGAAAAAATGAAAATAATTGACACGGAACTAACAAAACTAACAATTCCAGTAAGACCTGGACGCAATGTCTCCGTTATTATTGAAGTGGCAGCGATGAACTATCGTTTAAAGAAAATGGGCGTCAATGCGGCAGAGGAATTTTCAAGACGTTTAGATGAAGTGATTTCATCAAATGATGTGTTAGACGATTAAAAAGCGAACAACATTGTTCATGACATATTGAGAGGAGTAGAAGATGGATTTATTACTATTGCAAATTGACCCGATTGCCTTTCATTTAGGACCAATTCCAGTTCGTTGGTATGGATTGCTGATTGTGTCGGGAATCATTTTAGCCTATGTTGTTGGGCAAAGAGAGGCCGTTAAGCGAGGTTTGCCTGAAGACTTTCTTGCAGATTTATTATTATGGGCAGTTCCTATATCCATTATCTGTGCACGTATTTACTATGTGTCAATGCGATGGGATTACTATAGCGAAAATCCAGGCAAAATCATAGAGATATGGAATGGTGGTATTGCCATCCATGGTGCACTCATCGGGGCATTTGTCACAGCTTACATATATACTCGTATAAAAAATGTAAGCTTTTTACGAGTAGCAGATATTGCAGCACCTAGTATTTTAATCGGGCAGATTATTGGTCGATGGGGCAACTTTATGAACCAAGAGGCCTATGGTGGCGAGGTATCGAAAGCTTTTTTAGAAAACCTAATGCTACCAGACTGGATTATTAATCAAATGTATATTGAAGAATTAGGTTCATATGTTCATCCCACTTTTTTATATGAATCGATTTGGAACCTAATTGGGCTTATTATTCTATTAGTTTTGCGTAAAGTGAACTTACATCGTGGAGAAATATTCTTTAGCTATTTAATTTGGTATTCAATTGGTCGTTTCTATATCGAAGGAATGCGCACAGATAGCCTTTACTTAGTGGGAGATTTACGTTCAGCACAGGTTGTATCCATTATCGGTATTGTAGTTGGTCTAGGTGCAATTATTTATCGTAGAATAAAGGTGAAACCAACCGTAAAATACTTGGATAATAAATAAGGGGTTGTAAAAGATGGCTGTTAAGGCACTACTATTTGATTTCGATGGGACTTTACTAAATACAAATGATTTAATCATTCAAACATTTATGCATGTATTTAATGAGCGATTTCCCGGGCAATATTCGCCAAAAGATTGCCTGAAATTCATTGGTCCATCATTGAAACAGACATTTAATGACATTGCACCAGGTGAAGAAGACGATTTGATAGAGATGTATCGCGCTTGGAATATTGCACACCATGATGACCTAGTCAGCCAATATCCTGATGTTGTGTCAACTCTAGAGCAGTTAAAAGCTCAAGGTATAAAATTGGCTATTGTTTCGACGAAACGTAATGAGACCATCGATCGTGGACTTGCTATTCTTGGTGCAACGCATCTATTTGATGTGCGTATTGGTACAGATGATGTGAACAATGTGAAGCCTGATCCAGAGCCCGTATTGCTTGCGTTGGAACGATTAGGGATAGAAAAAGACTATGCGATTATGATTGGTGATAATTCGCACGATATTGAAGCTGGACATCGTGCTGGTGTTAGAGCAGCAGGTGTTGCTTGGGCAATTAAGGGAGAGGCGTACTTACAGCAGTATCAACCAGAATATATGTTGCAGCATATGTCAGATTTATGTGATATTGTGAAAGAGGGGTAAGGGAGATGGCGCGTAAAACAGAACGTTATCGTGTCGAAGGAGCCAATTCACTTTGGAATATATATGACACGGTGTCCTTTTGGAAGGTGATGAAGTGTTTCATTGTCATTCAAATCGGACGCTTCACACCATTTTTACGTGTGAAAAACTGGCTATATCGTACTTTTTTAAACATGACTATTGGTAAGCAAACGTCATTAGCCTTAATGGTCATGCCAGATACCATGTTTCCTGAACGTATTTTCATTGGAGACAATACGGTGATTGGTTTTAATACAACCATTTTAGCGCATGAATATTTAATAGAGGAATATCGCTTAGGTGATGTTCATATCGGAAATGAAGTAATGATAGGTGCAAATACAACCATTTTACCAGGTGTAACAATCGGTGATGGTGCCATTGTTTCAGCAGCAACTCTTGTCCATAAGGATGTGCCAGCAGGCTGTTTAGCAGGGGGTAATCCAATGCGAATAATTTATACTGCTGCACAAATGACAGAGCGCAAACGTAATGAGGCTGTAGAGTGGTGTACACCAAAGAAATAAAAAAACTCACGTAGTATAGAGATATACTTCGTGAGTTTTTTGCATATAAAGCTACTCCAAAAAACACTAGTTTTGGAGTAGCTTTTACTGTTTAAGCAAGAGCTGCGTCCTAATCTGTTGAATTCACATATGTCATGATCACCTAGGCAAGTAGTTTTAATAAAAGTTGATTTAATTGCAGTCCTATCAATGTCTTCAGTTGTGTGAAGTGTTACCTTGTCACCAGGATAAAACTCGCCTTTACAAATACTAACGATTATTTGCTCACTAAGTTGTACGAATGGACATGCCATAATAAATCCCTCCAATGTGTAATGTATATGGTTCTTTTTGTTATTAATGCTGTTCTATATTAGTTTTTTAGCGTGTAAAAAGAAAAATAGAATGTGAGTAATAATTAATAAAAATATTGATATAAATGGTGATAATGAGTTTGAGAATCTTTTTATGTGGTTGGTTAAAAAATATATAAATATAATTATTGGATTTTGATATTGTGAATACTCTATTGAAAACTCAATGATTTGTTATGAGAGACTCATTATCAATTTTTAGCGAATACTTTAAGTTATTAAAAATTGATATGTCACAATTTAGACATATTCTCGTTCTCACTAAAGTATTTTGTCAAATTATAAGTAAAATAAGTCATGCTTTTTTTGCAAATTTTTTCAATTCAATGTGTATAATTAACAGAATAATAAGTTTTTAAAGATTTCGATAATTAACGAGGATATCGTTGACTGTATTATTGAAATAAGTTAAAATTCTTTCATAATCTAATTCTCTAACACTCTAGTGAATTAAAGTAAAATGTGAGGAAGTGTCCAAATGTCGTCGATAAAAATGTTTGAAAAACCACTTGGAATGCGTGATACATTCCCGCAAATCTATGAGAAAGTTGAAGCAGTTAGACATGCTGGCAGAGACTTTTTATATAAAAGGGGTTATGAGTTTATTAAAACGCCTGCGGTGGAGTATTTCGATACAGTGGGAAAGGCTTCAGCGATTGCTGATGCTCATTTATTTAAGCTAGTGGATAGCCAAGGAAATACATTAGTGCTGCGACCAGACATGACTACACCGATTGCTCGAGTAGCTACATCGAAACTATTAAAGGAAATGATCCCGCTACGTCTTGCTTATTTTGCAAGCGTTTTTCGGGCCCAGGAAGCAGAGGGTGGCAGGCCTGCTGAGTTTGATCAAATGGGAATTGAGTTAATAGGTGATCAATCAGTTTTTGCCGATGCAGAAGTTATTGTAACGGCAATGGAGCTATTAAAGCATTTTAAATTGGAAGAGTTTAAAATCACAATTGGACATGCTGGTATATTAAATTGCATTTTACAAGATTACACAGAGAGTATCGAACAGCAAATAACGCTTAGAACATTGCTTGTCCAACGAAATTACGTAGGGTTTGAAGAAGCCGTAGAATCATTTGATCTACCAAAAGCTAAATCCGATGCCCTCTTACAATTTATTGAAGAAGCCATGAATGTCAGAGATATACGAGATATTGAAAAATATGTCCGTAAAAATGATGCATTAGAATATATGCAACAACTAGCTCAACTACTTGAAATGGCTGACTTAGCTGATTATGTAGCTTTTGATTTCACACTTTCGAGTCATATGAGTTATTACACGGGTATGCTATTTGAAGTATTTGCTGTAGGAAGTGGCTTTCTATTAGGAAATGGTGGTCGTTATGATGGCTTGTTAGAAGTTTTTGGTTCCAAGGTTGGTGCTACAGGATTTAGTATTCGTGTGGATCGTTTATTAGAAACATTAAATGGGCAGTCAGTGAAACGACAGGAAGCAACAGTTGTTCTTTTTGAAGAAGAACAATTTGAGGCAGCTTTACTAAAGGTTAAAAATTTACGAGCAGCAGGAAAATTAGCTACTTTGCAGTTACGTAGTAGTCTAGTCGATGAGGCGGCCTTTTTAGCATACTTTACAGAAGTGGTGGTAGTTGGACAGGAGGAAGTTGGCGGTGAATGAATTAACGATTGCAATGCCCAAAGGAAGAATCTTTGAAGAGGCATATCAAATGTTGTTAGAGGCAGGTTTTAATTTACCAGAAGAAGTAGAAATGTCACGTAAATTAATGATTGAAATACCAGAGGAAAAAATTCGCTTTATTTTATCAAAGCCAATGGATGTTCCTGTCTATGTTGAACATGGTGTTGCTGATATTGGTATTGCTGGTAAGGATGTTTTGTTAGAGCAACAGCGAGAGGTGCACGAATTACTTGATTTGAAAATTAGTAATTGCTATATCGCTTCTGCAGGGCTACCAAACACCTCCATGAATGAGATTGCGCCTAGAATTGCTACGAAATATCCGAACATTGCCATGAAGTACTACAAAGGCATTGGAGAGCAAGTGGAAATCATCGAGCTCAACGGTTCTATTGAATTAGCACCAATGATTGGCTTAGCTGATCGAATTGTCGATATTGTTTCTACAGGTCGGACATTAAAAGAGAACGGCTTAGTAGAATATGAATTTATTACTGCTGTCTCTTCTCGATTAATTGCAAACCCTGTAAGTTATCGTATGAAAGGTGAGCGTATTATTGATCTCGTGAAGCGATTAAAGAAATGTGTGAATGAGCAAAAAAGTAATCATTTGTAGCTACATATGAAGGACTAAAGGGGATTAATCCTATGAAAATAACAAAGCTTGAAAAAGGCATTTCCTTGAAAAGACCACTTGAAGGAGGGAATGAGGAACAAATAAAAATTGTACGACAAGTGCTTTCGGATGTTAAGGCACAGGGAGATGCGGCGTTACGCACCTATACTGAGCGATGGGATGGCTATGTCCCTAAAAGTTTACGTGTCTCTGAAGCAGAAATACAAGAAGCAGTAAGTGAACTCAATCCTCAACTATATAAGGACTTAGCGGAAGCAGCAGAAAATATTCGTTTTTATCATGAACAACAGATACGTTCAGGGTATCACCTAGAACTGGGAGATGGTTCTTGGTTAGGCCAACGGGTAACGGCTTTAGATGCAGTAGGACTATATGTTCCAGGGGGGACAGCAGCCTACCCTTCATCGGTATTGATGAATGTGATACCAGCGCAGGTTGCAGGGGTGAAACGTATTGTTATTACTTCACCAGCAGGGCCGAATGGGAAACTACCAGCAGGTGTACTTGTGGCGGCTTACCTTTTAGGGATTGATGAGATTTATAAAGTTGGTGGGGCACAAGCAATAGCTGCACTTGCCTATGGCACGGAAACAATTTCCCCAGTTGATAAAATAACAGGTCCAGGAAATATTTATGTGGCACTTGCCAAACGTGAGGTATTTGGAGAAGTGGCCATTGATATGATTGCAGGACCGAGTGAAATTGCTGTGCTGGCCGATGACACAGCCTATCCTGATGAAATTGCTGCAGACCTTTTATCACAAGCAGAGCATGATCCACTAGCTTGCGCCATTCTTGTCACAACCTCAGAGCAATTAGCCAAAAAAGTAGCTGAGGAAGTAGAGAAACAGCTACTGAACTTGCCGCGTCAAGAAGTAGCTCGTGCTTCCATAGAGAAATTTGGGGTAATTTATGTAGCTGAAACGTTGGCAGATGCAGTGGAAGCCATTAATTCATTAGCACCGGAGCATTTGGAAATTGTGACAGCAAATGCAGAGGCGCTAGCTGAGCAAATAAGACATGCTGGTGGTATTTTTATAGGTCGGTATAGTTCTGAGCCAGTTGGTGATTATTTTGCAGGGACCAATCATGTACTTCCAACTAATAGTACGGCTCGTTTTGCAAGTGGCTTAAATGTTGATGATTTTGTGAAAAAATCAAGTATTGTTTACTATAGTGAAAAAACCTGGAGAGACAATGCACCAAAAATTGCACGTTTAGCCCGTATGGAAGGCTTAGAGGGCCATGCTCGTGCAGTGGAATCACGTGGATGGGAGAAGGAATAGGACGATGACAGAAAAGAAACGATATGCAAAGATAGAGCGTACAACGAATGAAACGCAAATTTCAGTAGCAATTGATTTAGATGGTGAAGGCAAGGCAGATATCCAAACAGGCGTTGGATTTATGGACCATATGCTTGATTTATTTATTAAGCACGGACTATTTAATGGCACAATACATGCAAATGGCGATACTTATATTGATGATCACCATACAACAGAAGACCTTGGTATTGTATTAGGACAGGCTGTTCGAGAAGCACTTGGTGATAAGAAAGGCATAAAACGCTATGGTAACGCCTTTGTACCGATGGATGATGCACTAGCTCAGGTAGTTGTAGATTGCTCGAATCGACCTCATCTAGAGTATCGTGTGCCAGCATTAAAAGAAAAAGTAGGAACGTTTGATACAGAATTAGTTCATGAATTTTTATGGAAGTTTGCCCTTGAGGCAAGGATGAATGTTCATGTAATTGTTCCTTATGGACAGAATACACATCACATTATTGAGGCAATTTTCAAAGCATTAGCACGTGCGATTGATGCCGCAGTGGAAATTGACCCGCGTGTTAAAGGCGTACCATCGACTAAGGGGCTGTTGACGTGAAAATAGGTGTCATTGATTATGGAATGGGTAATTTATTTAGTGTGGAGCAGGCATTAAAAAGGCTAGGCTGTGAAGTTATTATAACGGCTGATGAGAAGGCATTAGATACAGCTGACGCACTTTTATTACCAGGGGTGGGGGCATTCCCTGATGCCAGAAAACGTTTAGCTGAAACAAACTTAGACCAATATTTACAGAAGGCACAAAGAGAAAACCGTCCACTTTTAGGAATTTGTCTAGGTATGCAATTATTATTCGAGCAAAGTGATGAGGTAACCCCAACAAAGGGGCTAGGGTTTTTCAAGGGGTGTATTAAACGCTTTAGCGGCATCCAAGACGGCCAAGCATACAGAGTACCACATATGGGTTGGAATGAACTGATTGTGACAAATCGTCCTGCATGGTTACACAATGAAGTATCAGCGAAGCATGTCTATTTTGTTCACTCTTTTTATGCAACAGATATAGGAGAATCAGAGCTTGTTGCCTATGCTGATTACTATGGCATTAAAGTACCTGGTATTGTGATGAATGGTTCTGTGACTGGCATGCAATTTCATCCTGAAAAATCAGGGGAATTAGGTGTTTATTTATTAGAGCAATGGTTGAAAGGTGTGAAGGCATGCTAACAAAACGTATTATTCCATGTCTTGATGTGAAAGAAGGTCGTGTTGTAAAAGGTATACAATTTGTCTCTATCCGAGATGCAGGAGATCCAGTGGAGCTTGCGAAGTTCTATGATGAACAAGGAGCAGATGAGCTTGTATTTTTAGATATTTCTGCATCACATGAAGGTCGAGAAACGATGGTAGATGTCGTTCGTCAAACAGCGGCTACGCTTGCCATACCCTTTACTGTTGGCGGAGGCATTCGTACGTTGGAGGATATGAAGCGTATTTTACGAGCAGGTGCTGATAAAGTTTCAGTGAATACATCCGCGCTGGAAAGACCTGCACTTATACAGGAAGGCTCTGATTACTTTGGCGCACAATGCATTGTTGTCGCAATCGATGCTCGCTATAGTGAGGAAGATAGCACATGGATGGTTTATACACATGGTGGTCGCAACAAAACCCCTTGGTCAGCCATTGAGTGGGCAAAAGAGGCTGTACGCTTAGGAGCTGGTGAGATTTTATTAACAAGTATGAATCAAGATGGAGAAAAATCAGGCTTTGATTTAGCCTTAACCAAAGCAGTGCGTGAAGCTGTGACAGTCCCTGTGATTGCTAGTGGTGGAGCGGGACATGCCGAACATTTTTACGAAGTATTAGCACAAGAGGTAGATGCAGATGCTGCACTAGCAGCCTCTATCTTCCATTATAAAGAAACAAGTGTAGCGCAAGTAAAGGAATACTTACGTGAAAAAGGAGTGGCAGTAAGATGATAGAGAACATTCAATTTGATGAGAGAGGTCTTGTTACAGCTGTAGTACAAGATGCCAATACAAAAGAGGTATTAACAGTAGCTTATATGAATAAGGAGTCATTAGCTAAAACAATTGAATCAGGGGAAACTTGGTTTTATTCTCGTTCCCGTCAAGAGCTTTGGCATAAGGGAGCAACAAGTGGCCATACACAACAAGTGATTTCAATCAAAGCGGATTGTGATCAAGATGCGTTAATAGTAGAGGTTCTACCAACAGGTCCAGCATGTCATAATGGGACAAACTCTTGCTTCACTGAGGTTATTCAGCAAAAAGAGAAGGTAGGCTCTGTGGACATCATTTCTAAACTTGCCCGTCTCATCGAAAAGCGAGAGCAGGAAATGCCAGAAGGAGCATACACTACATATTTATTTGATAAGGGCATTGATAAAATCTGTAAAAAGGTTGGGGAAGAAGCAACAGAGGTGGTCATTGGAGCCAAAAACCGAGATGCTGAGGAAGTAAAATGGGAGGCAGCTGATTTAATTTATCACCTACTCGTATTATTACAAGAACAAAAAGTAAGCATTTATGATGTTCTACATGTGTTGGAAAAACGTCACGAGGAGAAATAACAGCATATTATTGATTGTGTGGTATAATAGGAGTTACTGTGTAAAGGAACGTAGAATACGTTCCTTATTTCTTGTTTCGGAGGAAATATATTGGAAAAGAAACGTCAAAATGAGACTCAATCAAATATAGTGTCGTTCATTCCAACAGGCGACTATTATTATAAGAAATCAATTCAAGCAATGAACAGTGGACAAATGAATAAAGCCTATAAATATTTACAGCGTGCGGTAGATTTAAGTCCCGACGATCCAATGATTATCTTGCAGTTAGCCATAGTAGAGTTAGAAGGTCAACGTTTTGAGGAAGCGTATGATCTACTTCGTCGCGCCTATCAAATTGATCCAGATAATCCAGAAATCATATTTTACATGGCAGAAGTATCGGGGTGTGTGGGCATCATGCATGATGCTAAACGCTTTGCAGAAGAATATTTAAAGCTAGAACCTGAGGGTGATTATGCGGATGAAGCAGCAGAAATATTAGAGTTTGTCGCTTTTGAGCAAGATGATTTTGAAGAGCTTGAAGGCTCTGGTGAGGATTTATATCGTCAGGAGCAAGCTCGTCGTTGTATGGAAAAGGGAGATTTTCCTGAAGCTATTACTATTTTAGAAGATTTAATTGAAGATCGACCAGCATTTTGGTCAGCCTATAATAATCTAGCACTCGCTTATTTTTATGTTGGAGAAGAAGAGCAAGCAAAGGCTCTCTTGCATACAGTGCTACGTGAAAATAAGGGCAATCTACATGCATTATGCAATTTAACGGTGATTGCGTATTATGAAAAAAACGAAGAGGATTTACAAGAACTGCTAAATGTTCTTATTAAAATTCAACCCTATACTTGGGAGCATCGTTATAAACTTGGTGCTACCTTAGCCTTAATCGGCCAATATGAATTAGCCTATAAATGGTTGCGCAGTATGCAAAAGAGAGGCTATGTAGGAGATGCAGGATTTTACTTTTGGCTGTCACATGCTGCTTATTTCTCAGGACATGAGGAGATTTCGAAAAGTGCATGGGATCAGCTACTAGAGCTAGACCCAGACAAAGAGGGCTTCGAACCTTGGCGCCAACATGAAAATGAATATGGACTTGATGCATTGGAGCATGATCGTGATTTTATTGTTGAAAAATTAGAGAGCACTTATACAAGTGAGCGCATTTTTGGTTTATTTTTACTGAAAGGTACAGCGCATAAGCAAGAAATTATCGCCCATCCGAAATGGATTAATATTGAACAATTAGGCTCTTTTGAAAAATTGTTTTTGGCTTATGCACTTGGACATGAATTTGATAAGAAAAATAAAGTAGAAGCAAGCTTTTTACGATCAGTACAGGTTTCAGAAATTTTATTAGAACAGTATGGAAAGCTATCATCATTAATTGTACCGATGTTTCAAATGTGGTTTGTGCTATGTGAACAAGCGTTAATAGAAAATTATCGTTTTACAAATCCAACAGCAATTGCAGGAGCAAATGATTATTTATTCAGATCTTCGCAAATGCTTAAAGTGACAAAAAAGGAAATTGCGCAGCAATATGGAGTATCTGTATCTACTTTATCGAAGTATATTGACGAAATCTTAACGTTTTTGCCAAACAGTCATGATTAATGTGAGCAACATAGTTGAATAACTTTATACTTTCACATACGATGAACATACTAACGCTATCACCAGTTTTTCCTTAGCGTCATTGATCTTCTTCTATAGATGACGTTGCGTGAATTGGTTGAATGAAGATAAAAAGTATTCTGTTTAGGGGGAAGTATTTATGTCGGAAGAAAAAATTTATGATGTAGTAATTATTGGTGCAGGTCCTGCTGGGATGACTGCTGCTGTCTATACATCTCGTGCAAATTTGTCAACTTTAATGATTGAACGTGGCATTCCTGGTGGACAAATGGCAAACACAGAAGAAGTAGAAAACTACCCAGGTTTTGAGACAATTTTAGGACCAGAGCTTTCTACAAAAATGTTTGAGCATGCGAAAAAATTTGGTGCTGAATATGCCTATGGTGATGTCACAGAAATCATCGATGGAGAAGAATATAAAACAATTAAATCAGGTGCAAAAGAATATAAAACACGTGCCATTATTATTACCACTGGTGCAGAGTATAAAAAAATGGGTGTGCCTGGTGAAAAAGAACTTGGTGGCCGTGGTGTCAGCTATTGTGCAGTATGTGATGGTGCATTCTTTAAACAAAAAAATCTAGTTGTCGTAGGTGGCGGAGATTCAGCTGTTGAAGAGGGTGTTTATTTAACTCGCTTTGCTGATAAAGTGACAATTGTCCACCGTCGCGATAAATTACGTGCACAAAAAATTCTACAAGATCGTGCCTTTGCCAATGAAAAAATTGATTTCATTTGGAATGCAACTGTAAAAGAAATCAATGAAGCGAATGGTAAAGTTGGCAGTGTAACACTACAATCAACTGTTGATGGTACAGAATCTGAATTTGCTACAGATGGTGTCTTCGTCTATATAGGTATGCTACCTTTAACTAAACCATTCGAGTCATTAGGTATTTTAAATGAGGCTGGCTATGTTTTGACAAATGAAACGATGGAAACAAAAATCCCAGGTATCTTTGCAGCTGGAGATGTTCGTGAAAAATCACTTCGTCAAATTGTAACAGCAACTGGTGACGGTAGTATTGCCGCACAAGCTGTTCAACATTATGTAGAAGAGCTATTAGAGAAAATTAATGCCTAATATGGCTATTTTAAGGAAAAAAATACAATTTTAATGTGGTTTTAATATTGCTGTAACTTGAATGACATATAAAAGGTGTATGATTAAAAATGTAATTAGCAATCCCCCTTTTATTTTGTTTAGTAGGTTGTTTCCGCCTCCAATAGGTGGGAGCAACCTACTTTTTTTTGTAAAAAATCAAATAATAATATCACGAAATACGTAAATTTTGCCCAAGATGAAGTGGTTATCTTTAAATAGAACTAAATTGTTAATTGTCTGCGTACAAGAGTTGTAAATGAGGACAAAACTTACAAGGTCTTGTTATAATGAAGAGTAGAATGCAAAAGTGATTAGAGGTGTGCCTATGCAAAGAATTGCAAATTTAATTGCCGTAAAAGACGGTAAAGTATTATTACTTCAGAAACCAAGACGAGGCTGGTATGTAGCTCCAGGAGGGAAAATGGAGAGTGGCGAGTCCATCTTTGAGGCTGCTATTCGAGAGTTTCAAGAAGAGACAAACGTCATACCTTTACATGTTCATTTAAAGGGTGTTTATACAATGATCATTAAAGAAAACAATGACGTAGTGGATGAATGGATGCTCTATACATTTGTTGCAAAGGATATAGATGGAGTACCATTTGAAGAAACAAGAGAAGGCAAACTTGCATGGCACCCAGTAGAGGATTTAGCACACTTGCCAATGGCTGAAGGAGATCGAACTAATTTACAATTTGCTGTTTCGCAATCTGGCATTCAGTATGGCACGTTTGACTATACAACAAATTTTGAACTACTTCATCAGAAAATACAAATTTCAAAAGAACAATAAAGGAGTTGCATGACAGTGGTGGTTGAAGGCCAACAAAGTACACATGAATTGGTTATTATTACAGGAATGTCTGGGGCTGGGAAAACAGTAGCTATTCAAAGCTTTGAGGATTTAGGGTATTACTGTATTGATAATTTACCACCTGCGTTACTTACAACTTTTTTAACCTTATTAAGAGATTCTGGTAAAAACAGTACCCGAATTGCAGCAGTAATGGATATGCGCGGAGGCGACTTTTTTGATGCTTTAATTGGCGCATTAGACCATATACTAAAAGAAGGCGATATTGTTGCTCGTATTTTATTTTTAGATGCAGATGATGCCACATTAGTCAGACGTTATAAAGAAACAAGACGTGCACATCCATTAGCAGTGAATGGTTTACCTCTAGATGGAATTAAACAGGAACGAGTACTTTTATCTGAAGTAAAGGGTCGTGCCAATTTTGTTTATAACACATCTAACATGAAACCAAAGCAATTACGTGAAAAAATCGTCAATGAATTTGCAAGTGAGGCAGATACTATTTTTACCGTTAACATTATGTCCTTTGGCTTTAAACATGGTATGCCGATTGATGCGGACTTAGTGTTTGATGTTCGTTTTCTTAAAAACCCGTATTATGTGGAGGAGCTACGTCCAAAAACGGGTCTTCAAACAGAGGTATCTTCTTATGTGTTAGCGTTGGAAGATACGCAAATCCTTATACAAAAACTGACGGATTTATTAGACTTTATGATTCCTCTCTATCGACAAGAAGGTAAATCACAGCTTGTTATTGCTTTTGGTTGTACTGGGGGCCAGCATCGCTCCGTGACATTAGCAGAATTTTTTGGTGCATATTTTGCGGGCAAGGAAAATACGGTTATTACGCATCGTGATATTACTCGTAGAAAGGAATGAGTGAATGGGGAAAAAGCAAACAAAGCTTGTAGTAATTGGTGGTGGCACAGGGCTCTCCACGTTACTTCGCGGGCTGAAGCATCACCCATTTGATATTACTGCTATTGTAACAGTAGCAGATGATGGTGGATCTTCAGGTCGTTTACGTGATGATTACGATATCCCACCGCCTGGTGATGTACGCAATGTGATTGCAGCATTATCAGATATTGAGCCCCTTGTAGAGCAAATGTTTCAATACCGTTTTTCGGCATCTGAAGATTTACGAGGTCACTCCTTAGGGAATTTAATGCTTACAGCCCTTACTGATATTACAGGTGATTTCAATCATGCTATCAGTGAGATGGGAAAGGTTTTAAAAGTTCATGGTCGAGTTATTCCAGCTGCAAATAAAAAAATCACCCTATATGCTGTGCTTGAGGACGGTTCAATTATCGAGGGAGAATCAAAAATCCCGACAGCGACAAAACGCATTAATCGCGTTTTTTTAGTACCTGAAAATGTGCAACCGTTACCAGAAGCTATTCGTGCAATACTTCGTGCAGACTATATTTTAATAGGACCAGGAAGCTTATATACAAGTATTATTCCCAATTTGCTTGTTAAGGAAATAGGTGAAGCAGTTGTTAAGGCTAAAGGAAGAAAAATATATGTTTGTAATTTAATGACACAAAAGGGTGAAACCATTTCTTATACAGCAGGCGATCATGTAACAGCCATACATAGGCATGTTGGTCATGATTTTATCGATTCCATTTTAGTAAATGATGAAGAACTCCCTAACCCTGTAAAAGAACTGTATAAAGAAGAAAGAGCGGAACCAGTAACATTTGATGTGGCAAAGCTTGAAAGTATGGGATTAGAAGTTATCAAACGAGACATTGCTACAATTCGACCAGATGGAACGGTTCGACATAATGCTACAAATGTTGCAGAATGGCTGGTAGATTATGCTGATATTTACCATCAAAAAGTAAGAGGACCAATAATAGAAACATAATGGCTTTATTGTATATGATAAGATGAACATATACATAGAAATCATGATTGAAAGGGGGGCGTGATATGTCTTTTGCTTCTGAAACAAAAAAAGAATTGACACAAATAGAAGCGGACAATCATTGTATGAAAGCAGAAGTTTCTGCCCTAATTCGTATGAATGGTTCATTATCCTTTGCAAATAAACAACTAAGCTTAGACGTGCAAACCGAAAACGCTGCAATTGCCAGAAGACTATATACGATTATGAAAAAATTGTATCCGTACAATGTGGAATTACTTGTTCGTAAGAAAATGCGATTGAAAAAAAATAATGTGTATATATGCCGTGTAAGAGAAGGTGCACGTGAGCTATTAATTGATTTAGAAATCATCTCAGACGACTTTCAATTTAACCATACTATCTCAAGAAAGCTCATTCAAAAGAGTGGCCAAAAAAGAGCTTATTTAAGAGGAGCCTTTTTAGCAGGAGGTTCCGTCAATAATCCAGAAACATCGGCTTATCATTTAGAGGTTTATTCTTTATATAAAGAACACGGTGAGGCATTAATGGATTTAATGAATGAATTTGAACTTAATGCCAAAACAATTGAACGTAAAAAGGGCTTTGTGACTTACTTAAAGGAAGCGGAAAAAATTTCAGATTTCCTTAATATTGTTGGAGCGCATCAGGCTATGATGAAATTTGAAGATGTTCGGATTTTGCGAGATATGCGTAATAGTGTCAACCGTATTGTGAACTGTGAAACTGCCAATTTAAATAAAACCATTGGAGCAGCATTACGGCAGGTTGAGAATATTCGATTTATTGAAAATTCAATTGGTCTTGATCAACTACCAGAGAAGCTTCGTGAAATAGCACGTCTCCGTGTTGAATACCAAGATGTGACATTAAAAGAGCTTGGTGAAATGGTATCTAGTGGAACGGTTAGTAAATCAGGTGTTAACCATCGATTGAGAAAAATTGATGAGATTGCGGATGCATTAAGGCGTGGTGAAAAAATAGGTGGTTAAGTTATCATACTTTTCAGGTATGAATGTCATGCTAATCGCTTATTGTTCTTTTGCCAGTAAGTAAGGTAAGATAAAACTAACAGACGAACGGTAGTGAAGGGGAGTTTTGAGAATGATTGAGAGAAGAGTCCAGGTTAAATTAAAATTAGGACTACAAGCTAGACAAGCAGCACTATTTGTGCAGGAAGCAAATCGTTTTAGTGCTGATATCTTTCTAGAAAAAGATGAGAAAAAAGTAAATGCCAAATCCATTATGGGTGTTATGAGCTTAGCAGTTGCTAAAGGTACCGAAGTGACTTTAAGCAGTGAAGGTAACGATGCTGAGCAAGCGGTTACAGCATTAGCAACAATTATTGAAAATGAAGATTAACACTCATTAAACAAAAGGCATCACAGAGCAATTCTGTGATGCCTTCTATTTTTTATTTATTATCGCTACGGTGCATGATATGATCGATTAAACCGTATTCTTTTGCACGTTCAGCAGTCATGAAGTTATCGCGATCTGTGTCTCTTGCAATGACTTCAAGTGGTTGACCAGTGCGTTCAGATAAAATGCCATTTAATTTCTCACGTAAGAATAGAATACGTTTAGCAGCAATTTCAATTTCTGTCGCTTGACCTTGTGCACCACCTAATGGTTGGTGAATCATGACTTCAGCATTTGGTAAGGCAAAACGTTTACCAGGTTCTCCAGCTGCAAGTAGGAAAGCACCCATTGATGCAGCCATACCAATACAAATTGTTTGGACCTGTGGTTTAATGATTTGCATTGTGTCATAGATAGCCATACCAGCCGTAATGGATCCACCAGGTGAGTTAATATAAAGAGAGATATCTTTATCTGGATCTTCTGCCTGTAGGAAAAGAAGCTGAGCGACAATAGAGTTAGCAACATTGTCATCAATAGCACTTCCTAAAAGGATAATACGGTCTTTAAGTAGACGTGAATAAATGTCATATGCACGCTCACCACGACTAGTTTGTTCAATAACTGTAGGAATTAAATTCATGTTAAATCCTCCTTAAAAAGCTAAATTCGAATACCTTTGCTGAAAATTTTCCTTTGTATTTCAGCTGTATCCTTATCATACACATTATAGTCAGGGAAGGTCAAATATTAACCCTGCTAAAGTGAAATTAAAAAAATAAAAAGTTTTTGCATTCTATGGTTGAATTATATAGGATAGGCTTGTATAATGATTAAGGTTATAAGGTTTAAAGTACAGGTCACTATTTTGCAGGTATGCTTCAAAAATGAGGGTTATCTACATCATGCTTTTCGTAAGCCTAGAGTGAGTACTTTTTTTTTGTGTCTTTTGCCCTCGTGGTGTAATGGATAACACGTAAGATTCCGGTTCTTGCACTGGGGGTTCGATTCCCTCCGAGGGCGCCATTTTACAATTAAGAAAACCTTATTATATTTCGTAAAAGCCTCACAAACGTTCTTGTACCAACGTTTGTGAGGTTTTTTTACTTTTTAAAGATTGCGTGAGAAGTCGTTAAAAAACGATAGAAAAATGAACTACACTACACAAATACTACACATGCTACTCATCTTTTTTATCTAACATTTTCTTATAAATACTTAATGCTTTTTGTTCTTCACGTGTTCTAAGTTCTCTTAACACGTGAGCATAAGTGTGCATTGTTGTGAAAATGGTTTCATGACCAAGACGTTCAGAAACATATTGAGTATCTACGCCTTCATATAAAAGTACACTCGCATGAGTGTGTCGAAGTCCATGACATGTAATTTCTTGAATTTCAAGCACATTCAATATACTCTTTAATCGTTTATTAGCATCTTCATTTGTTACAGATTTAATATTCCCACCTACATAGAAAAATAAACCATATTCGTTATCTTTTAATTGTTTAGCATATTCCTCTAATAAGCGCATGACAATATCTTCTACTACAATGATTCTTTCAGATGATGTGTTTTTTAAATCCGTATACCCTTTCCCCTCTCGATAATCCCAAGCTTGAAAAATACTAATTGTATTTTCTTTAAAGTTAAAAGCAGGCTTTGTTAGGCCAACTAATTCACCAAAACACATAATTGGATACCAATGACCCTTTGCCTCTACTTAGAGGGCATTATCAAAGGAGATGGCAAAAGCATGAATCCTAAAGGTGTTCTAACAAGAGAGCAAATGGCAACAGTTCTCAAACGTTACCATAATAAGTATATGAATTAACGTTTTGCTCATATTTGTAAACAGAATGAGAAAAAAATAGAAAGGAATCGAGAGTGAACTTCTCGATTCCTTATGTCTACAAGTCTGAAACAAGAGTAACGATTGCTACTCTTGTTTTTCAGTAAGTTGAATATTTGTAACATTTTTATTTTCATCCACCCATAAATAAACATCTTTAAATTTATGTGTAAAATATCTAATAGCAAATAAATCTTTCAAAGAATCATTCAAAACCCAACCATAAACGGGTAACATGAAAAATGATTGATTAGTAGGTGGGGACAAATAGGTTAACAAACCATCAAACTCATGATTATCATATTTCTCAATTTTCGATGCTTCTAATTTATAGGTTTTACGTGGTGTCCACTCATTAAGAGAATTTTCAGTTTCTAAATAAAAAAGGTTTTCTATAATTGGATTCTTATTATTATTTAGAATGTAGGTTATGGAATCTCTTTTCGGATTTTTTAACATTATTTCAACAGGATTATTATTTTCTGTTACCAATTTCACATCTTCGAAATGTGTTACCACGTTTCCTAATAACTCATCAGGAATACTTGATTCTTTTATAAAAATAGAAGTAAGTGAATCAGGCGAGGTTGCTGCTAATGAAATATAGAATTCTGTTAAAATTGAATATTTCCTTTGGATTTTTTCAAGATGTTCTATGTTCGTAATTCTAAATTCGTTAAGCCCATTATCAACTGTTGATAAGTCTACGTCACATTCTTTTAGCCAATCCATATTTTGAACTCCAATTCTATTTGATTTCAAAAACAGCTGGATCACTTACAACGGCACTATATACTCCATTTTTTGCAGTTGTAAAATTCCCTCCAAGGTACGCCTTATAATGGCCCTTCGGTAGTCTGAAACTTGCTTCATTACGAATAGTAGATGTAGCGATGTTTACAGGATATTTAAATGAAAAAGTAGTATAATCTTTGTATCCTCCATTTAACCAACCTTCATCTCTTTTAAGTGTCACAACTACGTTACTATAAGTGATAACATCTCCACCTACTTGGATTGTCCAAGGACAGAAAGCATCACTACCCATTACATAACAACTTATTGTTCCTCTAGCAAAATCTAAACCAAATGTCTGAATCTCATCTGATTGTTCGGACTGTTCAGGAGCAAATGTAGTTGAACCAATGTTTGATTGTATTGCTTCCTCATTTCCTTCGTAATTTTCAATTGATATTGGGTTGCTACTAATAAAATCATTGTTTTCGTTTGCAAATGATTTAGAAGGTGCAATCACAACTGTCAAAATTAGTAGTAAAGCTAGTGCAAAAATTTTCTTCATACTCTGATCCTCCATTTTAGTTAAAATTTAGAAATTATGAAATTTTCAACTACTATTCTAGCATATGTTTTCGAATAATGCTGAATTTTCGGACAACAAATTTCGACACATATCCTTAAGTGTAGAAAACTTGTTTAGAAATTATCATTACGGAACTAATAACAATGCCCAGGTACTCATTTATTTTTGAGCCTGGGCTTATTTCTTTAGTTGAAACTTATAGCTAAAATTATATCTATTAATATAGGGATAATGCTTAAAAAAGTTAAAAGGCCTTTTTTTATTAAAGGTCCTTTTTTACTACCATCCGAGGGAGTTAAGTAATTATTAACCTGAACAGTAATTGTTATTCGCTCTTTTCTGTGGAGAGTTTTTTTTGTCATTATTTAATATCAACCTTTCTAAAATTAAATTAGGCGTGTGCCTAAATATAATTTTAAAGAAGATTTACTATGTAAAAAAAATACAAGAAAATAGCGTGTGGAAATAGATTTATTAATTTTTCTATAATATAACTTAAAAACAGTTATCAAAAGGTAAATTTTTAATTAAGTAAACTTTATAAATAGGTCTTTAGATACGTTTCTTGTGAAACAAAATTTATTATTTCAAATATATACTAATGTTTTACTTGTTAAATATCGAACAAATGTTCTATAATTAACCTAAAGTATCTTATATATAAAGGAGCGTGGAATGGTGAAAGAACAACTGATTAAAGTAATGCTGCGTAACCAATTATTGAATATGATGTACATGGCCAAAGATGGCACAAGTGTCAAAAAGGCGTATCAAGATTATTGAAATTGTTGGCAATTCGTTTCAAGCGCATTGTTTCACAAGACATGGAAAACCGTACATTTTTGATTGATAGCGTCCTTGCAATTGTTCAAGTCATTCACAAGGAGCTCCCATTGTATGATTAAATTCAAACAAAGACGACTACTTCATAAATATGTGGTTTATGATATGGCTGTTCAATCATTACAGCGAGACTATAAGGTGATCGAAAACCTTAAATTGAGCAAAGTGCACCTGCCAATCCTTGACAAGTTGTTGGACGATATTTCGCAAGACTGTTACAACGCCAAGAGGCTTTTGGCCAAAGATAAAATAAGAGTAGTGCGGTGGATAAAAACAAATGAATACTTTAGTGATATGATTGTTGCTACAGCTGGCAACAATCAAGTGTTTACGTACGCAAACATGGCATTGAAAACACAAGTAGAAAAATTATTATTAAGTCACCTAAAAAAAGACCAAGAGCTCAATTGAGTACCTGGTTTATTTATATATGTGTGTATATTGTGTGCACAATGTACCCACAATGTATGTACAATTTGTAATTAAACTGATAAAATATGGATAATAAGGGTTATTTAAAACCTCTTTTAAAAAAATAAGTATTTTTATACAGGGTGTTAAAACAATGCATAATTATCTAATCAGTTATAATTGTTACCATGGTACTACTTCAAAAAATTCAAACATCATTATAACCAATAAAGAATTCACATATGAATATAGAGAAGATCATTGGCTTGGAAATGGCGTTTATTTTTTTATAGAAGATGAAATGAAAGGCAAATGGTGGGCGAGAAATGCAGTAAAGAAAGAAAAAAGGTTAACTAATGAGACGCATGAACCTGTTGTGATATATATTATGGTTAATGTTGAAAGAAGAAACCTTTTAAATTTAAATACTGAAGAAGGACAAAAGATTCTGAAAGAATTCAATAAGTTTCTAAAAGACAACAAAAAGGGTATAGTAATTGAGAAAAGAGCTGGAGAAACCGAAGTTTCAAAAAAACGAAGAGCTTTATGTACACTTTTAGATTTACTATCTACAAGTTTGGATTTTAAAGCTTCTTGTTATTTATTTGGAGGTAGTAATATACCTAATCTGTTTAGATTAGAAGGAGATTATGGACTATCAAATAATAATGGGAATCAATTATGTGTATATGATTCAAGTATTTTGGATTTTAATACTTATGAAGAGATTACTGTTTAGTAATTATTAAATAGAATTGCGAGGTGTCATATATGTTTGATATTAATAAAATTATGGCTGCTGCAGAAAATTTAGGGATTAATATTCAATCAAATGTTGATGTTCCAGGTATTCATTTTTCAGATGGAGATGGAAGTCATGATATTATCTCCTTTGATGAAATGAATACATTTATTGATGAATTTTTTGTAAATAATGCCGAAATTAAATTATATTCTAATTTATCAAATGACAACTTTAAATTAAATATCAATATTTCTAGAAAAAATAGTACAAAACAAACTCCGAACATTGATGGAATTAATTTAAATATAATAGGTGAAAATAGTAAAGCAAAGCTAAAAAATAAAGAAATAATTACCATTAAAGATAATGGATCCTATACTAGTTTTACTTGGGATCCTAACAAGGCGGCGTAATAAAATGGCAGGAATAGAATTCGAAGATTATATAGTTAGTGAAGCTTCTTTTAAAAAGAATTCAAATTTTGAACATAGTAAAGATGTATCGTTAGATACTGATATAATTTGTAATATTAATATTGAGAGAGAAAAAACTGCGGATGTAATATTAACTTGTAAAATAGGAGATTTAAAAGGTGTTAATTCCCCTTTTCAAGTAGATGTTACTATAATAGGGAATTTTAAATATAATAAAGACGCAAGTGATGGAATAGCTTTTGAAAATTTACTTTCTCCAAATGCAATTGCTATCCTATACCCTTATTTAAGAACAACTATCTCTACTTTAACTTCATTATCAAATGATTTTCCAACATTAAATATGCCTGTAATAAATATTGCAAAAATGATGGAAGATCATAACCTTATAGAAATAAAACACTTTGAGTAATATATGTAATACAAAGAGGCAGGGACAAAAAGAAAAAATGTTAGACCGATACAATTGGTCTAACATTTTTTTGATATTAAGGTTATTTAACTTCGTGAAGTGAGGTTTAGGACTGGCTGATCCCAACACCTACTAGGAACTGAAAATCCAGTCACAATACTTCGATAAGCGCCCAATTAGTGAAGAACGTAAACGGATGCTTTAAAAAAAATATCATGTTCAATAATTAATGGTTGGTAAATTAAAAAATATTGATTTATTTAATTTCTTTAAGCGCTTTATTCATCTGTTCTTCATTCGATTTTACAGATTCGCTATCTACAGTATCAGCACCACGATATGTGTATTTCATATTTTGGAGATAATCAAATGCAAAATCTTTCATAGGACCGTCGCTATTTTTTTCAACATATACGACTTAAAAATGTTTGTTAACATTCTTTCATGATTTTCAATTTCACTTAAATAGTTTCCTGATTTATAGTCGTTTATTATGTCATTTGAAAATTCTTTAATTTCATCATTAGTAGCATCATATTCCATTAGTATATTTTCAAGTGCATAGAATTTATCTGAAACAGAATAAGAGTTTGTTGCTAACGATATGATTCTATCAGTCCAGGATAACTCAACTGAATTTTCTGTAGTTGTAGATTTAGGTTCGTCTGTAGTATCAACTACTTCAGAAGTAGACACTTTCATCTTCTTTCTCCACAAGCTGTTAATAAAAATAAAGACAACATACCTAAAAATAAATATTTTTTCATATTTTTCTATTTCTATTTTAATAGTTATATATTAATGTACATATAAACAATTATAATTAAGGTTATTAGGGAAGTTAAAAACAAAATAAGTCACTCATATAGAACGAGTGACTATCAATGAAATCTACCTATATAAAAAATTTATTTTAAATATACAAGTTATCTATTGATAAAGAGAGTGAATCCTAGTAGAGTAAGAAAGGTAAAATTAAGTGCAAATAAATCATCGATATACTTGCGCAACACAAATGCTACACAATTGCCATATCGAACGTTGATATTATGCACTTTTACTATGCCCTCCGAGGGCGCCATTTTACTGATTAATTGATATACTGTTATAGCTCATCTCCTAATAAGTAGTTTAGCAGCCTGCTTACTGGAGATCGAGAGGAAGAATAAAGGGAATACTGTCCTGTTTGCATTATTCCCCTATTTATTCCTTTCAAACCTTCAAAAAAGCAACAACTCCAAATTATTTTTTAGTGAACATACTGTACGTGAGACTAGAAATAGTCGAAAAAAAGAATCCTATCTGAGGGGATTCTTTTTTTTGCCTAAATTTATCGAAATTTGGCATGGTTCTCATTGTATATATATTAGTTTTAGGTTAATTTTCTTGTTATTTATACATATTTTTTCAAATTATATGAATTTAATATAAATTTATATGAAAAAATATTTAATTTTATGCGAAAAGTTGTTGTCTAAATACTATAATGTTAATATAATTGACCTAATAGTCTAACATTTCCGAATTGCGAAAAATAATACGTAATTCGGAAAATTATCGAACTAGGGGGAAATACAATGAAAAAAACAGGTTGGATGTTACTGATGATAATTGCAGCATTAACATTAGCACTTGCAGGATGTGGTACAAAAGATGATGCATCTTCAGGTAGCTCTTCTTCAGAAGATGGTGGAGATGGCAAAAAAGTTTATAAAGTAGGTACTGAGGCTACTTTTGCACCATTTGAATCTGTTGACGATTCAGGGAAAATTGTAGGGATTGATGTCGATATTTTACAAGCTATTGCAGATGAGATGGACTTTGAGGTTGAGTGGAATAATATTGGATGGGAGCCAGTGTTCCAAACAATTAAAAACGGTGAAACAGATATCGGTGCTTCTGGAATCACAATTACGGAAGAGCGTAAAGAATCATTTGATTTTACAGAACCGTATTATGAGTCTCAGTTATTAATTGTTGTGAAAGAAGATTCAAAAATTAAATCTCTTGATGAATTAAAAGATAAAAAAGTATCTGTACAAATCAATGCTACTGGTCATATGGCGGCGAAAAAGCTACAAGGGGAAGCAAGTACAAATATTATGGCTTTTGAAAGTCAGCCAATCGCTATTCAAGAAATGTTAAATGGGAATGTTGACGCAGCTATCGGAGATAACGCAGTAGTTTATGAATATATCAAAGCTCACCCAGATCAAAAACTAAAAGTAATTGAAGATGATGCATTCGAAAAAGAATACTATGGCTTCATGGTTCAAAAAGGAAATAAAGAATTGCTAGATAAATTAAACGAAGGTCTTAAAAAAATTAAAGAAAATGGGAAATTAAAAGAAATTACAGGCATTGATTTTCAATAAAAATGAATGAAATGATGCTATTAACATAGTAACTGTGCTACGGCTCATTTATCAATTGTAATTAAAAGGGGAATGGGGTTTTCGGATGGACATCTTTGACTTACGCTGGGACATTGTCTGGAACTACCGAGATATGTTTATACGAGGTATTGGCGTAACACTTATTTTAACACTTAGTGGTTATTTTGGCGGTATTCTATTAGGGCTATTTTTAGGCCTTGGAAAATTATCGAGTAAGAAATGGATTTATTGGCCATCTAAACTATATATCGATTTATTCCGTGGAACACCGATGCTTGTACAAATCTTGTTAATTCACTTAGCAGTTATTCCAACAATTTTTGGTCATTCTTTAGGTTATATGGTATCAGGGATTACAGCGCTTATTTTAAACTGTGCTGCTTATAATGCGGAAATTTTCCGTGCAGGGATTCAAAGTATTGCAAAAGGGCAAATGGAGGCTGCTCGCTCTCTTGGATTAACGCATAACCAAGCGATGCGTAAGGTCATTTTGCCTCAAGCTTTTAGACGTATGATTCCGCCATTGGGAAATGAATTTATTGCATTATTAAAAGATTCTTCACTCGTAACTGTAATTGCAGCACCAGATATTTTATACGCTAGTAAGGTCGTAGCTGGTGCAAGCTTCCGCTTCTGGGAACCGTATATCGTTGCAGCATTATTATATTTAGTGTTGACATATGGTGTAACGAAGATTGTAGCATTTATCGAGAAACGATTTAGCAATAGTTATGTCCCTCGTAAAGCTAAGGTAGAAGGGCGGGAAGCAAGATGATAAAAATTGATAACCTACACAAATACTTTGGCAAGCTTGAAGTATTAAAAGGAATCGATTATGAAATTCAAGAAAAACAAGTTGTCTGTGTTATTGGGCCATCTGGTTCAGGAAAAAGTACATTTCTCCGTTGTATCAATATGTTAGAAGAAGTAACGGATGGTGCTATTTATATTGAAAATGTAAAAATTAATGATCCAAAAACGAATATCAATGAAATTCGTGCTGAAGTGGGTATGGTGTTCCAACAATTTAACTTATTCCCGCATATGACTGTTATCGATAATGTCACGATGGCACCTATGCAAATTCGTAAAATGAGTCGTACAGACGCAGAAGCTCTAGGACATGAGCTATTAAACAAGGTTGGGCTCGACAGCAAAGCCTATAATTATCCTGAGCAGCTTTCTGGTGGTCAGCAACAGCGTGTGGCGATTGCTCGTGCCTTAGCAATGAAGCCAAAAGCTATTTTATTTGACGAACCAACTTCAGCCCTTGACCCTGAAATGGTAAAAGAGGTGCTCGATGTTATGAAAAATCTAGCAGCTGAAGGGATGACAATGGTTGTTGTGACACATGAAATGGGCTTTGCTCGTGAAGTAGGCGATCGAGTAGTCTTCATGGATGGGGGCTATATTGTAGAAGAAGGGTCTCCAGAGGAACTATTCGGTAATCCACAAAGCGACCGTACGAAAGCGTTTTTAGGAAAAGTATTATAAAGCAGAAAAAGCGAACGACATGCTCGTTCGCTTTTTTGTGCTAAAAACAGCAGAGCATGGTGAATATTCACCATGTTCTGTTCTTATTTAATGAAGGGGATTAGATGTTGTGTCGAATGCATTCAGCATCGTTTGCATATCCTGTTGAGAATACTGAGGCACCTGATAATAGCCGTGTTTGTTTTGATAAATGGATAATTCGTATCCCATTTCAATGCAGTTAGGAATACTATCTGCAACAACGCGACGAACTACAGGGTTTGTTGTCTCCAACGCAGCAGTTGTCATACATTTTGCTGCTCCTTTTTGAGCACCGAGTAAAAATCCAGAGATAGCTTCATCATTAATTTCATTAGCGTTTTGCATTGGCTTTTTTGGTTGACCAGGGTTTAGGCCATATTTGAAATCATTTCCTGTTTCCATCTGGTAGCGTCCTGTTGGAACAGATGGATCGTGTCCTGTTTTAAAGGACTCAACGATCGTATTGTACATACCAAGAGTGAAATTATATTGGCGATCCAAGATGTTGAGTAATTCAGGATCTTTTACATGGGGACGCAAAATAATCGCTTGGTTCATACCTGCAATAATTTCGCCAATTGTTTCATGCATGTCCATCATTTCATGTCCACCATGATTTAGGCTATGTTGTTGATTTAAATTTGTTTGGTTTGATGATTCATTGTAAAACGATTGTGACAAAAAAAACGCCTCCTCAATAATTTTTTGTTGCAGTATTTAGTATGGCGCGTCAATTCGATTTCATACGGTATAAATGTAAAGGTAAAAATGTAGACTAAAGATAGAAGGAAAAGCAAGTCAAGGAGGCTTAAAATTGAAAAAGTTACTTGGACCAATTGGAATAATTGTCATCATTCTTGTTGTAATCGCCTTATTATTTATACCTAAATATAATAGCCTGGTGACAGCTGAGGAAAATGTTGATTCTAAATGGGCACAAGTTGAAAATCAGCTCCAACGTCGCTATGATTTGATTCCCAATCTAGTGGAATCTGTGAAAGGCTATGCGAATCATGAGCAAGAGGTGATAGCAAATATTACGGAGGCACGTGCACAAATGGGAAATGCAAGCTCACCAGAGGAGCAAGCTGTTGCCAATGATGCTTTAACTGGCGCTCTTAGTCGTTTACTAGTAGTTGTAGAAAATTACCCAAACTTAAAGGCAGATGCAAACTTCCGCCAGTTAATGGATGAGCTAGCAGGTACCGAAAATCGTCTGGCTGTAGCACGTGAGGATTACAATAATGAGGTGCAGCAATTTAATAAACAGGTTAAACGTTTCCCAGGGAATTTAATGGCAGGGATGTTTGGCTTTGAACAAAAACAATACTTTAAAGCCGCAGCAGGAGCTGACAAAGCACCATCTATCGATTTTAGTCAATCGGGTACACATTAATGAAACGTTGCATTATACAGATGATCATCGTTTGTTCGGTGCTTCTTTTTTTCTCGAATCTAGCAGAAGCAACGATGCCATCACCGATGAAAAATACGTATATACATGACTTTGCCAATGTAATTTCTGTCAATGTCAACGAAGAGCTAAATCATTATTCCGAGCAGTTGGATCAAGGCACTGGTGCTGAAATCATGGTAGTCACAGTTGATAGTCTTCATGGACAAGAGCCGAAAATGTATGCGACAAAATTGATTCGTTCATGGGGCATTGGTGACAAGGAAAAAAATAACGGTGTCTTGATTTTAGCTACCTTTGGTCAAGGGGAAGGAAATAACGACGTTGTAATTGCCGTGGGCCAGGGATTAGAGGGAGTATTACCAGATGGTAAATTAGGACGCATTTTAGATAATGCATTTTATCCCTCAGCAAGTACTGGTAATTTAGATCAAGCTTTTCAAGCAACCTATTCTGAAGTTTTTCGCGCTGTTGCCCAAGAGTATAATTGGAGCGGTGATTTGCCAGCGCAATCAAAAGAAGAGGATGACATACCCACTTGGTTATTTATCCTAATCATTATCGTTGTTATTATTATCTATTCATTCTTTTCGAAAGGTGGCGGAGGTCCTCGCTCTGGAGGCTATGGCGGTTATCCAGGTAGTTTTGGTGGTGGACATTCGAGTAGAGGGGGCTTTGGCGGATTTGGTGGCGGATCTTCTGCTGGTGGGGGAGCAAGCAGGAAATTTTAATAGAGGTAATGGCGAACTATTCTATTTAGTTCGCTTTCATTTTGGCTGAATAAAAAAACTCTCAATTATTGACAAAAATGCTAGAATTGTTATAATTTAAATATATCGACAATCGATATAACGTAAACTGATATAGGGAGGAATCATTTTGAAAAAAAGATTTTTATCTGCATCGTTAGCGATTATTTTAACAACCTCTGTGGTTATTCCTGCAACCATGCAAGATGTTCGTGCTGCCAATGAAACAAATAGCAGTGTAATAGCACAAGAAGAACGTGTATCAGCGCAGGAATTTTTGAATTTAGCTGTAACAACTTTAACATTCCAGCACGGATCAGATTCAATGCGTCAACAAATTATTGATAAATGGGTAAAGGCTGGAGAATTCACAGATTTAAGTTTGACTATTAAACGTGATGAAGTGGCTCGTATTTTAGTTAGAGCGTTAAATAAAGAAGAAAAAGAGACTTCACTTGCTGAGTATTTAGAGAAGGCCAATAAGATTGGTTTATTTAATGGTTTATCATTAAATACAGAAGCAATTTCAAAACAAGATGCAGTAAAAATTTTAAACAATGCAAAACAAATAAAAAATGGTTCTAATCATGAAGGTGTAAAGGAAATTTCAGTTGAAGACTTCATGAAAAATCCTGGAAATTTCGGTTATGAACTTTCGCCAGATGGCAATTACATTACTTTTTCTTCTGCTTGGGAGAACAGATCCAATGTTTTCGTGAAAAAGATGAATGATGATAGTGAGCCTGTTCGTGTTTCGAATTCAAAAGATCGGGACGTTGCAGGATTTTTCTGGAAGGATAATAATTTACTATACGTAAAGGATAAAGGTGGAGATGAAAACTTCCATATTTATTCTACAACATTTAATGGCTCTGAGGAAAAAGATCTAACACCATATCCAAACGTCACAGTTGGGATATTAAGTGGCCTACAAGGTGTTAAAGATGAAATACTTATCATGATGAATAAGGAAGATGCAACAGTTTTTGACGTCTACAAGCTGAATGTAAAGACTGGTGAAACAACTCATGTTGCAAAAAATCCAGGTAATATTACAAGCTGGCTAGCAGATCGCAATGGAAATGTGCGAATTGCCATAGCCTCAGATGGTGTGGAAGGAACGATTCTTTATCGAGATTCTGAAAAGGATGAATTCAAGCCATTTATTGAAATGGAAGCTGGAGATGAAGTAATGCCACTAGCATTCTCAAAAGACAATCAATACATTTATGCTACATCAAACAAAGGTAGAGACAAAGTAGAAGTTGTGAAATACGACTTAAAAGGTAATGAAGAAGTAATTATGTCTAATGATCAGGTAGATGTTTCGGGTGTCTTATATAGCGCCGAACACGATAAATTGCTATATGGTGCATATATAACAGATAAAACACATTACCAATTCTTTGACGAGAACTTTGAAAAGCTTTTCCGTAAAATTCAAAGCAAGCTGAATGTGCATGAAAGTGAGCTTGGTATCAATGATTACAATAAAGAAATGACAAAATTTATTGTGAGTGTTTCAAGTGATACTGTCTATGGAAAATATTATTATTACGATTCTACGACAGATGAATTAACCGAGTTGGCCACTTTAAGCCCTTGGTTAAATCCGAATGAACTTGCAGAAATGCATCCAATTTCATATAAGAGTCGAGATGGTTTAACAATCAATGGCTATTTAACTTTACCGAAAAATAAAGAAGCGAAAGATCTCCCTCTTATTGTCAATCCTCATGGTGGGCCGTGGGCACGTGATATGTGGGGCTTCAATCCAGAAGTACAATTATTAGCTAATCGTGGCTATGCAGTGCTACAGGTGAATTTCCGTTCGTCAACTGGATATGGTAAAGAGTTCCTTCAAGCTGGTAATAAGCAATGGGGTCTGAAGATTCAAGATGACATCACTGATGGTGTCCAATGGGCAATTGACCAAGGCATTGCAGACCCTGATCGCATCGGTATTTATGGAGCATCCTTTGGTGGTTATGCAACATTAGCGGGTATTACGTATACACCTGATTTATATGCTGCTGCAGTTGATTATGTAGGGGTATCTAACATATTTACATTATTAAATACCATCCCTCCTTACTGGGAAACTATGCGTAACATGTTTTATGAGCGCGTAGGCCATCCAGAGAAAGACAAAGAATTGTTAACTGCTGTTTCACCTGTTTTCCATGCAGATAAAATCAAAACACCATTATTTGTCGCTCAAGGAGCAAATGACCCGCGTGTGAACAAAGCAGAATCCGATCAAATTGTGGAAGCCTTACGCGCTAGAGGTGTGGATGTAGAGTACATGCTAAAAGATAATGAAGGACATGGCTTTGCAAATGAAGAAAATAGAATTGAATTCTATAATGCCATGGTAAAATTCTTCGATAGTCATTTAAAATAACTTAAAACGAAAGGCATTGATGTGTAGCTTACTCACAATCAATGCCTTTTTTAATTACAATAGGTGAATGGGCTTTGGATAGCGCGTTTTACGTTCAAATGATGAAATGCACAGTGCTAGTTCCTCAATACCAGTATAAATGAATGGTTCATCAACCTGAGAAATACTTAAACGAATAAGATTATCCTTTTTAAATTCTGATAGAAACATTCTAGCAGCGTCATCCATCAATATATTTTTTTCCTTTAATAAATGAACTATCTGCCTAGCACTTACATTATCAGGAAGAACAATGGAAAGATAAAAGCCTGATACTGGTTTCGTATAGTTAGTAGGGGGAGGAAGTAATGATTCACAAGCCTCCTGTAAAATGCTCATTTTTCTTACATAAAGCTCTTTAATCTTTTTAATATGACTATTAAACATACCGCTTTTTAAATAAATGTCTAAGGCACCCTGCGAGAGAACAGAGCTATTGAAATCAGCACTAAATTTATATCGTAGGAAATGATTTGTCATTAAAGTGGGAAGGACGACTGTTGCTACTCTTAAACCTGGAAGAAATACCTTTGAAAAGCTTTTAATATAAATAACCCTGCCAGAGGGATTAAAAGAAAACAACGGATCCGCTTTTGTGTCAGGATCTAAATCTCCTAAAAAATCATCCTCCACAATATAAACATCATATTTTTCTGCTAATTCCACAATCTTTCTTTTTTCGTCATTTGTATAGCTATGACCAAGAGGATTATGGAATCTCGGCACAGTATAAAAAAACTTAATGTCATTATTGCGAAAAATATAGTCAAGACGATCTAAATCAATGCCCTTCATTGTTAAATCAATCCCAAAAGTTTTAACTTTTTGCAGATGGGCAGATTCTATAAAACCAAAATAGGTAGGCTGTTCTATTAATATATTATTTTTACCATTCGGAAATGGCATCGTCGCTAGCAAATGTAATGCTTGCTGTGAGCCCGAGACAACAAATAATCGATCAGGTTCAGTAAAGACCTGTAAGTTCTGCAGATACTTAGCCAATTGTACACGTAGTGAGTAAAGCCCTTGCTGATCACTATAACTAAATAATTCTTCTTTATATGTGTCAATAGCTTGATTGATGCAATGCTGAAATTCAATATAGGGCATAATGCTTTTGTCTGGACCAGCAGATAAAAAATCAATAACTTGTTGGTGTGTACTCGGTTGCTCTATATTATTCACAACATAGTAGCCACTTTTGGGTTTGGAAAAAATAAGATGCTCCTTTTCTAACTCATTATACGCTCTTATCACTGTATTTTTACTGCAGGAAAATTGCTCAGATAGTTGTCGTACGGAAGGTAGTTTACTGCCTGCAATGAGCACACCGTTAGCAAGCTGCTCTTTAATGTCCTCTATAACCTCTAAATATTTTGCAATCATCATCTTTCCTCCTTTATCTGTACCAGGACAGTTGGTAGAAAATTCTGTTTATTTTTTAGGTAGCACCACTTACTATGGATTATACCAGGGACAGATGGAGAGGAAAATGAAAGGATGAGAACATGCAGGAAAAAAGAAAAGAAAAAATAGGTTTGCTGTTAGGGTTTGTGGGCGTAATTTGCTTTAGTCTAACGTTACCCGCAACAAGTACAGCTGTACCATATTTTGGGGCGACAATTGTAGGATTGGGGAGAGCTGTCATTGCGGCGTTCATCGTAGCCATTGTTTTACTTGTAAGAAAAGAAAGACTACCTACTGCTAGACAATTTAAAAGCTTGATAATAGTATCCTTTGGGGCTGTATTAGGGTTTCCTTTACTTACATCTTGGGCAATGACAAGGTTACCAGTTTCTCACGGAGCGGTAGAATTAGCACTTTTACCTTTAGCGACTGCGGGCTTTGCTTTATTCAGAGCAGGTGAACGTCCCTCATTTAAGTTTTGGTTATCGAGTGTTATTGGGGCTTTAGCCGTTATTATTTATGCTAGCTTTTTAGGCTTAGGCCAATTACATATGGCAGATCTAGCATTATTAGCAGCAGTTGTAATATTAGGTCTTAGCTATGCAGAAGGAGGACAGTTAGCGAAGGAATTAGGGAGCTGGCAGGTGATTGCTTGGGCTATTTTGATGGCGGCTCCTTTTTTTATTGTCCCTGTCATTTCCCATTTTTCCTTGGAAATGCTACATGCCCCTCTTACAGCGTGGGTTAGCCTGTTATATTTAGCTGTTGTCAGTCAGTTTCTAGCATATGTCGCTTGGTATGGTGGAATGGCTTTAGGAGGTATTGCAAGAGTTAGTCAGATCCAATATTTACAGCCATTTTTAATGATTCTTTTTGCTACGCTATTTTTAAATGAATCCATCTCTTGGTTTACAATTGTCGTGGCAATGATTGTCGTGATTTCCGTCATTGTTGGCAAAAAAACAACCATTACAAATAAGGAAGATAAGACAGCACAAATAAACATCATTAAAGAATAGCAGGCATTTCTTCAATACTACATCGTTTATAATAAAAGAGGAGGTGCTATTTATGAAGATTCAATTTTTTAGTCGGGCGAATTGTCCTTTATGTGTAGAAGGATTACAGACATTAAAGCTTGTTCAGGAAGATGTTCTATTTGATGTTGAAATAATTGATATTGAGCAGGATGATCGCATACATGAAAAATATATGCTAATGATTCCGGTAGTTGAAAAAGATGGTGATGTCATTCAGTATGGTCATTTAGATTATGCCACGTTAATGGAGCGATTAGGCAGTTAATCTGCTTAAGGTATAAAGAGTTATTAACGGTATAAAAGACTTTATTATTTAGGTATTAATCTCACAATTCACAAATTGTTCAATGAAAGCGGTTTGAATTTGAACAGTTTGTGAAGACCTTCACATTAGTCTTTCTTTTACTAAAAATCGGAGTAGAATAGGTATCAAGTAAGAAGTTGTTATAAAACAGTTTAACGAATAGATCACAAATTTTAGTGGTTGTTATATTACAAAAATGAATGATGTGAAGGGAGATTTTACAATGTGGGTTATTACAGTATTTGAGAAAAAGGACGTTCGAATTTTTGAGTTTACTAATAAAACCGAAGCAACAAAAGCTTTAGAAGGTTTTAAAAAGAATGCGATTTTATCCTTTACTAAATAAATACAACAAAGTCTTGTAGCTGTTTTTATAGCTATGAGGCTTTTTTTTATCCAGAACAATACAACTACTTGCACTTTAAAACAATGCATATTATAATAAAACCATAAGTGGGACACAAAATAATTAAGTGGGATAAAAAATAACCCAATACTATTAATTAGGGGAGTAGATAGATATGTTAACTGTTCCAGAGGCACAGCAAAGGCTACTTCCTGAAATGTATCCGCTTCTACAAGCAAGATATCGAATATTGCAAGCCGTTCAACTCATGCAACCAATCGGACGACGTACACTAGCTGATTCACTGAAAATGACAGAAAGAGAAATACGCAAAGAAACTGATATTTTACGTGAACAAGGGTTATTAGATGCGCAAAAGTCGGGTATGGTATGTACAGATGATGGTGAAATAGTCATTGAAAAATTAAGAGCCATCGTTTATGAATGGTCTGGTTTAACCCAGCTTGCAAAAGTGCTTGAAAGACACTTTGGCATCCAACGTGTAGTCGTAGTTCCTGGTGATTACAATGAGGATCATACAATCCTAACCATGCTAGGCAAAGAAGCAGCATTGCAATTTATGTCAACTGCTTTTGAAGAGCAAGTTGTAGCTGTCACTGGCGGAAAATCTGTTGCCTCTCTTGCGCAGTTTTTACATCCTTTAGACGGACAAAAGAATATTACTTTTGTAGCTGCACGCGGGGGGATTGGACATGAAATGCAAATGCAGGCCAATACACTTGTTGCAACATTTGCCATGCAAATGGAAACACAATACCGTACTCTATTTTTACCAGAGCATTTAAGTGAGCAAGCGTATCAAGCGATGCTAACAGAGCCGATGGTTACAGAAATGATGGCCTTCTATGATCAAGCAGATTGCGTCATTCATGGGATTGGCTCCGCAGAGGAAATGGCTATTCGTCGTAACTCATCTCCTGAGGATTTGCGAATTCTTGAGGAAAAAGGTGCTGTGAGTGAGGCTTTTGGCTATTATTTCAATGCCGATGGAGAAATAGTACATCGTATACGCACAATTGGTATCCAGCTTGAGCAGGTACAAAACAGTGAACAGGTCATTGCAGTTGCAGCAGGAAAACAGAAGGTCAATGCAATGCTTTCTTATTTTAAAGTAGCACCTAAGCAAACTATATTTGTAACAGATGAAGCAGCGGCCAAAGCAATTGCTGCTAAAATATCTTCTATAGAAAATAAGCATCTTGAATGATGGAAAAGTTGTAAACATGTCACTCGATCTCAGAAAGTGCTAAAGCATTTTTTGAATGAGCATAAAGTAAATTTTGATGTCTCTACTCATAGAGACAGACATCACACATTATTGGAGGAATTAACAATGGCATTAAAATTAGCGATTAATGGATTTGGACGTATTGGACGTTTAGTATTTCGTGAGGCAATGAAGCATGATGAATTTGAAGTAGTAGCCGTAAACGACTTAACAGATGCTGGTCAGCTTGCGCACTTATTGAAATATGATTCAGTACACGGTATCTATGATGCTGAAGTCAATGCAGATGAAGATTCTTTCGTAGTAAATGGTCAACGTGTAAAAGTATATGCTGAAAAAGATCCTGCACAATTACCATGGGGCGAATTAGGCGTAGATGTAGTGCTTGAATGTACGGGTCGATTCCGTTCAATGGAAGAAGTAGGCAAGCATATTGAAGCAGGGGCGAAAAAAGCGATTCTATCAGCACCAGCAAAAGGGGCAATGCCTACATTTGTAATGGGTGTAAACCATGAGGATTATAACCCAGCAACTGACGATGTGATTTCCAATGCTTCTTGTACAACAAACTGTCTAGCACCAGTAGCTAAAGTGCTTGATGAGAAATTTGGCATTGAACGTGGTATGATGACAACAATTCACTCTTATACAAATGACCAACGAATTCTAGACTTCCCACACTCTGATCCTCGTCGTGCACGTGCTGGAGCGGTGTCTATGATTCCAACAACAACAGGTGCAGCAGTAGCTGTATCAAAAGTATTGCCACAGTTAAAAGGTAAGCTAGATGGATTCTCTATGCGTGTGCCAACACCTAACGTATCATGTGTTGACTTAGTTGTAGAACTAAAAGCAGATGTATCGAAAGAAACAATTAATGCAGCATTAAAAGAAGCTTCTGAAAATGAATTAAAAGGCATTTTAGATTACAATGAGCTACCATTAGTATCAATTGATTATAACGGTAACCATTATTCTTCTACGGTAGACGGCCTTTCAACAATGGTGTTAGAAAACAAAATGGTGAAGGTTTTAGCTTGGTATGATAACGAAATTGGTTACTCTACTCGCTTAATGGACCTAGCTTTATACATTGCTGAACAAGGCTTAAACCATAAATAAGTATCATATTTCGACATTTTGAGTAAAAAGTGTGACATATTACTGCTTTTTATGCACAAAAAGTATAGCCTTTATAATATCGAATAGATATAATATACAAGGGTATTGGGAGTAAGGGATAACCCTTACTCCTTTTTTCTAGATTCAGGAGAAACGCCCACATCTATAGATGGTGATTCATTGATGTAAAATCACCGACTGAATTAAGGTAAAAGCCTCAGCGATTGTCACAGATTTTGAAGAGGAACAAGTTCGGAAAAATCGGGAGGCAAATACACTGAGGCGTAATTGATACATGTTGATTGCAAGACATCGCAGTTAACTTTTGCTACTATAAAAACAAGTATTAGGGTTCATTATCAAAAGTTGGAGAATCATCCTTACACGAGATAGTGACGCTGAAAAAGTACCAAAATGACTATTCAATTTAGTAAGCATGGTGTAGAGCCAAGATGGGTAAAACACAAGAGTGTAAGACTAAAACAAACTTTGAAGGGAGTTTCTTCATGTTAAATAAGAAAACAATGAAAGATATTGATGTAAAGGGTCAACGCGTTTTTATACGTGTAGATTTTAATGTGCCAATGGCAGATGGGGCTATTACCGATGAAACGCGTATACGTGCAGCGATTCCTACAATTGAGTATTTAGTAGAGCAGGGTGCTAAAGTTATCTTAGCTTCTCACTTAGGTCGTCCAAAAGGTGAAGTAAAAGAGGATATGCGTTTAACAGCTGTTGGCATTCGCTTAGCAGAATTAATGGGCAAGCCTGTTACGAAGCTTGATGAATCCATCGGGCAAGCAGTGGAAGAAGCCGTTGCAAACATGCAAGATGGAGACATACTACTGCTTGAAAATGTACGCTTCCATGCTGGTGAAGAGAAAAATGACCCAACATTAGCACAGCAATTTGCTCAGCTAGCAGATATTTATGTTAATGATGCTTTTGGTGCAGCCCACCGAGCTCATGCTTCTACAGAAGGAATTGCTAAGCATATTCCAGCTGTATCTGGATTCTTAATGCAAAAGGAATTAGATGTACTAGGTAAGGCCTTGTCTAACCCTGAGCATCCGTTTACAGCCATTATTGGTGGTGCCAAAGTAAAAGATAAAATTGGTGTCATTGAAAGCCTATTAGAAAAAGTAGATCACTTAATTATTGGTGGTGGTTTATCCTTTACATTTATTAAGGCACAAGGCCACGATATCGGTAAATCATTGCTAGAGGAAGATAAAATTGAGCTAGCAAAGTCCTTTATTGAGAAGGCAAAAGCAAAAGGTGTGCAATTACATATGCCAGTCGATGCTGTTGTGGCAAATGAATTTTCACAGGATGCTGAAACACAAATCGTTGATGTAGATGCTATTCCAGCTGATTGGATGGGGCTAGATATTGGACCTAAAACGGCTGCAAACTATGCAGAAGTTATCAAAAACTCTAAATTAATCATTTGGAATGGACCAATGGGTGTCTTTGAAATGGACAAATTTTCAAACGGCACAAAAACAGTTGCTGATGCAATGGCAACAACAGCTGGCTACACAGTAATCGGTGGCGGTGATTCAGCTGCGGCAGTTGAAAAATTTGAAGTAGCAGATAAGATGGATCACATTTCTACAGGTGGTGGTGCTTCCTTAGAATTAATGGAAGGCAAAGAGCTTCCAGGGATTGTAGCACTAAACGATAAATAAGCTAATCGGAGGCAAAATGATGCGTAAACCAATTATTGCAGGTAACTGGAAAATGTTTAAAACATTTGAAGAGGCTATTCAGTTTGTAGATGCTATACAAGAAAAACTTCCTTCCAATGACAAAGTAGATGCTGTTATTTGCGCACCAGCTCTGTACCTACCTACACTTGTGCAAGTTGCTAGTGAGTCAGAGCTGGCAATTGGTGCACAAACTATGCACTATGAAAATGAAGGTGCTTTTACGGGTGAAATTAGTCCAGCACAGCTAGCAAGTGTGGATGTTGACTATGTCATTTTAGGACACTCTGAACGTCGCGAATACTACAATGAAACAGATGAAGCGATTAATAAGAAGGTAGCTGCAGCACTTGCCCATACTATCGTACCTATTATTTGCTGTGGCGAAACACTAGAAGAACGTGAAGCAGGCACAACAGAGCAAAAAGTGGCAGGCCAAATTAAAGCGGCACTTGCTGGGTTTGACGCACAGCAAGTAGAGCATATGGTCATTGCGTATGAGCCGATTTGGGCGATAGGTACAGGTAAAACGGCTACGGCAGACGATGCAAATCAAGTATGCGGAGCGATTCGAGCAGTAATAGAGGAACTATATAATGCTGAAACTGCGAATGCTGTGCGCATTCAATATGGTGGCAGTGTTAAGCCTGATAACATTCAGGAGCTTTTATCGAAAGAACATATTGATGGTGCTTTAGTTGGTGGAGCAAGCTTACAACCAGAATCTTATTTAACATTATTGGAGGCGGCAGCAAATGCCTAAAAAGCCAGTAGCATTAATTATTTTAGATGGCTTTGCATTTCGAGATGAAACATTCGGGAATGCAGTAGCACAGGCGAATAAGCCAAATTTTGATCGATTTTGGCATCAATTTCCTCATGCGACATTAACAGCAGCAGGAGAAGCCGTTGGATTACCTGAAGGACAGATGGGGAATTCCGAGGTGGGGCACCTAAATATCGGTGCAGGACGTATCGTATATCAAAGCTTAACACGCTTAAATAAATCTATTCGTGATGGAGATTTCTATACGAATCAAGCCTTTTTAGATGCAGTAGCACATGTGAAAGCTCATCAGTCAAAGCTACATGTTATGGGCTTATTATCAGACGGTGGTGTTCATAGTCACTATGAGCATATGTTTGCACTATTAAAGCTAGCTAAACAGCAGGGATTAGAGGAAGTTTATGTACATGGCTTCTTAGATGGTCGTGATGTTGGTCCAACAACAGCATTAGACTATATCGAAGAAACTGAAAAGCAAATGGCTGAAATAGGTATAGGGCAATTTGCTTCGATTCATGGACGTTACTATGCAATGGATCGTGATAAACGTTGGGATCGTGTTGCACTGACTTATAATGTACTGGTGGATGGCGTCGGTCAAACAGCAGAAAGTGCTAAAAGTGGTGTAGCAGCATCCTATGAGCGTGAGGTAACAGATGAATTTGTCATCCCATTTAGCATTCAAGAGCATGGCGAGCCAGTAGCAACAATTGGCGATCAGGATGCAGTGATTTTCTTTAACTTCCGTCCTGATCGTGCAATTCAGCTGTCAACAGTTTTTACAAATGAAGCATTCGATGGCTTTGCTATATCTGCAAATCATCCAAAGAATTTAAAATTTGTGTCCTTCACACACTATAGTGATGAAGTCAACGCACAGGTTGCTTATGAAAATGACAACTTGAAAAATACAATTGGTGAAGTATTAGCGACGAATGGGAAAACACAGTTGCGGATTGCGGAAACTGAAAAATATCCACATGTTACATTCTTTATGAGTGGTGGACGTGAGGAAAAATTCCCTGGTGAAGAACGTATTTTAATTGCTTCTCCAAAGGTGGCGACATACGATTTAAAACCTGAAATGTCTGCCTATGAGGTGACAGAAGCCTTGCTTGCAGAAATTGCGGCTGAAAAATTTGATGGCATTATTCTTAACTTTGCCAACCCTGATATGGTTGGTCATAGTGGAATGCTGGAGCCAACAATTAAAGCCATTGAAGTAGTAGATGAATGCTTAGGGAAAGTAGTAGACGCACTCCTTGCAAAAGGTGGCGCAGCTATTATTACAGCTGACCATGGCAACTCTGATGAAGTGTTAACTTTAGCAGGTGAGCCAATGACAGCTCATACAACAAATCCTGTTCCAGTAATTGTGACAAAATCAAATATAATGTTAAGAAATGGTGGTATTTTAGCCGATTTAGCGCCAACCATGTTAGAATTATTAGAGGTGTCACAGCCTACTGAAATGACAGGACAATCATTAATTGAAAAAGAGGAGAATTAATTATGCCATTTATTACACAAGTTTATGCGCGCGAAGTTTTAGACTCACGTGGGAACCCAACAGTAGAGGTTGAAGTATTTACAGAATCAGGCGCATTTGGCCGCGCAATCGTACCATCAGGTGCATCAACAGGTGAATACGAAGCGGTAGAATTACGCGATGGTGACAAATCTCGTTACCTAGGCAAAGGTGTATTAAAAGCAGTTGAAAATGTAAACACAATTATTGCGGAAGAATTAGAAGGTAACTATTCTGTTCTTGATCAAGTAGTCATCGACAAAGCTTTAATCGAGCTAGATGGCACGGAAAACAAAGGCAAGCTTGGTGCCAACGCAATTCTAGGTGTATCCATGGCAGTTGCACATGCTGCGGCAGATTATTTAGATGTACCTCTTTATCAATATCTTGGTGGGTTCAATTCTAAGCAATTACCAGTACCAATGATGAACATCCTAAACGGTGGTGCTCACGCAGATAACAATGTAGACATTCAGGAATTCATGGTTATGCCTGTTGGTGCAGAATCATTCCGTCATGCATTACGTATTGGCGCTGAGATTTTCCATAGTCTAAAAGCTGTTCTAAAAGCAAAAGGTTACAACACAGCAGTAGGTGATGAAGGTGGTTTCGCACCAAACTTAGGCTCTAACGAAGAAGCAATTACAGTGATCTTAGAAGCGATTGAAAAAGCAGGCTACAAACCAGGTGACGAAGTGAAACTTGCAATGGACGTAGCATCCTCTGAACTATTCAATAAAGAAGATGGCAAATATCACTTAGATGGTGAAGGTGTTGTCAAAACTTCTGAAGAAATGGTTGATTGGTACGAAGAGTTAACAAATAAATACCCAATCATTTCAATTGAAGATGGCTTAGACGAAAACGACTGGGCTGGACACAAGCTATTAACAGACCGTATCGGCAAACGCGTACAATTAGTAGGCGATGACCTATTTGTAACAAATACGAAAAAATTATCAGCAGGTATTGAGCAAGGTGTAGGAAATGCAATCCTAATTAAAGTAAACCAAATCGGTACGTTAACTGAAACATTTGAAGCAATCGAAATGGCCAAACGTGCAGGCTACACAGCGGTTATTTCTCACCGTTCTGGTGAATCAGAAGATGCGACAATCGCTGATATTGCTGTTGCAACAAATGCTGGTCAAATTAAAACAGGTGCTCCATCACGCACAGACCGTGTAGCTAAATACAACCAACTTCTTCGCATCGAAGATCAACTTGGTTCAACAGCAGAGTATCTTGGTTTAAATTCATTCTATAACTTAAAATAAGTATTTGATTGAAGCGAAAATGCTTTGAACTTAGTAAAACAAACACAGCTTTTATATTTGAACCTCTGATTTATAAGTGTGATAAACACTTGTAGATTGGGGGTTTTTTCGTGCTGATTAAAGATTTGTTGAAAGAATTTACATTCGCATTACAGATTAAAAATTATTCAATCAGAACAACAGAAACTTATAACTACAATACAGCTCACTTCATTCAATATCTTAAAAAATATATTCAACAACAATTAATTCTTGGTAAAAAGGCGACTTACCTATATTAACCCATACAAAATTGTATTAGTTGTATTTAACGTACGCAATTTTGCGTTGGTACCTACTGTATACAATGTATATACCATTATCTACGAACAGGGTTTTTCATTGAACCTTATTTCAATATTCTGTTATTATTATCCTAATTACATAATATAAACCAATACATAATGATATAATATTATAAATGACAATGAGGAGTTAATGACATGAAGAGAAAAACAAAATCTGCAATTGTTATCATTGCAATATTGGTCATTTTTGGAGGGATTTTTGGTTACATTAAATCCACTGAACAAATGGAAAAACCTGTTACAAAAAAAGAAAGAGCCACTATTGTTGTTGACGGAGCACCGCTTGAAGATAAAAAAGTTACAAAAGAAGAATTGCTTTATCCTGACAATTTAGTGGAAAGCAAAGTAAATGAAACCATCCATAGCATGTCCCACCAAAAAGTGAAAGCTGCTTCTCAATGGGGTCGTGAGCGAATAACACAAGAAAAAGTTGACCGATTGTTAACTGTAGTTAAAATGAACGATTATAAATATAAAGAACTTTACATTTCAATATTGGAAAGATGGTCGAAAGGTGATTTTTCAAACGCCGTTGATGACCATAACAAAATTTGGGAAATGCAAGGTGGCGATGACACGACAAATTCAGGAAGAGCAACTCGTTTATTATCGCCCGAGGAAGAAGAGCAGTATATTGAACAATTTTACACAGATGAAAAATAGGTGAAGCTTTGAATTGTATGCAAATCTTTCTGTTTGTAATCATTAATATTTATTACACAAAATCCACCAATTATTAAGATACAAAAAAATTATTGATGGAGGGTTTTAGTTATGAACGAAGAAAGAAGCGGCACAAGCAAGCCAATACGGGTGCAGGTTTCAATATCGTAGCGCAAGAGGTAAGGAAGCTTTCTAGTGAAACAGCTACAGCTACAGCAACAGAACAAATTGAAACCTCTCTTAAAACGATTACGAGTAATATTCAAACACTGATGGAAAGCATGGAGCAAATTGAAACAGCCTCCAATGATCAGGCAGAGCAGGTTCAACATTTTAGTGAAGCCATTGAAAAACGAAATGAGAGAACCGAGCAAATGGCGCTTTACATAAAAGGTCTCTTACGATAATAAGAAAGGACAGTCTACTATATTAGACTGTCCTGACTTTTGTTATGGCTGTGACCAATGCTGATCTAGTTCTTGATCGAGATAAACCCAGCCCTTCCAGGCAATATGAATCGTATCCATTATAAAATAGGGATCATATTCATGATCTGAAAAATCAACATAGGCAACATTCGCATCCTTTAATACTTGCTCCATTTTATCGTAATACTTTTGACGGCGCTCCTCAGGATAGCCATTATAATCATACCAATAGCCATTCACTGGAATGGAGACGAATAGTGGCTTGGCACCTGCATCCTTTAAAACATCGATCACTAGTTGGAAATCCTCGTATTCAGGAGAGTTTGAATAATCCTCTTTTTTTCGTATATCCTTAAACTTTGAAAATTTAGCATTTACAAGTCGCTGATAGGCGCGATCTTCAATCATATAGTCATTGGATACACGCTTCTCCCCATATGCCTCTGCATGCTGCAATTGTTGCTCAAAGCTTTGATTGGCAATGAGCTTGTCATTACTTTTTAATGCATGACCTTTACGTGGGAAAAGAGAATAATATAAATCCTTCTTTTCTAGTAACGCCTTGTGAAAACGCCCAGCGACCATGGCCATACGTCCAGTAATTGGCTTTTCCTTGCCATTAGACATTTGATATTGATACATAGTCTTTAAGAGGCGATCACGTTTGACAGTATCAAATTCTAGTAGGCGCTCCATTGCTCTTTTACGAAGATTGGCATCCATCTCCTGATTAAAGGCTAAATCATAAGCATGTAGCATGGAATAATTCGGTGAAAAGTGAAATTCACCCATGCCCTTCTCTGTAAACCACTGTGGAGAGATGATAAAGACCACTTTTTTATCCTTTAAATTCTTTTCTTGTGCTGCGAAATTCAAGAAGTGGGTAATGGACTGCATGCCTCCACGCCCAATCATAAATGTCGAATACGGAGCATCAGTGGCTCGCGTATAATTGTAAGGATGGAACGGATCAAAACGGTTTAATTCCGAGGAGCCGTAAAGTGGCATGGAACTAGGGTCCTGTAACATTCGCTCCTGTAAATATGTGCCCTGAAATACAAGTGGAGACATGTTCGTTTTGGCTTGTTCCACATCCTCATTGGATATCCATGCTTTAATCCAAGCATTAGGAAAAAAGACAAAGCCCGTAAAAAGAGCAAATGCAATAAATAAAGAAAGAAAGCCTTTTTTGATCATTGTCTTTCAGCTAATTTCCCTGCTATTCGATTAGGCGTATTCCATTCTTCACGATTGAAATCAGTAATAGGGACAGAAATATTAAAACGATTTTCAATTTCAACTAATAAATTAATTGTCCCAAACGAATCTAGTAAACCTTCTTCAAATAAGTCTATATCTGGGTTTTCTACAATCATTTCATCTTCACATAACTCGACTAGCATTTCTAAAACTTGTTGTTGATCCATTAATAATTCTCCTTTAGTGAACAGGCTCTTACAGCCCTTTGTTTAAAATAATGTGCCAGAAAAAATATAGAAGCCGAAGCATACAGCGTGAAACGTAATGATTACGCCAATAGTATGCGTCCATTTATTTTTTGGCCAACGCTTATGCTTTTTATTCCAGCGTTCAAATTTATCAAAGCTGATAATCAATAGGGCATGATAGAGTCCATAGACCACAAAGTGCCATTCCAGACCATGCCAAATACCCATTAAAAAGAATAGTAAAAAGAAGCCTATATACGAAATAGCAAATTTATTTTTTAACCATTTTTTCTTTGTCATCCAAAGGACAAAGCGCATATAGACATAATCCCTAAACCAGAAGGAAAGGCTCATATGCCAACGATTCCAAAAATCTTTAATATTGCGGCTGGCGAATGGGCGATTAAAGTTAATCGGTGTTTGGATACCCATTAGTCGGCTAACACCAACAGCAAATGCACTATAGCCAGCAAAATCAAAGAATAAGTAAAAGCTATACATATACATATACGCTAGCTGCCCCTGAAAAGGTGTCAAATAGTTATACGTATGGTTAGGCAAATAAATAAGCGTGTAGTTGTAAATTAAATAAGCCAAAATAAACTTATATAAAAAGCCGACAAAAATATAGTTAATACCACTCAATAGCAGCTTTTGGTACTCCTCCGAGGAAGGCACGGCATGAAAATCCTTTGTAAAACGACGCCAACGATCAATCGGCCCCGATGATACGGTAGGAAAGAATAATAAGAAATAGACTAGCTCTATTACAGAAATTTTCTCTTTCATCAAGCCATCACGGGTTTCTAAAATCATTTGCACCGCTTTAAACGTAATGTAGGACACACCAAGGAAGCCAAATAAATGATGCAATCCGAGAATCGGCAAAACCTTTACAAGAATCAAGGGTAATATGGATAAAAGCACCGCTATTATAAAAATGGTTCCGCTATTTTGCTGAAGTCGATAGCGCTGATAAGCCACAATAAGAACTACCTGAAAGACAGTAAATAATACGAGCGAGATGGTCCCATTCATTGAATGTCCAAAGATTAATGCTAAGACAATGACCGAAACAAAAAGATTATAGCGTTTCGAAGATTTGCCTCGTAATCCTAAGAGGATGGTAGGTAGTAATAAAAGTCCGATGATCACAAAAAATGCTATATTTCCATAAGGCGTCATACTGTCTCCATAACCGCCAATCCTTTACGATCTACCTTACCATTTGGATTTAGTGGTAAAGCGTCCATATATTTAAATGTTTTCGGTATCATATAGGCAGGTAAGTACGCCGATAAAAGTGCCTTCAATTGCTTTGTTGTTTTAAAAGCAGCGTCTGTTAATGGCTCACGTAAAACAATATGGGCACTAAGAGAAATGATTTCCTTCTCCTTATAAACAGGTACAACAACACAGCTTGAAACAGGTGGCAGGTTACTGATTTGTTTTTCAATCTCTTCAATCTCTAAACGATAGCCATGTAATTTCACTTGGAAATCCTTACGACCTGAAAAGAACAAATAACCATCCTGCACAAAGCCTATATCACCTGTTTGATAGATGCGATCGCCATCCACGATCGGGAAAGCTTTAGCTGTTAATTTAGGCGCTCCCAAATACCCTGCGCTAACGGTTGGCCCTGAAATAATAATTTCTCCATCTTCTGCTACAGAAACGTTTGGCTCCGTTATAGGGGCAATCGGTAATTGTTCGAAGCGTCCTACTAGCTCTTTCGTCACCTTTACATAGGATACAGCGACGGTTGTTTCCGTAGGACCATATAAATTATAAATTGTTGCCTGTGGAAAACGGAGCATCAACTCGTTACATACCGCTATCGGTAAAACCTCTCCGCAAAATAAAAAAGTATCCAATGCAGGCATGAGTTTTTGATCCCATTCTTTGTTCATCAAACACATCTTGGCAAAAGAAGGTGTAGAAGTCCATACACGAGTATTTGACGTCGCTAATGAATCAAACAATGCTTTCGGATTAGCAATTTCTTGCTGTGTAATCGCATAAAGTGTGTGTCCACCAACAAGAGCTGGGTAGAGATCCATAACAGATAAATCAAAGGAATAAGGTGCTTGGTTTAAAAATACGCCGTCTTCCTGTAAAGGGAAGTGCTCCTGCATCCACATTACAAAGTGTGTTAGATTACTAGCTGTTATTTGTACCCCTTTTGGTTGACCCGTTGAACCAGAAGTGTAAATAATATAATGGATATCCTCATCATGAACCCATGTTGCGGATGATAGGATCACGTCCTTTGAGGAGGCATCCAGAATATCATGCACTGCCATAACTGGAAGGTTCATCTGCATCTGTAATAGCTCTGTTGTCAATACTAAACCTGCTCCAGAAGCTTCTGTAATGAGCTGTAATCTTTCTGATGGTGTTGACGAATCAACAGGTACATATGGATGGCCAGCCTTTACAGCTCCGATAAACGCAACAATTTGTAGGGGGGACATATGTCCATAAATGACAATAGGTTGTTGTCTCCGCAACTTAAGCTTCATTAAATAATCGGCAAGACGCTCCGATAAATGCCAAAGCTCGCTATAAGTTAAAGAAGCATTGTGTGTCTGATAAGCAGTTTTTTGTGGCTGCTGGATGGCCACACGTTCAATAGCTGCCAAAATACTTAACATTTTTTAATCTCCTTTATTTAAAATTCCGTATATATAAATGGTCCAGCGTTCATATCATGGAAGCCATGTATAAGAAACAACAGTACCAAAACAATCAAATAAAACAGCGTGAAGCCAATGAAGCGTAAATACTCATTATTTTTGATGGATTGCATTTGTCCACCTCCAATGAAAAAAAGTATAGGATTAAACTTTCAAAAAATAGTAATTTACTAGTTAAAAATCCTTACCTTATGTTTTTAACACTGATTTGACGGAATGTGGAGAAAAATGTTGCTGAATTAAGATGAATTCAGTAAATCATAAGATTAATTTAAGGTAAATTTAAGGTTTTGAGGGGATATGTAGAGTTTACAAATTATTGGCTGGTTTACTTATGTAAAAAAAGCACGAACATAAGGGAATAATCTCAACTTATGTTCGCGCTATTATTTTTATTTCACTTGATTAATAACTTTTTTAGATACATAAAATTCAGAGCCATTGTAGACATTGATTGTATCAAATGTATGAGTCTTTGCCGTGTTTGAGGAAGTTTGTTCATACGTCATCGTGTTTTTGTTAACTGGAATTTTCACTGTGATATCTGCTTTTTGTGCAATAAATGTTGGGTTTTCTTTATCCGATAAGTCAATTTTTGTTGTAAATCCTTTTTCCGTAAATGCCTTCGTTGCAGGCACATATAAATCATTTGTTAATGTATTTAAGTCAAAGCCCATAAAGCGTGCCATTGTATGGGCTAAATCAGTGTTTTCTACTAATCCAGTCAATTTAGAAGGACCAAATGAATATAAGAATACATCTTCACCCGTATGGCCACCTGTTGTATAACCAATGTTTGCACGATTGGCTAGCATTTTTACCATTTCATTGCCTAAGTCTTTAGCAGACTGTAATGTTTTAAGCTCGTCCGCTGTTAACGAATCTAAGCCATAAAGAGCAGCGACCTCAACTAAATTAGAGCGATCTTCTTTTAGCTGGCTTAAAGCTCCTTCAATGGTCATTGTAGCTTTTTTTAACGGGTCGATGTAGGCAGAGACTGGAATGCTGGAATAGGTACTAGTTGTGTTAGCGTTCCCCATCGTAATGCCACTATTTCCATGATCAGTTACTGCGATGACTAAAGTATTACCATCTTCCTTCGCAAAATCAACCGCTTCTTTCACTGCATCATCGAATGATAATATATCGCTAATGATACCAATAGTATCGTTGGCATGTGCCGCCCAGTCAACCTTACTACCTTCTACAAAGAGGAAGAAGCCATCCTCATCCTTTTTCAGCGTATTGATTGCTTTATTCGTCATTTCAGCAAGTGTAGGCTCAGATGCTCTTGTTTTGGCACGATCTAAATCATAAGCAAGTGCACTTGGTGCAAAGCTTCCCCAAATTTTTGAGGATTGACTATTAAATAGCTCATCGCGCGTTTTAACGAGATCATAATTTTTTTCATTCAAAACCTTGATTAAGTCTTCGCCATCTTGACGAGCATTTTTTGATGTGCCTGGTGATAGTGATTCCAGACCACCGCCTAAGACAACATCAATATTTTGATAAACCTGCTGCTCTGCAATATCTCCATATTGACTTCTATTGTTGACGTGTGCAGAAAAACCAGCAGGTGTAGCATGTTGAATTTCGGAAGTAGAAATTAATCCAGTGGCCATACCTTGCTGCTTAGCTCCTTCTAGCACATTGGCTACAGGTCGGAAGGCATCTTCCTTAGCGATTTGCGCTAATCCAGGGGAGTTGATCACAGAGGGGAGTACACCTATATATTTATCGTTCGATTTATGCCCAGTTGCTAATGCTGTAGCAGCTGGTGCAGAATCGGTAATGGCAGATTCAGCAGAATATGTGCGCATAGCACCCGATAAAATTTCATCCATTGCTAGGCTTTCACCTTTATACCAACGAGAAAGGGTGACAGCATTATTACTGCTACCATCCATCACAAGCATAATGACATTTGTCGGTTTCTTTCCTTCGGCTGCATGTACCTCTTGCTGTGGGATACTAACTGCGGATAAAGTCACTGCACTTGCTAAAAACAATGAAGTCCATTTTTTTGCGTATTTCATGATTTTCCTCCTTTAGGTGAATTCAACTGTAAGTGTAAAGGAAGGGTGTAAAGCTAGCGTTAAAGGTTTGTTAATGAAATATGGTAATTATGTAAATAATAAGGAAGGGAGAATCTGTGTAAAAATCCCACAGATTCTTTTGGGGCATTACAAATTTTCCTGATGTTGTGCGCCATCAATTGTTTCATAATGTAAAATGTCTTCTTCGATGTACAAGTTGAGGACTTCATCTTCAAGTAAGACTTCTTCAGAGCCGTCCTGGACATTAATTTTTGTTAAATAACCGGCATTGTCATAGTCACTGCAATAAATGGAATCATTATAAGTAGCTAAATAATAGCATGCCGTTTCTGTAATTTGATTGTTTTCATTTGTGTCTAAATTATAGGAATAAACCATATTATCATGGATACTATTATAATAAATCACATCATCCACCGTATTGGCATACCACATATCATGCATAAAATCATAATTGTTATTTGTAGCAGTAAAATAATTTTCATTTACCCATAAATGATCTTGGCTTAGTTTTTCATCACTGACTAAAAAGTATTCATAGGAAATCGCATAAGGCTCAGTTGAATCCACGTCATTCCACGTTGTATCAAGATGGTACCAATTGCCATCGATACTGACTAAATTCCAAGCATGCAGCTGATCCTCACTATAGCCATATACGTATTTCGCTTCTACATCCGAAGCTAATAGTAGGCGATAAGCTAGTAGAGCATAGGCTTGACATACCGCAGTTTCCTCGTCTATCAGCTCAAAAACCGTCTGTCCCTCAGTAGAGCCTTGTTCTGTATAAGTGGCTAACTGTACGACCGTATCATTAATGATTTTAGTACGTTCAAAATCTGTCATATGTGTCGTAATATACTGGTCAGCAAAAGCTTCTACATATTGATCGACCTTTTGCTCCTTTTTGGCATCTGTTAAGTAATCAATCGACAACTCTACCAAATAGCCATTATCTATTTCCCAAGCCGTCCATTCATAAGTAAGAAAATAACCAGCTGTATAGGGATCAACGAAGGAAAGCAGGCTATTTAAGTCATTCAGCTGCACCTCAAAATCTTCGAAGTTTAGCTTCCCAGTATAAGGGACTTCAAAGTGCTGTTCAAACTTTGCTACTTGTTTTTCAACTTTTTTAGTGAATTGTAGTAAGGCAGGATCATCCTTAAATAATGAGGTTGAGAAAAGATCATTAGGTGAAAAAGAGGCAGATAGCGCTTTACTTTCTGGTTTCTTTATATCATTCTCTGTATCTTCTGCTAAGGTTGTAGTTGTTACATCCTCTTCCTCAAGAAGTAGGTCAATGGCCTTTGAGCATGCCGTAAGAAAGGGAATCATGCAGCATAGTACTAGCAGCGCTGTTATTTTTTTATTCATTTTCCCACCCTCCAAAAAAGTTCATTTTTGCCATTATAATTTAATTTATAGGGAGTGACATCCACAAATAGTAGCATAAGTCGACAAGGGTGGAAGCATGAGGCGGAGAATTTCCAGCAAAACATAAAGCGAAGTTTGTCATCACAACCTTTTTTTGTTATAATGTAGTATGTTGTGATGTTTCAAAGTTCGGGAGGTGCAGTGAATGCATACAGTAGTATTAGTTTCATTAGTTATCGTATCATTGGCGTTAATCGTTGTGGTATTACTTCAATCTAGTAAAAGTGCAGGCTTATCAGGTGCCATCTCGGGTGGAGCTGAGCAACTATTTGGAAAGCAAAAAGCACGTGGTATGGATTTAATCCTTCACCGTGCAACAATTTTGTTAGCTATAGTGTTCTTTTTATTAGCAATCGCTATTACAAAAATCTAATAGTTGAAGATATATCGCCTAACCGAATTGGTTGGGCGTTTTCTTTTATCATAGTTAAATGGTAATTTATCTCTCAGTAGTAAAAAATGAATTGTAACACAATAACCAATGTCATCTGCTAGGCATCATCGAGATGACGAGAATGGGTATAGTATGTATAAGTGTTTTAGAGTGAAGGAGTGCTTACAGTGAACAAATCATTATCACAGCCATTTTTCTTTCAGGCAGGACCACGTGCTGTTTTATTATTACACGGCTTCACAGGAAGCTCTGCAGATGTACGAATGCTTGGTAGATTTTTAGAGAAAAAAGGGTATACTACATTAGCACCTCACTATAAAGGTCACGGTGTGGAACCAGAAGAACTAATCACAACAGGTCCAGCAGACTGGTGGCAGGATGTTATTGCCGCCTACAAACAGTTACGGGATGCTGGCTATCAGGAAATAGCCGTTGCTGGGCTTTCATTAGGTGGTGTTATGGCATTAAACGTTGCATTAAATAATCCTGTTAAAGGCATTGTGACAATGTGTGCCCCTATGACAATGCGTACAACCGACGTTATGTTTGAGGGGGTCTTGAAATATGCAAGGGACTATAAAAAGTTCCAAGGGAAACAGGAAGAACAAATTGATGCTGAAGTTACAAGCATTGCTGACAAAGGCATGCCATCTCTACAGCAGCTTCGAGAATTTATAGCCCGCACTCGTCAAGAAATTGACATGATTTATGCGCCTATCTTCGTCGTACAAGCTACAAATGATGAAGTAATAGAGACAGAATCTGCCAACATTATATATAATCAAACTGAGTCACTTGAAAAGCACATCAAGTGGTATGAAAACTCAAAACATGTTATTACATTAGATCAAGAAAAAGATCAATTACATGAGGACATTTATCGCTTTTTAGAAAGCCTAAATTGGGCACAATAATATAAATAGGATTTTCTCATGAAGGAGGGAATATGTATGAAAGACCAAAAAGATACACTACAAAGTCGTTTACTCGATTTTTTCAGCACAGATGATTATAAACCACTAACAGTCGGTGAAATCGAGGATGAATTCGGCTTTGAGGATGCGGAGGAGTTCAAGGAGCTTGTGAAAACACTTGTCCGCATGGAAGGGCAAGGCTTAGTTGTGCGTTCCCGCTCCAATCGCTATGGCCTACCAGAACGTATGAATTTGCTAAGAGGTAAATTTATCGGACATGCGAAGGGCTTTGGCTTCGTGACACCTGACGTCGAGGGCATGGATGATGTGTTCATTCCCCCGCATGAAATTAACGGTGCCATTAACGGAGACATTGTTCTGATTCGTGTTTTAAAGGAATCATTCGGTGATCGACGCGAGGGAACGGTAACAAAGGTTGTCGAGCGTGGTCAAACAAGCTTTGTCGGCACATTCCAGGCTAACCGTGGCTTCGGCTTTGTTGTTCTAGACGATAAAAAGCTACCAATGGATATCTTTATTGCCAAAGGAGATACATTAGGAGCTGTCGATGGACATAAGGTTGTTGTTGAGGTAGCAACATGGCCAGAGGATTTAAAATCTGCTACAGGCTATATTACAAAAATTTTAGGACATAAAAATGATCCGGGTGTGGATATTTTATCCATTTTGTATAAGCATGACATTCCACCTGAATTCCCAGATGAAGTCATTGCTGCTGCACAGCGTGTGCCAGATGAAATTACCGAGGCCGATTTAGTAGGGCGTCGTGATTTACGTCATGAAACGATTGTGACAATTGATGGAGCAGATGCAAAGGATTTAGATGATGCCGTAACCGTAACGAAAAATGTAGATGGAACGTATAAGCTTGGCGTACATATTGCAGACGTAAGTTATTATGTAACGCAAGGCTCGGTCATTGACATTGAAGCTTACGATCGTGCGACAAGTGTTTATTTAACAGACCGTGTCATTCCAATGATTCCACATCGTTTATCAAACGGCATTTGTTCATTAAATCCACAGGTTGACCGTTTAACACTCTCTTGTGAAATGATTATTGATGCGAATGGTAATGTGGTTGCACATGAAATTTTCCAAAGTGTCATTAAAACGACTGAACGTATGACGTATAAGGACGTTTACAAGATTTTAGAGGAGCAGGATGAGGCACTAATTGAACGCTATGAGCCACTTGTTCCAATGTTTAAAAACATGGCTGAGCTGTCGGGTATTTTACGCCGTAAACGCGAAATGCGAGGAGCCATTGACTTTGACTTCAAAGAATCCAAGGTGATCGTAAACGAAGAAGGATGGCCAGTTGATATAGAATTACGTGAACGAACAGTAGCGGAGAAATTAATTGAAGATTTCATGCTAGCTGCCAATGAAACAGTGGCAGAGCACTTCCACTGGATGAATGTACCGTTTCTATACCGTATTCACGAAGATCCAAAGCCTGAAAAGCTTCAACGCTTCTTTGAATTTGTCACGAACTTCGGTATTTTGATTAAAGGCACTGGTAATACCGTTCATCCTAAGGCATTACAGGATGTTTTGAAGGCCATTGAAGGGATGCCAGAGGAGCCTGTTATCTCAACGATGCTCCTACGTTCAATGCAGCAGGCGAAGTACTACCCTGAAAGTCTTGGACACTTTGGCTTATCAACGGATTTCTATACACACTTCACATCACCAATTCGTCGTTATCCTGACTTAGTTGTACACCGTTTAATTCGTACGTATTTAATTAACAAGGATACATCGAGAGAAACCATTGCACAGTGGAGTATGGCAATGGATGAAATTGCTGACCACACGTCTGAGCGTGAACGTCGTGCTGTTGATGCAGAACGTGATACAGACGCACTGAAAAAAGCACAATATATGTCCGACAAAATTGGCGAAGAATTCGAAGGGATTGTTTCTTCCATTACAAACTTCGGTATTTTCGTGGAGCTACCAAACACCATCGAAGGGCTTGTCCATATTAGCAATATGACTGATGATTACTACCGCTTCGATGATCGTCAAATGATTATGATCGGGGAACGAACGAATCGCCAATTCCGTATTGGGGATGAAGTGACAGTTCGTGTGGCAAATGTCATTATTGAGGAGTCATCCATTGACTTTGAAATCGTTGGAATGGTAACTTCATATGGACGAACACGCAAAGCAGCACCAACTGTTATTCTTGCACGTAAAAATTATAGCGATAACAAAGGTGGACGCAGTCGCCGAAGCACACGCAGTGATGAGGAAAAAGGCGGACGTGGTGGCAATCGTAGAGGCGGTCGTCAAGAGGATGACCGTGGAACTCGTAGCTCATCAAAGCAAGGTGAACGACGCGAAAGTGACCGTGATCCACGTGGACGCCGCAAAGATGACTCAAGCCCAGGTCCAAAAAAACGCGTGAAGCAAAAGCAAAAGTTCTATGAGGGCATTGCCAAAAAAGGCAAAAAGAAAAAAACAAAACGTAAATAAGCCTAAGCGAAAGTATTCATTGAAAGGGTACTTTCGCTTAAGCTCAACCTTTTAAGTAGAGGGTGAAAGATATGGCAAAAGGTTCTGGTAAAGTATTAGCACAAAACAAAAAAGCAGGCCACGACTACTTCATCGAAGAAACAATCGAAGCAGGCATGGTCCTAACAGGTACAGAAATCAAATCCATCCGTGCAGGCAAAGTCCAACTGAAAGACTCCTTTGTCCGCGTCCGCAATGGTGAAGCATGGATCAACAATATGCACGTTAGCGCCTTCGAACAAGGCAACCGTTTCAACCACGATCCACTACGCACCCGCAAGTTGCTGCTCCACAAAAAGCAAATCGGCGAGCTAGTCGGTGCCGTAAAACGTGACGGCTACACAATCGTTCCATTGAAAATGTACATCAAGGATGGCTATGCCAAGCTCCTTATCGGCATTGGTAAAGGGAAAAAAGATTACGATAAGCGCAGCGACATGCGCAAAAAAGAAGCCAAACGCGAGATGGAACGTGCCTTCAAGGAACGCCAGCGTTAAAAAGGCTGATGAGAAAGCAGGCAAGTGCCACTTTCTCATCAGCTTTTTATATTTTATGGAAGAATAGTGTAAATTTTAGAAGTTGATTGGAATTTGTCCGATAACTTCTATTTTTTTTGGTCTTATAACACAAAAAAATTAAAATTTATTACACTTTTTTATCTTACAAGACATATGTTTAGAAAATTCTAACAATTAAAATTGTAGTAATAAATATCTCAATTCGAGGTGAGCATTATGAATAAAACAGTAATCGAAAAAATTACGCATATTGTTGGTGAAAAATACGTAAAAAGCTCAACTGCACAGCTCTTAGCTTATTCCTATGATGCAACAGCAAACTTCCAGCGCTTACCTGATCTTGTTATTTCGCCAGGGAATGCAGAGGAAATTGCGGAGGTTTTAAAAGTATGTAATGAATATAAGATTTCAATTATTCCTCGAGGCTCTGGGACAAACCTTGCAGCAGGAACGGTGCCTTATGAGGGAGGGGTAGTGATTTTATTTAATAGAATGGATCAAATTGTAAATTTTGATAAGGAAAATTTAACGATTACAGTACAGCCAGGTATTATATCCGAGAATCTTTGTATATTTGTTGAATCACATGGTTTATTTTACCCTCCTGATCCAAGCTCAATGAAAATTTCTACAATTGGTGGCAATGTCAGTGAAAACTCAGGTGGCCTGCGGGGGTTAAAATACGGTGTAACAAAGGATTATGTGAAAGGGTTACAAATTGTTTTACCGAACGGAGATATTCTAGAAACAGGTGGCAAACTAGCAAAGGACGTAGCAGGCTATGACCTCACCTCATTATTTGTTGGAGCAGAGGGAACATTAGGTGTAGTAACAGCCATTACCTTAAAGCTTATCCCTTTACCGCAATATAAAATGACGAGCATCGCATACTTTGAATCTTTAGAGGATGCAGCGAGAACAGTCTCTAGTATTATTGCACATAAAATCATTCCAGTAACGCTAGAATTTCTTGATAAAAAAACAATTAGCGCTGTCGAGCAATATATGAAAATAGGTCTCTCAACAGATGTTGAAGCAATGCTCCTACTCGAGCAGGATGGTGAAATGTATCAAGTAGAACAAGATGTCAAAGAAATGGTACGAATTGCGGAAGAAAATGGTGCTTTTTTTACGCAAATTGCAAAAGATGCACAGGAAGCGGAGCAAATTAAAACAGCAAGACGTGTCGCATTATCAGCATTAGCAAAATTAAAACCGACAGTTATTTTAGAGGATGCCACAGTACCTCGATCAGAGCTGGCCAAAATGGTGAAGAGAATTAATGATATTTCCGAAAAGTACAAGGTCAATATTGCCACATTTGGTCATGCAGGCGATGGAAATTTGCATCCTACATGCTTAACAGACCTGCGAGATGAAGATGAGATGCACCGTGTGGAAGCGGCATTTGCGGAAATTTTTGAGGCAGCACTTTCGCTAGGTGGCACGATTACAGGGGAGCACGGTGTAGGTGAAATGAAGGCACCTTATTTAGAATGGAAGATTGGTCCTGTTGGTATTACTGTAATGAAAAACATTAAGCAAGCCTTTGATCCAAACAATATTATGAATCCTGGCAAAGTTTTTGCAAAAGAGACGAAGAAAAGAGTGGTGGTAGATGGTGGCAACTAATGTTCAGCAGCAAATGCAACAATCCTTCGAGACGCATATCGATGAAAATTTATTACTGGACTGTATGAGATGCGGTTTCTGTTTGCCAAGCTGTCCGACATATCTTCATACAGAGCAGGATGAGGCCCAATCACCTCGTGGGCGTATTGCCTTAATGAAGGCGGTGCGTGATGGAATAGTACCCTTTGATGCGTCCATTGAGAAGTCATTTGATTTATGTTTAGGATGTCGTGCTTGTGAGCCAGCATGTCCGGCTGGCGTACAGTATGGTGCTTTGATTGAGCAAACGCGTGAGGCGGTACAAGAAGTGAAGCACGCATCCCTCGTAGAAAAAACAACACGTACAATTGTTTTTAATAATCTTTTCGTCAAACAAAAAAATATGCAACATGCCGTCAGCCTACTGCATCTTTATCAAAAAACAGGCCTACAAAAGGCTGTGCGAAAAATTGGCTTTTTAAATTTATTCCCCAAGCATGTAAAAACAATGGAGGCATCTCTACCACCCATAGCAAGAAAAATACAGCCATTCAAACAGGTGAAACCAGCTACGATGAAGGTGGCCTTTTTTACAGGCTGTTTAATGGATACGCTTTATAAGGAAACAAACGATAAAACAGTATTCTTGCTACAAATGCTTGGTGTGGATGTTATTATTCCAGATAATCAAAGTTGCTGTGGGGCTCTGCATGGACATAGTGGGGAGCTAAAGCGTGGTAAGCAAAACTTAATTCGTAATGTAGAGCTATTTGATTCAGATGATTACACTTATATTGTTAATAATGCTGGTGGCTGTGGAGCTTTCTTGAAGGAGTATGAAAAGCATTTACAGAGTGATGATCAGTATCGTGAAAAGGCAATTCGATTTTCTGAGAAGACAATTGATATTTCAAGCCTGCTTGTCAAAGCTGGTCTGCTTGATTATTTAGCCACCTTGCCACAGCAAGCAAAGCAAACACTTGTAACGTATCAGGATTCCTGTCATTTACGCAATGTCAATAAAGTCTTCAATGAGCCAAGAATGATTTTACAGGCACTACCGAATGTCCTTTTCACAGAACTGCCAAATGCCAACACATGTTGTGGTTCAGCAGGAATATATAATTTATTGCAACCTGCATCAGCTAATGACATTTTAGCTACAAAAATGGCAACGATTAAGGCGCTACAGCCCACAGTTATCGTTACGGCCAATCCTGGTTGCTTGTTACAAATTCAATCTGGTATCCATAAGGAAAAGCTAGAATCAAGCATGTATGCCTCACATATTGTTGATTTTATCTACAAGAGCATAGAAAACTGTAGTAAAATAGCTAAAATATACTAAATTTTCGGCATAATCAGTATATTAATCTTTATGGGGGGTGGCACAATGTTTGATTTGCAAATAATTGGCACAAAAATTGTAAGAGAGCTTGGTGAGTTGATTGATCAAAATGTTGTTGTAATCGATCATAATGGATTTATTATTGCCAGCACAGACATGTCGAGGATGAATCAATTTCATGAAGGTGCTTTAATAGCCATGAAAAACAAAGAAGTCATGCATATGACGAAGGAGCTGTCGATTCAATTGAAGGGTGTGCGTGAGGGTCTTGTCATGCCATTAGTTATTGAAGATACATCAATTGGAGTAATTGGTGTTACTGGCCAACCTGTGGAAATAGAAAAATATGGTAAACTTGTTCAGAAAATCACGCAGTTTTTTGTGGAAGATTTTTTAATGCACCGTAAAAAAGAACGAGAGACTAAAATGTTTGAGCTCTTCCTGCTAGATTTATTAAATGGTCAGGTAAATCAATTGTTGCTAGAGCAACGAGCAGAAATGTTAAATATTGATACAGAGCTCTACAATCGAATTATTATAATTCAATTGAATAGGAGAATCGATGAGAAGGGGGTGGATTATTTGCGTGCAATTCAAATAATCCATCCTCAATTACATATTTTTCAATGGAGCTTTGATAAGCTAGTGTTGCTTGTCCCAAAAATCACGCGTATTCATTTAGAGCAAACACTTCATTCATTTAACCGCAAACTTATAAAGCTATATGATGACGATATATTTATAGGTGTCGGCAACTCACACTCCTTCTTTGAGCTAAATGCATCCTACAATGAAGCAAATATAGCGTTAACGGTTGCTATAGAAAATAGACAAATAGTATTTGAAGAGGATTTGAAATTAGAGTTACTATTGTCCGACCTTGATGAACAAAAGGTTGGCCATTTCATCGGCAGAACAATTGGCTCTTTATTAGAGGAAGAAGAACTAATATACAATCTAGAAATGTGGCTAAAAAGTAAAGGGGGCTTACAGGAAATTGCTGATGCCCTTCATATTCATAAAAATACATTAAAATATCGCTTAAAAAAAATAGAAAAGCTTTTAAAGATTGATATTAATAATAATGAAAATAAATTGGAATTAATGATTGCTATTTTGCTGTTTCGAAAAAGAAAAAGCGTTTAATGAAATACTTAAAATGCTGTTATTTGTATGATTTTTATTTATTAGAGACAAAAATCACTCAATTATCATGTAACTTTTTATCCCCTAGGAATATATATTTAGATTTTTCGGAATTATAAAATAATTATAGAATCTAATATAAAAAGAGTAGGGGGATATTTTATGAGGAAATTTTTAAAAGGGAGAAATCTTCTCTTGGCTATGCTCTTGATCGTATCAGCAATACTAGCTGCCTGTGGTGGTAGCAGTAGCGGGGATGCTGATGATAAAGAAAAGTCATATAAATTAAAAATGTCTGTCACAGTATCTGATTCATCAACATGGTATGAGGCAGCAAAAAAACTGGCAGATGATATGGATAAGGAAACAGATGGTCGCATTAAAATTGAAGTATTTACAAATGAACAATTATCTGGGGGAGATTCGGGTAAGGCTGTTGAAGGCTTAGCAAAGGGTTCAATCGATTTAACATTTAACTCTACGATTATTTATTCGATTTTAGATCAACGTTTTGGTGTGACAAGTGCACCTTTTTTACTTAAGGATCATTCAGAGGTAGATAAAGTGTTTAATGGAGAAGGGGGAGAAAAGCTTAAAGAACTTTTAGCTGAAAAGGGTGTACAAGCTTTAGGCTATGGAGAGAATGGTTTCCGTCAAATAACGAATAGTAAGCGTGAAATTAAGCTACCAGAAGATTTAAAGGGATTAAAGATTCGTATACCTGGTATTACCATGTACACAGATTTATACCGTTCATTAGGAACAGATCCTGCAACAATGACATTCTCAGAAGTGTTTACAGCATTGCAGCAAGGAACGATTGATGGGCAAGAAAATCCTATTGATGTTATTGCTTCGTCAAAGCTTGACGAAGTTCAGGATTACTTAACATTGTGGAACTATTCATATGATCCATTAGTGTTAGGTATGAATAAAAAGCTCTATGATTCTTTAAGTGATGCAGACCGTGAATTATTTGATCGACTAGGTAAAGAGGCAGCTGCATATCAAGTGAAAATTGCACGTGAAAAAGAAGCATCACAAATTGAAGATTTAAAAGCTAAAGGAATGAATGTTTATACGCCAACAGATGCAGAATTGGAAGCGTTTAAAAAAGCTGTTCAGCCTATTTATGATAAATATACGGATATTTGGGGAGAAGATTTATTGAAAGCGTTTACGCCATAAGGGGGAAACATATGAAATTCTTAGACTATTTTGAAGAGATTATATTAAGCGTTACATTTGCAGCGATTACATTTATAACATTTGTAAACATTGTTTCTCGTAATTTAGTCAACTTATCCCTTTCTTTTACAGAAGAAATCACAGTTAATTTGTTAGTATTGCTTACATTTGTTGGTACAGCATTGGGTGTGCGTAGATACGCACACCTTGGTTTTACCTTATTGTTCGATAAAGGGAATAAGCTGACAAAAAAGGCGATTGTCATTATTTCATCAGTAGCAAGTGGCGTATTGTTTGCCGTATTACTTTATTACGGCATTGATATGGTATTGTTCCAAATGGAGATTAATCAAACAACACCGGCATTAGGAATGCCGCAGTGGATTTTATCTTCGGCCTTACCTTTAGGTGCATTACTATGTTTAATTCGTACAGTTCAAGCGATGGTTGAAGAATATAAAGCGGTAAGTAATGAAGGGAATGGAGCGGAAGGAGATGAGCTAGCATGATAGCATTATTACTTTTTGGCTCCTTTATCGTGCTTGTATTTTTAAGGGTGCCGATCGCTGCTTCCTTAGCGGTGGCCTCAATGGTAGTCCTATTTACATCACAAGGGCTATCAGGATTTGAAGCATTAACAGATATTATGTATACGAGCGTGGCAAAGTTTACGCTATTAGCGATTCCATTCTTTATTTTAGCGGGTGTCATTATGGACCATATCGGAATTTCTAAGCGTTTAATCGATTTTGCACAAACATTAGTTGGACATCGTAAAGGTGGCATTGTACTTGTAACGGTATTAGTAGCGATTTTCTTCGCTGCTATTTCAGGGTCTGGTCCAGCCACAGTTGCTGCCATTGGAGGTATTCTCATTCCGGCAATGGTGAAAAACGGCTACCGTAAAGAAACTGCTGGGGGATTAGTGGCGAGTGCGGGTGCGATAGGTATTATTATTCCCCCATCGATTGCCTTCATTATTTTTGCAGTAGTAGCAGGAGATCAAATCCCTATTACAATTAACCGTCTTTTTATGGCAGGGGTTATACCAGGTATTTTAGTAGGAATCGGTTTATTTATTGCTGGAATGTACGTTCGTAAACGGGACATTAAAAAAGGTATTTTTAATGACACTGTGGAAGCAGTTAAGCGAAAAAGTACAGGAAAAGAACGCTGGGATGCATTTATTAAGGCACTTCCTGGATTAATGATTCCTGTCATTATTTTAGGTGGAATCTATGGAGGGTTTTTCACACCAACAGAAGCGGCAGTTATTGCGGTTGTATATGGACTAATTGTAGGATTGTTTATCCATCGAAAAGGCTACATAAAAATGATGTATCGTATTTTTATTGAATCGGCGTTACAAACAGCAGTTGTAATGATTATCGTAAGTGCCGCCTCTGTCTTTGCCTATATTGTCACAACAGAGCAAATTGCCTCAACTATTTCAGATACCGTTTTAGGTTTAACAGATAATAAAATCATTATTTTACTACTAGTAAATATTATTCTATTAATTGCTGGTGCATTTATCGATGCCATTTCTGCGTTTTATATATTTGTCCCGATATTACTTCCAATTATGTTAATGCTCGATGTAGACCCGGCTGTATTTGGCGTGTTTATGACGATTAACTTAGCAATCGGCTTATTTACACCACCTGTTGGCTTGAATTTATATGTTGCTGCCAGTATTTCAAAGGCTAATATCGTTCAAATTTCAAAAGGGGTGGTCCCGTTTATTGTTGCTTCGGTTATCGTTTTATTACTTGTAACCTATATACCTTCTCTATCAACATTTTTACCAGATTTATTAAATATTAAATAGCAAAGGGGAACACCATGATGACATTAAAAGATGATGTAGCGATTGTTACAGGAGCGGCAAGTGGGATTGGACAAGCCGTTGCGGTCCAGCTTTCAAAGCAAGGGGTACATGTTGTTTTAGTTGACTTAAATTCCTGTGAGAAAACAATTGAAAAACTAGCACATGATAGCTATTTAGAATGCTTAGGAGATATTCGTGATGCAGAGTTTGTGAAAGCAACAGTCAATCGCACAGTTGAAAAGTATGGAGAGATTCATATCTTGGTGAACAATGCTGGGACATGTAGCCGAAAAAATATTGAAACAATGACTTTTGAGGAATGGTCGCGTGATCTTGATACGAACTTAAAAGCAACGTTTATGTTTACCCAGGCATGTGTTTACCCACATATGAAGGATGCACAATATGGTCGGATTATTAATATTAGCTCAGTTTCAGGTTTAAACGGCGGTGTTACCTCTGGCGAAGATGGTACAGGTCGCTCAGGTCCAGCTTATGCTGCATCAAAAGGAGGGGTTATTGCCCTTACGAAATGGGTAGCAAAAGAGCTTGGCCCACTTAATATTACTTGTAACTCTGTGGCACCAGGCGCAACCTTAACAGGTATTACAACAGGGGTTCCATACAATTTAGATCAGCAGGTTATTAAGCGTATCGGCACACCTGATGATATTGCAAGTGCTGTCTTATACTTTGCATCGAGGGAGGCTAGCTATGCAACTGCTCAGGTGTTAAAGGTAGATGGAGGGATTAGTATTGGATAATTCTCGTTGGCAAGCTTTGTATGACCGACCTACGGATAGAATTATCGGAAGATTGAAAGCAGGAACGGATTTATTTACAGGGATAAAAGAGGTTTGCAATCACTTTGGGGTAAAGGGAGGGCAATTTCAATGCATGGGATCCCTAAAGCAGGCTACCTATGTCCAAGTTCAAAGAGGTGAAAAGCAAGGGACCATTGTTTATTCACCAAAACGGCAAACTACCTCTCCGGTCGAACTTATTTCTGGTTTAGGGTTTATTGGGATAGATATGGAGACGAATGATTTAGATATTCATTTCCATGGATCTTTTGTCGATTGTGATCAACATTTTACTGGTGGTCATTTTCTTGAAGGAGAAAATGAAATCGCTATCACAGTCGAATTCATCCTCTATCCATTAAGAGAGGCGATACCGAAAAGACGGAAGGATCAACAATTTGGGGTTCTAATTTTTCATTTTGATGAATAGGGGGAAGATAAATGAGTACAATTGGCCAATTAGCACTGAAATCGGCTCGAGCGTATCCAGATAAAATAGCAGTTAAATTCAAAGATCGTGCGATTTCCTATGCCGATTTGATGGAACGGGCCTATGCTCTAACAGCTTATTTTAAAAGCCTGAACTTACAAAAAGGAGAGCGCGTAGGTATTTTAATGTCAAATCGATTAGAGCATATAGAGCTTGATGTAGCTGTTTCTTTATATGGTCTTATTAAAGTCCCACTTAATTACCGCTTGCATCCGAAAGAACATGAGTATCAGGTGAAGGATTCAGGTATGAGTTTGATGATTGGTGAAAAATCATTAATTGATCCGCTACAAATTGACTTTCCAATTCTTTATTGTGGAGAACCGTATGAGCTAGTAGTGAAACAGTTTAAAGGGCAGTCCCATGAAAATGAAGTGGAAGAAAATGATACGATGGCCATTATGTATACTTCAGGGACGACAGGTAATCCGAAAGGCGTTATGCTATCACATCGCAATATGGTTAGTGGAGCCCTATCCTTAGCAATAGCGTGTGAAGTTGACTATACGGATATGCTCGGTCACGTCGCACCACTGACACACGGGGCAAACTTTTTAAGTCATGTGGCATGGCTCTATGGCTTAACACAAGTTATTTACGATAAATTTGAGCCAGAGCAATTTGTTCATTTATTAGAGCAGGACCGTATTTCAATCATTTTCCTAGTCCCAACGATGGTCAACCTTATGATTCAGCACGATCAGTTCAACCCACAGAAGCTTCGTACCATTAAATCGATTAATATGGCAGGCTCACCGATCGCTGCCGCTAAGTTGCAAGAGGCACTAGATAAAGTAGGAACAAAATTTGTAGAAACCTATGGTCAAGTAGAGGGACCGATGTGCATTTCGATGATGCCACGCGAGGATTTACCATCTCGCCTTGATTCATGTGGTAGAGTTGGACCATTTGTTGATGTGAAAATCGTGGATGCTGAGGGCAATGAATGTCCAGTAGGAGAAATAGGCGAAATTACGGCAAAGGGCCCGCTTATTATGCAAGGCTATTGGAATAACGAAAAGGCGACTGCCGAAACATTGCGTGATGGCTGGCTTCATACAGGTGATTTAGGCAAGCTAGATGCGCATGGCTACCTATCGATCGTGGACCGTAAAAAGGAGGTCATTATTTCAGGTGGTGTAAATATCTATCCGCGAGAAGTAGAGGAAGTGTTGAACAAGCATGAATTCGTCAAGGAAACATGTGTAATTGGTATTCCAGATGACAAATGGGGCGAATCCATTGTCGCCTATGTCGTGCCAAACGGCCGTGGGGAAATTGAGAAGGATGCCTTAATCGAGCTTTGTCAGCAACATTTAGCGAGCTTTAAAAAGCCAAAAGAAATTTTCTTAGTAGAAGCCCTACCAAAAAGCTCCTATGGGAAGATTTTAAAACGTGAGCTAGTAAAACAGCATATGGAGGTGACACAATGACGGTATATGTTCATAGTGTAAGCATGACGAAGTTCGGTAACAATGAAAATGCTTCATTAAAGGATTTAATGCTCACTGCTAGTAAAGAGGCGCTAGATGAGGCAAGAGACTTAAAAATCGATGCGGTTTTTGTTGGCAACTATATGGGAGGTAGCTTAGCCAATCAAGAAATTCTAGGTGCGATCGTAGCAAATGACCTAGGGCTCGGACCCATTCCTACAGCCAAATTAGAAGGTGCCTGTGCATCAGGTGGTATTGCATTACGACAAGGCATTTTAGGTATATTAAGTGGCGAATATGAAAGCGTTTTAGTTGTCGGTGTAGAAAAAATGAAGCATGCCCCAACCGCCACGGTGACGCAATTTATTAACTCTGCAATGGATCAGACGACAAACGAACGTTATGCGGGTCTAACTTTCCCAGGATTTTTTGGCGTAGTCGCAAACCGCTACTTCCATGAGACAGGTGCAAATAAATCCCATTTAGCAAAATTAGCGTTGAAAAACCGTGAAAATGCATTACAAAATCCATTAGCCCAATTCCAAAAACCAGCAACACTCGAAGAAATAATGAATGCACGTATGATTACAGATCCACTTGGTTTATTCGATTGTTCACCTATTACAGATGGAGCAGCAGCAGTTGTGTTATCTCGTAAGCCATCGGATATTAAAATAGTAGCATCTGCACAGGCTTCAGGACCGACAATGATGCAGGATGCCATTGATTTACTATCATTACCAGCGATTCGCATTTCAGGTCAGCAAGCCTATGAAAAAGCAGGGATTGGTCCTGAGGATATTGATGTTGTGGAAATTCACGATTGCTTCTCCATGACAGAAATGCTAGCCATTGAAGAGCTTGGTTTTTTCCCGAAATTAGAAGGCTGGCTAGCTATTGAGCAAGGAAAAACGCGCGTGAACGGAGAAAAGCCTGTCAATACAAGCGGAGGTCTATTATCGAGAGGACATCCTATTGGCGCAACAGGTGTGGCGCAGTTTTACCAATTAGTACTCCAATTACGTGGACACGCACCAAACCAGCTAGAAAAACGACCGCGGTTAGCACTTGCACAAAATTTAGGTGGTACTGGTTCTTATTCGGTTGTCCACATATTAGAAAGGGTGTAGCAGATGAAGATTTATGAATGCTGTGGTGTAGAGTCAGTAACGAAAAAAGTGTATTGCAGCACCTGCCGCCAAGAAATTAAAAACGAACGAGAAGTCCCAGATGAGGGAACCGTGTACAGCTTTACGGTCATTCATATTGCACCAGCAGAATATGCCCATTTGGCACCGTATACTGTGGCACTAGTACAGCTAAAGGATTCAACAGCCAAGCTAACAGTGCGCATTCAAGAAAATGTCCAAATCGGTGACCTCGTACAGCTTGATGAAATGAAAGATGGAACATACATTTATCAAAAGGTGAGAACTGCTTAAGGATGAGTATGAAGTATGGTAGGCTGTTTGGAAGGCGATGTCTTTCCTGGCGGCCTACTTTCTTATGAATAGTCTACTAGACTTATTATAAATGCTCCTTTTATTGAGGCAAATTTCAATTTGGGTCCTGCTGCAGGTGTTAGCCTGTTGTCTCATAGAACATAGAGAGGCTTCTTATCTTGCGATCGAATAAAACAGGAGGTGATGACTTGGCAAATGCAAAGGTTTATTCCATTTTAGTTTTCGTTATGTTTCTTTGGGGCATGAACGTTACATGGCTAAAAGTGATTGTTTCCAATGGCGATCCATTAACGATACAAACGGCGCGTATTTTTCTTGCAGCTATTACGATTTTTATTATTTTAAAGCTAACGAAGCAGCCGCTTTATAGAAAGGGGATGCCATTTAAGTACATATTCATTGGTTGTTTTTTCGGCGTCATTTGTCACCATGTCTTTTTAGCATATGGCATCGTTCAAACAACAGCCATGAAAACAGCCATTATTAGTGGTCTCAGCCCACTTTTCACGGCTCTCATTGCCGTACTATTTAAAGACACGGTTATGACAAAATCTAAATTAATTGGCTTTGCACTGGGTGGAGTTGGCGTGCTATTCGCAGTGGTAGACGACATTACTGAGCTGACCAACCTACAGCTAGGTGATTTTCTCGTCTTTATGTCATTCTTTTTGCAGGCCTTTAGCTTTATTGCCATTCGCCGAGCCACGGAAGTCATCTCTCCCATGCTGATGACAGGCTGGATGCTTCTCATAGGCTCATCACTCTTATTAATTTTCACATTCGCTACAAGCCTTCGAAGCTACGGGGCTTTTGTATCCTTCAGCCCGTTCATATGGCTCGTATTTTTCATGTCCGCCATTTTAGCCACTTCGATCGGACATACACTATATAACTTATGTATAAAACACATTGGTGCAGCGGAATCCGCTATTTTTGTGAATTTTAATACCATATTCGCACTCATTGGAGCAGCCTTATTTTTACATGAAATCATTACACTGCAACAATTTATCGGCAGTTTAATTATTATTTCAGGCGTTATAATCGGCACAAGCAATTTAGAGGAAAGACTTCTTCAAAGGAAAAAAAATCGCGATAAACTAGAATGTTAGAAAAGTAGAGATGCTCAACTTTTCCTAGGCTTCTATAAGAACGCTGATCCAACTTATAAAATGTCTCTACTTGATGTTTTAAGCTATTTATTTTATAATAGTAACACATGCCAGTGAGCATCTACTCATACGATGTTCATTTACAACCTGCCTTGTGCAGCGTTGTCCGAACGGTTTATAACCGGATTATATCCGGGGACGTTACGGATTCGACAGGGATGGTTCAAGCTTTGGTCGCGCGTCGGAGGGCTCGGCTCCGTCATCAACGACAGTTATATAATAACTGGCAAACAACAAAACTTAGCTTTCGCAGCGTAAGCTCGTAAGCGCTCTGCCTCTCTATCGCCCATGTAGAGAACGTGGGGCCCAACTTTAGTGGGATACGGTCGATGGTGCCACCTGAGTCATCGGCAAGAGATTTCCAGGTTAGCGTACAGGACGCCTGTTTGTCGGCATAATGTTACGTGAATCGTAAATAGGCAAACTACACGCGTAGAAGCTGAAGTATTGGAGTTTCTGGACGCGGGTTCGACTCCCGCCGTCTCCATAATACGATTTCATTGGATTTCAATGAACGTCAAAACCCTTGTATATCAAGGGTTTTTTATTTTGTCTATGTCATATAGTTTCATTGAGTATCAAACGAACGTAGTCAAAAACGTAGTCAAAGCGTAGTCGCTCAACTACATTTCAATGTAGCTGGCGAACTTCTGTATAGCTTCTTCTTTTGCTTTCTTCGTAACGTGTGCATAGATGTTCATTGTCGTTTGAACGTCACTATGCCCTAAACGATCCTGAACTTCCTTTATACTAGCACCCGCTTCAAATAACAATGAACAATGTGTATGTCGTAAACCATGCGTCGTAATAGCACCTAGATTGTACTTCTGTTGTACATGTAATATCCACTTACGAGTTTTCGTTGGCTGTAAATATTCATTTTGTTCATTACTAAACACAAGCTGCTTAGGTTGCATTGTATTGAAGCCTAGTATTAAATAATCCTGCTTCTGCTTTTTCTTCCACTCTTTTAATATTGCCATTGTTTTATCGTCCATTTTAATAGTACGAGCAACACCTGTTTTTGTAGATTTTACATATAGCTGATTTTCTTTTCCTCTTGAAATGGCCTTATTAATGCGTAGCTCGTTTGTTGTGAAGTTTAAGTCATTCCACGTCAGTGCCAATGCTTCACCTTTACGCATACCGCTAAACGCTAGTAAACGGAATAGGGCAAATGCTTTGTAGTTACTCTCTTGTTCTAAGCATGTAAGGAATTGAACAAGCTGCTCACGTGTGTAGAAGTTTTCATCTTCATCATCATTGGTAACGCTAGTTTTCTTGGTTAGATTAGTAGGCATTTCTACAAGTGCAAAAGGGTTAGTTTGAATGAATCCACGCTTCATAGCAAAATCTAATACTTTAGCGGCGTATGATTTAACTATACGGAACTTCTTCAATTTTCCCGCCCACTTATTGATATGCTTTTGACATATGTCCACCGTAATCTTTTCAATTTTGTAATTCCCCATGACAGGCAAAATGTGATTTTTAAAAATGCCAGTTGTTTTCACGAATGTACTTTCCTCAACCGTATTTTCATACTGAACAACCCACAAATCGTAAACCTCTTGATATGTTTCAGCACGCTCTTTTTTGTACGTACCATTTGCTACATCAAGCTTTAAACGTGCAAGTGCTAATTCAGCTTCTTTACGTGTTTTAAAGCCACGTTTCATTGTGCGCTTCTGTTTCCCCGTTAATGGATCAATCCCTAAATAGGCTGGGAACTCATATCGTGTTTCACCGTTTTTCAGCTTATAGCTTTTGATGGGTGATACTTTCTTTTTCGTCATAGTATTTCCTCCTGAATCAGTTGCGGGGGCAAATGATTAAAAAGAGGATTTACCTCATGATTATTATAACGAATCACAAGATAAATCCCACTATTAATTAAAAGCTATGTTCTTGAAAGAAGCGGTCAATTTCTTTACGTGATATACGCTTAATCCCTTCAATCTCACATACTTGTAAGCCGTACTGACGATACTTTAATAGCGTGTTATACGATACACCAGCGTATTTAGCTCCTTCCTTTAATGAAAGCCACCCACTATCAACAAATTCATGCTGTGCGGCTTGTAATGCCTTTTGTACGGCTTTTATAACTATTTCTTCAATCTCAGTAGTTGTTAAAATTACATTCATTTTTTACATACTCCTCTTTCATTTAATCCCCGCAATTTAATTGCTGTTATAGATTTATACGAGGCGAAAAGGGCATTGTTAATTACAATTTGATGCTTGTTTTTAAATCATAGTCTATAAGAATATCCCCTTTTTTTACTTTTAACTAAGTAAGCTTTTAAAAATAGAGGATAGAATATGTTAAAATTATCTAAACGACACACACTTGAAATTAGACAAGAAGTGCTCGTGTATTTCAACCTATATAAAAGAGTATTTTCGATGAAAGATATAAAGACAGTATTTACTATCTAGGAGGTTTTTAATTTGCATACTCACGGTGAAGTACAAAATGAAACAGTACGTGAATGTATCGTAATGAATTCAGATTACGACAAATCAGCAAAAGTTATCGAGTTTTCAAGAATAGAAAACTATGTTGTAAAAAAGTTTACTGCGCTAAATGTGAAGAATGGCAAGAAACAGATAGCCGATATTTTATAACTGATATATTCTGCCTACTTGTTGTACAAATTGGGTTAACACGCCACTTAAATCAAAAAGCACTTAATAGGAGGAGGGGTTATAATGGCTATGCATGGTGAAGTCCGTAATACTTATGAACGTGAGTATCTCGTGAAGAATGAAACGCCTGAGAAAACAGCAAAGGTGATTGAACTATCAAGATTAGAAACATACATAGTGAAGGAAGTTTATTGTGGTAAATGTGAAGATTGGATGGAAACAGATAGTCGTGACATCATAACTGATTATCTATGTCCTAATTGCTGTACTAATTGGGAATGATATTACCCCCCACTTTAAATCAAAAAGCACTCAAAATGATAATACATATGCACGCCATTATAAAATGACAACAGCTCAAAGCAGTTACTAGAACATTTGTATGTTTTAGTAACTGCTTTTAGTTTTGTGCTGAAATAGATGAAATGAAAAAACTTTTAAAAATGATTTAACTCTGCTAAACAGTCCTCGTATAAGTTTATGTGAGCGGTTTAGACAGTTTTATTAGTTAGTAACTCTATAAGTAATTTAACTTTGCTAAATGGTTCTCGTATAAGTCATATGTGAGCGAATATAAGAACTTTATATAGTGAATTTACAAAACGATTTAACTATGTAATGTAGCTTGCGTATAAGGAAATGAAGGAGATGAAGCAACATGAAAATTTACAACTAGAAAGTATCATTCAAATACGCTGTAATCTTCATTTAAATTATGTTTGATAAAAACTTTAAAAATAATTTAACTCTGCTAAATAGACCTCGTATAAGTCATTAACGGAGGTGAAGCAGCATGGAAGTTTACAACTAGAAAAGTATTATCGACTAAATGAGCGTAACCTTTCAATGGAAATGAGTTGTTACAGCTTGTCAAATCAAATTCAATCACTGAACGAATAAAAAGTAACGTTTTAATAGGAATCTTCTAAATACCCCCCGGTGCCTACTAAATCAAGTATTAGAGTGGGATTTGGCGGGAGCTATGTGATACCTATGAGAAAATATTCGTGAAAAGTGGTGCGAATTTGAAAATAATATTTAACTTTGCTAAACGCCTTGCGTATATGGCAAATAAGGGTGAATAACCCTATAAAAACTTTTATGAGGAGAATTAACATTATGGACATTAAACAAAAAAACTTACTAAAAGATTGGTTTAGCCAATCAGAAGGGTATGTCGAGTTTCGATTAATTAGAGGGGAAGATGTAGAGCAGCGTTTTATTGCTGTAGAAGATGTAAATGATAAGTTACTTGAAGGCTTAATTGTAAAAGGCAAAGAAGAGAAGTTCCACGTTTATTTCGGTGTAACAACACGTAAAACGAAATCTGGTAAAGAAGCGGACGTTTTACATGTACCAGGCTTATGGTTAGATATCGATCCAAAGCACGCAACATATGAAGAGGCGATGCAAATAGTAGATTCACTACCTACACCGCCTACTGCTAAGGTTTCCAGTGGAAATGGTATCCATGCATATTTTAAATTTAATGAACCATTTGAAGTAGTAGATGATAATGCCTTCAAGTTCATTAAAGAGCTTAGTTTAAAGCTGCATACATTTGCTAAAGCAGATAATACAGCAGATTTAGCACGTTTGTTACGAGTGCCAAATAGTTTAAATGTGAAAAACTTAATGGACGTTAAGCTTTGTTCACTAGTGGAATATACAGGTGCTACTTATAGTTTAGACAGTTTTTCGTATTTAGATGATGTGGAAATTCAAGAAGTAAGTAAATTAGTAGAAGCGATTGAAATAAATAGAGTCACACCGATTAGCATTGATGATTTGAAGGGCTCGTATTACCTAAAAGATTTAATAGTAAAAGGTCCACAGCCTGATGAGGATCGTTCAAAGAAAATCTTCCATGTGGTAATCGAGTTACTAGAGGCTAAGCATACACCTGATGAAATTGCATTTGTATTGTTAAATGACGAATGGGCAATTGGCGAGAAAATTAGTGACCGTCCTAAAGCTGCTCAATTAAAGTACATTGAAGGGGTTATTAAAAGTGCAACGAAAGCTTTAAAAGACGGACGGCACAAAGAGGACGTAGAGAAGCTACTTGATAGCGTTGATTCAAACGAATGTTCCATCTACGAACATGATAAATGTTACTATGAAAAGCAAAGCCGATTATCCAACTTCATTTTTGTACCAGTGGAAAGAGTACATGCAAATAAAGATGAGTATTTGAAAGGTCATATAGCTTTAAGTAATGGCGAAACATTAAATAATACTATATTAACAGCTAGAGCGTTTATTAGTAAGAAAAGCTTTATTGAGGAAATCAACAGCACTAAAACTAGCTGGCTCGGTGGAGACAAGCATTTACAGTATTTAAAAGAGTTATTTATGACCAAAGAAATTGTAGACAGATATGCAGTTAGTAAAATTGGTATCTATAAGAATCTTTTTATTACACCTAATCAAGTTATTGACAGTAATGGAATTGTTGAAAATAGTAAGTATCTTTATATGCCAAAAATTATGGATGGTGAGATGGATTTTGATTTATCAATGGATATGCTTTCGTTTGATGATTGGAAGGACCTTGCTAAAGAAGTATTACCGTTACTAGTACAAGTTAATGAAGAAGCGGTTATTAATACAATCATTGGATGGCACTTTATTACACCTGTATCTGCTTTATTACGCAAATATACAGAGAATGCTTTTCCACAATTAATGGTATGGGGGACACAAAGTGCAGGTAAAACGAGTACAGCGCAGCTTTTTGGTAAATTATTTGGTAATCCAGAAGTACGTTCTTGTACCCGTCCAATCTTCTCAGTTACAAGGGAGGTGGACTTGTTAAATGGGATTCCTCTTTACTTGGATGAATTTAGACCATATAATATGTCGGCCTCGAACTGGAAAAGTTTAAAGAATTTAGGTTTAAATGCATATAAAGGTACAATGGATGGCCGGGGTAAGAATTCCCAAGGCACAATTAAATATGGCACTTCGGCACCAATCGTATGGTTGGGGGAAACGAGCTTTGAAGAGTCTAATATGTTAGAACGATTAATTATTGCTCAACTTACACCTAATACATTAAGGAAAAATGAAAGCTATAAAAAGGCATATAAAAAGCTTAACTCTTTGAAATTGTCTGGCTTTATGCTTGGTTATGTACAGTGGTTACTAAATAAGATTGAACGTGAAGATATTTTACTAGGTACGTTATATGAGCATTATAAAGAAATGCTTGATTGTAAATATGATTTACATGAACGTCCATTAGCAAATCTAGCTATGGTATTAGTTGGAGTACATTTGTTTAATGAATTGGCTAATGAGTTGCAAATTGATTGTACTATTGATCAATATGGTGTGATTGAAGAACAAGTGAAGCATTTTAGTGGTAACAAGATTCATAATGCCTTACAAAATTTATTCAAGCATACAGCAGCGATTGTACAAAGGAATAATAACGAGTTTAAGAAAGGAACGCATTATGAATATAATGCTGCACAAAATAAGCTAACTATTGCTAGAGAAATGTGGCTCCCAGCAGTAAGAAAATTCATGAAGGAACATGATTATGTAGATGAACGCTTTTCTGATAAGCAAATTGAAAATTTATTAAAAGAAAATCAGTCACAATCAGGCTTTGTATTGCATACATCGTCTCCAAGAACTATTGGAGGGAAATCCAATCGAAGCTATGTTATTGATACACAAAGACTAGAGGAAGAATTAGATATTCAGAAGGAGGTTTGGGAAGTACGTTTACATTTCTAGAAACACATAATAAGAATAGAAAAGGCTGTAGTTCACAATAGATGTGGCTACAGCTTTTTCGTTATTACTACACAAGAAATAGGAGCTGAAATTACATTCGTATCAGGGTGTTTATAGTACCAACTACAATAACTACAATATATAGATATATGTAATATGAATAGTTATACACAAAGATTTTATTACTGTACATACTTTAAGATAATAAGTAGTAATTGTAGTTCTATTTCATATTTATTACCGTAGAAATCCAATAGAAATCTACGGTAAGTTCGTATAAATCTACTTAAGTTACCGTAGAAATCTACGATAACTTAAGTAACTTATACGTCAGATCCAATAGAAATGTATTTTATTGACTTAGTGTTTTTCTCTAGATAGCAAAAAATGCAGAGGTGTGGTGCGTTTTCAAAAGTTGTAGATGCACCAATACGCAATAAATTGCTCTCATAAAGTTATTACGCAACAGTTACTCATTATCTTTCCAAGCGATTAAAGACTCAATAAACATTAAAACAGCTTTTTGATCTTTCTTAGAACGACTTTCTAACAGATGTACAATTTTCTCCAACTCAAAGCTAAGCATTTTTGGATGGGTTTCTTCTTTATCATCAAATAGCTCTTCTAAGGTAATTTCTAACGCAGTACATACTTTTGCAACGCTCTCAATTGTAGCGTTCTTTTCTCCACGTTCAAGTTGTCCAATATATGTGTTATGCAAGGAAGCACGATATGCTAGTTCTTCTTGGCTTAATCCACGTTCTTTACGTAAGAAGCGGATTCTCTCCCCAACCACTTTTGTTAAATCCGTCATGTAATCACCTCATCATTAGGATTGACGAGAAATGATTCAATAACCATATACTATAGATATTGTTTTTGAGTGGAGGTAGTATTAGTACAGCCAGAAAAATATTTGAGGAGTGATAGAATAATGGATCACGAACAATTTGATGCTTGGACAATATGGGAACATGAACAAACGCTAGAAAATTTACAACAAAGTTATAAATGTAAAGAATTTAGAAAAGATTTGAAGCGAGGGTGGGGCTTTAAGTGTAGCAATTGTGATGAAAAGGTATCTAGTAAGACTCATCATGAATACTGGGGTTTTACAATATCGTTTTCACAGCAACCTGTACCGGATTTATACCGCTTCTGTTCAAAAGAATGTGGGGATGTTATTTATAATGGTTTATATCAAAAGCACTTAAAAGCAATAGAATTAATTAAACAAAAGTATCGTTAATTTCGTTTTTAATTTTGTCAAAAGGGATATATTGCTAGGAGAATTAGTGAAATAGAAATGTCATTTGGTAATTAGTCCCATTAAATAGGGTAATTTATACGTTGCGTATGTTATGATAGATGAAATTGCTTTTATAATAAATTTATTTTAAAGAAGCTGATTTCATTGAAAGTGAGTTTTAGGAGGATAAACTTCTATAACAATTATTGTTATATCAGACTGTAGACAAACTCAATGAATTTTGAGTTTGCCTACAGTCTTTTTTCTTTTACAATAAAATAAAGTAAAGCCGTTGATTTCCACTACGGGCGGACGCTTTCCGCGGGCGGGGTCGAGCTGCT
>NZ_JAENHX010000011.1:0-159364 GCF_016757845.1 Lysinibacillus sp. HST-98
AAGATGAGATTTCCCATTACGCAAGTAAGTAAGATCCCTCAAAGACGATGAGGTAGATAGGTTCGAGGTGGAAGTGTGGTGACACATGGAGCTGACGAATACTAATCGATCGAGGACTTAACCAAAACGTTTGAAACATTCAATGCACCGTTTATCCAGTTTTGAAAGAATAATTCTTTCAACAAAAAAGAGCGCTTCAAGACACAAGTAGTACAAGGAAGCAAACGAGTGATTGAAGGAGCGTACGTTTGTACGTGACTGATTGAACGAGAGCAGCTGACGCCGTAATACGCCGTGTATTGGAGGTCGAATAAAAGTCTAGTGATGATGGCAAAGAGGTCACACCCGTTCCCATACCGAACACGGAAGTTAAGCTCTTTAGCGCCGATGGTAGTTGGGGGCTTCCCCCTGTGAGAGTAGGACGTCGCTAGGCAAATGAAAGATCAGAGAATAAATTCTCTGGTCTTTTTTGTTGTACACAAATTAAGAAGATAGTTTAAATTAGGCTGTCCCCCGAAAAAGACAGCCCTATATACTTAAAATTCAAGAGCACTCCGAAGATCATTTAGATAAGATTGACTCACTGGCAACTCACTTCCATCAATTAAAGTGACAATAAAATTTGATGTTAAATCACGTGCCATTTTTTTTATGAAATGTATATTTACAATGTAAGATCTATGGATACGAATAAAATATGATGGTAAGCGTAATTGAAGTTCTTTGAGTGTAATACTCGTTTTATACTGATCACCCTCTACATAAAACCATGTTTTTTTCTGTAGGCTTTCAATATGAGATATTTTATTAATTGCTACAGGATTCCATTCCTCCTCTTGCTTTCCAGTTAAAAATTGAAATGGTTCTGCTCTTTTTGCTGTAAATGATGACGGTAGGACAATGACGAGAGCAGCAGGCTTATTTTGAATGTATATAGGATAACCAATGCCGTAATATGGCGTATCGAATAGGGAATTATCTAAAATAGCATCTGTTCTTTTTTGAGTCTGTAATACTTGGTCCGCAATACTCCCAGGTAATACTTGTTGACCTATCTCTAAATGAATACTTTGGTGACCAGAGTGAAAATAAACATAAGAATTTTCAACAGCAATCGCAATGGATGAATCAGCAGGTATCCAGTCTTTCAACATAAAAATATATTGTTGTGAAATATCTTTTACGAAAGAATTTAACTCATTGTTCATTGTGAATATCCCCCTTGTTTGTAAACAGTCTTCCAAATTTCATCGTCAAAAAAGGTAGTTTTATCCTTAAAATTTGATCTTTTATCGAAAAATAATGAAAATTCAAATAGTCTGTTATATATTAATTTACAACAAATAAACCTGTTATGGAACAGATAATTAAAAGTTTTTTAACAGAGTATATTGTACACAAAGGGGAAGGTGGAATTTCAATATGTCAACTCGTCAAGAAAGAATCGAAGCTTTAGAAAAACAATGGGCGGAAAACCCACGTTGGGCTGGAATTGAACGCACATATTCAGCTGAAGAAGTTGTTAAATTACAGGGAACAGTAGTAATTGAACAAACACTAGCGCAAAAAGGTGCTACTCGACTTTGGAATTCATTACATGAGGAACCGTTTATCAATGCATTGGGGGCATTAACGGGGAATCAAGCAGTACAACAAGTAAAAGCTGGCTTAAAGGCTATCTATCTATCAGGCTGGCAAGTAGCTGCTGATGCAAACCTGTCTGGTCAAATGTATCCTGACCAATCATTATATCCAGCTAACTCTGTACCAGCAGTAGTAAAACGAATTAATCAAGCGCTTCAACGTGCAGATCAAATTGATCATGCTGAAGGACGTGTTGATCAATTTGATTGGTTCGCGCCAATCGTAGCAGACGCAGAAGCAGGTTTTGGTGGGCCTCTAAACGTATTCGAGCTTGTAAAAGGTATGATTGAAGCAGGAGCAGCTGGTGTTCACTTAGAAGATCAATTAGCTTCTGAAAAGAAATGTGGACACCTTGGAGGTAAAGTATTACTTCCAACACAAAATGCTGTTCGTAACTTAGTAGCTGCACGTTTAGCAACAGATGTTATGGGTGTAGATACAATTTTAATCGCACGTACAGATGCTGATGCTGCTGATATGGTTACATCAGATATTGATCCACGTGATGCAGAGTTCATCACAGGTGAACGCACACCTGAAGGCTTCTTCCGTACAAAAGCTGGAATCAAACAAGCAATTGCTCGTGGTTTAGCTTACGCTCCATATGCAGATTTAATTTGGTGTGAAACTTCTAAACCATCACTTGAAGAAGCTAGAGAATTTGCTGAAGCTATTCATGCTGAGTTCCCAGGTAAAATGCTTGCATACAACTGCTCACCTTCATTCAACTGGAAGGCAAATCTTTCAGAAGAAGAAATTGCAGAGTATCAACGTGAACTTGGTAAGTTAGGCTATAAATTCCAATTCGTTACTTTAGCAGGTTTCCATGCACTAAACCACTCTATGTTTGAGCTTGCTCATGACTATAAAGATAATGGTATGGCTGCATATTCTAAGCTACAACAAGCAGAATTTGCTTCTGAGTCTAAAGGCTATACAGCTACACGTCACCAACGCGAAGTAGGTACTGGATACTTTGATGAAATCTCTCAGGTTATCTCTGGTGGTACTTCTTCTACAACAGCAATGGCAGGTTCTACTGAGACAGAACAGTTTGTATAAGTCGTAGTTTAAATACGTGTTTTCCTAAATTCATAATCATAGAATAGTCTCCTCCGCTCCTCCTAAAGCGGAGGATGACGAAACTAAAATGGCAAAGGTGGGTAAACAGCTAATGGAACAAGCAACGACAGGTAAGCTTAAAATTGTTGGAGAACAAAATGAGCAAACTAATGAAATTTTGACACCTGAAGCTCTTGAATTTGTTCTTGCTCTGCACGAAAAATTTGATGCTCGCCGCAAGGAGCTGTTGGAGGCTCGACAAGAACGCCAAAAACGACTTGATGCGGGAGAGAAGTTGGATTTCCTACCAGAGACAAAGCATATTCGTGAAGGTGATTGGGTAATCGCACCACTTCCAAACGACCTGCAAGATCGCCGTGTTGAAATTACAGGGCCAGTTGATCGGAAAATGGTTATAAATGCGTTAAATTCTGGAGCAAAAATGTTCATGGCATGCTTTGAAGATGCATCTTCTCCGACATGGGAAAATATGATTGGCGGTCAAATTAATATGCGTGATGCTATTAATAAGACGATTGAGTTTACACAAGTATCCAATGGTAAAACATATAAATTAAATGATGAGACAGCAGTGTTGTTAGTTCGTCCACGAGGTCTACACTTGCTTGAGAAGCATGTCCTGGTGGATGGAGAGCCGATTTCAGGCAGTTTCTTTGACTTCGGTTTATATCTATTCCACAATGCCAAAAACGCACTTGCACAAGGTACAGGGCCATATTTCTATCTACCAAAGCTTGAAAGTCATTTAGAGGCTCGACTATGGAATGATGTCTTTGTGTTTGCTCAAGATTATATTGGTATTCCACAGGGGACAATAAAAGCTACTGTATTAATCGAAACGATTTTAGCTGCGTTTGAGATGGATGAAATTTTATATGAGCTACGTGAACATTCAGCTGGTTTGAATTGTGGTCGTTGGGATTATATTTTCAGCTACATTAAACGTCTACGCAATCAAGCTGATGTTATTTTGCCAGACCGTGGGCAAGTAACGATGACAGTACCTTTTATGAAAGCCTATACATCTTTATGTATTCAAACATGTCACAAGCGAAATGCACCAGCAATGGGCGGAATGGCAGCTCAAATTCCAGTTAAAAATGATGATGAGGCGAATGCAGTCGCATTTGCAAAGGTGGCAGAAGATAAACGTCGTGAGGCAACAGAGGGGCATGACGGTACATGGGTAGCACATCCTGGTATGGTTGCAACAGCGATGGAGCAATTTGATGCTATTATGACAACGCCTAACCAAATTCATAAAAAGCGTGAGGATGTACAAGTATCTGCCGAAGATTTAGTAGCTGTACCAGAAGGAACAATTACAATTGAAGGACTACGCATTAACTGTAGTGTGGGTGTACAATATATTGCTTCATGGCTTCGAGGTAACGGAGCGGCACCAATTAATAACTTGATGGAGGATGCTGCAACAGCAGAAATCTCTCGTACACAAGTATGGCAATGGATCCGTCATCCGAAAGGAATCTTAGATGATGGACGTGGTATTACACTAGCATTTGTTTTAGAAATATTGGAAGAAGAACTTGTGAAAATTAAAGAGGCTGTTGGGGAACAAGCTTATAACAGTGGTCGCTATGAAGAAGCTGCTGAACTGTTTAAATCCTTAATTGAACAAGATGAATTTGCGGAATTCTTGACACTTCCAGGGTATGAAAAATTAGCGTAAAATACAAGTCTACTATCCAACATATCAAACTTTCCTAATAACTATCTAAGGATTGCACTCGAGTACAATCCAGCCTATTCCACTAACATAACGTGACGGGGTCTGTTCCCCCGTTTAAAGAGATGAGCACGATTGATTTAAAAGGGGTCTATAAATAAAAGTTAAGAGCTTTTAAGGGGTAAAGATGTCTTACTAGCTTAGATGGGGAGCAGTAAGGCATCTTTTATATAGTACATCCGCGTAACTGCTTTTTTAGTTACGCGGTTTTTCTATGCTAATTTACTACGGCTAGTACAAAGCCGTCATACCCTTTGACACCCACTGTTTGTATAGCCGTTGCTTCAATTCTTGGGTTTGCTTTTACTAAATCCATAAATTCTTGTACGCCTCTAACACGTTCATCCTCACTATTTTCATTAGTTACCTCACCATTACGTACAACATTATCTGCAATAATAAGAGCGCCAGAGTTTGCTAATTTTAACGCCCACCTCAAGTAAGCGGGGTTATTAGGTTTATCAGCATCAATAAAGATAAAGTCAAATAATAGTCCAGCATTTTTTAAATTTGGTAATGTTGGCGTTTCGGAAGCTACCGTTCGGAGAAGATTGAAAGAGAATAAAAGTGAATTTTAGACATATTAGCTGTATATATTTTGTATATATACTTCCTGATAAATGGATATGAATGTATATAAAATGTATATCTTTCTTCATTTCATTGATATCACGAAAAAGCTTTGCCCTGCCTAGCCCCCGACTAGGTGGGGGGCACTTTTTCCTTATGCTCTTTCTAACTTTTTCTGGGGATTTCCAGAAGTTTTTTTAATTAAGGATCATCTGTAAATTTTTTTACGGATTTGATTTTACAGATCTTTTTCTGTTTCAGAGGGATAATAATTGAACTTTTAAAAAACACTAATGCCTTCCAATTCTAAACGGATGGCATTATTGTTTTGTTTATTATTTACTCTTTAAAAAATTAATCTCTTTCTTTAAATCTTCTAGTGTCTTGCCTGCTATAAAATCAGTTATTTGCCCATTAACTTCATTTGAAATAGAGAGAGTTGTTGTATCACTTATATTTATATCATCTGTAAAATCGTCTGGATTATAATCGATTAGATTACTATTTAATGTAGCAGCTTTATTAACTGTATTGGTATCAATACTAATTAAATAAGGTTCAATTGCTCTTAAGTAGATATTATTGTTGGTATCAAAACTGAGCAGTTGTTACCATTTTTCCAAAAAAACCAGTATCTGCATTGGTGAATCTAGTTAAGAAATTTACTGATTTTGAATCATTAAAAAATCGTATGTTCTCCGATGTTGATGTTCTCCACGATGATGCTCCGTCTATCCATCCGGTTTTTATAACGCCATTATTGAGGCTATCTCCCCATTTATACGAAATAAAGTTCGTACTAGTAAAACGCCAACCAGTTAAAGAGTATGCTGAAGCTGTGTTTTGAAATATAGAAAATAATAAAACAAAAGACAGAATCATAACAGCAAGTTTCGATTTTGATTTCAAGTTAAAACCCCCTAGGTATTTTTCAAACAACACCATTTTATACCAATAATTAAAATAAATAGTTTTTTATAAATTAGTTAATTTTAGTGAATTAAGGTAATTCAAAAGTCTTGGCTCAAAAGCAAAATATTTTTGATTTTTTTTAATAAATAACTCTGCCATGTTTACGAATGTATGGGGCGAATACCCATACTTTCCCATCAGCCTTTATATCAAAACTTAAAGAGTTGTGGAACGGATTCTTGTTCAACTAACGAAGAGATTTAGTTGAATATGTAACTTTTGGTAGACAATAGGTGTCTATATAAAAGAGGTGGGTAAATTGAAAATAAAAAAATTATTCTATGGTTTGATCGCATTAGCTTTATTCATGATTACAGGATGCAATATTCAAGGGGGAACTACAACAGTATCAATTGACAGTATAGATGCCGAAGAAGTTTTAACATTAGATTCTGATGCTGATATTTTTCAGTATGATGGAGTTATCTACAAAACTAATATTGATTGGGTTGAAGAATTATCTTTAACAAAAGATGTTCAAATCGGTGAAATAAAAAAAAATGATGCTAATACAGATTTTAGAGATGAGATGTCGAATAAACTTCCTGTTGGTACAAAGATTTTTTCCACCAAAGAACGGGGAGATATTTTAATTGTTGAATCTGAAGGAGAAATCAAAAAATATCTTGCAATTGTTGAAGGGTAAACAAAATTCCTTGTTCAACAAACGTGGTGCTTTAATTGAATAGATAGAATGATGTATCCATCTCATACGAGGTGGTCTTTTTTATTTATACAGTGCCAAAACTTAATAGTTTTGACACCGGTGTGTTGATGCAGTGATATCAAGGTGTAAAAAGGTGTCATAACTTAGGTCGATAAATGTAGTGCAGAAATGAGATATTTTTCTATGATTTACGGTTATGCAAGGGTATCGACTGTATCACAGGAATTAGAGGTTCTGCTTCAAACGTTGGAGAGTGAAGGAGCGACTGTTATTTATAAAGAGAAATTCACAGGAACGAAAACAGACCGACCACAATTAAATGAGCTGCTGTCTAAATTAAATAAAGGTGACAGGCTTGTTGTAACCAGATTGGATCGATTGGCTCGAAACACTAAAGAAGACAACGAGATCATTGAACGGTTATTCGCCAAAGGCGTAAATTTATTAAAAAGTTTCCGTCATCGAAAGCGTTTTGCATCGTTACTACAGCGATGTAAAACGCTTTTTTGCTTCAAAAAAGGAGCAACTATCATGAAAAATAAACTAAAAACTACACCAAACCAAGCAGTCTAAACATTTATTACATACGGCAATCAAAAAGGAGATCGGCAACTCAAAGAAGAGCGCCTACAGCAATTAGAAGACGTACTAGCCACACAAGGTATTTATCCTGGAGGGAAAGTACATAGAGTGCTAGAAAAATTGATTGATGATCTTACATACAACGGCATTATCGAGAGCATTTGAGTAACAAATTAGAGGTAGGATTCAATACAATTTCAACAGCTTTTAAGTATATGGAGCAATCTAAGAGCTATTTATCCTTTCCAGAAACAAATCAGAAAGACGGATAGTGGGTGTCGTGTCATTTTGGATGTGCAGCATGTGAACTTTGAAAGCATTTTAAGCGAAGTGTATCATCTAAATGCGTATGAAATTGCCATCGTTAAAGATGAATTTAAACAACCAAATAAACATCAAAATAAACATCAGGAATTGGCCCAAAACGCTGTTATATCAAAGCTTAATGGCTCGAATTCGACTCTTAACTATAATAACCAAATTAAAACAATCACGAGCAAGAAGAAGAAATAAGCGAAGAAAAGAAAGCCTATTTTGCACAAGAACGTGAGCGAATCTTGGCCAAGTTACGTGATCTTTAATCAAATGAGGAATGATGAAAAATCATACCTCTAGTTTGTTATACTCATTTTTAATAACGTAAAACATGGTTCTGGAAAAATAGGAGGTTGTGAAATGGAAAACAATAATACACTTTCAGGATTTCATATCAAAAGTAAAAAAGATAATGACGTATTGAAGTTATATCCTAAACCCTATACTTGGCATAATCCTAAACATTTACGTGATGTCAATCTTCAACCAGGTGATATTGTGGCTGTGGGGAAAACATTGGCGCCCTTTTTGGTAACAAAGGTTTTTCGGGAAGAGTTTGAGGAGACAGGACAACGATATGAAAGGGTTATTCGGCTTTTAGAGAAAGCGCCTAGGGAAGAGCATATGAGTGTATAGCTGTAATTATTGAATCAATACAAGGGTTTGTTCAATGCCGCCAAGAGGATTTTGATGCAGTAAGATTGTCAATCTAAATTTGCTCCTTATCCTCTCTTTGGTTCGGTACCGCAATTTAAGATTGACAACCGCCACGTTTCACCTTTTCTCTCCAGCGACTGTAAAGCCAAAATAAAAAGAGTAGCAAATGGCTACTCCTTAATGTTACTTTTTAAAATTTAGTTTGAGCATGTGTACTCGCTTCTGTAAATTTATCAGATTGACTAGCTGAAACTCCGAATGAAAGAGGATAGAAAGTAACAGATGGAGCAATTTGGAACGTTGTTTCTTGATGTAGGTACTTTCCATAAGCATCTATCTGACTAGTAGCAGCTAATTTATCAGCTGTATAATAAGAAAATGCAGATAAAGTTTTTACTTCTTCACTATTACAAGCATAAGATTTCACAACATCATTTGGTAAATCAATATTTAAGGCATAACCAGATGCCCCTTTTGACCATGAATTACTGCCACTAGAATAAGTTGTACTTAGATATTTAATTTGATCACAAGAATGTCTCACTGACCAACTTTGTTGACCGTATTGAGAATTTGGAGCAGGAGCCCAAAAAGAACTATTAATAGCTGTACCTATAACATCAATTTTTCTATTACTTGGCATAATACTCCACGTAATTGCAGTTTTTACCCTGTACTGTTGTTTTGCTGCTAAAGAAACAATTGTAGTAGTAACAGTCTTATAGGATGTAGTATGTGTACTTGAAAGTGTAGATACAGAATCATTACTTCTTTTAGCTTCTTCTAATTGAACTTCTCTTAAATACGTATTTTCATCAAGTTCAATAACGACTTCCTTACTAAAATTGTTAATATCGTATGTACTAACATTGTCGTTAGAAGTATCTCTTTCAATGACTTTAAAAAACTTTTTATCGACAGCTACAACTTCTCCGTCAATTTCTAAGTTTTTTAATATTTCTGTTTCAGGCATGTTCAAAATTTCTTCTTCAGTGAAACCTAAAGACTCTAAATGCCTTATTTGATCTATATTTAGCTCAGCAGCTTTAACATTCATACTTTCCAAATTAAAAACTACAAAATATACCATAAAAACAACTAATAATATTTTTTTCAAATAATCTCCCCCTTTATTTTATATTAACCTAATGATAAGTTTAAATGAAGTGAAAAAGTCCATTATTTTACAAAAAGGGGTTTTGTTGATGAAAAGGTTTATATTGCCATTTTTGGTATTGGTTATATTATCTATGTATTTATGGAATTATTATGAAAAGTATCATATAAAACCATTTGAAGAAAGTGTAAAGACTTTTATAGAAGAATCTAGCAAGGATAAAGTAGAGCTCATAAATTTTGAACAAATAGAAAATACTAATATATGGTTAGCTCAATTGAAGTTTAAAGAGGGAGAATTTGGTCATGCAAAATTTCAAAAGGGATGGAATCATAATCTAAAATTCATTTACCTAAAAACAAATCCTAATATCACTTATGAAGAATATAATACTAATAAAGGGAAGTATGGCGTTATATTTGTTAATAATTTAGATAAAAATATATCAAAAATAAAAGTCAAATCACAATTAAAAAACTTTGAAACAGAAATAAACATTTCAAACTCACAAACATTTATAAAAACATTCAAGTTGCCAAAGAATGTTGAAAATACTTCACCTGCAACCTTTGAAGTATATGATAAAAATGGAAATCTATATAATGATTGATAAATATGAAAGAGCATTTTCATTCTAGTTTTTATGAAAAAAATCAAATTATAGGGGCATTTACATTTGTTTTAAAACGCTTATTTTATTTTTGCTTTATATCAACTTCATGTTTTAATCTCAAAAGGCTTAAAAAAGCTTGTGGGAGCTTAGAGAAATATACAGGATTTTATGCAAAGTGAAGAATAAACCAAGTCAGTAAAAATGCTGCTATATCAGCATTTACGCTATTTGTATAAAAAGATGTATAAACAATGTTCATAAGAAAAGCCATAAAACGTTGATTTAACAATGTTCATGGCTTTTCGATGTGTTTCCAAACGTACATTTGGGAACGTTATTGGCTTTATGAATGTATATGTTATAAATCCTTGCTGCACTAAAGCACCCTTCCAGCACTTTATTGGGAATATGAGTACTAATATTCCGTAATTCGCCAACCTGTTTCCTCATCCCAAATGGCATCCGTATCATCTAGATGCACATGCCAATCACCATTAGAAATACTTCTTCTAATATCTGTCAAACAGGTCAACCAATAAAACAGTACATGCAATGTATCTTCAAAATTATCTGAAAGTGGTAGCTTTGTTGAACCTGCAAAGATCACTGTTGGTTCATCCTGATCATAGTCATAAACACAAAATGTTTCTCCAATATCCTTTCTTTCAAAACCTGCATTGTATTCATCAATGATAGCCGTTATCTGTTGCTCCTCACTGTTGGTAAGGTTATGGTTTCTCATACAAGTGTAATAAACAGAAACTCCCATGCTACATTACTCCTTTATTAGTTTTAAACCTGCGCCGTAAAATGCACCCAAAACGAGGAAAGCTTTCCTCGTAGAGTCACCAAACTTCCATTTGGGGAACGTTATTAGGTTTATTTATGAATACGTTATAAATTCTTGTAAAATTTTTATCCTCTTAATTGATTTTTAAAGAACAATACGGTTTCTAATTCGTCTTCCCTGTCTTTAAAAATCTCCAACCTTTTTCCAACTGCGACCGCAAATTCAACATACGCATTCCCTTCGGCTGTGATTAAATTTTCACACACGGTTACATCGGTTTCACTCTTGAATGCCTCATTGAAATAATGTTTGTAAGCCAAGTCATCGTCAATAGAAGTTGAATATTTCCTTTTTCGTAAAACGCCTGCTGCTGCTAGAAAGGCAGACCCTCCACAAATCGCTGAAATCACTTTACCTTGGTCATCAAACTCTCTAATAAGATTCAATACACGATCATCCTTAACAAACGGATCAGGTTCCCCACCAGGTATGATTAAAACATCATAGTCGTTGGGATTACATGCTTCGATATTCATATCCAATTTGACTTTGAACATCCCTTTATGAATGACTTCATCATTTAATGCGGTTGTATTAATTTCTACACCAGTTACATTTAAAATGTATGATAAAAGACTGATTTCCCAATCAACATACCCTTCATACAGAAAAAATAATGCTTTCAACTGTTTATCCCCCCACGCTTTTTTATATAACAATCTGCTCCGTTAGTTAAAGTATAACCTTCCCAAAGCGCAGTTTGGTCACAATTCTTTCTCTTTCCTTCACGTTGTAAATCCACATAAATCTGACTAACGATCATATATCAATCATTTGTTCAGTCAGAGTAGCATTTTACTACTTTTTTAGTTTTGTAAAAAATTCAAGGTTAAAGTAGGGCAAGCAACGGGTATGGCATGCCATGCCCCAAAAAACAGAGTTTTTGGCTTGGTAAGAGATTCCTACGACCTTTACAAATATAGCTGCTTATTTTTTCCAAATAAGCAGCTATATTTGTTGTCGCTTTGCTCGAATTGTAAAGAAAGAAGATACAAATAAAGTACAAAAGGATGCCTATTAGGCATCCTTTTGTACACCTTAATATGATTATGTACTAACCAAATATAAATAGTGCCTTTTTGTCCTTTGTGCAGAAGGATAAAAAGGTACCTTAATTAGAATATCAATTTCTTGAATTGAAAGCTATCGAACGAAGGGATTGAAAGTAAAATAAGGAAAAATTTACTTAAAAAAATACAAATTATACAAGATTTATTGATATAACTATCTCGAATTAGGCAGTAATGAGAGGACAAGAATTTTAAAGGAAAGAGCATAAGGGAAATCTGCTATCACTTGGGGTGATAGACTAGGCAGAGCCTAGTGTTTCGGTGTCCCCATAAAAAAGTGCATTTCTACATGTTTTCTATACAAACGTTTATTCGTTTCTATATGTTTTCTACATAGAGTATCCAGTCATTTTTGTTCTTTCAATCGTCTCCTAATAGTTGCTTCAGAAACACCTAGTATTCGTGCAATTTCTCGATTACTTTTCCCAGCATCTTTTAAATGCAGCAATTTTAATTCATTGATGGTTAACTTAGGGCGACCATTTGGATTTCCACCTTGCCATTTCTCATCATTTTTTTCATCTTTATTATTTTTAAAAAATCTTTTCAGCAATATTCTCCCTCCGACAATTGCGTCTTAACTCTAAATCTTAAGTTTTGACGCACACAATATCAACCTTACATTTTGGTAGGGCTCAATAAAAGATTAGGGAATTTAATTATTCAACAAGAAAAAAGTAACTGGAAAATGAAATTGTTTAGGAGTTGCGAACAAAACAAGGGAAGTTGATAGGGAAAATTGAAATGATTCGCTCTGGTGATGATATAATTTTATGAGTGAAAACCACAAATAAGTTCAGGAATAAATACAATACTGTAAATTGAAATGATAAAATATAAAAGGAGAGGTTGTGAGAAAAGTTTGATTTTTCGATTAGTCGGATACATATTCTATTTAATAGCTGCTGTATTTCTTTTAACCGGTTTTATGGAAGTGGTCTTTGTAAAAGATTTAATACATTCCATAAATTTTAATATGAAATGTACAATTGGTTTAGTAAGTTTAATAATTGGTACCACACTGCTTCAGATATGGAAATTAAAACATGATTAGATTTTGTTGCAGCTACTAATTGAGCTGAAAAGTGCAGTGAAAATCAGGCTGTATGATGCGAAATCAAAAAGGTAGTAACGACAGGGCTTGGCCCTTGCTCGTTACTGCCTTTTTCTAATGTTATGTAAAATAAAATGTATGAACTGAATAAAACTTTTAAAAAAAGTTGTTAAATCAATTGAGAGACCCCTTTATAGAGTGTTAGGTTGTTCAATTCTAACAAATTCATATAATATAGGGGGATATATAATGGCAACATCAAAAGTGGTAAGACGAGAAACAGAGGTTGTAACAGTACAAAGTTTCCTCGCTGCGGCACACAAAGAAAACAGTAAAATCAGTCCAGATGATTTAGGGTTAGGAATTGCTTCGGTGGGTGTAGCCTTAGTAGCAACAGCTTTTGCTAAACATATTGCACCAAAAATGGCAAAATTTTTGGAAGTTGTTGGCTTTGTATTACGATAACTGGATTTGTTGCAATGTTCTTAAAAAATCCGAATAAAAACCAGTTACAATCCGTTTTAAACGATTGTGCGAAGCGTAATGGTACTCACATTTTAACAACTACAGACTTAGTGGAGTATGTAGGTGCGAGTGGTAACAATATTACTTACTCAACACAAACAAAATATTCGTACCATTAATTTTGAAAAACAAGCAAAAGGTATTAATCCTTTTGCTTGTTTTTTTTGTTTAGCTTAATTGTTATATATAATGAAGAACTGAACGCAATAAACATTATTACAGAAAAAGCAATTGAGAACGTGGCTTTATAGTAGATAGATGTAATAGCCAAGACAATTAAACTGATGATAGCTACACGTAATAATAAATCTGTTTTTTTACTTGGATTAAAAAAATCTTGAAGAATGGCAAATAAATAAGCTAATCCGAAAAATATAATGTACTCATAAACCTACAGGCTTCACAGAATCGGGAATTCCTAAATACAGTAATTGAAATATGACAAGAAGTAATGCTACATATTTTAAATATTTATAGGAGTTTTTTGACAAATTATCACCCTTTTTTAGAGCTATTTATCCTTTCCAGAAACAAATCAGAAAGACGGATAGTGGGTGTCGTGTCATTATAGATGCGCAACATGTGAATTTTTAAAGCATTTTAAAATGAGGGAGCATCTTTTCTCATTATGTCAAACCTACCAAGTGAGACCACCCAATATCGCACTCCAATTTAATGGCATTCATGAAACCATTCGCTCAGTCATGGCGGGCTATGGTGCAAATTTTATTTCTTCTCTTGCTGTTAGAGAGTATGTAGAGAGTGGGCAATTGGCGAGAGTTTATGTGAAGGATATACATGCCATTAAACATAAAATTGCAATTTGTACAAGGAATAATGAGAAGCAGAATTTACTTGTGAAAAGATTTATTGAAACCATAAAAAATTCCCCTATTTAAACATTTCAATCTCATGCAAGGTGGAGAGAAATTTGTTATATTAGTTGTATAACAAATATGGAGCTGATAAACATGTTTATTCAAATAGAATTTCAATCAGACGTACCTATTTATGAGCAGGTAACACGTCAAATTATCGAAGGAATTGCTAGAGGAGAAATGAAGCCAGGTGATACTTTACCGTCTGTGCGAAGTTTAGCTGCCGATTTAGGTGTTAATATGCATACTGTTAATAAAAGTTATCATGAATTAGAGGCGAAAGGGATTATTGCCATTCGTCCAAAATCTGGAGCTATCATAAGTTCAGCAGAGGAGAGAGCTTTATCACCTGAGCAACTGCGACAAATCGAAAAGAATTTGAAACCTGTTGTGGCAGAAGGAATGGTGCTCGGCGCAACAGCTGAACAAATTGAGCACATGATGAAAAAAGTTTTTGCCGATTTGCAAATTCCAGTAGAGGGAGTGTAGCAAAATGCTACTTGGCGTTTTTATAACCATTTACATCATGACATTAGCTTTGCAAATAGTCGTTCCCTATATTGTACGAGAAACAATCGTTTTTGGAGTCACAGTGCCTGATCAAAATATTAAGCATCCCATCTTAGCTCAGTTGAAAAAACAGTATGTGCAGTTCGTAGGGGGAACAGGGATAGTTTTTCTAATCATCATGATTATAAGTTACAATCAATTTGCTCCTTCTGAATCTATTCAAAGTATTGTTTTATTAAGCTGTTTGTTTAGTATGCTTGCAGTAAGCATGGCGTTGTATTGGATAAATCATCAAAAGGTATCGAAGTTGAAAAAACAAGAGCAGTGGGGCGCAAATATTAAACAAGTACGGGCAGTGGATTTAACTGCAAGAAGCCGTGATGAAATGCTTCCTTGGTCTTTTTTTGCTGTTCCATTAGGAATATCGGTATTTTTGATCATTTACACATACCTTCATTACGATCTCATGCCAAATGATATAGCAGTACATTGGGGACCGAGTGGCGAAGCGGATGCCTGGAGAAACAAGACCTATTTTACAGCTATTTCACTGCCACTGGTAATGCTAATGATGCAATGTATGATGTGGGGAATTACCGACTCCATTAAACGTTCTGCAATTAAATTAGCTGTAAATCGCAAAGAGGAATCGTTAGAGGATCAGCTAAAAACACGAAAATACATGAGTTGGCAAATACTACTGATAAGTTCTGCATTAACAGCTTTATTAACTATTTTACAATTAAGCAACATCTATCCTTCTATGACAGTAGGCTATAAGCTATTACCAGTATTTATTTTGTTCTTAGTTGTTTTGCTGGGTTCATTACTTGTATATGTGGTGAAAAAGTATAAACATAAAGTACGCTATGAAGCAAATATAGATTCCCAAGTAATGGACGTGGATGAGGATCGTTATTGGAAGGGCGGCTTAATTTATATGAATCGACAAGACCCATCTGTTTTTGTGGAGAAACGCTTCGGGGTAGGATGGACCATGAACCTTGCTAATCCTAGAGGCTATATTGTGATTGGTTTACCTTTTCTCTTATTGCTGTTGATTTCTATATTTTCGTTATAAAATAATAGTAATTTGTGATGAAAAAATTCGTTCTATATGATCGGATTTTTTCTTATTAACTGGAGGTGGGCAGATGAAGATCCTTGTTGTCGATGATGACGTTCATATTTTACAGCTAGTCAATATTTATCTTACAAAGGAAGGCTATCAAGTGCTACTTGCTGAAAATGCAAAGCAGGCACTAGCCTTACTCGAAGGGAATCTGCCTGATTTAGCTGTTGTCGATGTGATGATGCCAGGAATGGATGGTTTTACACTAACAGAGTATTTAACTCAAGATTATGATATTCCTGTTTTATTATTAACAGCAAAAGGTGAGCTAGAGGATAAAGAACGTGGCTTTTTAGCAGGTTCTGACGATTATGTTGTAAAGCCCTTTGAACCAAAGGAATTATTATTTCGTATAGCTGCGATATTGAGGAGATTTGATAAAAAAAATCAAGTAACCATCCAAGTAGGTAAACTAGTAATTGACCGACGAAGCTTTGAGGTTGTAATAGGGGAAAATACACTTATATTACCTTTAAAGGAATTTGAATTACTGGCTTTGTTAGCATCACGTCCCCATCAAGTGTTTACTCGTAGCTATATTATGGAACAAGTATGGGGCTATGACTATGATGGAGATGAGCAAACGTTAAATACGCATGTGAAGCGGATTCGTGAAAGATTAAACCGATATGACACGGCTGTTGAAATTACAACAGTAAGAGGTGTTGGCTATAAGCTAGAGGAAGCAACATGAAAACCTTATATAGTAAATTTGTTGTAACAACAATGCTGGTAATGATCGGAAGCTTATGTATGGGCTTTTTAGCAACAAATACTTATTACCATCAAGTTATAAAAGAAAAAAATGATGCAAAAAACGTTAGCATAGCACAGGATATTGTGCATTATATTGAGACAGACAAACCAGAGGATTTAAATAGCTATCTGGCAACATTGGGTGAAATCGGCTATCAAATTTATGTGACAACTGGTCAGGAGGGGCAATTTTTTGGCGGTCCATATCGTGATAAAACATTGTCAACGTCTGTTGTGGAGCGTGTTTTAAATGGGGAAATCTATCATGGTATGCGAGATTTTCCTAAAGAGACCTTTGTAACAGGATTTTTTGCTAATGAACTGAATAATACAATTGGTGTGCCATTTACCTATGAAAGCAAGTCCTATGCATTATTCATAAGACCTGATATTCGTTTATTGTTTTCTGAGGTGCATACAATACTTGCGGGATTAATGTTGGTTATGACAATACTGAGCCTACTTGCCATGCTACTATTTGCTAAAGCATTAATTCGCCCCATTACGAAGTTAACAGCAGCCACTCAACAGCTAGCGCATGAAAAATTTGATACAGTTCTAGATATTGATCGTGCAGATGAAATTGGTCAATTAGCATCAAGCTTTAATAGGATGACCGAGAGATTACAGGAAACTGATCGTACACGGAAGGAATTTATTAGTAATGTATCACATGATTTTCAATCACCTTTACTAAATATTCAAGGGTATGTAGATTTACTGAAAAATCCTTCCCTTACTGAACAGGAAAGACAGGAATATGCAGCAATCATTGAGCTAGAAACAAAACGCCTATCTACATTAACCAAACAGTTATTATTATTAACCTCCCTTGACCAATCGACAATAATTGTAAAACGTGAGTCTTATCGTTTAGATGAACAGCTAAAGGAAACTGTACGAAAGTATCGTTGGCAAATGGAAGAGTCACAGCTTCAAATATCATATAAGCTTGAGCAAATTATTTTTGATGGCGATGCAGGGCTTTTACAAAACGTATGGGATAATTTACTGACAAATGCCATTAAATATAATGTAGAGGGTGGGCAGATACATCTACATTTACAAAAAAGATCCACCTCACTTGAAATTCTTGTGGAGGACAGTGGGATAGGAATGACTGAGGATCAATTAGCAAAAGTATATGACCGTTTTTATCGCGCCGATGCGTCTAGAACCAAGCAAGGGACCGGACTAGGCTTAGCGATTGTCAAACAAATTGTTGAGCTACATGGAGGGACCATACAGATGCAAAGTACGGTGCATGCGGGCACAAAGGTTTATATCCATCTACCAATTTTGTCATAAGAAGTTCATGTAAAGTTCATGTTCACAAGATAAACTGCTACTTAGTTGAAACACGATTAGGGGGAGTTATCGTATGGAACAAAAGTGGAGCATACGCCTTATTCGATTAGCGGCAATCTTTGCTTTAATCGGCACGTATTTAGGTTCACATATGTCGGGATCAGGTAGTTATGAATATAGACCGATACATGCACATATTTTACTTGTTGGCTGGCTTAGTATGTTTGCCTGGGGTATTTTTTATCGAGCCTTCAAAGTGAAATCACAAAAATTAGTAACCATTCATGGTTGGACAGCTATTGTGGGTGTTCTGGGCTTAACGTTGGGCATGTGGTTTTACAATATAAATCCATTTAATTTTGGTAGCACTTTTACATTAGTCTTCTTTATTGTAGGAGGAACTACGCTATTAATTAGCTTTGCTTTATTTATTGTTGTAACATTTATGATTCAACAACAAAAGGATAATAGCAGTCATTAATAAAACCTACCGTGTCTTATGTGATGCGGTAGGTTTTTTAATATTTATTTAATTTCTTCCAGTGACTTTTTCAGCCATCTTGTCGCCTCTTGATAGTCTTGTGCAACACCATGCCCTTTTTTGTAGAGCATACCAAGCTGGAATTGGGCTTTTGGATGCCCTTGATTAGCAGATAGTCGATAAAGCTGGGCGGCCTTTGCAAAGTCCTTTGGTACGCCCTGTCCATGAATGTGCATTTGGGCTAATTGATATTGTGCCTTCATATGTCCTTGTGATGCAGCCTGTTCAATCCATTTAGCAGCCTCTGTGTAATCCTGTTCTACGCCTTTACCTTTATCAAATAAATTGCCCAGTTGATACTGCGCACCTGCATGGCCTTGAGTGGCTGCTAGGCGATAACATCTGCGTGCCTCCTCAAGATTTAAGGCTACCCCTAATCCCTGTTCATATAGTAGGCCTAATTGATATTCAGCTTGAATATGTGATTGATCGGTTGCTGCTCGCCACCATTTAACGGCCTCCTTATAATTTATAGGAACACCAGTGCCAGATGTCAGTAATAGGCCAAGCTCATACTGTGCATCTGCATAGCCCTTTTCAGCGGCTGTCCTAAAATATGATATTGCCTTGACTGGGTCTTCAAGCTGATATGCATATAGACGTCCAAGCTCGAAGCCAGCGCTGATATGGCCATTGTCAGCAGCTAGCAGTAGCCACTTTTCTGCTGACACAAGATTCTGTTCTTTTTCATACAGCAGGCCAAGACAGTATTGAGCATTTAAATGTCCTTTATGTGCCGCTAGCTTGAACCATTTTAAAGCTTCTATATGATCCTTCGTCATTCCTTGCCCAGTATTATAGAGCATGGCCAGTTGAAACTCTGCGTTCACATGGTCCTGTAAAGCAGCCATATGAAACCATTTTGCTGCTTCTTCTTGGTTTTGGGGAATACCACGCCCTTTAAGATGCATATAACCAAGATTGTATTGAGCACTTGCATCTCCAGTTAAGGCAGCCATTTTGAAATAAGCAACGGCCTTATCATAGTTTTGCTCCACACCCGTGCCATTATGATAAAGAAAGCCTAGATTGTTTTGGGCACTTGTATTACCTTGATTGGCTGCTAAGGTATACCACTTGGCAGCTTCGTTAAAATTTTGAGATAGGCCTAAGCCTTGATTATAGAGTACACCTAAATTGTATTGGGCGTCAGCATTCTCTAAATCAGCAGCTATTTGGTAATGACGTGCAGCCTCTAGATAATCCTGTATAACACCTTGGCCTAGATGATAAAGTACACCGAGGCTATAGTGAGCATTTGCGTCATTTTGTGCGGCAGCTCGTTCATACCACATTTTTGCAAGCCTATAGTCCTTTTCTACACCTCGCCCATGATTGTAAAGAGCACCTAAGTTATATTGAGCACTTGCATCTCCATTCTGAGCAGCTACTTCAAACCATTTGACAGCATGTTCGTAAGCCTCTCGTGACTGCTCATGCTGTAGTATATTTTTATCAAATATAGAAGGAAGTTCTGTGACATGAGAAGACAGGCGGTTCGATTTGAAACTACGATCATAGCGCTTCATAAACCATTCAACAATATCGCTAAGATAGTCTAAAACAATTTTAGCTGCTTTGGCTTCTACAATGTCATTACTGGTATGGCTTGTCATTTTATGAATTAGATTCATCAATAAATAAATTCGACGAGGATGAATTTGCGCCACAAAACTTCGATTATTTAATAGCATTCGGACATTTTTGAGTTTAGGTTCGGTATGCATTTCCAATCGATAAATCTCATATAAAATTTCCTCTAATACAAGAAGTGACTTCTGTAAGGATTCTGCTGGGGTTGAAATGGCGAGCAAACTAGCATCCTGTAAATTTTTGGATAATATTATGAAGGACAGCTGTCTTAATTTTTGACATTGTTCTTCAAGATTTTCATAATGCATGACGAAAGTACTCACCTCTTTCAGTTAATTACCTCGGCGTCATTGCAAGCATTTTACTTTTAAACCTTTTTACAAAGCGCCTCTTCATCTCTTTGTTCATATATCGGAGAAAAATCGATATTATTGATATGTTTTAATGGGATTGATCAGTTGAATTGTTGGTGTTACATGATACTATTTGATATAAGGGAGATTCGTAGCTACGGAGAACCTGTCAGCCTTTAGGTGGGGGATCGAAATGAAAAATATTGCAGCTATTATACCAGCATATAATCCACAACAATCACTCATTACCTATGTACATCAATTATTAGCAACGACTATTACACAAATCATCATTGTCAATGATGGGAGTGATCAAAAATATAAAGATATTTTTGAAAACCTAGATAAAATTGAACGCTGCCAAGTACTACAGCATGATTGCAATATTGGTAAGGGGGGCGCACTTAAGACCGCCTTTGCATATATACGAGAACAACAAGCAAGGTGCCATGGTATCCTTACAGTTGGGGCTCATGGGCAACATACTTTACAAGATGTGAAGCTTGTTTTAACCATGACAAAGGTGTTTTCTGAAGGGATTGTGCTAGGTGTGCGTAACTTTCGTTCAACTGATAGTACATTTCTTTCTTACTGGGGAAATCGTGCAACAAGCTTATTTTTCGAGATACTGTATCATAAAAAATTAATGGATACACAAACCGGTTTACGTTATATTTCCATCAATGAGTTGCCTTGGTTAATGAAAGTAAAAGGTGAACGCTATGATTATGATACAAACATGTTGATTGCTGCACTTAAAAGAAAGTGTCCAGTTTTCGAGGTAGAAATTGGGCAATTACGTATAAAGAAAAATTCAATAATTCAGTACGATGAAATAACAAACGCTGGTACCATTATTACGAGAATGCTCATCAATTATCTAAAACCAAGGAATAGTAATGGCTAGGTTTAAATTTAAAATAATGAGCTAGGATAAAGAATAACGATCACTCATTAGAGCGTAGCGAGTATAAGAGAAGGAGCAATGTATATGGAATATTCAGATCAAGTGAAAAATCGTGTGAAACGGATGGAAGGACAGCTACGTGGCATTTTGAAAATGATGGAGGAGGAAAAAGACTGTAAGGCCGTCATTACACAATTATCAGCAGTACGCTCTGCTGTAGACCGTACAGTTGGGGTTATTGTTAGTACGAACCTATTGGAATGTGTACAGAATGCGGAAGGGGATGGTGAAAAAATGAACGAAGCCATTCAGGAAGCAGTTAATTTAGTGGTGAAAAGTAGATAATTTACTAAACGCCTGAACAATTACAGAATCTAAATCGAAATAAAACTCACTATTAATTAGGTGAGTTTTATTTTTTTGCAAAAAAATAGTTATATTCGCTAATTATATTTTATTAGTAGGTATTTTATAGTATATAAAATTTAATATATTTTTAGTTAAAAGTCTTAGTTAGTGAACTTGTATGATAGCTTAGTAGGTACATTCTTTGCTATGCTAAATAGTAAAGAAAGAATCAAAGGGAAGGTGATGAGTGATGAAAAAATTATTGTTATGTGGTGCGGCTTTATTGATGTTAAGTCCAACTGCGGTCTATGCAAAACAAACAGAAAATACCTCCCCAATTTATCCTATGGTAGCTAACTCAACAGTAGCAAGTTGGGATCAATTAACAGAAGAACTTGCAAAGCAAATACAAAACTTTGAGATCGATATAAAAATTAAGTATACAGGCAAAATAGGCGACCTAAAAAAAGAAATGATGGACGCACTTGAAAAAGCTAAGCAACAAGCCGTTTATGCAAGTGGACATATAGAAAGTACCATGGTTTCCGCAGATTCTCTAGGGAATGTAACGTATAAAATGAAGTACCTGACAAGTCAAACTCAAGAAGCAGCTGTACAAAAAAAGATTAATCTAATTCTGAAAAATATTATCAAACCTTCTATGACAGATTTTCAAAAAGTAAAAGCTATTAACGATTATATTGTATCCAATACTATGTACGGAACTAAAACTAAGGCAAGTCCACATAGTGCTTATGCTTTGTTTTTTGAAGGACAAGCTGTATGCCAAGGTTATGCATTGGCAGCACATGCCATGTTAGAGCAATCTGGGATAGAGACAAAATATGTTGTGGGCTTTGTAAATGGGAATGAGGCACATGCTTGGAATTTAGTAAAGGTTGATGGGGAATGGTATCATTTAGATACAACGTGGAACGATCCTTTGCCAAATCGCGTTGGTGCGGCGTCCTATGACTATTTTTTAGTCTCGGACAATCAAATTAGCAAAGACCATACTTGGATTAAAGGAAATTATCCTACTGCTACAAGCACTAAATACAGTTATATGCTTAATGTCCATTTCGCACATCAGTTAAATAATATTGTTTATTTTAGTAATACTGCAGATAACGATAAACTGTATAAGCTTGATATGACTAGTGGTAGTAAGTCAAAGGTATTAGATAAACGTTCGTTGTATATTACAGGGACTAATCAAAACCTATATTATAGTGATTACAGTAACGGTGGGTATTTGACAAAGCTAGATTTAAAAACGTTAAAAGCTGAGGTGCTAGTGAAGCAGCCAGTAACAAATTTAAAGGTTAGTGACAATTATTTACTGTATAATGTCCAATCAAAAGAACATACACTTAAAATTAATTAAGTCAACAAACAAATATTAACAAGCACAAATGGACCCTTAAGTGAGTTCTTTGTGCTTTTTTTGTATATAATGTAAGGAAGACGGTTGGAGGTGAGGAGTTTGTGGAAGAAATTAGCTATAATTGCCATTATCATTATTTTTATTGATCCTATTTATACGGCTGGTAAGGCAGTTGTTCAGCAGGTGGTCGATTGGACAAATAATGATGACATAGAAACGATGCTACTTTCAACAAAGGAGAAGATCGTAGATGTTACTGCAAGACTTTCAGATAATGCCTCAATTGAAACAGCCCTACCTATAGAAGATGTACATGAAGCGGAGGTAGCCCCTACAACTCCACCTATTCAGAAACCTGAAACAAAGTTAGTCGTCACAAATGCCAAGGAACTGGCTGATGCGATGTATGCGTATTATAATAGCTTTTCACCAAAGTTTGAAATTCAATATAAAGGGAATACACAGCGAATTGAACAAATTGTAGAAGAGGCCTATAACAATGCTATCAAACGCGATGACTATGTTTACGGCCATGTAAGTAAACATTCAATTCGATATGAATATGGGCGAAATAAAGCAACTATTTTTGGAGAACAGAGCTATTTAATGACGCCAGAGCAGGCGGCATATGTAGAGATGAATGTTCAAGAAATTATTGCTAAGATTAGTAAAAAATCTATGACGGATGTAGAAAAAGTACGAGCTGTCAATGACTATATTGTTGCCAATACTTCCTATACAGAACAAACGAATTCTAGCCCACACAGCGCTTATACCGTTCTTGCTGAGCACGGGGGAGTATGTCAGGGCTATGCTTTACTTGCTCACTCTATGCTTCAAAAATTGGGTATTGAAACAAAATATATCGTGGGCTATGTAGGTCAAGAGGGACATGCGTGGAATCTAGTCAAGTTGGATGGACAGTGGTATCATCTCGATACGACATGGAATGATCCAGTACCAGATCGTAAGGGTGCAATACGCTACCAATACTTTTTAGTAGATGACCGTACAATGGCGAAGGATCACTCGTGGATTGCTGAAGACTATCCAAAAGCAACAAGCACACTGTATAGTTATTATCATGATATAGACTTCCCAGCACAGGTTGGAGACCAATTGTTTTATAGTAATATTGCAGATGACAATAAGCTATATGTACTAGATATGAAAACTGGTAAGACGAAACGTGTCACAAATTCCCGGGCGCAATATATCGTTTATTCAGATGGTTGGCTCTACTTTAGTAATTATTCCCGAGGGGCATATTTAACAAAGATTCGTCCAGATGGTAGTGGAGAAGAGGTACTAAATAGGGAGGATTCGAAGGATTTATTTATAAAGGATGGCTATCTCTATTTTACAACGAATGAATTGAAGAGACTGGCACTTTAAAAGCAAGAAAAGGGCAATGACTTATAAACAGTCATATGCCCTTTTTGCTCGTTCGATTAAATAAGTAATAGGCTGATGCTGACAAAGGGTAATGACCACTTGAGGATACTTGAAGGTTATTTCCTCAGTAAAGTTCTTTAAAATGAGTGGATTATGCTTGATGGCACCACCATTACAATAAAAAGTAAATGGTTCATTCTGATAGTCAATATTTTTCAATACAGCGCTTGCTAGAAGGACTAGTTCATGAGCAGCTTGTTGAGATATTGCGATGGCACAAGCATCTTCTTGCTCGACTGCTCTTGCCACAAAAGAGCCCATCTTGGCCAGTTGTGCATTTGTATAGGAAGGGTGGAATAGCCATTCAGCAAGCTCCGTAACATCTTGTATACCTAAAGACTGATAGACAGCTTCCTTTAAGATTGTTGGTTTCCCACGACCATCCTCCATTTTAAATATAGCTCTTACGACTTCCTGCCCTAACCAATACCCACTTCCCTCATCGCCAGCCCGATGTCCCCAACCCCCTGCACGTACAATCCGCTGCCCATCAAAGGCATAGGCAATAGCTCCTGTTCCAGCAATGAGCAGTGCACCAGCCTGTCCAGCAGTCACACCTAATAGTGTGGCCTCTGCATCATTTTCAATAATCATTGTGTCTATTTGTAGCTGTGTGATCTTAAGAGCATTTTGAACAATAGTCACGACGGCTGCATGATCCTTCGGAGAATCAATGCCAGCTAAAGCAAAGGTAGCTACAGCAATTTGGGAATTAGGATACTTTCGCAAAAATCTTTCAACATTTGCTAAAAGCTCTTGTAATATTGCCGTAGCCGATTCAACACCAATGGCTTGATAATTAGAGCCCTTAGTGGATGTAGAATATTCAATGTCACCAGATTCAGCATGAACAACTGCACATGCTGTTTTTGTCGCCCCACCATCAATAATCAATAACCATTGCTTCATTGATTCCATTCCTCTAGAAAGGCTGCTAGTTCTTTTTCTGCTTCTATAATGGCACTTTCCTTTAAGCGAATCCATTCATAAAAATCATGGGCGTTCAGTTTGGAACGTTCAAGAGCAGCCTTCATAGTGGCTGGAGCGGGACCACCTAGTAATGTTCGCACACCAACAAAAGATTCTGGTTTTAACGTCTTATAGAAATCCTCTTCCGAAATAGTTAATTCGTTGCCCGTAATCAATTTCGATTGTGTGTTTACAAGTCCCCAGGTAAGACTAGCTAATGATTCCTCTCCATGAGCAAGTAGAACCTTAATACATTTACTAACAATACTATGTGCTTGACGGAAGGAAATTCCCTCTGAACGGACTAATGTATCAGCTAGCTCAGTGACATTCGCAAAGCTATTTTCAGCGCGATTTTTTAACTTCTTCTTATTGACATCCATTGTAACAACAAGCGAACCAAACAACTTGTAAATACCAACTAAGCGGTCAATGGCACGCCATAAATAAGGCTGCATATCATCCTCAGTGTCTACGATATCTCCAAAAGGTGTATTATGTACCATCTGTAATACTGTACTTGCATCTCCTACAACCGCAGATAGTAATGAGCGTGTATGTTCTATAGAAACAGGATTACGCTTTTGAGGCATAATAGAGCTTATTTGCACATATGGACTTGCGAGTGTAAACGCATTAAACTCCTGAGTAGCCCATAATAAAAAATCTTGAGAAGTACGGCCAAGATTGAGTGCAGCAAGCTGTACAATACTTGCAGCCTCGGCTATATAATCTGCTCCTGCAACTGCATCCCATGCATTTTCGATAATATCATCAAAGGCAAGTAGGTCACGCATACGTTCTCTACTAATTTTAAAGCCTGTCGTTGTTAAGGCAGCGGCTCCCATACTGCTACGATTGACCGTTTTATAGACATGCTGCATTCGTTCAAAATCACGCTCTAGCTGGTCGATGACCGCCTTTAAATAATGGGCGAAGGTTGTAGGCTGGGCCTGCTGTGTATGTGTGTAGCCAATCATAATGGTATCGATATGTTCCTCTGCAGCAGCGATTAAATCATCACGTAATGTTAGTAACTCGCGCATTAATAATAATAATTTTTTTCTTAATGTCATTCGATAGATGGCGATACCCATATCATTTCTGCTTCTGCCAATGTGAAGATTTCCAGCAATATCACCAGCAAGCTCTATTAATTTATTTTCAATGCGGAAAAATAAATCCTCATATTGGGGACTGTAATCCTCTAAACGATAATAATTTAAGTCAATTTTTTTTAGAGCCATCCCAATTTGCTTTGCTTCATCTTTTTTTACAAGTCCTTGTTCTTCTAACATTTTTAAATGAGCAATATTGATTTGTAGCATAATTGTTAAAAAATTTTTCTTTGCCTCATCATAAGCTGGCTGTAAAACGATTTTTCGATAGATGTTAGAAGGGAATATCATCCCATCTTCCAGCTGTGTTTTATTGCGAAAATCTTCAAACATTGTCATGGCCCCCTAATAGATTGGCAGTTAGATGGCTGTACCAGCACTGCCTTTTGATAGTTTTTCAGAAATAATAAGGACAACTAAAATTAAACAAATTTGTAAGACACCATAAGCACAGGCGGTCCCAAATTTAAATGCATATAATTTTTGGAATATCGCTACAGACAATGGAATAGTGGATGTACTGTAAATTAGAATGGATGCAACAAATTCACCAAAGCTTTGCACGAGGGCTAAGAGTGTCCCTGCTAAAATCCCGGTGAATGTTAAAGGCACGACAATACGTCTAAATGTATACCACCAGTTGGCCCCTAAGCCACGTGATGCCTCTTCAATCGATTGATCTAGCTGTACAAGAGAGGCAGATGTTGATCGAAAAACAAGTGGTAAATGTCGAATAAAGTAGGCTAATGGTAAGATCCAAAATGTCCCGATCAATACGTGATTAAAACTAAAGATACTTTCTGTACTAAAGGCTGCAATTAAATTAACAGCAACAACTGTTCCTGGCAAAGCCCAAGGTACCATTATCAAAATATCGAGCAAGGTTTTCCCTTTAAAATTTAAGCGCACCATAGCATAAGCTGCCGCGACTCCAAAGATGATATTGCCCAGTGTTGCAATGACACCCATTTGAATGGAGTTCCAAATAGGTCGCCATGTGCGTTCATCGGTAAAAAGAGCAATATAATGATCGATTGTATAATCGGTTGGGAGAATTTGCGTTTTCCAAGCTCCATCCACAGAAAAAGAGATCAATATCAACACTAAAATAGGCAGTATCAATATTAATGTGCCAACAAAAGAAGCAATGGTTGCTATAATTTTTACCTTTTTTGAGGATACCTCTGAACGATGAACACTAATTCCCTTACTCAGGTTTTGATAATTTCTGCGATTTTGATACCAACGCATAATGATTAAAAAAGTGATAGAGACAAAAGATAATATCATCGACTGTGTTGCCGCCATCTCAAGATTCCCATTTGTACGTGATAAATAAATTTGCATCGTCATAGTACGCTCCACACCAAACATCAAAGGTGCAGTATAAGAAGCCATAGAAATCATAAACACCAATAAGGATGAGGCGACAATAGAAGGTGTGAGCATCGGTAAAATAACCTTTGTCCATACGCGAATACGCCCTGCACCCAGACTAGTAGCTGCCTCTTCAAGAGCAGGATCAAGCCCCTTAATAGCAGCAGAGGCAGTCAAATAGAAGTACGTATACATTGTGAATGTATGAACAACGATGACGCCCCATATTCCCTTCAAGGCAAAAGGAACGTGATCCAACCCAAATAGATGCTGAAAAATTCGTGGGAAAATCCCGCTATCGCCATATAAAAATGAAAAGGACAAAACACCTACTAGAGGAGGAAGTGCCATTGGAACCAAAACTAAAACAGACAATATCCGTCTCCCAGGGAAATTATAGCGTTCTAGTAAAAAGGCCATTGTTACCCCAACAAGTGCACAGCAAATAACGCTGATAAATGAAATATAAATACTGGTCCACAAGGCCTCTAAATTTGCTGGACTAGCTATATCAAAAAATTTCTTATAGTGAAAGAACGCTTCATCACCAGCAAAGCTTTGGATGAAAGTTTGATAGAAGGGATAAACCACATAGGCGAATAACACTAAAAATAATGGCGATATTAAAACATAGACAAACCAATTGGCATGCAAAATTCGCGTCCACGTACTTTCAGACTGTTTCCCCATATTGGCTTCCTCCTATTCCCCTAAAAAGTACAGTGAATCTTGTGCCATATGGATTGTAATATCTTCACCGATCTTTTTGATTTGGTCATAAGAATTAATAAGCATTACTTTAAGTGAGAACGCAGTAAAATCTACAATGTAATTAACGCTAATACCTGTGAATTCAACAAATGTAATTTTTCCTGTTAATGTGTTTTCACCAGTACCAAGTTGGATCGATTCTGGACGAATAGAAATAAATACTTTGTCTCCAATCATATGCGTTAAAGAGGGAGAGCTTTGTTGCTTTCGCCCAATTAAATTATGTCCATTCACTGTTCGTACTTGTACATTTTCCCCATCAATAGCTTGGATTGAGCATTCAATTAAATTAGTTTCACCAATAAAATTTGCCACAAAACGATCCTTGGGTTGATGATAAATTTCCTGAGGAGTACCAATTTGTTTGATATAGCCATTTTCCATAACCATAATTCGATCCGACATAGACATGGCTTCCATTTGATCGTGAGTAACGTATATCGTTGTGACTCCAAGCTCAGATTGGATTCGTTTGATTTCAATACGTGTTTCCTCACGCAATTTTGCATCTAGATTGGATAGAGGTTCATCAAGCAATAAAATATCTGGCTCTATCACGAGTGCCCTAGCTAAAGCAACACGCTGCTGTTGCCCACCAGATAGCTCATTTATTTTTCTGTTGCCGTAAGCAGCAAGATGTACTTGACCTCTAATTCGATCCACCTTGTGCTGAATCTCAGCTTTTGAAAATTTTCGAACTTGTAAACCAAATGCAATATTCTCATCAACCGTCATATGGGGGAAAAGGGCATAATTTTGAAATACCATGCCGATATTGCGCTTATTGGGCTGAAGTCGAGTGACATCTCGATCATCAAAAAGAATTTTGCCTTTAGTAGGGTAATAAAAGCCTGCAAGCATCCTTAAAGTGGTTGTTTTGCCACAGCCGCTAGGACCCAGAAAGGTAAAAAATTCACCAGCTTTTATTTCAAGATTTAAGTCCTTCACGCTATACACTTGACCAAATTGCTTCGAGACATTTTCGATTCTGACACTTCTCAATCATTAGCTCCTCTCTAACAAAGAATCTAGATGATACAGGAAGGTAAAAATTCGCTGTATAAGCCGAATTTTTACTCGTTCTACTATTTACCGCGCCCTTTAATATTGTTATCCCAGTATTCCATCCATTCTGCTTCTTTGTCAGACATTAGCTGCCAATCAATATCAAATGTTTTTAAATCTAATTCCTGATACCATTCTGGCATGGAGCCTTTGTCAATATCTGAACGTGTAGGAATTTGGTAATAATCATTAGCTAATTGTGTTACCATCTCTTTTTCAAATAAAAACTCTACAAAAAGTTTCGCATTTTCTAGGTTCTTCGCATTGTTTACAACTGCTACACCGTCTACTAAAATAGGTGCACCACTTTTAGGATAAATATAATCAAAAGGATAATCTGTCGTATATTTTTTTAACAAAATATCTTGTAGATTCCATAGGGAGACACTGCCTTCTTGACGTGTTAGTTTTAAATACAAAGCATTAGGGTCTTGTGTGTACTCCTTTGTATTGGCATCTAATTGTAGTAACCACTCGTAGCCTTTATCAGGTGAATCCGCACCTTGTCGTACAATCATGGAAGAATAAATCGTACGCATTGTGCCTGACGCCAGTACACCTCTGATTAAAATTTGATCCTTCCATTTAGGATCTAATAAGTCATCCCAGTCCTGTGGACCAGTTTCTTTTGTTAGTAAATCACTATTAATCATAATTACTTCAGGTAACAGCATCTCGCCGAACCAACGTCCATCTACATCTTTGTGTGCGGTATCAATAGCGTCAATAAAGCTCGGCTGCCAAGCATGTAGTAAGTCTTCATTGGCGCCAACAATGAGTGCGGATTGCGTTCCGCCCCACCAAAAATCTGCTTGAGGATTGGCTTTCTCTCCACGAAGACGTTCTAAAATCTGTTGAGCACCCATTGTTAGAAATTCTACTTCAATGTCTGGATATTTTTCATTAAACTGATCGATCACATTTTGCACCATTTCTTCGTCACGTCCAGTGTAAATTACTAGCTTGCCTGAAGGCGACGTTGTTGCTACTTCTGTTTGTTTACCATCTGATGCCTCGTCATTATTTGCTGCATCATTTGTAGAATTTTGCTGATCTTCGCCATTACAAGCAGCTAAAACGACAAGCATTAACATAAGGAAAAAACCAAGAATATAGGCTTTTTTCATCAACTTCCCCTTTCTTAAAGTAAGTTACTTGCATATTGCAGTATAATACCGAAGGGGAACATTAATGTTAGAATTATTAAAAAATTACATTTGCATTCATCATAGCGAAGTACATAATGGTAAGCAATGGCATTTCATTAAAGTTCAAAAAAACTCCTTAAAAAGGAATCATTCCATTTTTAAGGAGTTTTTTGTCGTTTTATAAATGTACTTCTAATAAGCTATCCTTTTGTTGACGTTGTGCAACAATGGTTGGCAGCATCATGCCAGCAATCACCAGTACAATCCCGATAATTTGTACAGCAGTTAAAGGTTCATGCAAAACAATAACGGAAACAGTAACAGCCACTGGTAATTCAATGGCGCTTAAAATAGAAGCAAGCGCACCACCGACTTTAGGGATAGCAATCGAAAATAGATAAATCGGTAAAATGATACCGAAAAGACCTAGTGCTAGTCCATATTTCCACAGGCCTTGCATGAATAGTTTACCGTTCCAAATAACCTCGGGGCTTAGGAAAATACTGATCATAATAAGGGCTATAGAGGAAACGATTAATACCCTTGATGTGGTAGTCACGCCCTCGACAGGTCGAGAATTAAATTGAATAAAACATGCAAAAGTAACGGCTGCTGTAAAACCGAATAGCCATCCTTGAATAGGAATGTCACTTAAATCTACATTTAATACACCTGCAGCTAGAATCGTTCCGATAAATAAGATGACGATTGAAATAACTTCAGGTCTACTTGGTAATCTTTTATGGAGGGCACAATCAATCAGTAGACCAATCCATGTAAATTGGAATAACATGACTACTGCAAGAGAAGCAGGAAGATACTTTAAAGATTCTCCGTACACGATACCTGTTGTCCCTGTAAAAATTCCCGCACATATTAAAATAAGTAAACCCTTCTTGGACGGTCTTGGTAATTTTCTGTCAGTAAAAATAAAGATGGATATTACGAGTAAAAAGCCAATAATATATTGGCTTGATACAGCCTCTGCTGATGTAAAGCCATGCTGCATAGCTACTTTGACAATAGTCGACAAGATCCCGTAACTACTAGATGCAATAACAATCAAAAGAGGGTAAATCAAATTGTTCTTCATATATTAGTTATTCACTTCCTAAAACTGTTTAACCATATGGTGAAATGGCTCATCAATAATTGACCAAGGCTCCGTAATAACAAAGCCTAGTCGTTCATAAAGACGGCGAGCTTCTTCTTTTTGGGTTTCAACATTTAATGATAATTTTGTATAACCACGCTGCTTTGTCAGCTCTTCGGCAAATTGTAATAGCAATGTTCCGATTCCTTTACCACGTGCAGCTGGTGCAACACAAACTGTATCAATGTAAGCCTCGTCTTCATGGGCTTCCTGGTCAATAACAATCGATGGTGCATTTTTTGCTTCAAGCCATTTAACAAGGTTAGCATCCATATGAACGGCTTGTTGACCGTGATAATAAACGAGAATCCCTAAAATCTGTTCACTTTCAGTAGCGACAAAAGTATTTAAATAAGAATGTCGATTGTCTTCTTGTTGAAAAAGAACAGTCAGCTCTTGTATCACAGCCTCCGTTGATTGCTCACCAGTTAACCGATTAGCAATATCGCCAATGGCGTCGATAATTAAAGGCACCACAGCATGGGCATCTTGTGGTTGCGCTTGTCGAATTGTAATACTCATTTTGATAATCCCTACCTTTCTATAGGCAAGTATAACAAAGATAGGGGATGACTCAAGTTATCCATCCTCTCGTAAAGAAATGCCAAAAGTAAAAACCTTTATAGAATGACAATTTTCGTGTTAATCTATAATGACTAGACTTTCAGGAGGACTATCATGACAAAGCAAGAGAAGGATTTTATATTAGTCTATGGAGATGCTTTTATTGACTATATTGCTGATGATGTAACAAACACATCATTTACTAAATATATGGGTGGCGCAACGGTCAATGTTGCAGCGGGTATTAGCCGCATTGGGGCGCCTTCCGCATTAATTACAATTACGGGTGATGACGAGGGCTCGCAATTTGTGAGAGATGGGCTTGCCCAAGAGGGTGTGAAACTGGATTATGCCGTATTTGATCCAGCAAAACGAGTAAGTGGTGTTTATGTGCATCTAACAGAAGCATGTGAGCGAATTTTTAAGGATTATGTTGATGAGACACCCGATTTACAAGTTGAACCATCACAGCTAAATGAAGCAGCTTTTAAGCATGCCTCTGCTTTAACGGTGTGTTCAGGCACAATGTTCCATCCAACAGCCCTTGCTACAACACGAGCAGCAGTAGAAATGGCTAAGGACAAGGGTGCAATTATTGCAATGGATGCAAATATCCGTCCTTTACGTTGGAGCAGTGAAGAAATTTGTCGAGATACGATTACATCATTTTTCGAGGATGTCGATATTTTAAAGGTGACGGATGATGAGCTATTCTTCCTGACAGAGACAAGTAGCTTAGAAGAAGGTATCGAGCAATTAAATAGCTATTTAGTGCCTATTATTTTAATTACCGTAGGAGAGAACGGGACTTATGCGGTCCTTAATGGTGAGGTTATCCATGTACCGACTGAGAAAGTAGTGCCTGTGGATACTACAGGTGCGGGAGATGCATTTATGGCAGGTGTCCTACGTGATGTCCATTATAATGGTTTACCTACAACAAAAGCAGAACTAGTGCGTTGTACAAGCTTTGGCAACAAATTAGGAGCTTTTGCCGCAACAAAAGCAGGTGCTTTAACGGCTCTACCATATTATGAGGATATTAAGCATTTACTAAAATAAACATGTGAGGCGTGGAGAATATGGAGAAAAACTACGATGTTTTAGTAAAGGATCAACTGTTCTTTGGCGGTGCAAAAGATGCAGAGGCTGCATTTACACAAGAATCCGTTGATGTTGTGATAGATGTTCGTGTTCAAGGGCTATCCCTTCAAGAGCAGGAAACAGTTCCTTATTCTTATAAACATATGCCTATAGCAGATGAAGATAGTGAGGTAGCATCATCCATCCAACAAGTAGCGCAAGAAGTTGCTATAGCCTTTGAGACAGGGCAGAAAGTATATGTTCACTGTGGAAGTGGGGGTGGACGTGCAGGTGTTGCAGCTACTGCCATCTTAATGGAGTTGGGAATGGCTGATTCGTTAGAAGCAGCACAGTCAGCTGTCAAAAAAGCTCGTCCAGTAGTAACGATACGCCCTAAAATGGAAGAGGCTCTGCAAAAACTTTATAAATAATTGAGAAGATGTACTAATAAGGTACATCTTTTTTTATGATGTAACAGATACTTTGTTCTATACTTATTAGAACAAAGTTGTTATAGTTAGTGTATAACAAATAATGAGGTGATCTATATGATGGAGGAATTAGCAAAAGTTCCATGGGCAGTTATAGCACCGCTCATCATCGTTCAAATTATTTTGATGATCGTAGCACTTATTGATTTACGAAAAATTCATGCAACAAACGGCCCTAAAATTCTTTGGGTGTTTATCATTCTATTTGCTAATCTATTAGGGTCAATTGCGTACTTTATAGTGGGGAGAAAGCAGTCATGACAACTTTACTTCAAGTTACAGGTTTGACCAAGCAATTTGGAGAGCACAAAGTTGTAGATGCTATTCATTTCAACTTAGAGGAAAAAACTTCTACGGCTTTAATTGGTCCGAATGGAGCTGGCAAGACAACCACTTTATCTATGTTAACGGGACTTTTGAAACCGACTGCTGGAAATGTAAAGATGCTAGGTAATGATTTACGTGCGAATATAGGTTTTTTACCACAATATCCGCAATTTCATCCTTGGCTAACTGCGTTAGAGTTTACAGAAATGGCTGCAAAGTTGAATGGTATAGCAGCCAAAAAGGCTAAATTAGAAGCACAAAAAACCTTAGAATTTGTAGGGTTGGGGGACGTCCAACATAAAAAAATAGCCTCTTTTTCAGGTGGAATGAAGCAGCGACTTGGTATTTCCCAAGCAATAGTGCATAAGCCTAAATTACTGCTATTAGATGAACCTGTTTCAGCATTAGATCCAGTTGGCCGTAGAGAAGTACTTGATTTATTAAAAGGACTACAGCAAGAGACGACTATTTTATACTCAACGCATATTTTAAATGATGCTGAAGAAATGACAGATCAACTATTATTCTTGCAAAATGGAAAACTAGTAGAGCAGGGAACATTACGTGAAGTACGGCAACGTTTTGATGAGCAAAATTATGTCATTGAATTTGGCAGTGAAGAAGAGGCTAAGCTTTTTGCAAATCCATCTAATCATGTAATAGGTTGTAATGTGTATATTGAGATTGTGAATGAGGAGCCGACGATGAAAATGTTGCTTCAACGGTTAAGTGAATGTCCTTATACAATTAGAAAGGTAGAGCGACAGACAGCATCTTTGGAAGAAATTTTCATGAAGGTGGCGAAAAAAGCATGAGAGGATTCAATGTACTTCTGCAAAAGGAATTTAGAGAAGCATGGCGGAGTTGGAAGTTTTTATGGATTCCTCTAGTGTTTGCTCTGCTTGGAATGAGTGATCCACTAACAAACTATTATATGATGGATATTTTAAATGCTGTTGGGAATGTTCCAGAGGGCTTTGAAATGTTGATGCCAGAATTAATGCCACTGGATTTAATTCAAGCTTCTATTGGGCAATTTCAAACAATTGGCTTATTGGTGATGATGGCTTCGTTTGTAGGAGCTATTAGTAAGGAACGTGCTAATGGTATGGCAACATTACTATATGCTCGGCCCATTTCATTTGGCGCATATTTTTTGAGTAAATTTGTTGTTATGAGCACCATCTGTTTTGTTAGTATTTTAGCTGGGTTTGGTGCAAGTGTCTATTATACAACTATTCTATATGGAACGTTGGACATGGGTGCACTGTTAGTAAGCTTTTCTACGTACTATATTTGGTTGCTATTTGTGATAGCTGTTACGTTAATGATGAGTGCCAGCTTTAAAACAGTTATTGCTACAACATGTGCATTTACAGTGATCTTTGTTGGGCAAATTATCGATATGATTATAGGAATCTTTTGGACAATATCACCGTGGAAACTAGCAAGCTACGGAATTGCAAAATTTCGAGGAACAATAGAGATGTCAGATTACTGGTGGAGCTTAGTCATTACGCTAGCATTGACAATTATCTGCATCGGCATTGGTATCATGATGATGAAAAGAAATGCGTCTATGACAAAAATCTGAAGAGAAAACGGTAAAAACCAACTTATAATGGATTTTTACCGTTTTTTATTTTAAATCATCCTACCATTTATCAGTAAAATCAATCCCACAAAGAACATGATCCAAGAAAGGGTCGAACTTGTTCTTTGATCAAAAAGCGTTTGAATTTTTCTTAAAGGTTTATTCATAAATCGGCGGAATAATAGATGTAAGCATAGTAGGATGATCCCTGGTGCAATCATTACTAAATTGTATCCTGCCAATAAAGGTAACCATTCATAAAACACTATTTGATTACTCGTTAAAATACCTATTGCCGCGAAATAAGGAAGAGCGGTTGCAACTTCTAAAATAGAAGTTGTGAAACCTAAAGCTACCATAGAGCTCACATGTAAAGATTTTGGTTTAGGTGATCCACTTGCCGTTCTTTTTGGTACTAACCAACTGCCAATAAATAAAACTCCCCCTACAATGGTCATGATTAATCGAGCTGAGTAACTATCTAGTAAATTAGAAATAGGGCTGAATATGACACCTAGACCTAACATTAAAAAAATCCCGGTACTAAAGTAAAACAACCCAACAGTCATTAAATAGATTAATAAAAGGCGGGTCTGCTTTTTTTTAGCCACAAGCAATACATAGACGGATACGCCAATTATAGAAGGACTAAACATGTCTAACAAAGCTAAGGTCCCAATCAGTAGCAACATTTCTATGTTCATGATTGTGACTTTCATAACGCCTGTTTTTTTGTTTCATAAACATGAAAAGCCTGCTCTATAAAATGTAGAAATTCTTCCTCTAAAGGATATAATCCTATTTGTTCAGATTTATAAGTAGATTTTCTTATCGTCCACATCTTCTCTAAAAATTCATCATTTCCGTTATATTCTACCTTGGCCTTTTCCATCATTCGTTTAATAATAAACTGCACGGAATCGGCTTCAGGGCTTTCCTTATGAAGCTGCTTTAATTGACCTAATAAACCAATCCACTCTAAAGAATTAGGATCATTTTGATTTAAATTGGGTAATTTTCGGAAAAGTTCTATTTCCGTAGCTGCAAAAATCTGCTGGCGGAAGGCTTGCTTATGATCTCGTTCTTGATTTGAAAGCTTAATGTACTTTTGGATAAGGGACTCTGTTAACCCACCTTCGATAGACGAAGCATTCTTTAATCCAAGGATGGTGTTCTTCATCTGCTGTAGTTTCTTTTGCTCTTCTGCTACAAAAGCTAACTGATGGTCTAAACTTGCTTCCCAATTCCATGAATTATTGATAAGTGTCTGAATTTCTTTCAACTTGAAGCCTAATGCCTTTAAAAATACAATCTGTTGTAACGTTTTGAGCTCGTTCTCTCCGTAAATCCTATGTCCTCCCTCAGTCTTTGCTATAGGAAGTAACAAGCTGATCTCCTCATAGTAACGTAATGTTCGAACAGAAATGCCAGTTTGTTTTGATACATTGTGAATCGTAAGCAAAGTAATCACTCCTCCTTTCATGACATTATATAAAATGACGTTACGTCACTTTCAAGAGGGATTGTAAAATTCCTTTCTTGGAATCTCTATAACTTAGGAATATAATGGGTGTGTAACTCGAAATTTGTCAAATAACTCGGAAAATATATAGACTACTATAGAAAGAAGGGACATGAAAAGTGGGAACTGAAAATTCCGATCGTTTCCTGACAGCGTTTAATCGAATAGATCATAGACTGAGAGATATTGTAGGTGCTAAGGATTTTATGCCTTTTTATCGGCTGATTGATCAAGCGAAGAAAAAGGATGTCTTGGTGAAGAAATATGAAGATGATCTCCGCTCATATGCAGACTTACGAAATGCGATTGTGCATCATCGTACATCATTACATTATGTGATTGCAGAGCCACATACTGATGTTGTAGAACGAATTGAATACATAGATGCTACCCTTGCTAAGCCAACGCTTGTAGGGCAAATGTTCCGTAAAAGAGTATTGATTTTTCAAGAAAATGATTCTTTAAAACATGTTTTAAAAGTGATACGTCAGCGCAAATATACACAATTTCCTGTTTATTATAATAAGCAGTTTAAGGGGCTAATCACAACAGTTGGAATCACAAATTGGCTTGCGTCAAAGATGGGTGGCGATCATTTACCGAAAAGAATACCAACACTGCATGATATCTTATTTCATGAGAAAAATAGAGTGAATTACAAATTTGTCAGTAGAACGATATCTATCTATGAGGCTGAAGAAATATTTAAACAAGGAGTCGAAAGAGGGAGACGCTTTGAGGCATTATTAATAACGGAGCATGGTCAACCACATCAAAGATTACTCGGTATTATTACGCCCTTAGATATTGTCAAAATTGATTAACAAAAAAACGAGACTAGACAAGCAATTAAGGGCTTGAATGTCTCGCTTTATCTTTTAAGCTGATGTACAAGGAACCATTTGTTTGGACTTGAGCAAAATAAACTTCTTCTACAGAATGCACGTTTTGCTTTTTCAATTTCTTTAATACCCAGTCTTCTGTCAGCTCAAGTTCAACAATATTCTCAGTAATAAGTTGACCATCAGAAATAACTTCAGTAGGAAGATAGGTAGGTGGTGATACATCTGCTTTAACATCCTGCTTTGTAGCCACTTGTTCAGAGGTTTTTTGTAGCACACTGAGCTTTCCATTCGTTTCTAGTAAGGCATACTCAACGTCTTGTACGGAGAAAATGGCTTGTTCACGTAGCATCATTGTAAGCTCATCTAGATGAAGACGATTTTTTTGTAGCGCTGATTCTAATATAAGACCCTTTTGAATAACAATCGTTGGTTTATCATCAACGAGAACGCGAGCTTTTTTAGATTTAATTGTAATAACGGTCATCAAATATGTTAAAGCACTCCACCAAACGAGCGAAATCAAACCATCTAAAAATGGTGTTTCTTCCTGAGAGGCAATTTCTGAAGCGATCGAACCAAATGTAATACCTGTAATATAATGGAAGAATGTTAACTGGCCTAGTTGTTTTTTCCCAAGTATACGTGCCAAAATTAGTAAGGCAAAAAACGAAAGTGTTGTGCGTAGAATCATTTCCCAAAAATGAGCATGTATAAAGCTTTCCATGCATATATCAACTCCTTTTACAGCTGTCGAACTATAGCTTGTGCAAAATGGTCGATAGTATGCGACAATCATGTTTAAACAAAATATGAGTGAGGTGGCAACATGAATAAACAATTAAATGTAACCAATCCAATCTATCCGATTATGATTGCAATCGGTGTTGCTCACCTTATTAATGATACGATGCAAGCTGTTATCCCGGCGATGTTTCCGATATTTAAGAGTGAATTAGGATTGACCTTTACACAAATTGGAATGATTTCTTTTGTATTAAACATATTTGCTTCTGCATTGCAGCCTGCGGTAGGCTATATCAGTGATAAAAAACCAATGCCTTATGCTTTACCTATCGGTATGATAAGTTCATTTATAGGGATTGCTATTATAGCGTTCACAACGCAGTATTGGATTATTATTATTGCAGTATTATTTATAGGCTTTGGGTCAGCTATCTTTCACCCTGAGGGATCGAGAGTTTCCTTTATGGCAGCAGGATCTAAACGAGGACTTGCGCAGTCTATTTATCAAGTGGGGGGAAATTCAGGGCAAGCACTAGCACCATTAATTAGTGCTTACATCTTTGATATTCTCGGACAACGTGGGGCTGCGATCATATTAGTCATTGCAACGTGTGGTATCATTTTATTAAGTAAAATTGCTACATGGTATAAAAAACAATTGGAGCAGGAGCGTACAACCAAGAAAAAGCGTGTACTCGTCTCAACATTGCCTCCATTAACAAAGAAACAAGTTGGCATCGCATTAACATTATTATTTATAATTATTTTTGCACGATCATTTTATACAACAAATATAACAAGTTTTTATGTGTTTTATCTAATGGATCACTATGAGGTTAGCCTTCGACTAGGGCAAATATTAATATTCACATTCATGGCATTTGGTGTAGTAGGTACCTTTTTCGGAGGCTCTTTATCAGACCGTATTGGTAGGAAAAATGTCATCATCCTTTCTGTAGTTGGCCCTATGCCATTTTGTTTGGCATTGCCATATGTACCATTATGGGCGGCTATGATATTTTTAGTTATTATTGGTACGTTGATTATGATTAGCTTCTCCGTAACGGTGGTCTATGCGCAAGAGTTAGTCCCAACAAAAATTGGCACAATGGCTGGTTTAACAACAGGATTTGCTTTTGGTATGGGCGCAATAGGGGCAATGGTTATCGGCGTTTTAATGGATCATAAAGGCATTGATTTTACAATGATTGTTGTTTCATTATTGCCTTTATTATTACTAGTTGCCTTCTTCTTACCGAAGGATAAACCTGCTTCAGCTGCTGTCTAATAAAAAAAACGCGTATCTACGCGTTTTTTTATTGTCTTAATGGAGCTAAAAATTCTGCTGGCAATTTTTCCTGATCGATTACATAGCCCTCTGAAATATGAACTTCATGCATTTTATCGTTGTAAGTAAACTTAAAGATGCCGTTGTCAAAATCTGTGCCAATTTCTTTGAAGAATATACCTTCAATCGATACATACTTAGGACATGTAAATGCTACTTTAAAGTTCTCATGTTCTTTAATTAAGTAAGCACGTACTCCTTTTTCATATGTTTCATTTGCATCATCGTCTGTTGGGCGTTGAACAGCTACGATATGAAAATCAACAAAGGGAACTTCCTTTAACAGTACGTTTAGGAACGAGCCTTTAGTGATTTCCTCCCAACGGCTTTGTGCGCTTTGCCCTACGATAATTTGCGAAATGCTATAATTCTTTGCTACCTCTGCAATAACCTTTTGTATGGGGCGTTTTTCATTATCTTGCAGAATAAATTTTTCGACCTCAAGCTCATCTGATAACTTTTTCCATTGCTCTATATAACTAGATTTCTCTGCGTCAAATGCATCAAGGGGTTGCGAATCGACTGAAAGAATATAGAGTGGGCAATCAAGCATTGTGGCCATCTTATGACCACGACGAATCAAACGTTCGCCATTTAAGCCGTAGTAAACACAAACTAATATACTTTCATCCAAACGCCCTTTTACATGCTTCATAAAAAATGTACACCTCTTATCTGTTGGTATTTTGTTAATTTCACTGTTGATTTTGAAAAAATTATCCTAAAACAGCTAAAATCAATGCTGTTACAGTGCATTATGCTCATTTATATTGTATACTTAAAAATGTATAAAAGTTAACGAAAATGTATTGGAAAACCCTTGAAGGATTAAGCTTAAATCAATAATTAGAGATTATTTAATTTATGCATTCTGTGCATCTATGCTAATTTGCTTTCATATGCCACACTATTATGCAGTGAGTTAAATAGATAGTCAAGTGTCTTCATTAAGCTGATATTAACTGAGTTGTAACTGTATAAATTATCTGATTTTCCACAAGTTATTTAGGCTTGCATCGGGTTAGAAGTGACTAAATAACTAAAATAACCGTTTTTATAAACAATTAAGCACTTTAACACCCCACCACATTCCATTAAATAATTTCAAGAATACATCTAATATGTTCCTTAGCTTGAACAATTTTCTAAAGTCTTAGCACTTTACATACCCATCACCACAAAAATTTGCTAGATGATTTAGATAGTAGGAGGTTTTCATTTGGTCACAGTTCTCATTGCGATACTTTTGCCATTTGTTTGTGCTGCTCTAATTCCATTGCTTTACAGGCGACTAAGGCGTGTCACACATCTTGGCTGGTTTGTTTTATCTGTTCCATTCATCTTGTTTCTTTTACTCGCTCGCTATATTCCTCAATTAGCCGAGGGTAAAACCGTTATTCATACATATGAGTGGATTCCCTCTTTTAATATAAATTTCACTACTTACCTAGATGGACTCAGTATGATTTTTGGTCTGCTGATTACAGGTGTAGGTAGTTTAGTCATTTTATATTCTATTTTTTATTTATCAACGAAAGAATCTCTTCATCACTTTTACTGCTATTTATTACTATTCATGGGCGCTATGCTTGGCGTTGTTTTTTCAGATAACCTAATGGTATTATACACATTTTGGGAATTAACAAGTGTGTCATCATTCCTATTAATCGCATTTTGGCATCATAGAAAGGCATCTCGCGCAGGAGCTAAAAAAGCGATGATGATTACAGTCTTTGGCGGACTCTCAATGCTTGCAGGTTTTTTAATGCTCTATGTAGCTTCTCATACATTTAGTATTCGTGAAATTGTAGCTAATGTAGAGGTTATACGAGATCATGCCTTATTTACGCCTGCCCTTATTCTAATTTTACTAGGGGCCTTTACAAAATCTGCACAATTTCCATTCCACATTTGGTTGCCTGATGCTATGGAGGCCCCAACACCAGTTAGTGCTTACTTACATTCCGCAACAATGGTGAAGGCAGGTATTTATTTAGTTGCTCGTTTTTCACCAGTTTTTGGAGGAGAGGCAGAATGGTTCTGGCTAGTTAGTGTTATCGGCCTCGTTACATTATTCTGGGGCTCATTTAATGCTGTCCGTCAGACGGATTTAAAAGCATTATTAGCCTTTTCAACAGTGAGTCAGCTTGGTTTAATTATGAGTCTCTTTGGTCTTGGGTCTGTTGGTCATTATTATGGCTATGAGGAAAACTCAATTCTTTACACTCAAGCAAGCTTTGCAGCGCTATTCCACCTTGTGAATCATTCGACCTTTAAAGGAGCTTTATTCATGATGGTTGGCATTGTCGATCATGAAGTAGGTACTCGTGATATTCGTCGTTTAGGTGGCTTAATGTCTTTCATGCCTATCACTTTTACAATCGCAGTGATTGGTAGCTTCTCAATGGCAGGATTGCCACCATTCAATGGCTTTTTAAGTAAGGAAATGTTTTTTGCAGCAGTATTGGCTATTCGTGATGTAGAAGCATTCTCTATTGCTGATATAGGGTTATTTTTCCCAATAGTAGCATGGGTGGCAAGTATCTTTACCTTTATCTATAGTTTGATTTTAATTAGTCGTACATTTTTGGGTAAACTACAACCAGAGAAGATTGATAGAAAACCACACGAAGCTCCACTTGGCATGTTAATATCGCCAATTATTTTATGCTTGTTGGTAGTTGGTATCTTTTTCTTCCCTAATATATTAGGGCATTATATTTTAGAGCCTGCTATGGCTAGTATTTATCCTACATTCCCAACTACAAGTGAGTTAACACCACATATTCATGCATGGCATGGCATCAATGCAGAGTTATTGATGACAGTAGGTGTCATTATTATTGGCATTATCTTATTTAAAACATTAAAAAGCTGGAAGCCACTTTATCGTCTATTTTCACAAAAGTATACGTTTAATACGTACTACAATCGAATGATAGAGATGAGTGAAAATGGCTCACAGAGGCTTACCAATAAATATATGACAGGTAATTTAACACATTATTTTATCTATATATATGTATTTTTTGTTGCACTTATCGCTGGTTATTTTGTTTGGTCAGATGCCATGACCTTTAATTTTGACAAAGATTCCGCTATAGAATCCTACGAGTTAATCCTTGTGTTTGTCATGATCTTTGCTGCTGTTTGGATGATTTTCGCAAAGGGGCGGGTGACAGCCATGTTGCTAAATGGTGTACTAGGCTATTCTATTGCCTTCTTCTTTGTTATTTTCCGTGCACCAGACCTAGCTTTAACACAATTAGTTGTTGAATCGGTCACTACAGCTTTATTCCTTTTATGTTTTAAATATTTGCCAGATTTAATGCCAGAGCTACCACGTAAAAGAGTTCAATGGTCAAAAGCATTGATTTCTATTTTTGTTGGTGCAACCGTAACAATTGTTGGTTTAGCCGTCGTACACTATGATCGCTTTGAACCAGTGGCTACTTACTTCAATGATGCCTATGAATTGGCTGGCGGTTCCAACATCGTTAATACAATACTAGGGGATTTCCGTGCTTTTGATACGATGCTAGAGGTTGTTGTTCTTCTAATTGCTGGCTTAGGGGTCTATGCTCTAACAAAGCTTAAGCCACGAAAGGAGGAAGCAGATCATGAAAATTAATGATGTGATATTAAGGACCGTTACCAAAGCGGTCGTGTTCATTATTTTAACACTCGGCGTGTATTTATTCTTTGCTGGGCATCATGCTCCTGGTGGTGGCTTTATAGGTGGTCTGGTGTTAGCCTCGGGCATTGTTTTATTATATCTAGCCTATGATATTGAAACTGTTCATAAAGGGATGCCTTTCGACTTTAAAAAGGTTGCAGCTCTTGGTGTATTGCTTGCAACTGGAACTGCAATAGGTTCGTTGTTTTTCGATGTACCATTTTTAACACAAGCACATACGTATATAGATGTTCCTATCTTTGGGAAAATGGGCTTTTCAACTGTCACTATATTTGAAGCGGGTGTAGCTTTAACAGTGGTGGGGGTTGTTGTAACAATTATTTTAAGTATAAGTGAGGATGAGTAGCCAATGGAGTCTTTAATACTTGTTTTAGTAGGTATATTAGTAGCTGTTGCGACGTACTTAATCCTCTCAAAGCAGTTATTACGTGTTATTTTAGGAACCGCTGTTTTATCTCATGCTGCCCACTTACTGATTCTGACTATGGGAGGTTTAAAAAAAGGGGATGTGCCGTTATTAGGAGAATCAGAGGGACCATATACAGATGCATTACCTCAAGCATTAATATTAACAGCGATTGTGATTAGCTTTGCTGTCACTGCTTTTGTTCTCGTTTTAGGGTATCGTGCGTACAAAACAAATGGTTCAGGGAATTTTGATGAATTGAGAGGTACGCCTGATGAGTAATATGATTGTTTTACCATTAATTGTACCGGTAATTACGGCTATTTTACTGGTGTTTTTAAAAGAGCATGTGACGCTACAACGCATCATCAGCTTATTGACATTGAGCTTTATTATTATCATCAGCGTCATTTTATTAGTAGAGATTCAAGAACAGGGTGTGATGCGCATTGACTTTAGTGGATGGGCACCACCATTTGGAATCTCATTTGTAGCCGATTCATTTGCGACACTATTAGTGTTAGTTGCAAATATTGTAGCCCTTATTTGTATGCTATATGCAATTTTTACAATGGAGCTAAGATATGAAAAAATGTATTTTTATCCATTTACCTTGCTGATGATAGCAGGTGTCAATGGTTCATTTTTGACGGGCGATATTTTTAACTTATTTGTGTGTTTTGAAGTGATGTTGCTTGCTTCCTACGCACTGATCAGCTTAGGTGGCGAAAAAATTCAGCTACGTGAAGCATTGAAATATGTGCTTATCAATATTGTAGCCTCTTGGATTTTCTTAGTAGCACTAGCTTTTCTGTATGGAACAGTAGGCACATTAAATATGGCCCATATTTCAGTTCGTGTAATGGAGGCAGGAGCTAATCCTCTTATTACAACAGTAGCGCTTATTTTCTTAATCGTCTTTAGCTTGAAGGCTGGACTTTTATTATTCTTCTGGTTGCCAGGCTCGTATAGCGTACCACCAACTGCCATTGCTGCTTTATTTGCTGCTTTATTAACAAAGGTAGGGATGTATGCACTTGTTCGTTCCTTTACATTGCTGTTCCCTAATAATCCTGAAGTCACACACACAGCTCTCGGCATCATGGCTGGAATTACAATTATAGCAGGCTGTATCGGTGCACTTTCAGGTCGTGATGTTAGAACAATAGCCTCCTACAATGTATTAATTGGTGTTGGTTTTATAATAATTGGGCTAGCAGTAGGTACAGAGTCAGCCTTACAAGGTGTTATCTACTATTTAATGCACGATATGATAGCTAAGGCTATGTTGTTTTTAGCTGTTGGCATGATGATCTATCTCACTGGGGAAACAGTAATTGATAAGATGAGTGGACTTATCCGTAACTATCCCTTTTTTGGATGGTTGTTCTTTATAGCAATGTGTTCACTAGCTGGTATACCCCCACTAAGTGGTTTTTTAGGAAAGGTTTTAATTGGACAAGGAGCGATAGAAGGTGGCCATTTCGTTCTATTAGGTCTAGGGTTTTTCTCTAGTTTAATTGTTTTATATTCATTGTTAAGGATATTTCTTTCTTCGTTTTTTGGCGAAACCATTATTAGCCTAGAAGATGAAAAACCTTTACCTAAACGTATATTGTTGCCTTTAACATTACTGGCTGTTTGCACATTTGGATTAGGGATTGGGGCAGAAAAACTGGCACCATTTGTCACAGATGCAGCTGAAACTCTTTATACACCATCTATCTATATCGATGCAGTTTTAGATGGCGAACAATGGCAAGGTGAGGTGAATAAATAATGGCGATGCAGTTTATTTTAAATTTATTTATCGCAACACTTTGGTTACTTCTACAGGATGAAGTAACACCACAATTTTCGACATTTTTAATGGGTTTTGTTGTAGGCATGGGTATTCTATATGCGATGCATCGCTTTTATGGTACTCAATTTTACATGCGGAGGGTCTTTTCCATCATCAAGTTATTATGGTTGTTTAATTGGGAGCTATTTTTATCAAGCTATAGTGTATTAAGACAAATCACTACACCTAAGCTAAATATTACACCTGGTATTTTCACATATAAAACTGTATTGGAGGGTGATTGGGAGATTACAGCTCTTGCCTTACTATTAACATTAACACCTGGCTCTGTCGTCATGGAGGTATCAGAAGAGGGAGATATCTTTTATATCCATGCTATGGACATAGAAGAGTCAAAGGATGCAGTTATACGATCAATTGGAAAATTTGAACAAGCAATAATGGAGGTGACACGCTAATGATTAACAATATATTACTTCTTGCACTTGCTTTCTTCAGTATTTCCATTGCGCTGTCGTTATATCGTGTTATTCGTGGTCCATCAATGCCTGATCGAGCGATAGCTCTCGATACAATTGGTGTTAATTTATTATCGGCTATTGCGATTGTCTCTATTATATTGAAGACTAAAGCATATTTAGAAGCTATACTTATTTTGGGCATTTTAGCGTTTATCGGAACGATTGCATTTACAAAATATATAGAAAGAGGTGTAATTGTTGAACGTAAATCAAATGATTGAATGGGCAGCAGTTATCCTTATTCTTATAGGTTCCATTGTGAGTGTTATTAGCGCATTTGGAATGATTCGCCTACCAGATGTTTATACACGATCACATGCTGCTACAAAAAGCTCTACATTATCTGTCTTAACCTGTTTGTTAGGAGCGTTTATCTATTTCTGGGTGCATGACGGTTTTGTTAGTGTACGGCTCATTTTAGGTATTCTTTTCGTCTTTGTGACAGCGCCCGTTGCAGGGCATTTAATTTGTCGTGCAGCCTATCGTTCTCGCGTTCCATTAGCCAAGGGCTCTGGTGAAGATGAATTAAAGTCAAAATTGTTCCCTGAAGAACATACGATAAAATAGAAGGAGAACTGCTTTGCCCTAAAGCAAACATAGATTGTTCAAAGAGAGCGGGGAAATCCCTGCACAAGAGATGAGAGAGCATAGCCAGAAGGTAGTAAACATTGGACATTTCATAACATTCAAGTGAAAGGGAAGTTGATTGGTTTAATCAACTTCCCTTTCAAATTATTCTTGAAAAACTAATTGATACCCAGAGCCTCTTACCATCACAATTTTAGCTGTATGACCTGGAATCGTTTCAAGTTTTTTTCTTAAATTGCTGATATGAACTCGTAAGGCTTGTGTTTGTCCAAAGCTATCCTCGTCCCAAATAAGTCGGTACAGCTCGGCAGCTGGAAAAGCTTGATTACAATGCTGTGCTAAAAAGAATAAAATTTGGAATTCCTTTGTTGATAAAGTTAATACAGTATCACCAATTGAAACTTTTCCTGAGTGTATATGGAAGTGTAATGTATAAATAATTTTGGTTCCTTCATTTACAGAAGTATGTTCAATTGGTTGCATCAACTTTTTATGCTGCCTTCGTTCAAGTAGCCGCTCAATTGTTTTTAAGAGTCGGTTGTGGTCAATGGGCTTTAAAATATAATCTATAGCCTGTACATTAAAGGCCTCTAAAGCATAATTTTCGTAAGCTGTAACAAAGACAATATCTATATAGCTTGAAACATTTTCTATTTTAGAAGCAAATTCAAGACCAGTCATTTCAGTCATTTCAATGTCTAAAAACAAAATATCAGGTTTTAACATATCAATATTTACTAAACCATCTTTAGGATTCTGGAAGGTTCCGATAATCTCAATAGAGCCACTTGCCTTTAGCATGGATTCTAATAAACGAATGGCTAAAATTTCATCATCTATAATAACTGCTTTTAACAAGCTGCTCACATCCTCTATAAAGTAATTATTGGAAATCTTATTTCAACAGTCGTTCCTTTGTTTTCGTGGCTATCAAAATGGATAGTAGCGTTGTCGAATTTTTTTAATCTTTTGGAAATATTTAAAATACCAATGCCTTGACTAGCTGTTTTCTCACCATTTTGAATTTGCCTTAAAAGCTCTGAAGATATCCCAATGCCGTTGTCAATCAGTTGGAAAATCACCATATGCTCTTCCTGCCTTATAACTAATAGTAGCTCGCTAACCTCTTTTCTGACTTTCAAACCATGAAGAAGGGCATTCTCTACTAAAGGCTGAAGCAGTAAAGGAGGAATAAGACATTGGATAGGCTCATCCATGCAAATATTAAATTCTAATTGCTCAGGATATCTAGTACGATGAATATTTACATAGGCCTCAATAAGACTAAGCTCCTTTTCCAAAGGGACGAGACTGTTGGCATTTTCAAAGGCAAAACTATTACGTAAAAATGTAGCAAAATCTGTAATCATTGCCCGTGATTTATCTAAGTCTAAATAGCTTAGAGACAGAATGGAGTTTAAGACATTATAAATAAAATGCGGTTTAATTTGTGCCTGTAAAAATGCGGTTTCCATCTTCACAGCTGTTTCTGCAGACTCCTTCAATAAAAGAAGATTGCGTACCCTTGTCTTTAGCTCGGTAGCATCTAAAGGTTTATGTAAAAAATCATTTGCACCAGTTTGAAAGGCTGCAATCATATCCTCTGGGCGAACCGCCGCAGTCAACATTAGAATAGGTAGCTCTGTAGACGTGTAATTTTGTCTAACCTGTTGACATATCTCATAGCCAGAAATAGAGGGCATCATAATATCTAAAATTAATAAATCGATACTAGGTTGTTGTGTAAGGTACTCAAATACATGATGTCCATTATCAATTGCTATAATAGAATAGTTTTCTTGTGTCAATATATCTATTAGTACCTTTAAATTAACAGCATCGTCATCCACAATAAGAATTTTTTTCTTTCCTATTTTTTCAACAATATGTGGAAATGTTAGAAAAGGATGCTGGTATGTTTGGATTGGCAATGATGGTAATTCCTCATGAGTCGGCTGACCTTTTCGTAATTTGAATGAAAAGGTAGTACCTTGTCCGACAATAGAATCCACAAATATTTTTCCACCCTGCCGCTCGACAAGCTCCTTTGTAATATGTAAACCTAATCCACTGCCACCGATTGAATAATTGAATTGTTGGAATGGGTTAAAAATGGTTTTTAAATTTTCTGGTGCTATCCCACACCCAGTATCCTTAACCTCAATTACTAGGAATGACTGTTTCTCATAACAAGTTATATCAATTTTTCCTTCATTTGTATACTTCACTGCGTTATGAATTAAATTATATAAAATTTGGCGAAGACGGTTTTCATCAGCTTGGACAAAGGTTCCCCGTTCTATATGATTATAAATTTTGACATTCTTGCTAATCGTGTAGGAAAGCACTTCTACAGTCATATGTGCAATGGCATATAAATCTACAGATGTCATCCGCAATGTTAATTCATTCTCCTTCAACTTTGAAAAATCAAGTAAATCATTGACTAAATAGGATAGACGTTCTGCAATATTGAAAATAAGTGATACTTTTTCTTTTTGTTCGTCCGCTGAGATAGGTAAACTATTATCCTTTAGCATAGACTGCGAAATGCCTATAATGCCATGTAAAGGCGTTTGGAATTCATGAGAGGTTTTAGCGAGAAACTCATCCTTTAATTTATCTACACGTATCAGTGCCTCTGTTAGCTTGCCTTTTTCTAAATAAGAATCTGCAAAACGATGAGAAATATATAGGGAAAGCATTGTCAGGCAAATAAATGGTAACAATGGTGGTAGAGCACTCAGTTCAAGATTAATATTTGTATTTAACGTTGCAACGATAAAATAAAGCAAAATGGCTAGGGAGCTTAATGTTAAATACATTACTCCAGTCGCACGTTTGTAAATTGCTATAATTTGCACATAGAAAATATAAACAATATTTGCGAATACATACAATGAGTTGATATTCTGAAATAGTGAATTAATGGACGTTGGAAGCAATGCAACAAGCATTAGAAGGGTACCTATTGCGCAAAACACTTTCACAACTAAACGGTTCATATGGTTTATTAGAGCACGGTAAAAATATAACAATATAAAAAGGCCTACAGCTATACTAGAGATCATTTGTATTTTCTGAAATGGAGCATAGGGAATATTTATAAAGTCTAGTAATAACTTTTCCCCATGGGTAAGGGTGTAGACCCCACTTGCAAAACAAAATATAGAGAAGTAAAGCTGTTCTATACCAAATTTTGAATAAAGATATGAGCCAAAAAAATAGATAAACATTGTTAAAAAACCTGCTAGGGTAATTAAATCGTAGAATATGGCACCCTCTCGAAGCTTTGCAATACTAGATTGATCCCCTAAAAAAATGGAGCTAATAATTCCTCCTCCTGGTGCATAATCAAAATTGGCAACATGTACAATCAATTCAAGTTCTTTTTTATCAGGCGAAAAATAAGCTGTATATGGAGTATTGTGGGGTATATAGCTGCTATCCTCAGCTGGCTCTCCACTATGTCCAATGCGCTTTCCGTTAATATACAATGCGTTCGACATTCGAATGTTACTCGTTTTAATTCCTAAAATATCTTCGGTATCATCGATTAAAACCTTGAGACGATAAGTTCCACTTTCAAATACAGGTATTTGTTGCCCATCAATTGTATATTTTGTCCAAGCTGAAGGGACATTAACAAGATAGCTTTGATAAGAATCAAAGGTTTCACCGTCCACTAAATGATTCGGGATAAATGCCCACTCCCCATCTAATTTGATAGGCGTATTATCGTGAAATGAATGATGACGTAAATCCATCACACCTTCAATCGCTTGCGGCCCATGCGACTTAGGTTGAGTTAAGAAAAAGGTAATGCCTGCTATCAGCACTGAGCCAATAATAATTGCGAACAATAACGATAATTTTTTCATCGTAAAAATCCCTTTCAAATGATTTATTTGGATTATACAAGATAACTTACGGCATTAATACAAAATTCCTACTAGCGATGAACTCTAAATATTGCGAGCTTAAAGGATGGCGATAATCTCTATCTCTGAACTGTTGAAATTAAGTTGTTTTTATGATGGAGGAATAAATAATGCGAAAACGGAAAATAGTAAAGTTACTTTGTAAAATGAATGAAAACAAAAATAAATTGACTTATCAGAAAATTATGCATATAATATTTAGCTAAAATTTTTTTAGTTTATCTTGATTATTATTTCAAAAGAGTATATCTTAATTAGCAGATAGATTTTTTATTCTTCAACATGAATAAATATCCAATCAACTATATGCGAGAAATGTATTCTCATACACAATAAATTATAAATAAAAGGAGTTGCAATTTATGAAGAACAAGTTATTCATCATGATGCTGGTACTAGTAATAGGTGTACTTGCAGCATGTGGCACTAAAGACAATAATGCAAGCGATACAGGATCTACTACGGATACAGAGGGTAAGCAAGTATTAAAAGTTGGTACATCAGCTGACTATGCGCCATTTGAATATGTGGATGCAGCAAAAGGCGAAGAAATTATTGGTTTTGATATTGATCTAATCAAATTAGTTGGAGAAAAAATAGGCGTTGATATGCAAGTGCAAGATATGGACTTTAACAGTTTAGTGCCAGCACTACAAGCAGGGAAAATTGATGTCGTTATTTCTGGTATGACACCGAATCCAGAGCGTGAAAAAGTGGTAGATTTCTCAGATAAATATAATGAAACAGAGCAAGTAATCCTTGTTAAAAAGGATAGCGGTATTAAAAAAGAAGCTGACTTAGCTGGTAAAAAAATAGGTGTACAAACTGCATCTATTCAGGAAAACTTAGGTAATGAAATTGCGAAAAAGGTTGATGTAACAGTAGAAGGACGTACGCGAATCCCTGAGATTGTGCAAGATATGATGTCTAAACGTTTAGACGCAGGTATTTTAGAGGGTGGCGTTGCGAAAGGCTATTTAAAAACGAATGATCAATTAGAGGCTTTCCCAGTGAAAGAACAGCCTGAAGATTTCAAAGCAATCGCTGTTCCAAAAGGAAGCGATTTAAAAGATAAAATTAATAAAGCTTTAAAAGAGCTAGCTGAAGAAGGCAAAATCAAAGAGTTAGAAGAAAAATGGTTAGAAAAAGTTGAATAATAATTGCGTGCGATAGCTCTACTTTTGGGCTATCGCTTGTGCTTTTCATTATTATCCTTTAAGCCTCTTCTAAATTTGTGTTTGGTACAAAAAACAAAGCTACATCATGATGAAAAAGAAAGGAGGGAGCGCTGTGAATTTAGATTTTACAGCTATTGTTCCCTCTATTCCTTATATTTTAAAAGGGATAGGTGTTACACTTCAAATTGCAATCGGTGCATCCATCATTGGTTTTATCGTAGGTATACTTTTAGCATTATGTAAAATTGGTAAAGTGAATTTTTTACGTTGGTTTGCTGATTTCTATACGTCGATTTTCCGCGGTACACCTCTTGTATTACAATTACTAATTATTTATTATGCAGTACCACAATTACTAGATATCCAAATTGATCCTATTCCAACAGCTATTATTGCTTTTGGTTTAAACTCAGGAGCATATATTTCAGAGATTATCCGTGCTGGTATCAATGCAGTTGATAAAGGACAAATGGAAGCTGCACAAGCACTGGGTATTCCATATGCAAAAATGATGAAGGATATTATTATTCCGCAAGCAGTAAAAAATATTTTACCTTCCTTAGTAAATGAATTTATTACATTAAATAAAGAAACGGCAGTTGTGACAGTAATCAGTGCATTAGATATTATGCGTCGTGCCTACATTGTAGGTGGTTCAACATACCGTTATCTTGAGCCATTACTTTTTGCAGGGGTAATCTATTACATCATGACGCTTGTTTTAACGTTCCTTGGTAAACGAATCGAGAAAGGAATGAGAAAAAGTGATTAAAATAGAAGATTTACACAAATCTTATGGGCAGAATGAAGTATTAAAGGGTATATCAACTGAAGTTAAAGAAAAAGAAGTAATTGCTATTATTGGACCTTCAGGATCAGGTAAATCGACATTTCTTCGTTGCTTAAATTTATTAGAAACTCCGACAAGTGGGAAGGTAACGATTGCAGGGGATGTCCTGACAGATAAAGGGACAAATATAATGAAAATACGTGAAGAAGTAGGTATGGTATTTCAGCATTTTCATCTTTTCCCTCATAAAACCGTGCTTGAAAATTTAACATATGCGCCAATCAATGTGAAGGGTATAGATAAGACTACTGCTATCAACAAAGCAGAAGAGTTACTAAAGAAAGTGGGTCTGTTTGAGAAGCGTCAAGAATATCCAAATCGCTTATCGGGGGGACAAAAGCAACGTGTTGCCATTGCGCGAGCACTTGCCATGGACCCTAAAGTTATATTATTTGATGAGCCTACATCGGCACTTGACCCTGAAATGGTTAAAGAGGTATTGGCCGTTATGAAAAACCTCGCAGATTCTGGGATGACTATGTTGATTGTGACACATGAGATGGGCTTTGCTCGTGAGGTTGCTGATCGTATTCTTTTCCTTGATGGCGGCAAGCTCATTGAGGATGCTCCTCCAGAACAGTTTTTTTCAGCGCCATCAACACAGCGTGCTAAGGATTTTTTAGAGAAGGTTTTATAATAAAACAACAGGCATTTAGCTTCTCCGTTAGATGAGAGCTAAATGCCTTTTTTATTGAAAGGACCTATCAAAATAAGTCTGTAAGGTTTCTAATGTAAATAATTCCTCAATATGATAGGCTCCTGCTGGATGTTTATTGTTAAGGAACTCGTTAGCTATATATGCTGCAACTTTCGCTGTTACAAGTGATTCATCGCGATCAAGAAAGCCTAATGTAAAGCTTGCTTCTTTGTGATGTTTTTTCCCAATGGCTTCTATTTGTATGCCACACACATCAGAACCAATTTTTATTTTTTGAATAAGTGAAGCAAGCAAGATTTGTAGACGGTTAAATTTTAATAAGCAAGCAATTCTACTCTTTTGTAAAAAGGATACAAATTTATTTAATGGCTCAACATCAAAGCCTAATCTTGTGACGATAGGGATAGAAGGGAAATGCTTTGTTAATGTATGCTGGTCAGAAAAATTAAATTGATACACACTTCGTTTCCCAATCTTTTTAAATTTAACGGTTCTCTTATTAGTAAAATTAGCAACCTTCTGATTGTTGTAGCTACTAAACGGTTTATTTAATTGTTGCAATATCCAAAGAATTGCCGCTGTGCCATGTGTATCGCCTGCCCCAAGTAAAATGGAAATATGCATCTTCTCGAGGGAGGATAATTGCCTTGCAGCATGCATGGCCATTAAGTTGGTCAAACCTGGAGCCATACCAACACTAAAAATGGCTGTAGAATGTTTCTGTACAGCTAGTAAGTGGAGTGACTCTAACTTTTTAAGAAAGCTATAACTTGCAGTAATATCGATATAGATAAGAGTAGTGAAGACATCCACCTAATTTGAAAACCTTTGCTAAAAAGGTAACACTTTTGTGGGTCGGCTTGGAAGGCTACTTGACTCCGGTGGATAGCGAGACAAGCGAACCCTTTATGGAGTGAAAGCGGCTCGGCACTCGCCTACAGGAAAGTAAGTTGACTGGAATTAAAATCCATTTCTACCTTTCAATCGACTGTTTTGTTTTTCAACACTAATAAGAATTTGGTAGCTTTCTAGTAGATTCTTATTATTTATTAACATTCAATCAGTAGGTTTGTGATTGGAAGCTATTAAGCTACATCAGTGATAGTTAAAAAGAAGCCAATAACTGTACTTTAGCTACTAGTATCACTAATCATAATAAAAGGTTAAGAAAAATTAACCTAAAAAATGGAATGAATTCATAGTGAAATCTATTGACCTATAATATAATGAAAAAAAGGCAAAAAGCCACAAAATAAATGAAATAATAGACTTTTTATTTGGGCATTAAGTATTAGTTATTACTAGGCTTTTAAAAATCTGAATTTTATGATAAATAAAGCGAGGGAGATATAACAGACATGTGTTATGACTCTATAATCATTAAGCTATTCAAGAAAAGAAGGGGGCGGGAGGATGAAAGTAGAGCTTAAGTCTATTACGAAAGACGACGAGCCATTCCTTTACGAAGTCTATGCTTCTTCTCGTAGGAAAGAAATAGATTCATGGAGATGGTCTGCTGAAAAAATACAGCCCTTTTTTGAAGTGCAGTGGTGCGCACAGCAAACCTCATATAGACAACAATTTCCACACGCAAGCCATTGTATTATTACTTCAGATGAGCAATATGTTAGAAGATTGTTAACAAAAGATTTACCTGAGTAACTACATATAATCGACATCTCTATTTTGCCAAGTTACTAAGGCTATGGAGTAGGAACTTATATAATTATTAATCTTCAGCAAAAGGCAAAAAAAGAAAATAAACCAGTGATATTGCAAGTTCTTCATACAAATTCTGCAAGAAAGCTATATGAAAGATTAGGGTTTCAAGTGGTGTCAACTGATGAAAACTATTCAAAAACGAGATGGCAGTAAACGTATCAAGTCTTTTGAAGCTGGACCCGTCCATTATTAAAAACTAAAGCGAGGTGAATGTGAATTGCCAATATCAAATTCGGCTTTACAGACATATGAAGAAAATTTACAGCAAACGATTCAGTACTTTTTTAATTTAGAGGGACAAGTCGAAAGTGTCATTGTACACATTGACAGCAGTATCAAAAACTATATTCAAAAAAAAGAAAGAAGATTTTTATTAGCAAGTAAAAAGAAAGAAAAACATCTCGAAGAAGTAAGAATACTACAATCGGATTTACAAAAATCTTTAATTGGTATGGCACATATTAAACAGCTACTTGTCAATGAAATAAACACTTTGCAAAAAAATAACAGAGAATTACAGCAAACTTTAAAGGATATGCTTCCCCTACTTCCATTTGCAGTATCAAGCATCCCTTTTGAGACAAGTCTTTCTTCAAATGTTCAATTCAACATAATGCTGTCCCTCTTAATTGAAAAAGAGATAGTAACAAAATTACCCCTTCTAACTGCAACAATTGAATCGAGTCAAGTAAATGAAATAATAGTATCCCTAGACAATTTTGATGTGAACATAAAAGAGCAAATAAATGCAGCAAAAAGCAGTGCTGCTAAATTAATGTCAATCATTATGGATACTGAAATTGAATTGGACAGACAATTTGGCGATGTCGTCTCAAATTTAAATCAAAGTGATAGATTGTCAGAATCGACCTATACGCAACTTGATTTCATTGCTGAGATTAAAAGCAAGGGTGAGCAGTTGAAAATATGGGCCGATCACTATCAAATGCTTCATACAATGCTTGAAAAAGATATGGAATTCCAAGAGGCTGTACAACTAACGGCAAAAGTATTAAGCGAAAGTTTAGAGGAATCAGCGCAAATCTATCAAAACCAGAGAGTTTTACAAGGAGCTTATCTACTTGAAACAGGCGCGACCTATGTGACATTAGCACAAGATTTAAAGCTTTCTGAACAACAGGCAAAGCTATTAGTAGCAGCATACTTATTGCTAAACCAAGAGAGCATAGTAGTAGTTGCTGAACAAGTGAATTTGGAATTGATGAAGATTGAAGCTTTTTATAAAGAAAATAAAGAATTATTTTCTTTAATTATTTCCTAATCAGAAAGGAGAGAATGCTATGCCAATTTCGGAATACCAATTAGACAATTATGTGAAGGAACTTCAACCCAGTATTAAAAATATAATTGAACTAGAAGACAAGCTTGGAAAAGCCGGTGGAGATATAGACAGTATTTTATCTAAATTAAAAGATGAAGGATTTGATCTAGGTGCATGGCTTGGTGATAATCTATTTCGGACAGATAACCCGAAAAGGAAAGAAACAGCTATTCAACTGTTAAATGACTTAAACAATGAATTAAGTAATGCGAAAATTGATTTAAATATTTTAAAGCATGATATCCAAGATGAATTAAATACTTTATTAAAAGAGTATGGGGACTGGAAAACTTACTTTGATAATAGGTTACCATTTATTGCGTTTTCCATAGCTGTACCTAAATTCCAGGCTTTTAACCCCTTTCATCGATTAATGCTAGGGTTTGTATTAACCGTCGTATTGAAAGATATATTACTACCAATATTTGAGGTATTAGGGTTAGGTGTTGTAGGTCTTATTGTTGTGGTGGTGTTAATAGATGGAATAATTCAAGGCGAAAAAAGAATGGAGCTATTTGAAAATATCCAAAAAGAAACAAAGGCTGCGATGGAGGATGTTAAAAAGCTAAGGCAGGATATCAATGATGTGCAGGTGCAAGTAAATACCTTTTTTGAAGATGTGGCAAAGAGCTTTCAAGAAACAGGCTTGTTAACAAAGTCATATACAAACCATCAGGAGCTAGTATCGTTTGTTAAACAACAGGCTGGCACATTAAGACGTTGGTCGGATCAATATGATTCGATGAAGCGAATGATTAATAAAGGCTTAGATATTGAATTTTCAGCAGAAGTGGTTGCTGCAAATCTAGTAAATAAACAAGATGATGAAAATGAATTAGACAATTACAGCAAACTGTTAATGGGTGCCTACTTTATTGAAATGGGAGAGCCCAATAGTGTAGTTTCTCAAAAGCTTGATATGTCTTTAGAAAGAATTAAAAAAGTAAAAGCAACCTACATGTTATTTAAAATGCATACACCAGATGAGATTGCACAAGTCTTGGAAATGGATGTAAACGAGGTTATGACAATTCAAGAGACAAATAGCGATTTAATAGCAATTGTTAGCTAAAAAATAATCTTAGAATGGATGGATAATATGGCGATTACAGAAGCAACATTAACAACCTATGTCGAAGAATTACAGCCCGCATTAAAAAATATTTATGAAGTAGAAGATAAGCTTGCTGAATGTAAAGAGGGAATTGATAGCATCATTTCTAAGCTATTGGACGAGGATTTAGAAATTAGTGCATGGCTTGGTGATAATCTATTTCGTACAGATAACCCAGAGCGAAAGGCACAAGCAATTAAGCTTTTAAAAGAGCTGAAAAGTGAGTTAAGTGAAACATCAATTGACTTAAATATTTTAAAGCATGATATCCAAGATGATTTAAATAGTTTGCTAATGGAATTCCTCGAATGGAGAAAATGCTTTAAAAATACGTTGCCACTGATTTCTTTATCAATCGTTGTCCCTTCTTATAAAAAAATCGCTTTAGATAAGTATGTGGCGCTTACATTATTTGTAGTTAATCAATGGATTGGAAAAATAAAAGTGCTGGATAGCTTAGTTGCGAAACTAGGTACGCTTGGTGCAATAGCCGCTGTCCTCTACCTTATTACAGGAATTATTCAAGGAGAATTGCGGAAAGAGTATTTTGAAAATATTCAAGCAGAAACGAATAAGGCAAAAGATGATTTAACGAAGACTAAACAAGAGATTTATCGTGGACAAAGTCAAGTTAATGCTTTCTTTAAAGATCTTGCAATGACATTTAAGGAGACAGAACTTTTACACGATACTGTTGTAAATCATCGAGAGCTAGTTTTCTTAGTAAAGGAACAAAATTATACATTACGCAAATGGTCTGATCAATTTAATGCGATGAAACGTATGCATGAAAAAGGGATGGATTTATCAGTGGCAGCGAGTATAGCTGCAGAAGCATTATGCAAAAATGCTATGGATCAAAATGAGTTACAAAAAATCACTAATACTTTATTAGGATCGTATTTGATAGAGAACCATACGGATTTAGCCCAAATCTCAAATACTCTAAAAGTTTCTGGAGATCAAGCAAAGAAAATAAAAGCCATGTACATGTTGTTTACGAAGCATACACCTTCCGAGATAGCAAGAGTTTTAGAAATGGAAGTCCAAGAAGTCGAATCTATACAAGAAGAAAATAAGGATATTTTAGCGAGTGTTGCTTGATATTGATTGAAAATTCAGAAAAGAGGTGAGTAGCAAAGAAAAATGAAAGATAAAGTGAAATTGCGAGTGGCATTACCTGAAGAGGAGGATACCCTTTATTCATTATTTATATCTACAAGAAAAAATGAATTTGCCATATTAGAATTAGATGAGCAACAAATAGAAGGTTTATTACGTATGCAATACGATGCTCAAAAAGCTTCTTATCAGCATCAGTTTCCTAATGCCAAATATGAAATCATAATGTATGAAGGTTTAGGAATTGGTAGATTGATAACCGAGGTACAGCAGGAAGCAATACGTCTAATTGATATTTTCATACTTCCTGAATATAGAGGTAGAGGAATCTGTACAGTGCTATTGAGGGAATTTCAGCATGTAGCTGCTGAATCTAGATTGCCAATAGAATTAACTGTGTTGATGGGGAATCCTGCACAGAGGTTGTATGAGAGATGTGGGTTTGTTGTTATAGATGAAACGTCTCCGTATTTATTAATGATTTGGGAGGTTGATAGATAAGTGGGTATTCGATAATAAGGGTGTTTGAATTTAGTGAGATTAATTGATAGTAATTTTGAAAAATAATTTATAAGTGAGAAGGGAGAATTTAATAATGGAAGCTTTTGTTGGAACTATATTACCTTGGTCTTTAGATTGGGCTCCTGATGGGTGGTTATTATGTCAAGGTCAGGAATTGCCAATAAACCAATATCAGGCGATTTATTCTTTAATAGGAGTAAAATATGGAGGGAATGCTACAACTACGTTTAAATTACCCGATTTACGAGGTAGAGTGCCAGTAGGAATGGGACAGGGTGTAGGATTAGCAAATAGGCCAATTGGACAAATGGCAGGCAGTGAAAATGTGACCTTGCAAACTGGTCAGATACCACCACATATTCATACTGTTACATTAAATAATACATTTAGTGCAGGAATTAGTGGTGGAAGTATTAGTAATGGGGCTTGTGAAGTAACTGTGAATTTACCTAAGAATGCAACCACGGTACCAGGGAATACGACATCTGTGCCAGGTTCAAATAAATGTTTAGGTGTAGCAAAAACGGCTACTAATCAAGATGTAAACATATACAGCACGAATTCACCCGATACTACACTTCAGAATGATTCGGTGAATGCAACAGGAACAGTAACGGGAACAGTAACAGGAACGGTGAATGGGACGGTAACAGGAACAGTAAATACTGGTATAACAGGATCCGGCACTCCGATTGCGAATATGCAACCTTATCTGGTTATAAATTATATTATATGTTACCAGGGTATTTATCCGATGAGGCCATTTTAGCAAGTAAACTAAAAATTTTATAACGCTAATTATTTGATAAACACAACATATAGTTTCATATTTTCATAGCATTTTGGACATTCTTAAATGGGTCTTTAATAGTGAGAATACAAATTTTTAAAGTGCTTATATATTGGAATTCAAATCTTGATTTGTATAAACAATCCTTACAATCAAGGAGCTAAATTTATTTTGAGGAGAGGATTGAATGGAAAATAAAAAGCGGTTGAAAATTACTTCTGTCTTTGTGGTTGGTTTATTGCTTTTTAATTTAATTTCTTTTGGTGTATTTGCAGGTATGGAAGTAAGTGCTAGTTCAGATACAGGGGGTGAGAATGTTGCGTTAGGGAAAGCAGTTACAGTATCAAGTGAAGTCGAAGAAGAATGGGGAGTAAGTGGTAACGCTGTTGACGGTGACGAAACAACCTCATGGTATTCATGGACTACAAATGATTCTCCAAGTAGTGAACCTATTTCAGAAACCAATCCAGCTTGGTTAATGGTTGATTTAGGGAGTCCTCATATAATTAAGCGTTGGAAAGTTATTGCTTTTTCAATGACAGAGAATTATCAATTCAAAGATGTTTATTTAGAAGCCAGTAAGGATGGAGATGTTTTTACTCCTATTGATTCTTCTTTAAATAATACTACAATTGATCAAAATGGATATACAGTCACTATTAATAAATCGCTTTCCCCTACGGTGACATATCAATATTTCCGCATAAAAGTAACAAATGTCGAGCCTCTAATGGCTGAGGCTGGAAAACCAAATCCAACAAATATTTATGAGTTCGAATTATGGGGGTCTCCAGCTGGCGAAATAGTAGATGCCGATACACCAGCAATCGGGACGCAGCCAACGGGAGCGACTGTGAACCAAGGAGCCACAAATCCGACGTTAAGTGTAGGGGCAAGTGTAAGTGATGGAGGAACCCTGAGCTACCAATGGTACAGTAACACAACGAATAGCACGAGTGGAGGAACTCCAATTAGCGGAGCAACAAATGCGACCTATGCAGCCCCAACCTCTACAGCAGGCACGATGTATTACTATGTAGTAGTGACGAACACGAATAGTGGAGTAAGTGGCAATCAAACTGCACCAGTTACAAGTAATGTAGTAGGGGTAACAGTGAATGCGTTAGTAGATGCTGAGACGCCAGCAATCGGGACGCAGCCAACGGGAGCTATTGTGAACCAAGGAGCCACAAATCCGACGTTAAGTGTAGGGGCAAGTGTAAGTGATGGAGGAACCCTGGGCTACCAATGGTACAGTAACACAACGAATAGCACGAGTGGAGGAACCTTGATAAGCGGAGCCACGAATGCGACCTATGCAGCCCCAACCTCTACAGTAGGCACGATGTATTACTATGTAGTAGTGACAAACACAAATAGTGGAGTAAGTGGCAATCAAACTGCACCAGTTACAAGTAATGTAGTAGGGGTAACAGTGAATGCGTTAGTAGATGCTGAGACGCCAGCAATCGGGACGCAGCCAACGGGAGCTATTGTGAACCAAGGAGCCACAAATCCGACGTTAAGTGTAGGGGCAAGTGTAAGTGATGGAGGAACCCTGAGCTACCAATGGTACAGCAATACGACGAATAGCACGAGTGGAGGAACTCCAATTAGCGGAGCAACAAATGCGACCTATGCAGCCCCAACCTCTACAGTAGGTACGATGTATTACTACGTAGTAGTGACAAATACGAATAGTGGAGTAAGTGGCAATCAAACTGCACCAGTTACAAGTAATGTAGTAGGGGTAACAGTGAATGCGTTAGTAGATGCTGAGACACCAGCAATCGGGACGCAGCCAACGGGAGCGACTGTGAACCAAGGAGCCACAAATCCGACGTTAAGTGTAGGGGCAAGTGTAAGTGATGGAGGAACCATGAGCTACCAATGGTACAGCAATACGACGAATAGCACGAGTGGAGGAACTCCAATTAGCGGAGCAACAAATGCGACCTATGCAGCCCCAACCTCTACAGCAGGCACGATGTACTACTATGTAGTAGTGACGAACACGAATAGTGGAGTAAGTGGCAATCCAACTGCTACTGCGACAAGTAATGTAGTAGGGGTAACAGTGAATGCGTTAGTAGATGCTGAGACACCAGCAATCGGGACGCAGCCAACGGGAGCGACTGTGAACCAAGGAGCTACAAATCCGACGTTAAGTGTAGGGGCAAGTGTAAGTGATGGAGGAACCCTGAGTTACCAATGGTACAGCAATACGACGAATAGCACGAGTGGAGGAACTCCAATTAGCGGAGCAACAAATGCGACCTATGCAGCCCCAACCTCTACAGCAGGCACGTTGTACTACTATGTAGTAGTGACGAACACGAATAGTGGAGTAAGTGGCAATCCAACTGCTACCGCGACAAGTAATGTAGTTCCTGTAATAGTAAATTCAGCACAAACTATTACTATCACCTACAACGGCAATACAAACACAGGGGGCACAGTTCCAACAGATAGTGAAACGTATGAGCAAGGAGAAACTGTAACAGTTCTAGGTAATATAGGAAATCTAGTAAAAGTGGGTTACACGTTTGAGGGCTGGAACACGCAAGCAGATGGAACTGGAACAGATTATGCACCAGCTTCAACTTTCATAATGGGTAGTGGAAGCATCATATTATATGCAAAATGGAATCCAGTGACTGTGACACATACGGTAAGTTTTGATGTAGACGGAGGAAGTGCTGTCTCTAATCAGACGGTAGTACATGAAGGAAAAGCAAGTCAGCCAACGAAAGCGCCAACGAAAGCGGGCTATACATTTGGTGGCTGGTATACAAGTAATGCCTACACAACACCATATAATTTTAATACTGCAATTACAGCAAACACAGTGATCTATGCAAAATGGATTAGTAATAATACAGGTGTGGGCAATACTGAGCCTTCACCAAATCCTGATTCTGGTTCATCAACACCTTCAACCAATGTAGAGGAAATTGTGGTAGATGTTGAGTCTGGTGATGGTGACCTAGTTTCTAAAACAACAATAAAACGAACAAAAAATGTCGATAACACTATAAACGATGAAGTGACATTAACGGCACAGAGTGCAACAGAGACAATTAGAAAATTAAAGGAACAAGGAAATGATAAAGCAAGGATTATTATCCCAGACGAGAAGGATCAAGTAAATCAAGTCCAAGTGTCCATTCCTAAACATGTGCTGTCACTTTTTCAAAATGGGGCAGTCCATCTCGAAATTGTTACCGATAACGTTAGAATTGAAGTGCCAAAAACTTCATTGGAAATGTTTGGTGAAAATCTATACTTCCGACTCGTTCCGATAAAAGGGCATGATAAACAGCTAGAGATTGTAGAACAAGCCAAAAGGGAAACCGTTGTGCAGCAATTGGTAGAAGGTGCGGTTGTAGAGTTACTTGGTCGTCCAATGAGCATTGAAACCAATATGCAAAGCCGTCCTGTTAAATTAACATTGCCGTTGCCTACAGATTTAACAGATGAACAACTTGCCAATTTGGCGATCTTTATCGAGCATAGTGATGGCACAAAAGAAGTTGTACGAGGGAAGGTTGTAGAATATCAAAAGGGAATAATAGGTTTACAGTTTGAGGTGAATAAATTCTCTACCTTCTCCATTCTCTACTTACCAGAGAAGGAAGAAGTGAAGGAGCCAACTACAGAGGGTGTTACACATCTACCTTACATTCAAGGCTATCCAGATGGTACCTTCCGTCCGAATGCTCCTGTTACAAGGGCACAGATGGCAAGTATGTTTGCTCGTCAATTAACAGGTAATGCCATACCGCAAGCAAAGGCAACCTATACAGACACATTCCAACATGATGCTAAAGATGCAATCGAATTTGCAAAGGAAAAGGGTCTGTTTAAAGGGGTTACAGCAACTAACTTTAATCCAAACGGCTTGATTACGCGTGCACAGATGGCTACAGTGGCTGCCCGCTGGATAGAACAGCAATGTGTAGAACGTCCTGATGCCGATTTCTGTCCATCAACCTCACAAAGTCCAGCATTCAAAGATGTGAGCGTCCATCATTGGGCAGTGAAAGCAATTGATACTGTCAATGCAGCAGAAATTATGACAGGAATAACAGCCGATACATTCAATCCAGATGGATTTTTAACACGTGCACAAGCAGTGAAGGTATTAAATCGACTGTTTGAACGCCAAGTCTTCAGTGAAGATCAAATACCATTATTTAAAGATGTTCCAAAACACCATTGGGCATTTTATGAGATTCAAGAAGCCGCAGTAAAGCATATTCATGAAAAATAGATAAAAAAATAATATAAGGTTATTCAATATTGCTAGCAATATTGAATAACCTTTTTTTGATAAATAAAGGTTAAGAAAAATTAACTTTTATCATTAATGAATTTTGTAGTTAGGATTTTAGTTCTATTATATAATTTTATGTGAGTTGAAAGTCATAGCGAAAGGGAGAGTAATGTTAATTATTTTACATATATGGGAGGAAACGATTTTGCGTCAAAATACACGTAGTAAAAATTGTACTAAGAAAATTATTTTGCTAACTTTAATCTTTAGTTTTTGTTTTCAAGCACAATTAACTTATGCAACTTCTATTAATCATCCACCTGTTGTGGTAGCTTCAGAAAGAATTCAGAAGCAAACAATGACACTTGATCAAGCAGATATCGTGATTGATGTAAGTAAGCTATTTTATGATGCTGATAATGATTCATTAATATTTAAAGCTATTCCTGATTCTGTGGAGGTAGTAACAGCCGAAATTAACTCAAATCTATTAACACTAGAGGCCCTATCCCCAGGAAAAACAAGAATAAAAGTTAGTGCTGATGATGGGAAATTAGGGAGAGCTAGTAGTAGTTTTGAGGTAGAGGTCTTACCCAAGTTGAATAACTTACCTACCGTTGTTCAAATAATAAATGACCACATAGGACACGTAGGGGGAGCTCCAATATTAATTGATACAAGCAATGTTTTTACTGATGTAGATAACGATAACTTGACATTAGATGTAGATTCAAGTAACGAAACTGTAGCTACAGCACAATTGAATTCACAAATGATAACTATTGTACCGCTGGCTGTGGGGCAAAGTATAATCACTGTACAAGCGGATGATGGTAATGGAGGAATTGTCTCTACAACCTTTAAATTAACAGTTACAATTCCACCTAACCAGCCTCCTGTGGTCGAACAAACAATTAATAACAAAACAGGTACTGTGGGAAATGTACTAACAATAGATGTTAGTAATATTTTTTCGGATCCAAATAATGATGTTCTTACAATAGAAGTAAACTCAAGCAATGAAACTGTTGCTACAGCTCAAATAAGTGGGCAAATAATAACTATTTTGCCGTTAGCAGTAGGGCTTAATACAATTACAGTGCAAGCGGATGATGGCAAAGGAGGGAAAGTATCAACTAGCTTTACAGTTACCATAGACAATCCTACAGTGAATAACTCGCCAGTTGTAGCTCAGACGGTTAGAAATCAACGAGCAACTATTGGTGGTATACCTTGGAGTATTGATGTAGGTAATGTATTTTCAGATGCTGATAACGATTCGTTAACATTAGCTGTAAGTTCTAGTAATAGTGGGGTAGCTACGGCTAGTTTAAATGGTACAACCCTTAACATGACACAAAAAGCAATAGGGACAAGTATTATTACTATTACAGCAGATGATGGCAAAGGAGGGCTAGAATCTACAAGTTTTATATTCACTGTAGATGCTCCAAGTATTTTTATATCTGATTTTGTACAAAGTGGAAACTATAATGATGTCCTAGAAATATATAATCCTACTACATCTCCTCTATATGGTTATCAATTAGAGATACAGCAATATAATTTAATTTCAATGCAGCATAGTGTTCAAGAATTAGATATATCTTTAGTAAATCCAAATATGAATTTTGTAGTGATTCATCCCTATTTTTATGATTTTATGGATATTACCTTATCATATTATTACAACGAAGAATTTATTTTTAGAGATGCTTCTAAAATAACGGTGTCAATTACTTTAAAAGACAGTAATGGGAATATTGTTGATATATTAGGAACAAAAGATTCGACAACCGCTATATTGGAAAGTAATGGAGGTTATATTAGAGATAAAAGATTGCAATCAGGTTCTACAAATTTCAATATTTTAGAGTGGACTTTATTACCTAAAGACGACTTTTCTACTATCGGACATTACTAAACTATATTCTAACGAGGAAAGGGTGATTTTTATTCAACATTCTAAAAGAAAAATACTAAACTTAATTATGATATTTACCTTAGTTGCTTGCTTGCTACCTTTATCATCTGTAGCAGCAAAAAGTAGTCTAACTTCATTTAATACTGCCACTAATACGGAAGAAATGAAGTTGGCAATGACTACTGACTGGAGTGTATTACATTATACTGCTAAAGCTAATGAATTATTTCAAAGCTTTAAATTAGCAGACCAAAACTATTTAGCTAATAAGCTAATAGATGAAAGACCACAAAGTGGATATACATCTACAAGTACATTAAGACAAACATACTTAAATGCAGTCAATAATCGTTCTTATCTTATTAATGTTAACAGTACGACAGACTCATTAACACTATGGACAGTGTTCATTGATGATGATCATTTAAATTATAATAACTACAATCTTCTCACTATTGAAGATCAAGATGAAGTTTGTAAGCAAATTCTACTTGCCCGTCCTAATCAAGGATATGAGTCTATAGAAACTTTACAGTCTGTGTTAGATAGCAAAGTATCCAGTATACTTGTTCAAAAGGTACAACTGGATAAAGAGACACTTAATATTCAATATGCTCAGGGTGATACCTCAGCAAATGTCACTAAAAACCTTACTTTACCAATTATCGGGGATAATGGAACAACGATTAATTGGATATCTGACAAACCTGAGGTAGTTCAAAATAATGGAAGCGTTGTTCGCCCTACTATCTCCACAGGAAATCAAAAGGTTACGTTGACAGCACAAATTTTCATCGGTAATTTTGTGGATACTAAAAGCTTCACCATTGATGTAATTGCATTATCTAAAAGCCATAATGCCTTTTTAAAGGATTTGACAATTTCACAGGGAGCATTAAATATGGCATTTAATAAAAATACAATGTCATATACCGCTATTGTTACTTCTAGAGTAGATAGTATATTTGTTAATCCATTAGCTGAGGATAAAAAAGCTGAAATCACAATAAATGGGAGATCAGTTGAAGAGCCGATAAAGCTTGTAACAGGTGTCAATACAATAAAAATTTTGGTAACGGCTGAAGATGGTAGTCAAAAACTTTATACAATTGTAGTGACAAAGGAGAATACTTCTACTAATAGTGAAAATACCTCTACATCAGAATCCTCTCCACCTTCTTCTACAGAGAGTTTTACTGTAAATGTGGAGTCGAGTAATGGAAAAGCCGTTTCTAAAACAACTATTAAGCGATTAGTAGATGTAGATGGATTGGTGAAAGATGAAGTAATTCTTACAGAAGCAAGTGTATTAGAAACTATCAATAAATTAAAAGAAGAAAAATCGGATCAAGCTCGTATTGTTATTCCTAATTCGCAAGATAATGTAAAGCAAGTGGACATATCTATACCTAATAATATTGTTACTCTACTAAAAGAAAGTCTTTTAAATTTAGAAATATCAGCTTATGATGTAAGTGTCAATGTCTCCAATGAATCATTGGCAACGTTTAGTGATAATTTATACTTTAGATTAATTCCTTTAAAGGGACAAGCTGAACAATCACAGGTTGAAGAACGTGCAAAAAAAGAGTCAATTGTGCAAGAAATAGCTAATAGTTCATTTAGTAAAGTATTAGGGCAACCCATGAAAATTGAGACTAATATGCAGAATAGACCTGTATTATTAACTCTTCCATTACCTACAGATATTACACAGGAACAGCTCAATCATCTGGCTATTTATATCGAGCATAGTGATGGCACAAAAGAAGTTGTACGAGGGAAGGTTGTAGAATATCAAAAGGGAATAACAGGTTTACAGTTTGAGGTGAATAAATTCTCCACCTTCTCCATTCTCTACTTACCAGAGAAGGAAGAAGTGAAGGAGCCAACTACTGAGGGTGTTACACATCTACCTTACATTCAAGGCTATCCAGATGGTACCTTCCGTCCGAATGCTCCTGTTACAAGGGCACAGATGGCAAGTATGTTTGCTCGTCAATTAACAGGTAATGCCATACCGCAAGCAAAGGCAACCTATACAGACACATTCCAACATGATGCTAAAGATGCAATCGAATTTGCGAAGGAGAAGGGTCTGTTTAAAGGGGTTACAGCAACTAACTTTAATCCAAACGGCTTGATTACGCGTGCACAGATAGCTACAGTGGCTGCCCGCTGGATAGAACAGCAATGTGTAGAACGTCCTGATGCCGATTTCTGTCCATCAACCTCACAAAGTCCAGCATTCAAAGATGTGAGCGTCCATCATTGGGCAGTGAAAGCAATTGATACTGTCAATGCAGCGGAAATTATGACAGGAATAACAGCCGATACATTCAATCCAGATGGATTTTTAACACGTGCACAAGCAGTGAAGGTATTAAATCGACTGTTTGAACGCCAAGTCTTCAGTGAAGATCAAATACCATTATTTAAAGATGTTCCAAAACACCATTGGGCATTTTATGAGATTCAAGAAGCCGCAAAAAAATAACCAAAAAGAGGGTACGCGATTCGAATGTAATCGCAGTGCCCTTCTTTTTCATGGCTCGAAAAGGAATTTATATCCCGAACCCCTCACTGTTATAATCTTTGCTCTATGGCCAGCAACGGATTCTAGCTTTTTTCGTAAATTACTAATATGAACCTTCAATGCCTGTGTATGCCCAATACTTTCCTCTGCCCAAATAAGCTTATACAGCTCTGATGGGGGAAAAATTTGTCCTGGTCGTTGAGCTAGAAAGAAAAAAATTTGAAATTCCTTTGTAGATAAGGCCAATGCTGTGTTACCGATATATACTCTTCCGGAATGAACATGAAATTGAAAATCCTCTATTATATGAGCATCTTCCTCTATATGGTGTACAGCAGCTTTTACTGGAAATTGCTTTCTACGCATGGATATTCTCTTGATTGTCTTCATTAAACGTTCTTTCTCAATAGGCTTTAAAATATAGTCAACAGCCTGTACATTAAAAGCTTCTATTGCAAAACGCTCATAGGCAGTGACAAATACAATATCCATTAAAAAAGGAAAGTCTGCAATCTTACTAGCAAATTCAATACCATTCATTTCCGCCATATCTATATCCAAAAAAAGAATATCAGGTTTGAGTATAGGGATCTTTGCTATAGCTTCTAGTGGATTTACGAATTTTCCGATAATAGTAACAGCGCTATTATCATGTAACGTAGCTTCTAATAAATTGATTGCTAAAATTTCATCATCAACTATGATGGCTTTTAACATTTTTTCACCTCTTAACATCTAAATTTAGAATATTATGTAGCGCAACTGTACTTAATAAATTTTTCGTCATCAATTTTATACTTAGCAATGGAAGCTGGACTCTAAAGTTATTCAATTCTGAAAATTATGTAATCTATTAGGTAGTAAAACACCGTTTACCGTCCAATCTAATTGGATCATTACCTACAGTACAGCAATTTTTTCTCCTTTAACTGATTTAAGTTTATTAGTATTCTCGCACTTTAGTAAATGAGATGCATTTCCCAAATCGTGATGTATTATGAGTGGATAATAAAACATGCCTTTCTACCCATAATATAGCATGCCAATAGTTAACGAAAAATAGATTAAACCGTGTATCATAATCTACTGCTAAAAATTTTAAGTTAAGTGTATTTGTGCATTTTGTGTATTTAAAGTGCATATACTTACAATCACTCTGTTTTTTGCTTATAATAAGAAAGTCAGAATTATTTCTGAAAAAAGTAGCCACAAAGTGAGCGATTGCGATTGAAAAAATTATTATATGGTATCTTCTTTGTTGTTTTTATAGTCATTTTTTTGTACGTAAACAATCACTGGCTAGTCGTAAGTAAACATGTGTTTGAATCAGAAAGTGTGCCTGACAGCTTTGATGGGCTACGCATTGTACAAGTTTCGGATTTACATGACGCTGTCTTTGGTGACAAGCAACAAAAATTGATTGCTAAGGTAAAGGATACAAAGCCTGATTATATTTTTATCACAGGTGACGTGATCGATAGTAATCGCTATAATTTAAAACAAAGTCTACAAGCAGTGGAAGGACTAGTTAAAATAGCGGATGTTTATTATGTACTAGGAAACCATGAGGTAGCGTCAAATAAGGTGAAAGAAATTTATGAGGCGCTGTCATCGTTAGGGGTACATATTATGGCCAACGAATCGACCGTGTTAGAGCGCGACGGGGAGCGCTTGGCGATTGTTGGTATTGAGGATCCGTTAATGGGTAGAACAACAGAAGATATGCTGGACATTGCAACGGCCTATTTGCCAGACGATATGTTTAAGTTGTTACTAGCACATAGACCAGAAATATTTAATACGTATGTAAATTATCACATAAATTTAGTATTTTCGGGGCATGCGCATGGTGGGCAAGTTCGTATTCCTGGGCTTGGAGGACTTGTTGCACCAGGACAGGGGCTGTTTCCAAAATATACAGCTGGTGTCTACGAAGCAGGCGCGACGAGAATGGTAGTTAGTAGAGGGTTAGGTAATAGCTCAGTACCATATCGCATTTTTAATCTACCAGAAATTATTGTGATGGATCTAAAGAAAAAATAAGCACTGCGTAAAATTTACGCAGTGCTTTCAATTTGTTTGCGTTCTATACGTTTAACGAGGTAAATACTTATTTCATACAAAATAATCATCGGTATTAATACGAGTAATTGACTTATAAAGTCTGGGGGCGTGATAACAGCGGAGCCTACGCCCATTGTGATATAAGACCAGCCTCGTATTTTTTTCATGGATTCAGCAGTCAGTACACCAATGGCTGATAAGAATAGGGCAACAATCGGTAACTCAAATAATAGACCAAGCGGTACTGTAGTCATGATTAAAAAGTGCATATATTCATTTGCTGATACCATTACATCGAAATTGGTAGCCCCAATGCTTACTAAGAATGTATAGCTAAGTGGGTTTACGACGAAATAACCAAAAGCTACTCCTACTAAAAATAGAACTAACATGATTGGAGCATAGAGGCCTAAAAATCGACTTTCCTCTTCTTTTAAGCCTGGTTTAATAAAGCTCCATAGAAAGTGGACGAGGAAAGGCATTGCAAAACCAAAAGCTAAAGTAGTTGAAATTGTCATGTAAAATTTAACTACTTCTAGCGGTCCTAAAATAACGAGTGAGTGACCTCGCGTTATGAATGGAAACCAAATATTAATAGTAGAAAAGACAACAATGAAAAATAAAATAAAAACAGTTAACCCTTTGATAATTTGCTTACGTAAATCACTAAGATGCTCCAATAATGAGGTAACAGGTATCAGGGGTTCATCTGACACATGATCCTCTTCAATTGCTACATTAGGTATTTCAACTAAAGCCTCCACTGGTTTTGGAGGCTCGGCTTGTGGTTTATCTAAAGGGCTTAAATATTTTCTTTTTCCGTCTTCATATGGATCCATAGGAAACCCTCCTACGAAGCATCAGATTTTTTTTCGACCTTTTTCACGGTATCATCTTCATCATCCATAAGTCCCTTAGTAGACTTTTTAAATTCTGCAAACGTTTTACCAACCGCTCCACCGATTTCTGGTAATTTTTTTGGGCCAAATACAATTAATACAATCACTAAAATAATGATTAATCCAGGTACTCCAATTGCTCCTAGACCTCCCATAAGTCTTGCCTCCTTTAGAATGCTTTTTTATACTAATGAACCACCTGATTGACTGTATTTGATGACTCCTTCAGCACAACGGTAGGCAAGTGCCCCTAATGTGCCTGTTGGATTATAACCACTATTGTGTGCAAAGTTGCCTGCACTTACTGCGAAAAGGTTATCAACATCCCAGTGCTGTAAGTAATTATTCACAACCCCTTGTTCTGGTGTTAAGCTCATCACCGTACCACCAGTATTATGCGTCGTTTGGTAAGGTACGATATTGTAATCGGTAATTTCCGCGTTAGGGACAATTGTTTTTGCACCCATTTCCTTCATAATGTCAGCTGCACGTGCAGAGATGTATTTATGAAGAGCTCGATCTTGATCAGTAAAATTGTATGTTAACTGAGTTAATGGTAGCCCGTAAGCATCCTTATAGGTAGGGTCCAATGATATATAATTTTCCTTATGTGGCATAGATGCTCCTTGCGCACCAATCCCAAATGAACGTGTATAGTAATAAATAGATTGCTTTTTAAATTCTGGTCCCCAAGTAGGCGTATCAGGCGGGGTTGGATTTGAGCCGATTGGTCGTGTACCTGTCTGTGTAAGCGCAATATTACCTCCGTGAATAAATTCTAAATCACTATGGTCAAAATTATCCCCATTGTAATCGTCTATACACATGCCTAACGAACCTGCACCCATAAATGTATTGTATTGTTCCTCGAAGAACCCAGCGGCACCAGGCAAGATTTGATAACAATAGTTTCTGCCAAGTGTTCCTTTGCCAGTAGTAGGGTCATATCTTTCACCAATGTCAGAAACCATTAATAGCTTGGCATTATTAAAGACATAACTAGTTAATACAACAGCATTAGCTGGCTGAATGAATTCTTCTCCCGAAACAGTATCGATATATCTTACACCTGTAGCCTTGTTACCTTGCTTTAAAATTTCAACAACATTGGAATTGAAGCGTAAATCAAAATTTCCTGTCTTCAGGGCTGTAGGGACAACTGTAATTTCTGCAGATGACTTTGCACCATATTCGCATCCAAAGCGTTCACAAAAACCACAATATTGGCAAGCGTTGATCGTTTCGCCATCTGGGTTTTTATAAACCTCTGATACGTTAGCTGATGGAACCATATAAGGTGTTAGCTTCAGGTTTGTTGCAGCTTTTTCGAATTGTGCAAGCATAGGCGTTTTTTTCATAGGCGGTGTTGGATAGGGATTCGAACGCTTTCCACTAAATTTATTTTTATCATCACCCGAAATACCAGCTGTTTTCTCGAACTTATCGAAATAGGGCTCTAGCTGATCATATGTTAAGCCCCAATCCTGAATCAGATAATCCGGTCCCAGCTTATTAGGTCCATAACGTTTATCTGTTAATGTTTTGATTTGGAAATCATAGGGTAAAAATCGATAAGTCATGCCATTCCAGTGTGTCCCTGATCCACCCAGACCCTCTCCAAGTAGGAAGGAGCCAAGCTGACGCATTGGTAATGCCTTCATATTGCGATCATTACGAAAGCTTACGGTCTCTTTAGAAAGATTTTGCATTAAATCATATCGGATGGCATAACGGTATTCGTCATGAACATTTAAATAATCCTCAGTCCCACGCTTTTGACCTCGCTCTAAACCGACTACCTTTAAGCCAGCTTTAGCACATTCTGCAGCAACGATACCGCCAGTCCAACCTACACCAACTGTTACTACGTCTACACTCGGTAATGTTTTAGCCATTTTTTATCCCCCCTTAATGGTTGCCTAATGGATTAGGCTCAATTTTTTGGAACTTGGCATCTTCTATTTGTGTAATATACGCCATCTGGTGACCAGGGAAGCCCTTCATACGCCAGCCATCCATATTGCGATTTCCTCCATACATAGGGTCAGAATAAGCTCCTTCTAATGTTGCTGCTCGTAATAATGTAAAGAAGAACGCGGAAGTAACCCCAACCATTTCTATGTCACCTTTTTGGAAGGCAGTTAATATTTCATCCATTTGTTTGCCATCTAAATCGTTAAAGCTTTTCTTATAACGCTTTTTTGCTTCATCCTCCATTTTTTGAATACCCTGTCTAAAAATTTCCGCTCGCGTTAAACGGCTCTGGTAGCCTTGAGTTGGGGCACCTACATCAAATGGACCTTGCATATATTCTTTAGAGTTACTCCCATAATTTCCTGCAAGTTGATGATCGATAAAATAGGGAACGTCTAAACCAATAGCCCCTGGTCCCAAATCGTCCTCTGGAAAGATACGTTCCGTGGCCTTTGATAAGATACTAAAATCTTTTTCATTTCTGAAAAACATCTTAGCTTTTGGGGAGCCTGTGGCCTCATTCGTTGTTTCATGACCACCATGCTCTAGGGTAGAAGTACCTTTACCATTGATGTTGTAACCAACTAATCCTCCAATTAAACCACCACCGACTAATGTACCAGCAGCAATACCTGTAGTTTTTAAAAAGTCTCGACGAGAAACATTATTTTTGTCTGAACTCATGGAAATCCTCCCCTCAAAATGTGTTAAACGGATCCTATCTTTAATAATCAGCAAAAAATGTGAATTATAATCAATTTTTGTTGGAAAATGTTTTAATTTCCTCCATTAGCTTGATGTACTCTCCTTTTAAATGACAAGAGGGATCTATGAATTGAAAATTTTGTAGAAAATTGTTAGCACTATAAAGGTAGTGTAAATGGTATTATTATACATTTATTAATCATATTGGAAAACTTTTGTTGACTTCTACTTTTAGTGACTTTACTCTGAAGTTATGTGAAAATATGCGGATTGTATAGCTAAAAATGGAAGAAGTGAGAAAAAGAGAAATGTGGTTAAAAGGTATTGGCGGTAAATTAATTGTTGCAATTATAGCTCTTGTATTTGTAACATGTGGCACGCTTGGGCTATCTACTTGGATAAATAGTACAAAAGCCGTGAATGAGCAAGTGGAATCTAATTTGGTATCTAGAGCAGTGGATGTTTCTCAATACATAGAAGAACACTTCCAATTAACACTAGTGGAGGTGGAGGCAATTGCAGAGCAAGAGGCAGTTCGGAGCATGGACTTTGAAAAGCAAAAGCAGTATCTATCGAAACGTCTTGCCAGTAATGAGAATTATTTAGGTTTTGGCATTATCGATGCTAATGGAGTTGCCCATTATCTGGATGATACAACAGCTGAACTAGGGGATCGTGATTACGTAAAAGAAGGTTTTACCGGTAAATCTGTCATGTCAGAAATTACGATTAGTCGTGTAACAGGTGAACCAGTCATTTTAATTGTTTCACCAATTGATACAGTGACAGGTGAAAAAGCTTTATTATTAGCACGTATTGACGGCTATTACCTATCTAAAATTGTAGAAGACATTAAGGTTGGAGACAGTGGCTATGCATTTATGTTAGACGCTAACGGAACAATTATTGGACATAATAATCACTCGTATGTGAAGGAGCAATACAATCCAATTAAGGAAGCAGATGAAACAGGTATTAAGACAGGAAGAGCAACGGCTGCTAAAGAAATGATTACTAATGATAACGGTTATTTTTCTTTTGAAATGGAAGATACAGGAACTAGTCTAATGGGCTATCATACCCTTGATAATGGTTGGAAAATGGGGGTCATCGCACTAGAAGATGAGATGCTTTCAGGGCTTTCTAAGCTTAAGACCAACTTCATTGTCACTACGATCATTGTTTCGATACTTGGGCTATGCATCTCATTTGCCATTTCTCGCTCTGTTAGTAGACCACTTCAACATGTACTTCGCATTAGTGAGGGCTTATCGAAAGGAGACTTTACACAGGAGATTCCAGAAAAATATTTGAAACGTATTGATGAAATGGGAACGATGGCACGTGCATTAGATCGCATGACTGATAATATGCGGGAAATGATAGCCAAAGTGAGTCAAGAAGCAACGGCAGTGAATGAAGCTGCGTGTGATTTAATGGGGGATGTAAATGGAGTAACAAAGCGTTCAAAGCAAATTGCTGGTGCAATAAGTGAAGTAGATCGCGGGGCACAAAGCCAAACTGTGATGGCAGAGGAAAGTGCCTCAGCAATGGAACAAATGGCGATAGGGATACAAAATGTAGCTGAAGTTGCCTCCTCAATTGCTTGTAATACAGATTTTATTTCCCAGAAAATTAGTGAAAGCAATCATGCAGTTCAACAATCCGTTCTATGTATGAATGATATTCAGCAAGGCACAACAGATGAACTAACAATTATTCACAAACTAGAAAAAGAGTCAGAAGAAATTAGCTTAATTTCAAAAATGATTACCGATATTTCCGATCAAACAAATTTATTGGCATTGAATGCCTCTATTGAAGCAGCACGGGCTGGAGATGCTGGTAAAGGCTTTGCCGTTGTAGCAGAAGAAGTTCGCAAGCTATCGGAGCAAACAGCAGAATCAGCTACTAAAATTAATGTGCTCATCGAAAGAGTTCAATCTTATACATTAGAAGTAGTAAAAGCAGCGGAATCTGGTGAAGATAATGTTGAGCGTGGTTTAGCTTCCATTGAGGCAGTAGGAGAACGCTTCGAGGAAATGGTTCAAGCAGTAGGAGAAATAGCAGGTCAAATTGAAGAAATGAATGCTTCAGCTGAACAAATGTCTGCCAATACGGAGGAAGTTTCCGCGTCTATGGAAGAAATGGCAGCTACTGCACATGCGGCCAGTGATTATGTGCATGAGGTAACAGATGCAACAGCGGAACAGTTGAAGACGGTAGCAGTAATGAACAATCAAACTGAAAAACTATCAGAAATGGCAAAACGTTTATATGAAGCCATTCAAAAATTTAAATATTAAATAATAGAGGAGCTGTCTATTAATGACAGCTCCTCTATTAGAATGCAATTAAACGTCTTGCATCGCTGCTAGTAATTCTTCTTTCGAAACGGTGCAATCGCCACCACCTTGTACCATTTGGTCACTTCCTCCACCTTTACCATTAATAAGAGGCAGTGCCTTTTGGGCAACATCCTTCATGCTTTTTGAAACATTATTCCCTCTTGCTGCGACGAATTGTAGTTTGCCTTCATTTTCAGATACAAGTAGAGCTATTACATCTTTTTGTTCCGTAACAATCAAACGTGCTATTTTTTGTAGCTCTTGCATTGTTCGCTGATTAAAAGCAGCTGTTACTACACCTTCGCTATTAACAAGTGCCCTTGCTTCATACGTGAGTAATTCCTCTTTCGCAGCAGCGAGTGCTTTTTCTGTAGTTTTTTGAGTAGATAAAACTTTTGAAAGTGCTGTGGCAGCTTCAACCTCAGGGACACTTAATTGACGAGCAACGTCCGCTAATATTTTTTTACGCATGCCAAGCTCAGTCAAAACGCGTTGACCACACACAAAAGAAACGCGCACATTACCCTTCATTTTTTCGGTACCTAATATTTTGATGGTACTAACTTGCCCTGTGGATGTAGGGTGAGTACCACCGCAACCGTTGTAATCAAAATTAGGGATAATCACAAGTCGAATGTCTCCCGTCACTGCGACTTCTTTACGAAGATTATAGTTGCCCAGCTCTTGCTCTGTAACCCAGGTAGTTTGAATGGGGCGGTTCTCTAGAATAATGTCATTGGCTCTTGCTTCTGCTGCTGCAAGCTGTTGCTCAGAAATCGTTTCTATAGCAAGATCAATTGTTACTTGCTCACTGCCTAGATGAAAGCTTACAGTCTGCGCATTAAAAAGCTCTACAAAAGCAGCTGTTAAAATATGTTGCCCAGCATGCTGCTGCATATGATCGAACCGTCTTGACCAATTTAACTTGCCATGTACCACACCATCTAAAGTTGATAGATCACCTTCAATATAGTGACGAATTTCATCATTCACTTTTTCAACATCTATGACCTTCAACGCATTCAATGTACCTGTATCGTGAGGTTGACCACCACCAGTTGGATAGAAAGCAGTGTTCGATAGTACTACATAATGACGGTCGGATTCATCAGTTCCTTTACTAATAATAGTTGCATCAAACTCTTGTAACATAACGTCTTGATAATATAATAGCTCTTTCATGAAAAAGCCTCCTCGTATGTAGGGAAATTTAGTTCTAAATTAATTCCATTTCATTGTGGCATAATTAACTACAGGTGTATACGGGTTTTCTAGTTGACCCATGCTGAAATTGATTTAATATAGAAAAGAACAGCTAAAGAAAAAGGAGCAAATATAATGGAAATTACACAATTCTCAATGGAAGAAATTTTAGACCCAACAAATATTATTGAAGGTAAGCGTTATGAATTTATTCTGGATGTAGAAATTGATGAAGAAGATGAGCTTTACCACGAAGCTGGTATTGAAATTCGTGTCCTTATTGGTGAAAAAAACGAAGAACCATTTATATTAAATTACTTCATCATGGAAAAGGCTGAAGGTGAATATTTAGACTTTGCATTAGAGGATAATGAACTAGAAGAAATTTTGACATTCTGTAAAGAAGAAATAGCAAAAGCATAGTAAGTAACAGGTAGAGAGTATATATTCTTTACCTGTTTTTTATTGAATTAAGGATTATGTAAGCATGATGAAATATACATGTAGGATTGAAGGACTAAACTTAGTTTTAGTGTTCAGAAAATAGGGCAATTTATAGAAAGAGGTGTTTCTATGTCAACGTACACACAATCCATTTTTATAGCATTTTTCATAACCATTATTTTATCCTTTGTACTATTTATACCATGGCTGATTTATACGTATCGCAAGTATGGATACTTATCGATGTCCAAAACCATTATCATGTTCTCATTTATTTTTTACTTTTTATCTGCGCTTTGCTTAGTATTACTACCATTTCCGTCTACAAGAGATACTTGCTCACTTCAATCCGCAGACACCGTTCATACTAATTTGCGACTTTTTCAATTTGTTGATGATGTTTTAAAGGATAGTGGCGTTGTTGCCACAAATCCATCTACATGGCTTGCTATCACAAAACAGCAGGCATTTTTTCAAGCCTTCTTTAATTTCTTACTATTAATGCCATTCGGCGTTTACTTGCGATATTTTCTTAAAGAAAGAAGGTACTGGAAACGTGCATTTTTAATTAGCTTTTTGCTAACATTGTTTTATGAGGTCACACAAAGAACAGGCATTTATGGCATCTTTAATTGCGCATACCGAATCTTTGATATCGATGACTTATTACTAAACAGTGTAGGTGCGCTCCTAGGTTTCTTCTTAGCACCAATTGTTTGGGCATTATTCCCCTCTCATGAAGAGGTTGAGGCTAAAGCTGCTGAAATGGAAAAAAATGATATTGTTAAGCCGATTTCTATTTTACTAGCATTGGTCATTGATTTATTTATCGCTCAATTGGTTTGGGTGATTATTGGTGTTCTGACAGGGTATAGCGGTACTTTTGAATTTTTAGTGAAAATGGCTCTGTACATTATACTCTTTGGTTTGATACCAAGTATGATGAATGGCGCAACGCTTGGTATGAAGGTGATGCGATTTACAATGGTCAACAAGAATGGCAATAGTATTGTAAAGCAATCATGGCGTCGTTGTATTGCTATTATCGCTACCTTGAGTTTAGCAGATGCCATTACAACATTAGGAGACATCCAATTAGATATGGATTCACCATTTTATGTTCTACAAATTGTCATTTCTCTACTTGCCGCAATAGCAGGTTTTACACTTACAATGATATTAGCCGTTCATGTAGTAAGGGTCATCGTAAGTGGTGGAAAACGACGTTTGTATATCGATCAATATGCTGATTTAATGGCAACAAGGAAAAAATAAGGGGGCTTATAGAATGAAATACGTCATCATTGGGGGAGATGCTGCAGGTATGTCTGCAGCAATGGAAATCTATCGAAATGTTCCAGGAGCAGAAATAACTACTTTAGAACGCGGTTTTATTTATTCATATGGGCAATGTGGATTGCCTTATGTTGTAGATGGTCGTATTTCATCAACCAAACGTTTAATTGCAAGAGATGTCGAAACTTTTCGAGATAAGTATGGCATTGATGCAAGAGTTGGCTATGAGGTAGAGAATGTAGATATAGAGAAGAAGGTTATTACAGGTACACAAGCAAGTGGCGACAAATTTGAGTTTACCTACGATAAACTTCTTATTGCAACAGGTGCTAGTCCAGTCATGCCTGTGAAAAGGGGGAATGAGCTAGATGGTATCCATACGGTAAAAACAATTCCTCAACTGGAAGATTTGATGGCAGATTTAACACCAGAGATTGAGCAGGTAACCATCATAGGTGGTGGCTATATTGGTTTAGAAATGGCTGAAACCATACATGCCTGTGGGAAAAAGGTAAGACTTGTTCAGCGCGGAAGTCATGTGGCCCGTATTTTAGATGAAGAACTTGCTCAGCATGTGCATGAGGAAGCGAAAAAGAACGATGTAGAGCTGTTATTAAATACGAGCGTTGAGGCTTTTGAAGGAAATAAACGAGTGGAACGTGTTATAACAGATAACGGCATTCTAGAGACGGATTTAGTCATTGTCGCTTCAGGCATAAAACCAAATACACAGTTTTTAAAGGATACTGGGATTGCACTTGCAAAGAATGGGGCGATCATTGTAAATCGTCATTTAGAGACTTCCCTTGAAAATATTTATGCAGCTGGCGATTGTGCAACTCACTTTAATATTGTGAAAGAACGTTTAGATTATATACCGTTAGGAACAACTGCCAATAAGCAAGGTCGTTTAGCAGGACTCAACATGTCAGGCAAATTTGCTCCGTTTAGAGGAATTGTGGGCACATCTATTTTAAAGTTCTTCAATTTAACTATTGCTACAACAGGCATTAATGAGCGCGATGCTAAAGAGCTTGGTTTTGACTATGAGGCGTTTAAATTGTCTGCACGCCATATAGCTGGGTATTATCCCGGTGCACAACGTATGTTTATAAAAGTGGTCGTTCGCAAGCGCGATCAATTGTTATTGGGTGCGCAAATCGTGGGACCAGCGGGAGTCGATAAGCGTATCGATGTGTTTGCGACAGCATTATATAGTAAAATGACCTTACCTGATTTGCTAGATTTAGATTTGGCCTATGCACCACCATTCAACGGTGTTTGGGACCCTTTGCAGCAGGTGGCAAGAATGAATGGACGTTTATAATAGGAGGTAGAGAGATGAGCATTTATGATATTAATGTAACTTTAGAAGATGGTACTATCTATAGCCTTGAACGTTATAAAGGAAAGCCGATGCTAATTGTTAATACAGCTTCTAAATGTGGCTTTACACCACAATTTGAAGAATTAGAAGGTCTCTATGAAAAGTATCAGGAGCAAGGTCTTGTTGTACTTGGTTTTCCATCAAATCAATTTAAACAAGAGCTAGCGACAGCTGAAGAAGCGGCCTCCCAATGTCGATTAACATATGGTGTGACATTTCCCATGCATGAAATTGTTAAGGTGAATGGTAAAGAAGCACATCCTATTTTCGATTATCTTACTTCCCACTCCAAAGGATTTTTAGGCAATAGTGTTAAATGGAACTTTACAAAATTCCTTGTAAACCGTAATGGAGAGGTTGTTGGACGATACGCCTCAGCAGATAAGCCAAGTAGCTTTGAGGAAGATATTCAAAAAGTATTAGCTCAATAGATTAGAAAGGTTCATGCACAACATGTGTATGAATCTTTTTTTGTTTATAAATTCCAAAAGCAGTGGATTTAAGGTTGCTGTAAGCTTGCGACAAATTTGCTGTAAGTTTGGGGTCGTATACTAAAGTCAGAAAGAAGAGGTGAGCGTATATGACGCCATTATTAAAGGTACAAAACGTTGGAAAAACTTACGGCAAAGGCGCAAATACTTTTACAGCGCTATCGAATATATCATTTGAAGTAGCAAAGGGAGAGTTTGTTGGGGTAATGGGTCCTTCTGGGGCTGGGAAATCTACGCTTCTTAATGTATTAGCAACGATTGATACGCCAACGACTGGTGAAATTATTATTGAAGATACTAATTTGGCACGTATGAAGGATGCTGAATTAGCAGATTTTCGTCGAGATAATTTAGGGTTTATTTTCCAGGATTATAACTTGCTTGATTCTTTAACAGTGCGCGAAAATATTGTCTTACCACTAGCGATTGCAAAAATGCCGACAAAGGCTATTAATGCGAGAGTTGATCGCATTGCTGCATTGTTTGGAATTAGTGATTTATTAAACAAATATCCTTATCAAATTTCAGGTGGGCAAAAGCAGCGTACAGCCTCATCGCGAGCATTAGTGACAGAACCGAAACTAATTTTTGCCGATGAGCCTACAGGTGCGCTAGATTCAAAATCTGCAACCGATTTATTAGAAAGCTTAAGTGATTTAAACCAATCTCAAGCCGCAACGATTATGATGGTTACTCATGATGCCTTTGCAGCTAGCTTCTGCCAGCGCATTCTATTTATTCAGGATGGACAGCTATCTAAGGAAATTCAACGTGGGACTCTAACGAGGAAGCAATTTTTCCAAGAGATCTTGCAGGTGCTATCTAGCATCGGGGGTGGAGTAAATGACGTTATTTAGTTTAGCGCGTAAAAATATTCAACGCAATTTATCGAATTACTTTTTATATATTGCCTCAATGGTATTTAGTATCGTTATTTACTTTACGTTTGTGACACTCAAATATAATGATGACCTTTCAGCCTTAAAGCAATCGTCACAACAAATTAAAGGATTGATGAGTGCCTCGTCAGTCGTACTTCTGTTCTTCATTGTCATCTTTATGGCCTATTCCAACTCGTTTTTTATGAAGAAGCGGAAAAAGGAAGTAGCCCTTTACTCGTTACTAGGTGTACGTAAGCAAAAAATTGGCTTAATGCTCTTTTTTGAAAATTTAGTCATAGGACTTGTCTCTCTAATGTTTGGTATCCTTCTAGGTTTCTTTATGTCCCAAGGGCTATTAATGATACTAGTACGCTTAATGGGCTATGAAGTGGTTGGTAGCCTGACATTTTCAATGGAGGCACTAATTAATACAACGGGCATTTTTGCACTACTGTTTTTATTCACATCCTTACAAGGTTACCGTGTAATTTATCAATTTAAGCTAATTGATTTATTCCACGCAGACAAACAGGGAGAGCAAATTCCACGTGCTTCATTAGTAGCTGCTCTACTCGGCACTGTACTTATTGCATTTGGTTATTATACAGCTGCCTCTGATATGTTTACGAGTGAAATATGGCGATTCTTTACGGTATTAGGTACGCCATTAATGGTTATAGGGGTGACAATTGCAGGGACATACCTTCTATTCCATAGTGTGAGTGTCTTTGTGTTAACAGCATTAAAGAAAGCAACATCATGGTCCTGGAAGGGTTTAAATTTAATCGGTGTTTCTCAATTGTTGTATCGTATTCGAGCCAATGCCAAATCGTTGTCAATCATTGCAATTTTAAGTGCCACTACGATTACAGCAGGTGGCGGTGTCTTCGGTATGTATTATAATGCAGAAGCTTCTGTACGTCAGATGCTGCCAAACACATTTATGTGGAAAGGCGAGACAGTAGAATTTTCACAACAAGATGTCTTATATAATGAAGCACTGGCTGTGAAAAATTTACGTGTAGATAATGAATTCTCATTTTTCGAATATACATTACTTAAGGAATCGGACTATAATCGTTTAGCAAAATTACAAGGCAAGGATAAAGAGCTACACATTCCAGAAGGTTCTACGGTTTTACTTGATGCAGCCTATGATGAACGATTTTCACATGATTTTACAGGTGAGGACTTTAAGCTACAAAACGGAGACTCCTTCCATGTAGAGAAGATGTACACGGAAAGCGTGTTAAACTTTATAGCAGCTGGAACAGTTCTCGTTGTGAATGATCAAGAGTTTAAAGCTACTGATGCCGATGAAATTATGATGCAGGTTGTTGGATTGGATAATGATTTGAAACAACAGGATGTGTCGAAAGACATTTACCAGCAGTTGTCTTCTGAACAACAAGAATCATTTTCTAGTGTACCGCAAAGCTATGAGGATAGTTTAGCAACAGTTGGTGCTCTATTGTTTGTGGGAAGCTTCCTAGGATTGGTTTTCCTAGCAGCAACGGGCAGTATTATCTACTTCAAAATTTTAACGGAAGCTGAAGAAGATCAGGAAAAATATGCTATTTTAAATAAAATTGGTGTAAATAGTAAGCAAATCTTAAAGACAGTAGCAGGACAGGTCGCTGTTATCTTTAGTGCGCCACTTATTGTGGGGATTGCACATAGTGTGTTTGCATTACTAGCATTTTCACAGCTATTTAACATGAATATTACAAAACCAGTCATCTTGTGGATGATTGCATATTCAGCTATTTACTTTATTTATTATATCTTTACCGTTCGTTCGTTTTATAAAATAGTGAGACAGGGGAATTAATATGAAAAAAGTATTTTTCGGAATAGGTGCATTGTTCATCTTATTCGTAGCAGGGTTGATTGTATTGATGACTGTAGATTTTAACCGATTAAATAAAGATACCTACTATGTTCATATCACGGCTGATGGTGAGGTAGAGGAGTATAAGGCAGATAGTGGTGAAATCTTTAAAATGTATTGGTACGAGCTACCTACTTACGATAAAAATGGGGAAGAAAAAACATTAAAGTTTTCCGCTCATAAAAATTTACGCCAGGATGCTTATTTAAAGCTTTACGTGAAAAAGGAAACAGAAGTTACTTCATTTGATGAAGTGAAATTCCATGAATTACCTGCTAAAGTACAGGATCAAATGAAATAGCACCAAGTAGGAGTCTCAAAACTTGAGACTCCTTTTTTCCACACGAAAGAGCAGTGCCAAAGTATTTAACGCTTAAATCGAACTTGTATTTGGTTTACTATTTATTTGGTATCCCTTTTCTAGTTCAATAATAACGCATGTACCTATTCCTTTTTCCGAGGTGATGGTTACTGTTCCTCCATGGGCCTCAATGATATCTCTAGCAATAGCTGTACCTAAACCAGTACCCGCAGTATTGTCCGTATTTGTGCCACGGTAATAGCGTTCAAAAATATGTTCTAGATCCTCTGGGGCTATCCCCTTGCCATTATCAGAAATTGTTAGAGTATGCTCATCAACAGACACATGGACAGATACATCGGGAGCATTGTGAAGCAATGCATTGTGTAAAAAGTTCATGATAGCTCTGCGCATAAAATGTTCATCGATTTGATGCAGACTGTTCTCGGTTGTCGCCTCAAACGTAAGATTAGCCTGTTCATATTGTGGGGTATTTAATGTTTCAATCACTATCTCGCGAATAAAAGGCACCATGTTCACTTCATTTAGTGTAAGTGGAAGCTGTTGGTGTCTTAAACGCATCGTTAAATTTAGGTCATCCAGTAGATTTTGCATATACAATGATTGTTTTTCTATAATTTTTGCGTACTCGATTTGCTCAGTATTTGTTATTTGTGCATCATTCAATAGTTCTGCATAACCCCGAATAGAGGCAAGTGGCGTTTTCATATCGTGGGAGACATTACTAATCCATTCTTCACGCATGATTTCTAGTCTCTTTCGCTCCTGTTCATGGGCTGCCAATTCTCGTGATACTTCATTTAAGTTTTCAAAAACCGGCTTGTAGACACCACCAGGAGTCTTAATAGACGTATGATCATGATTCTTTAAATGGTGAATGCGATCTATCATCGCATAAAGAGGTTTCGTTAATGTACGACCAAAAAGCCATCCTACTAATGTAGCTACTAACAAGTCAGCAATCACGATGAACAGGCCAAATTTCCCTATAAACTGTAAGAGTGATGTGCCAGAAACATGCGTAACAAGCCTTGTAACACCGCTACCTTTAATACCAATTAAATAACTAAAGGGATCCTTACTGCCAATATACACCGTAGTATCAGAATCGAATTCTTTATATTTATATACTTGAATTAAGTCGATAGGTGCATAGTGCAATGGTGCTTTATCTGGTGCAAAATGAGCATCAATCACTTGACCATTTTCATCAAGCAATTGTATCCAAGCATTTCTTTGATGCAATTGTTCGAGTCCATCTTCACGTATGGAGGTTGCTCCATTTTTTGTCTCGATATGTTTTTGAAATTCTCGCACAAAGTTTTCCTCTTCGGTGGCAGAAACGCCTTCAGAGTCAGTTGTTAGCCGATAAGTAAGGAGTCCCATGAAGATAGCTGTATTGACAAAAATAACAATGATGACGATAGAAAGTACGGAAAGGAGAAAGCGAGCGGTTAATTTCCACTTCATTCTTGTGCCTCTTTGGGCATGACAAACTTATAGCCAAGTCCTTTTACAGTTGTGATATATAGAGGATTAGAGGCATCCTCCTCAATTTTTTCACGCAACCGGCGAATATGCACCATAACAGTGTTATCAGAACCGAAGAAATCCTCTCCCCATACACGTTCAAACAATGTTTCTTTACTTAAGATTCGATTGGGATTGTTCATAAAGCACGCCATTAACCCAATTTCCTTAGCTGTTAACTCCAATAATACGCCATTTTTATGCACTTCAGTTTCATCGGCATTCAACTGAAATGGTCCAATTTGTAGTGTTTTTTCAACAATATTCGTTATGGTATCTTGTGTTTGATAGCCAGCTCTACGTAATTGCGCCTTCACACGATAGGCTACTTCTTTCGGGCTAAAAGGTTTTGTAATATAATCGTCTCCGCCAATGGCTAGTCCTAAAATTTTATCAATTTCCTCATTTTTAGCAGACATGAAGAGCACAGGGACATGGGATACTTCACGGATACGTCTACATAAATCGTAACCCTCACCATCGGGAAGCATGACATCTAGAAGTATAATATCGGGTGTTGTTTGTTGAAAGCTTGTCCAAGCATCGCGAATGGTACTAGCTGTATAAATTTGTTTGTAGCCCTCTTTTTGTAAGCTTACTTTTAGTAGATTCGCTAAATCTGCCTCATCATCCACTACTAAAATGGTTGGTTCTTGCACTTGTTCACACGACCTTTCGATTTGGAAGAATCTTTACTGACAATTATTATAAATGAAATGTATAGAAAAGAGGAAATGTTGGGTTGTATTCTACAAGAGAGGAAGTACATTTTTTATATAAACCACTACAAGGTGAAACCTTTACAGATTCTAAAGCGTAAAAAGAGTATTACAAATTAGGAGGAATGGCGATGTTTAAAAAAATAGCAGCAGATGCGCTTGGACTTTCAGATATTGGGGTGGTTGTGCCAAGAGAGGACTATGATAAGACAGATGCAGATGATTTTATCTTACATGAAATTGATGAAAAAATTTACTTTTTAATTAAAACGAAGGCTGATGAGTATTGCTTTACAAATCGTGCAATTATTCATGTAGATGGCGAAAGTGCTATGAGCAAGAAACGATTACTGCGACGCTATGACTATTCAATGTATACTGTGACAGAAGTTTTTCTAGAAACAGCAGGAACAATCGACCTTGATGTCGAAATTAAGTTTACAATTGGCAATTCCGCACTATCCATCGACATTCATAAACGCTTTATTGATGACATTAAAGATTTATATAAAGCACTACATGCCATTAGCTATGAACAAAAGAACAATGCTTATAAGCTAGAAGTAGCGGAAAAAAGTTTAAACATAGCATCATCATCACTTGGTCGAATTGGCAATGACAATATATCTCCTGCGTCTTCATTCAAAGAAATTACAAGCTTTGCGAATACTTGGATGATCGATCATAAAGATAAGTATAAAAAAGAAGACTTCTCACATATTTTTGATTTATATATGAACAATTGATAAAAATAGCTCTCTGCAAGTGTAGAGAGCATTTTTAACATATAACGATATACATAAAAATTATTCTAGGAGCGTGATTAGAACATGACAAACGACATGCATGTGCTAGAAAAAGAAGAGGTAGAAAGTGATGATTTTATACAGCAACCTCAAGCCGCTGAAACATTGTTCGTAAATGAGTTTATTGATGGTATTTTAGATCCATCACAGAAGATGTTAGGGCCGCTTAAGGATGGTGGAACGATTATTGCCAATACAACACCTGGATGTTGGGGACCCATGCTTACTCCTACTATTCGTGGAGGACATGAAGTAACGAAGCCCGTGTTTGTAGAAGGAGCAGAGGTGGGTGACGCCATTGTTATAAAAATTAAATCTATTCAGGTCACATCTCTTGCAACTTCGTCTGGCCATGATGAAGCAATTGTAGATCGATTCATTGGTGATCCGTTTGTTTCAGTAAAATGTCCGGGCTGTGGCAAGCTTCATCCAAGCACAGTTGTAAAAGGAATAGGCCCACATGCAATTCTATGTTCTACATGTGATACAGAAACGGCACCCTTTAAAATGACAAACGGCTATACGATGGCACTTGATCATAAAGGGCAAATGGGTGTAACTGTTGGACGAGAGGGTGCTAGACGAATTGCACTTGATGCTAGAAACTATATGAGAACACCTGAAAATTCTGTACAAAATCCTGTTGTTGCATTGGCTCCAAGCGACTTAGTAGGTGTATTGGCGAGAATGCGACCATTTTTAGGTCAGCTTGGGACAACCCCTTCTAAAGCGATGCCTGATTCACATAATGCAGGTGACTTTGGTTCATTTTTAATTGGAGCCCCACATGAATATGCTTTTACTCAAGGAGAATTGGATATACATCGTACCGATGGACATATGGATATCAGCCGAGTACGAGAAGGTGCGACTATTATTTGTCCAGTCAAGGTACCAGGCGGTGGTGTATATATTGGAGATATGCATGCTATGCAAGGGGACGGCGAGGTTGCAGGACATACAACCGATGTAGCGGGTATTGTGCAGCTTCAAGTAAAGGTATTGAAGAAAGTAGCTTTGGAAGGCCCAATTTTACTACCAAATGTAGAAGACTTACCTTATACAGCAAAACCCTTTACAAAGGAAGAAAAACGTCGCGCACGTGAGCTAGCGGAGGAGTTTGGTGTTAAACAGGTAGAGGATGCATTCCCGGTGTCGGTGATTGGTTCTGGTAAAACGTTAAATGAGGCGACTGATAACGCGATTAGTCGAGCTGCGAAGCTATTTGAGATGAGCGAACCAGAGGTTTTAAATAGAGCAACTATCACAGGGTCCATTGAAATCGGACGCCATCCAGGGGTTGTCACAGCCACTTTCCAAGTACCTAAAACTGTATTGAAAAAGGTAAGAATATATAAAACTATTAAAAAACAGTATGACTAATAATGATTTCTTGAAAAAGCAAACTTTTAAAAGTTTGCTTTTTTGTATGAGCTACAAGTCAGATAAGTAAATGTTTGTCTGAAATTTGAAGTTTGGATTGAAATCTATTGTTGTGTTGATATAATAGTTAAAGTTTAACAATGAATAACAGGACCTTAAATAAAAAAGATGAGTATAGAAGAGAAAAGTTGGTGTCTAATGACAGAAATTATAGGTGAGGAAAACAAAATAGAGAAAAAGAATAGTATAAAACCTTTTATATTAAAAATGAGAGGAGGAGGTCATGCTCCATCTCGAACAAATTTCGCTGATGCCTTTACTGGAGCGATGGGAGGATTAATATGCATTTTTGTGTTGCTATGGTTAACTAACATTACCAATTCACCTTGGTTAATGGCCTCATTAGGCGGTAGCTGCGTTCTTGTATTTGTCGTCTGGAATGCACCTTTGTCCCAGCCCCGAAATATAATTGGAGGTCATTTTATTTCGGCATTTATCGGGTTGGCCATGTATTCATTACTAGGCCCCAATATATTGTCTATTAGTCTTGGTGTCGGATTAACTATATTTTTTATGGCCTTTTTAGGTGTCATACATCCTCCAGCGGGCGCCAATCCTATAATTATTATTTTAGGAGGTTATGGTTGGAGTTATTTACTAACCCCTGTATTAATTGGAGCAGTCATAATTGTATTTTTCGGTTTGTTGATCAATAATTTACGAGAAAAAAGAAAATATCCGTTGTTTTGGTAAAGATGATATCCATCTATAAAGTGTGTTCACTTATATAGGTGGTTTTTTATATTGTTAACGTTTTTGCTATGCATACCCATATTTTTTTAGCATATGTTAGTTAAGATTTGTTATATTGAAGAAAGAGTGTAAAAATCATGTATTTGAATGATAGGGGAAGATCTTTGTTGGTAGAAATTGATGGGAGGATCCATTTTTATGCTGTTGGACTGTGATGAGCAATTATTCATGGCTTATAAACAAAAAAGTAAAAAGGGTGCTGAAAATATACTAGCAACTTGGCTGGAGGCAGAGTCAAATCTGCGAGAAGATCCAAAAATACTTGGTACTTCGCTTTCACCCAATCTATTTTTAGTAAACGAAGAAACGGCTAAGAATATTGCCTTTTCCACAGCACGTAAATATTGGGGTCATGTATCAACAGAAATGCAAATATATTTTGACAAATATGGTTTAGATTCAAAATTTGTGAATGAACGTCTCAGTGCTTTTTTCTATACACAAAAAGGTAAAGATACTTTTTTTGAGCAGCTTTTTGCACAACATACAATAGACTTAGAACGATTAATTTGGTTAGTCTTTGGGAAACGAATGCAAATAGCTATGCCAGTTAATGAGCTACAATCAATTATTTTATATAAATTTCAAGATGAATATTTAGTGCATATGATGTATAAAGAGCATGCATCTTTTTGGCATTGGCTTTTCACAAAAAAAGTTTATTCACTGCTTATCCACAAACCTTTAGAGCAATTCACATTTCTTTATGAAATAATGGGACATTTCGAGCATTCTGTGAGAGAAAATTGTGAACATGTGGATAACTTTGTGAATAACTATAAAACGATACTGGATAAGTGTATAACTCATGTGGATAAGCATAATGCTAGCTGTTTGGCAAAGAAACAATTACGTCTTTATCAAATTGTTACTCATTATCGCTTATCAGAAGGTGATTTTAAAAGTGTCAAAGCGCTTATTACCTCATTTGAAGCTGAATGGCGCTACTCAATGTATGCACTATCAGAGAAGGAAAAAGTGTTAATTGCCTATATTTTATTTCATATAGCAAATAGAGAACAGCAGAGTGAAAAGGTTATATATTATGGTGAATATTTATTAGAGGATGAGCGAATAAATAATTATGCCATTGAAATATTACTGGAGTATAAAGAGCTATTACCAAATCGTAAACCAACACCACCTGCCATTATTAAAAATTATCAGCTAAATTATTTAGAAAATTTATATGCCATTCTACTAGAGCACTATGTAAAAATGGCACGTTATGAGGATGGCTTACTTTTATTAAAAGAGCATGTTTTAGCATCGAATAAAAAAATCAATTCTTCATTAGTACACAAAAATTTTAGTAGTGAACAACTTATTGCAATTGAGGCATATGTTCAACAGGATATAGCACTTCATGTGAATAACTCTCTACAACATATTGGTTTGTCTGTGGAAGAGTGGCGACGCAATTATCGTCAACCAAATGCACCATACTATGTTGTCGCACAAAGTGCATCCCTGCATATGTTAAATATTTTAAGAGTTTTGTTTGTAACTGAGCAGTACGAACTTTTTGAAAAGTTAATGGAGATTTACAAAAAATATCTACTAATAGATGATCATTTTGAAAACCTGCGTATGTTTATTAGTGCATATGTATAAAAAAGGTGTCTAATACTGTGATGTATTAGACACCTTTTTTTACTCTAAAACGCCTTTTTCCTTCAAAGCCTCAATTTGTTCAGCATCAAAGCCTAGAGATAGTAAAACTTCCTCATTATGCTCGCCTAATTTAGCACCAACATGCTTGTATTCAGGCTGCGTACCATCAAATTTAAACGGAGAGGCAATTTGTTTTTGCATAGTGCCATCGCTTTTGGGAATAGTCACAATCATTTCTCGTGCCTTTAGCTGTGGATGCTCACATGCTTCTGGAAATGTTAGAACTGGCTCTACACAACCTTCGAAATCCTCGTTAAACACTTCAAGCCATTCCTCATATGTTTTGGACAAGAAGGCGTCGTGAACAGCCTCTTTAAAACGAATTTGCGTGTAGTAGGAGTCATTGAAGGTATTATCGATCAACTCAGGAATATCGAGTGCTTCACAGAGTAATTTGCGAAATTGAGGCTCTAAACTACCGACAGAAAAAAAACGCCCATCCTTTGTTTTGTAAAAATCATAGTAACTGCCTCCATTTAAAATTTCTTGCTCTGGCTGTGGGACACGTCCACCTCCAATAAATGCTGCACCATACATAGCATTAAGTGAAAAGACAGCATCTGTCATACTAATATCGATGAACTGTCCTTCTCCTGTTTTTTCACGATGGAGGGCAGCAGCCAGTACGCCTATTGCTGCATGCATTGTCCCTCCAGCTATGTCAGCTAGTTGGACGCCCATGGAAACAGGTTTTTTATCCTTATGGCGTGAATAGTCGAGTAAGCCTGCTAATGATAGATAGTTATTATCATGTCCTGGACGATTACTATATGGCCCTGTTTGTCCGTAGCCAGTTATCGCACAATAAATAACCTTAGGATTTATTTCTTTAAGCGCTTCATAGCCGATGCCAAGTCGATGCATTACACCAGGTCGAAACCCTTCGATAATAACGTCATATTCCTGTACAAGTGATTTAACAATGTCGATAGCTTCTGGTGATTTTAAATTTAGCGTTATAGACTTTTTTGATCGATTTAAATGTTGATGGATATATGCCTCATGATCCTCGTCATAGGGAGGCATAATTCGCGTTAAATCAACCCGCTTTGAAGATTCAACGTGGATAACATCTGCTCCTAAATCAGCAAATATCATTGTCGCCATTGGTCCTGGTAGTAATGCAGAAAAATCGAGAATTTTTAACCCCTTTAAAATACCCAAATCTTCCAACCCCTTTTTGTGTAGGCTACACAACCATCTGTATGATGATGGCGAGTAGCGCTTTTCTCATAATCCCCATTGTGTGAAAAGCGTATTCTATATACTGTATTATTACAGTTTATTGTATTTTAATGAGTATTATAACAGATTGAATCTTAACTTGCCTATGCTAATTTTTATTATAAAATAAACGCTTCAACTTTTATATGTCAGAATAACAATAAAAGTAAAAAAATTTAGAATTTAGATTTTTTATCAAATTTCAGATAATTAGCGTCAGCTGTTGGAATTTTTAATCTAAGTAACTAAAATGTTGCAATTTTGTTTGCTAGATTCTATATGATACGATCTCGTTTATTGATACAATCCTAGAGGTGTGTTGGATTCTTCTTACACAATTAATACATGTTACTTTTACCTATAGGAGTCTTTGCTTATAATAGGCACTAATTGTTTAAGAATCTCAAAATATACATATAAAAAATCATAAATAGGAGGGGAAAAATGAAATCGCACCGATTAAAGTTAAAGCATCTTATAATGGGCGTAGCAATGGCAGCATTCTTTTTAACAAGCATAGGTAGTGTTTGGGGCGGCTATAGGATGAACATTGATTCCATTAAGGAAAATGCGCTAGAAACGAATAGAGTTTATGCTCAAAAATTAGCATCAACTGCTGATTCCTATCTACATGAAGCTTTTCAAATCTTAGGATATAGTGCGGAGCAGGTCAGAACGAAAATGGATGATGAACAAGTATTGAATCAGGAAACAGAGCGTTTGAGATTGCAAAATCAAATGTTCAATTCGGTGGTTATAACAAATGCAAAGGGACTTGTTTTATCTGTCTCTCCGCCCTCTATAGAAATTAAAGGAGAGATTTTAACATCCATTGGCGCTAAAGAGGCATTAGCCAAAAAGACACCCATTATTTCTAAGCCATATGAGGCGATGACAGGGCGGCTCATCATTTTTATATCACATCCTATTTTCTCGGAGTCCAATGAATATCTAGGAATGATTGCTGGCACTATTTATTTAAAGGAACCTAATGCCTTTAAAACCTTGTTGGGAGAACATTATAGTAAGGATGGTTCTTACGTATATGTAGTTGATTCAGATGGACGAGTTATCTATCATCAAGATCCAAGTCGTATTAATGACATTGTAACGAAAAATAAAGTTGTTCAAGCTGTTACATCTGGCAAGGATGGTGCCCAACTAGTTGAGAATACAAAAGGAGTGAAAATGTTAGCAGGCTATAGTGCAGTGGCATCGACAGGGTGGGGAGTTGTTGCGCAAAAACCTTTAGAGGTAGCATTAGCCCCTTCATTTGATCGTGTACAAGAGGTCATTATAAAATCTGTCCCTCTTATGTTTGTTTCGATTATCATTGTACTTTGGGCTGCAGCACGTATTGCGAATCCCTTACAACAACTAGCATCATTAACAGAAGAAAGTTTAGATAAGAAAAATGTAGAAGGTTTAAAATCTGTTAGTGGATGGTACTTTGAAGCCTATTCATTGAAGAATGCATTGGTTCGAAGTTTATCGTTTCTACATGGACAGGTCTCCTTTTTCAAGGATCAATCTACTGTTGATCCACTGACGGGAATTACGAACCGACGTACAATGGATTCAATGCTTGCTGAATGGTTAGCAAGTAAGGTACCACATGTCATTATTTTGCTAGATTTAGACCACTTTAAAAGTGTGAATGATACATATGGACATGCAGTAGGTGATAAAGTTTTACAATTTTTGGCTAGACAAATGGAGTCAGTAGCTAGGGAAGGCGATGTATGTTGCCGGTACGGTGGCGAGGAATTTATCATGCTTCTACCGAACACGACGGTAGAGGAAGCCAAACTAGTCGCAGAACAACTACGAAAAACTTTGGCCGATACGGTCAGTCCTTGTGGTAGACCAATAACATTATCCGCAGGAATAGCATCCTACCCTGTAATGGCAAATACAACTGAAGCGCTAATTGAAGCGGCTGATGACGCACTTTACCTTGCGAAACAAGAAGGGCGAAATCAGGTAAAAGTTGGAGTATTAAAAAAGGAATAAAAAAATACAACAAAAGAGCTTACAACCCAAATTTTTGGGGTAATGATTAATGCAAACATCATTTGGGCAAGCTGTATATAAGTCATCAGCCACATGACTTTTAAATTATGTTCAAATGATATGTAACTCGGGCCACATCTCTTGATCGACTTGACAAGACGTAAGGTTATCCCCCTTTCCCTTATGACACCCCAAGTACGACTAGATGTATGCCTATATATCGTCAAAAGCCAAGCGAGCACCGATGCTCCTTGGCTTTTTAGCATTTTGTGGAATATTCTAACAGAGTAACAAGCTGTAGTTTTGATACGAATTATAGAAAGGTGATTAGTACAAGGAGCCTTTAAGGAAAACTTAGCTTTCTTTTTGATGACAACAAATTTGTTGCTCCTTGGCAATTCCCTTTAAACGTGCATAATCATTTCCCCATGTACACATTGTATTTAAAACGGGTATAAATGACTCTCCTAAATCTGTTAAACTATATTCTACTTTTGGTGGTACTTCTTTAAATATTTCTCTTCGAACAAGTCCGTCTCTTTCTAACTGTTTCAATTGATCGGTTAGAACTTTTTGCGTAATTCCGGGTATTAATTCATAAAACTCTTTCGTCCTTACTGATTGTTGACTCAAGAAAAATAGTATTAAACATTTCCATTTGCCACCTGCAATATCCATAAAAATATTGATTCCTGTATTATAGTTCACCATGGGCTTCCTCTCCTAAATAGGCACAAAAAAGTGGCTATACCACTTTTTTGTGCGTTATTTTCTTATTTATTATTGCTTACTATAATTAGAGGCGCAATACAATAAAAACTTAGGAGTTGTTCATAATGAGTGTAAAAGATACTTTAGAAAAAAGACGTTCAGTTAGACATTATGATTCAAATTATAAAATTAGTTCAGAAACATTGACTGCCTTAGTTGAAAGTGCAAGTAAGTCGCCTAACGGAAATAATATTCAAGCAACACGATACTTAATAATCGAGGATGCGAAATTAAGAAATTTATTACTACCTATAGCTTTTAATCAACAGCAAATAGTAGAAGCTTCAACGTTAATCGTCATGTTGGGCGACTATCAGGCATTTAACAAAGGTAATATTATTAAAATTCATGAGGAGGGGTACCAGGCAGGTTATTTTGATGAATCATTAAGAGACTATCTTGCGAATGCTGCAATAAATTATTATGAAGGTAAGACAAAAGAAGATCTAAAGTTAGAATTAACTAGAGATGTAAGTCTTGCCTCAATGTCCTTGGTTTTGTTAGCGAATGAAGCTGGTTTTGACACAATTACGATGTCAGGCTACGATTCTAAGAAATTGAAAGAGATCTTAAATATTTCTGATAGGTATCTTGATGTTATGCTGATTGCTATTGGTAAAGGTATAAAAGCAGGTCATAAAACTGTTAGGCATGATGTAAACAAGGTAATTTATAAAAATGAAATAATTTAGTGTTATTAAACTAACCAAACTTTTAAAAGTTCAAAATTAATAGCTAATAGAGAGAAGCCAATTACGAAACTATTTTTAAATGGCTTCTTTTTTATGTATTGCAAACTATGAATTTTTAAATATTGAGTGATGGAAAGCTTATGAACTCGCATAGTAAAGAAATCGTATTTTAGTCTCTAACTCTAGAAGAAATTTACCCTACTATTTTAGATTTATCTATGAAGGTTAGCTAGCCTTTGGTCGATATAAAGGATATGAGCAAAATGATATTTGTACGTATCAAAATACATAAGCGAAAGGAAGAGTGGAATGGATAAATCTAAAATCCAAAAAGTAAATAAAGCCTTGATTGCAACCGTATTTGCTTCAAGTGGGATTGCTGTTGTAGTACCTCCACCAAAAGCAGCAGCGGCTACTTCTCCCTTTACGGATATTAACCAATACTCGGATAATTATAATGAAATATTAAAACTATATTCTCAGGGCGTAATGAGCGGTTTTGCGGATAATACTTTCCGTCCTGATGTCAGTGTAACTCGTGGAGAGGCAGCGAAAATGCTGGCAACGGCGTTAAAATTGGATACAAAAAATATCCAAGATCCTTACTATAAGGATGTTCCAAAGGGCAATCAATATTATAAATACGTAGCGGCCTTGCAAAATGCAGGTATTATGTCGGGCTATTCAAATGGCATGTTTATGCCGAATGAAGTGTTGACTAGAGGGGAACTAGCCAAAATGGTTGTAGTTGGATTCCATCTAGAGGTATCCCCTACGTACAATAATATTTTCAAAGATGTGAATAGCAAAACAAACAATGCCATCTATATTCAAACTTTAATCGATTTGAATATTACAAAGGGCACAACTCCCGTTACATTTTCTCCATTTGATCCTGTTACTCGCGGACAGTTTGCTTCGTTTGTAGTGGGTTCACAAGAGAAGAAAAGTAATGAAACATCTTACAAAATCACAAATGTGGATGATGATGCTGTTTATATAAATGGTCAATCTTATACAATTCCAGAAAGCCTTGCTCATATTTTTAACGAATATAATGCTCCTGTGTTAAAAGGTGCTGTCATTGAGGGTGATTTATCGAGTAAGGGAATTCGCTCCATTTCAAAATTAACCCTTAATGCAAGTGGAACAAGCACACGTTCTTTAGATTTTGATGGAAATTACGGTTCTTTTGGCGCAACGATTGTAGTAAATGGTAATTATATCGAATTCTCGAATATGACGCTGACAGGGACAATGTTTGTCAACGAAACCGTTCGCCCACCACTGCATTTAGGGGCTACTTACAATCAACCATTAGCTCTTGGTCGTGTGGCAAGTAACAATATTTCATTTATTAATTGGTCAAACCCAGATAACAATAAAGGCGATGATTCGTCAACTAACAATTCGAACGATCTTCAAAATTGGACAAAACCAAATACTGAAAATGATAAGCCATTTGTTAACTGGTCTAAAGAAAAAGAGGAAATGAAAAACGTTGAGAAGTACCTAGAATTTTATAACAGTAGTGTTTCTCGACTAGTAGTATCTCAAACAGGTACAAAAATTGAAACAAATACAAAACTACCACGTGTAGACATCATTGGAAATGTGCGTGAGTTTGAAATTCAAGGCGATATTGGTACGTTAAATTTAAATACAGAAACAAAACTTACAATTTATGGTTCAGGAAATATCGATTGGATCAATTACAATAGCTACACAGATCTAGAGCTGTATATTGATGGACGAATTGGCACATTATTTGTTGATAATTCATATGGCAAAATTGATATTGGAGATTATACGTATATTGATAAGGTCATCTTACCTAAGGATGGATCACCAAATAATATCTTCGACGATTTCCTCGATGATAAAGATAATATAGGCAATATTACTGATCCAGATGGCAAACCAATTGATAAAGAGGAAAATGAGAATCAAAATCCTGATGATAAAACAAAACCAATCATTAGTATTACAAATGTAAAAGTACTAAATGGTAGCGAAATTCAAGCAGATTTCACTTCTGATGAAGTCGGTACGTACTATTATATTGTGCGTGAAAAGGGCGCAGAGGCACCAAATAAAAGCGAAATGGTTAACCGTCTCTCAAATAAGAACGTAGCACATGGAACTGCGGCAGCCATCAAAGGAACAAACTCAATTAAGGTTTCTAATTTAGGTGAGAAAAAGGAATATGTTATCTACATCATGGTTGTGGATGGCTCGAAAAATGCATCGGACATAGTTTCTCAAGAGTTCCAAATGAAAGATGCTTCACCACCAGTAGTGAAATCCCTCCAAGTTACGCCATTACATGGAGGAACACGTGCTGAATTTACTTTTACAGCCAGTGAACCAGGAGACTATTACTACTATGTACGTAAGAAAACAACAGCTGCTGATCCAACAACGGCTGACATCGTTGCTAACCCAACAGGAAAAGGCGAAGCAAAAGCTAGTGAACTTGGCATAAAAGGCATTCTAACGGGATTAGATGCAGAAACAGAATATCAGCTTTATGTTGTGATGAAAGATAATTCAGGTAACTTCTCGATAGACCCTCCTGCAGTAAAAGATTTTAAAACTGGTGCGCTTGATAGTGTTCATCCATATGTAGAACAAGGAAAGTTAGTAAGGAAAAGCAATAATCAGTTTGAACTTACTGTTAGTGAAGCATTAGATCCAGAAAGTGCTAACGATATTAACAATTATTTATTAACGGGTACAGTTATTGTTAACGTAACTGGAGAAAAAGGAATCAAACCATCAGCTGTAGAGTATAAAGCAGGAGATAAAAAAGTTTTATTAACAATACCATCTGATACGGGGTTTGTTAATGGTGATACGTTGCGTGTAACAGTATTACCAGGTGTTAAAGATTTAGCGGATAATGCGTTTGAAAATACTGGCACAGTGAAGCCAGGTGACCCGGTTCGTAACTATGCTGAGTATAAACATGAAGACACTGTGGAACCAAAGATAACAATAAAAGATCCAGTGAATAAAGCGGATGAATCTGATGGTTTCCGTAGAGCTGAAATCGAATTTGAGCCTAATAAAGCGGGAACGTATTACTATATGATCCTACCTAATACAGTAGTAGATAATGGTGAGACGAAGACTTTCCAACAATATTTAACAGATCATAAAATTACTGAAAGAGATTTTATAAATGAATTTGCAGGTGACACTAGTAAATCAGGATATTTCCAAATTGGTGGAAAAGATATATATATTCAACGTGGTTCAGGTACGGCAGATTTAGAAACAGCTACGCAAAAATTCCCTGTATCTGTGGAACAAAATAAACTCGATCCGTTTAATAGCTATTCTATTTACATGGTACTAAGAGATCGTGGAGGAGAACTTTCTAAAATCGCAGGTCCTAAGACTGTATTCGAAGATACTAAGGCACCTTTAATTCGTAATTTAGAGATTAAGCCAAAAGAGAATGATGATACAAAAGCAACTATTAGCTTTGAGACAAATGAAACAGCAAAAGTTCATTACTGGTTTGTGGAAAAAAGAATTAAAGATAAGGATGGTATATTGATTGATAATCCTGATGCTAATTTAACTGCTCCAGCAGATGAAAAATATTTAGAAACAAAACTTAAAAGTAGTCCATCTGTTGAAAAGATTGGAAAAGGTCTGTCTGGGACGATTGATGCGAGAGGGATTACTTTAAAGCCACATACTGAATATATGGTTTATGTTGGAGCTGAGGATACACCTGGGAACTTTACAATTTATAAAGCTAATGTTCCATATAATGATCACGATAGAACTTCAACAGGATTAATGAAACAAGATTTCTACTCTGATGGTACACCACCAAGCATTGGCATGGCTTCCCCATTGGACAACAAATATTATCCAGGTCTTATTTATCGTAACAGCGATGATACATTTACCATTACTTTTAGTGAAACAATTATGCGTGATGAAAATGGTAAATCTAAACTTGTAAGTACAGGTGATACAGTTGATGTTAATTTAGCAGATATTATGACGATCACGACAAAAGATTCCAATGGTAATGAGACTGATGTGACAGCTAAGTATGCCCCTGTTACTTATACTACTGGAACAGATACAACGAAAGCTAGTAAGCTCATTATTAAATCGAAAACATCTAATGACGCAAATCAAACAATAACAGTTACAATGAAAGAGAGTACTCGAGATTTTGTGATTCAAGGCTATGAAGGCCATAAGTTCGTTAATAAGGCACAATACCTATATAGAACACTGGATGCGAAGTTTATGGAAATTAAACTCGGCTACTTGAATACATCGGGTGACGATAGAAAAGTTCAAGCGACATTTGATTTACTAGGTTCTGCTCAACAATTCTATGAAAATGGCGAATCACTGAAGTACTATTATTTATCCGATACTGCAGGAACAAATGAAACAGTTATTGCTGATAGAACACCTTCACAAGTGATTCAAGCGGTTGTACATGGTACAGACAGTTCTTTAGCAAAGGGAACAGGAACAGTTGCTACTAATGTTGCTCGTGTTACAAAAGAACTAACACATTCAGCCAAATTCTTCAATGGAGACTGGGTGACAATTGTATTAGAAGACAAGTATGGTAATTTCCATAAGTTCTATGCAAAGGTTGGATACAAAGATCCTTCAATACAGTAAAAATAGAAACCAAGTGATTATTAAATGATCACTTGGTTTTTTATTTTTAGAACAATGAAGGTGGAATTTAAATGTGCCAGCCTTGGTTCAAAAGGAGGCCCTTGATTCAAAAGTATGGTGAGTTTCATTTTCAATTGGACGATTGCCAGACTGTGCAGGAGATTTTATTTTTTATAGAAGATAGGGCGCTTGAATTCCCTAAAGAAAGTACATTATGGAATAAATTGCCTTCAGCGGAAAATAATAAGGTTACTTCTTTAAGTAGTACTACCTCCTACTTTAATGACCCTGTTTCATTAAAGAACAGCTTAATTTAGTAGTAGAAGCCTTTAGTAATATGCAAAAAATAAATAACATGAATAATTCATAAGCCAAACTACAATCTATCGCAGTTTGGCTTTTATTTGAGAATATTTTTAATTATAATGATAGCTTTTGTGAAGTTGGAAAGTTTACACCTTATCGGGAAGCTTCTTATAGTAATCATTTAGAAGTCTTAATCTTTCTCCATAGGGGACATCCCTCTGTACAATTCAAAAGAAGCTCCAAAGCTAAATATTAACAAAAGAAATAAGGTGAATTACTATATAACGCAAAAATTATTGCGGCAAATACGGATTTTTTTTAGGATAGATTCCTGTAATATTTTAATTGGCCAAGGAAATGATGCATGCATATGTAGCAAAATTTAAAGAACTAGGGGAGATTTAAAATGAAAAAGAATAAAAATGAAAAATCAATTAATAGTCTTCAATATGAAATCCAAGCACAAGATTTAGATGGAAAATCAGGTGCTGGTATTCTTACTGCTATTCAATTAACATTAGCGAAAAAATGTGGAGGCTATTTTACAGCTTCATACGAATGTACTAGTAATAATATTCCTTGTAATTAATATTTACTTTGAAGGAAATGCTCAGAAGGATTTTAATCCTTCTGAGTTTTTCTTATAACCAACAAAAAACTCTTCTAACTTAAATTTTAAAAAGGAGTTGTAGGCATGCAACAACTGAATTTAAATATTACCGAAGACGAAAAAGAAATACTTTTATTTTGGAAAGATTTTTTTCCTGAATTCAAAGAAGATGATGATTTAGAGAAACTTTTTTTGCGAGTATACAATAATAATATTGAAAATTATTTGAAGGATAGAGAAATAGAAGATACATATCAAAAAGAATTTATAAATAAAATTATGGCTTTTAATATAAAGAATGATAATGAGATAATCTTTAACAATATAATGGATAAATATTTTCATGATTTTAAGTGGATTGGTTTTTTTAGACCATTATTATTAAAATATGATGACACAATAAAAAATATTATTAACTCTAAGCTGTTTAAAGATAGTGAGAGGGCATTTGATTTAATTTATTGTCAAATGTTGCAGAGTTTGGTTAATAGATCATTTAGAGTTATCGTATTAGAGATTAATCTAGCAAGACAAGAGAATATTTTATTAGGTAAAGATTCTGAAGAGAGATACACTTATTTTGTTAAAGAATTATTATTAGATAATAATTTTCTTGCTAAAATATACAATAAATATCCAGAATTAATACGTATTTTAGATAATTATTTAGAAAATACAACTAAATATTTAAAAGAAATCTTAAAAAATCTAAATGATGAAAAGAACTCTCTTTTTATGCAAATGGAAATAAATAAAGATATTAAATTAGAGAACATCGAATTTAGTCATGGAGATACTCACAATGGAAATAAGTCGGTTGCTAAACTAATATTTGAAAATAATTTCAATTTAATGTATAAACCTAGATCTTTAGAAATTGAAAAAGGCTATAAAGATTTAATAGACTGGCTGGACAATAGAATATCTGGCTTTAAAAAGCCATATGCAGCTAATGTATATAGCAATAATAATTATGGCTTTATGGAATTTATAAATAATAAAGAATGTGATAACCCTGAAGAAATTTCAAATTTTTATTTTAAAATGGGGGAGCTCTTAGCTATACTATATAGTTTAAATTCTAGGGATTTTCACATTGAAAATATCATAGCATTTGGGGAAAATCCAGTTTTGGTAGATTTGGAAACCCTTCTACATAAAACTGTAGAAATTAATGAAGAGGAAATAAGTAGTTATGAAAATATACTGAGTATTATCGGTAATTCTGTTGCAAGTATATCAGTGTTGCCTACTACAATGATTAATAAAAAAGAAAATTTAATTATGGAAGTAGGAGCAATGAATTCTGGTAAGGTACAAAAATCGCCTTATAGAACACAAGCTTTAGAAGAAAGAAATACAGATCGTATTCACATAAAAAATGTTTATAAAGAAATAGATAAATTGAATAGTAGCCCTAAATCTGGAGGTAGGTATTTATCTGCAGAGAATTATATTTCTGAGATAAAAGAAGGTTTTATTAAGATATACAGATGGATAGAAGAAAATAAAGATAAATACTATGAGAAAATAGAAAGTTTATTTGCACATAAATATTCCAGATATATTTACAGAGGGACGAACAATTATACTCAACTACTAGAAACCAGTTATCATCCAGATTTATTAAGTAATAAAATAGATAGATATATTTATTTCCATAGAATTTTTACAACCATAGATTTTCATAATAATGAAAAAGATATTGAAGTTACAAAAACTGAAATATTAGAAATGTTGAATGATGATATACCAATGTATCAAATTAAAAATGATGAAATATATATTTCTGATATGAAAGGTAATATTGTTCTGAGAGAAGAAGGTAAGAGTATTTTAGAGAGTATTGAAGAAAGAATTAATACTTTTAATGAAATTGATTTAAAAAGACAAATATCTATTATTAATCAATGCTTTATTGGCTGTGGATTAAAAACAGACATACCAGATGGAACAAACACGGTTTTTGATGAAGGTATTCAACCTAGAACAAGGACTGAGAACTTAAATATTGCAATTGATCTGACAAATTCGATGCTTGAAAGGGGAATTCGAAATAGCTCTAAAGAATCTATGAGTTGGATTGGTTTGAAAGGATATGGAAATGAGTTATATGAGAATCTACCTTTAGAAATTGACTTATATAATGGTAATTCAGGTATTATTATAACATTAATAGAGCTGTATAAAATTTCAAATGAAGAAAAATATAAAATTGCCATCGTTGAAAGTGTTAATTATGTTTTAGAGTTTTTAGAAACTTGTAATGTAGAGGAAGTAGATTTGGGTGCTTTCTCAGGATTGTATGGATCATTCTATAGTCTATTTATAGCTTGGAAATCAAATATTTTACCTAATAACGATAGATTAATAAAGACATTAATAAAGAAATTAGAGGAATCTGAAAAATATATTAAACAACTAAACAATTTAGATATCATAGGAGGATTAGCTGGTATTCTCGGTGTGCTGCTTACACTAAAAGATAATTTAACAAATGAAAATCCGTATATTGATCAGTGTTTAAATAGAATAATTCAGACCACTTATACTAGAATCGAGAAAAGTGCAATTTATGTTAATGAGAACATGGTGAAATGGAATGAAAACAATGACAGTGGATATGCTCATGGAAGTTCTGGAATAATTACGCAATTGGTGCGATATTATAAAAAATATCCTGATATAAGAAAACTAGATTTAATAAAGAAAAGCTTAAACTACGAAAGAGCATACTTAATTAATGAATCTCGAAATAAATGGATAATTCGAGACAACAGTCACTACTTCTCTTGGTGTAATGGTATAGGAGGGATTTTGTTAACTAAATTATACTTATTAAATAATAATTATAGTGATGAGAAGATAAAAGCTGAGATTGATATTTTAATAGAACAACTAAAATTGTGTGGCTTTAGATACGACAAAAGTCTCTGTCATGGAGATTTAGGCAGCCTCATTATATTAAAGTATGCTGGTGAAATTTGTGGTAATACAGGTCTAGTAAACTCTTCACAAAACTTAATTTCTGAAGTTGTATATAAATATAATGATTTGAAAAAGGATATATCTATGGAGATTGAGGATTGGGGATTAATGACAGGAACATCAGGTGTTATTCTGTCTATGCTTAATATAGTTGGTACGATTGATATCACTAAAATATTCTTATTAGAAGATCCTAACATAGGTGAAGTGAGATAAATGGGATTTAAATCAAAACGCAAAGTGCCTTTCATCGAACAATATCAAAAAACAGAATGTGGTATATGTTGTGTATGTATGATTCAGAATTATTATAATTTGGAAATTACCATACAAGAACTTAGAAAAGATCTTGAAGTAGGAAGAGATGGTAGTACTTTTACTCAATTGAATGAATTATTAGAGAAATATAATTTTACAACTAAAGCCTATAAAATACCTGCTGAAAAAATATTTATACTTGATGCACCTTCAATAATTTTGTGGGATAATAATCATTTTGTCATTTATGAAGGAGAAAAAAATAATAAAGTAGTGATTGTTGATCCTAAAATAGGTAGATTAAAATATAGTATTGAAGAATTTTCTGAACATTTTTCTAACTATGTACTTGTTCCAAAACCTAGTGAAGAATTTAAAACAAGTAAAAAAAATACTAGCCCTTTTAAAGAGTTAAAAAAAATAATTTTCTATAATAAATGGCATTATATTAGAAGTATTATAATTTCATTAATACTTTATACATTTACAATTGCATTACCGATTGGGATTCAAAAGATTATTGATCAAGTTATAGTAAATAAGCAAACTATAAGTATATTGCAAATATCTATATTATTAATTTTAATTTCTATTTTATATTTTGGGGTGAACTATACTAAATTAAAGTTCACTCTCCAACTGAGAGCCCAATTGGATAAGACATTAAATTATAATGTGGTAGGTCATTTATTAAAGCTTCCCTATAAGTATTTTTCAGTTAGAAGCAGTGGGAACACTATCTATTCGTTAAATAGTATACCTCAAATAAGAGAAATCTTCGCAAATCAATTTATAAATGGTTTATTAGAATCTGGTATATCAATATTTATACTTACTTATATTTTTTATCTTAAATTTGAACTGGGTATTATTTCAAGTCTATTATTTGCATTAAATATTTTAATCGTGTTTCTAACGAAGCAAAATATTCAAGACAATAGTAAATCATTAGTGTCTACTCAAAACGAAGTACAAAATATTCAATTAGAAACCGTTTATGCAATACTAGGTGTAAAAATGAGTGCTATTGAAAATGATATATTTAAAAATTGGAAAACAGTTTATTCGAAATTTATGGATAAGTATATCCAAAATGGAAATTACTCTAATAAAATAAATAGTATATTAGAGTTACTAAAATTCATATCTCCTTTGACTATACTTTTTATTTCCATTTACTTTGCATCTGTAGGTGATATTTCACTTGGGATGATTATCTCGATTTATTCATTAAGTACTATATTTTTTGGACTTTCTTCAACTGTTTTAGACACCTTTACAAGCTTTATAAATAGTGGCGTATATTTTTCCAGGATAGCAGATATTCTTTCTAGCGACTTTGAAATAAATGGTGGCGAAAAAAAGAAGCTTGATGGGAGCATAGAACTTAAAAATGTATCTTTTTCTTATACAAAAAATTCTAGTAAGATATTAGAAGGAATTAATATTAATATAAACCCAGGCTCGAAAATAGCGATTGTCGGCAAATCAGGTTCTGGAAAGAGTACATTGTCAAAACTATTAGTCGGCTTATATTCCCCGACAGAAGGTGAAATATTTTATAACAATTTACCCTTAGATAAGATGGATAAAAAATTTGTACGACGACAAATAGGAATTGTACCACAGGATATAACACTATTTAACAGTAGTATACTTGAAAATATTGTGATGAATAGATTAGATATAACTTTAGAAGAAGTAGAAGATGCATGTAAAATAGCAAATATTCATGATGAGATTGAAGCTATGCCTATGAAATATCACACAATCATATCAGAGATGGGATTAAATTTGTCGGGTGGTCAGAGACAACGGATAGCACTTGCAAGAGCATTGGTAAATAAACCAAGGATCATACTATTAGATGAAGCAACAAGCTTTCTTGATAATATAAATGAAAAACTTGTATCTGATGCATTTAAAAAAATTGGTGCTACGCAAATTGTTATTGCACACCGTCTATCGACTATCATTAACTCTGATATTATATTTGTATTAGAAGACGGAAAAGTAATTGAACAAGGTACGCATGAAGAGTTATTAAAACACAAAGGGCAATACTATGCATTATATTCAAATAATGAGATTAAAAATAACGGGGAAGTAATAATACAGTGAATTAATAAAAACCTTCTAATAAAACATATTAGAAGGTTTTTATTTTAAAATAAGGGTAATTATTACATTTATCGATGGATTAAAATTACATTAAATGCTATTATATACATATATAATATTTGAATTAAAGGGGAATGAAAATTATGCAAACAGCATTATGGAACGTAATACAATTGTTTAACGAGAGAGAGGATATAGAAGTAAAGGAATTAGAGGTTGCTAAGAACATGCTAGATGATAAAACGTTTGCGCTACTGTTAGAACATTTTGAAGGTAAGTTGGAAATTAGATCGGAACAATGGTTATAAATAGTCGTGAATTAGAAATACAAACAGAAATTCAACTTTTTATAGAAGAGTATTTTAAAACAAGTAATCTACATATAGAAATGAAAAAAATTGTTCTAAAATTATTGTCTTTAGAAGGTAAAATATTTAATACTTCAAATTCCCATTTTACTTGGAGCGAGTTTTATTTCTATGTATCATCATTACTCGATAAAAAGATTCCTTATTTAAAAAGAGTTGGACAAGCTGCTGCATTTGAATTGCTTATTTTATCTACAGACCTTATAGATGATCTTATAGATGATGATTTCAATAAAGAGACACTTAGCTATTTTACAAAGGCTCAGGCGGTACTACTATCAAATGCATTGCTAATTGAATCATTAAATTTATTGGTGAAAAATACTAAAAGAAATCCGAATAAAATACTTTCAATTATTAATGCAAATTTAATAAATGCAAGTAATGGGCAATGGGATGATATATATTTTAATGTTGATAAGCCTGGAACTTCTGAAAAATTATATTTTCAATTAATTCAGCAGAAATCAAACTCTCTTATAAAATTGATATTTGAATTAAATAATTATAATGTTGAAAAAAACTCTGTATTAAAGGAGATATCAATGTATATAGGGTATGCAGGTCAAATTAGAAATGATGTTCAAGATGTTTTTTCAAATATTAAAAGTGATCTTAAAAATAAAAAAGCTACACTTCCATTAATAAAGGCCCTTGAATATAGTCAGCAGAACGATAATAATTATCTCATTAAACAGTTATATGTTATGGATGAAAACAATGATAATTCTCATTCATTTAATGAACTTAAAACATATATTAGTAAAACAGGAGCAATAGATTATTGTTTAATTTTGTCTAAGTTATATATAAATAAAGCAAAAGATTTATTACTTAAACATTATCCTAATAGTAGCATAGAGATAGATAAGATTATCAAACTTATTGATTAGGAGATATGTAATGTTTAGAGTAGCTATACTAATTTTAGTATTTATTTGGGGTTTTAGCCTTTATTTATTTTATGATTCTACTTATTTTTATCAAAAAATAAATGAAATAACATATAATTTTGAATTATTCTATGTATCTCCTGATTTATCTAAATTTTTAAATCTTTTAGAGGTAATTATTTATTATTATTCAACTTATTTTATTAGTGCTGTTTATTTCCTGACTGGAATATATGCGTATACTCAAAGACCAACATCAATTATTATTCGTAATTTTTTCTATTTAATGAGTGTAATAGGAACATCCATTACATTCTCAAAGCCTTCAAGCTTAAACTTATCTATGGCCAGTGAAATTGAATTACTATCGATTAGTTTAATACCATATTTTTTAATACTTTTTTTTGAATATTTTCCTTACTATAGTGAACGGATTTTTATAAAGAAAACTAAATATTTCCTTTTGGGTTATGGGATAGTAATAAATATATTGTATTATATTTCTCTATTTATCTTAGGAAAAGTAAGCCTATTATTAATGCTTTTTATAAAAACAGCATTAGTTATACAATTAGTCTTTTCAATATACATCTGTTTATATTTGCTAATTAAATTATGGAAATCCAACAATAAGTGGATTCATAACCAATTAATTATTTTATTAGGAAGCCTTATTGTAGCATTTAGTCCCATCCTTTTATTAAGTATTATACCAGGTAGTCTCTTCAACTTATCTACTATTCCTTTCAGTTACAGCATTATTAGTATTATACTTTTACCTTTAACTTTAGCCTATCTATTGATAAAGCAGGAAGTACTTGATTTTAATAAAAGTTTGAATACTTACAAGTATAATTTATTGGGTTTATTATTGATTTTTACCATTATAAATATTTTATTATGTATAACTTCTTTGAACTTTAAGCAAATTACTTATCAAAATCTATTATTAATATTAGCTTTTTTATTGTATGGCATCTTTGGTAAAATTATTGATCCTATTAAATCTCGTAATCTGCAAAATAAATTTTCTCAAATTCAAGAAGAAAAGCAACGTATTTTACAAGAAATTAATAGCAAAAAATTTCTTCAAACATGTGCTGAACATATTGTGAAACTGATACATAAAATGGTAGATGTTAATGGAGCGTGTATAGTCTGGGGGAAGAATGAACCGCTAATACTATATGATTCAGGCTTATTTGATGATAAGGAAATAGCAAATGGAGCAATCAAACCTATACTAGAGGATATTACTAACAATGTTGAGTTTGTGAAGAAAACTCCTTACAATATATTTCCTATACTTAGGGGAGGAGAAATATTTGCAACAATAATAGTAGGGCAAAAAAGAAATTTAACGGCTATGGATAAAGAAGAAATAGCCTTATTAAAAAAAATTCAAAGTGAGGTATTAGATCTTTTTATAAATGTACAGCGATTGCAAAAAGTAGAGAATGAATTTAAATCAACCCAACATTCAAATTCATTAATAGATTATTTTAATTCTTACTTATTAAATGAATTAGAAACTGAGAGAAAAAATTTATCTGTTTTTTTACACGATGATATTTTACAAAATTTAATATTATTATTGAAAAAAGTACAAGCACTCCCGAATACTGTTGATGTCCAGGAATTTGAAAGGTACTTATTGTACTATATTAATGAAATTCGAGAAATGTGTAATAATTTACATCCAGTATTAGTTGAGGATTTAGGTTTAGAGATTAGTTTAAAATCTCTCGTAAAAAAAACAAGTACAAACCATGATATTTTAGTAAATTTAAATTACAATACATCACAAAAAATTATTCCCAATTCCTTGTCAATTCATGTTTTTAGAATAATTAAAGAGCTTATAAATAACGCAATCAAGCACGCATCTGCCACTGAAATTAATGTATATGTAGAAGTAGATAATAATAATTTAATCATAAAGATAATAGATAATGGAAAAGGATTCAATCCACCTGACAGCACTAATTTATATACTCAGAATAATATGGGATTGATGACAGTAAAGAAGAAAGTAAATCAATTACAAGGAATATTTGATATATATTCAACATTAGATATTGGAACAACAATAACAATCACCGTACCTATTAAATGGAGTGATAACCTTGAAAAATATTAAGATTGTTCTTGTAGATGACCATATATTATTATTAGAAAGCTTGAAAAACGTTTTAAACAAAGACCCTGAAATACAGGTGGTACATACTATTTCTAATCCTAATTCTATTATAAAGGATATAAAATTACTAAAACCAGATATAATTCTGATGGATATTAGATTGAATTCTTATAATGGTCTAGAATTAACAAAGAGCATCACCAATTGTATTCCTCAAATTTCTATAATTATTTTATCTGGATATAATTATGAAGAATATATTGAAGCAGCCTACAATGCTGGAGCAAGTGCTTATATCACAAAAGAAAAATCAAATGAGGAATTAATATCCACAATTAAGCAAGTTTATATAGGTTATAAAATATTTCCAAAATATGAAGTTGATCTTTTGTGTGAATCACTTACACCAAAGGAATGCGAAGTATTAAAACACATAGCAGCTGACAAAACGAATAGTGAAATTAGTGAAGATATGAGAATAGGAAAAAGAACAGTTGAGTATCATGTATCTTCTATAATTAGAAAAATGGATGCGGGTTCTAGAGTTGGTGCTGTAGTTAAAGCTATAAAGAAGGGATTACTTGATGTACATTAATAAAGAGAAATTATTATAAAACTTAATATCCTTAGTCAGGGAGCATTATATAGGAAATTTAATCCTATGGATTGCTCCTTTTTAGACTAAAGAATTAAAGCTGCTTTACAAACTATTGTTCCTGGCATAATGTATGTTAAATTTATTAAAATGTTTCGGATACTACTAAATCAGTACTGCAGTATAAATTATAATATTTCCCTTTTAAATCCATAAGTTCATAATGTGTTCCCTGTTCAATGATTTCACCTCTATCAAGTACATAAATAAAATCACTATTTTTTATGGTAGATAGTCTATGAGCAATAATTATACATGTACAGCCTAGACTAGTTAAGTAATTGGCAATCTTCATTTCATTGATAGAGTCTAAAGAACTAGTGGCTTCATCTAATAGTATTATTTGGTGTTTATTTATTATTGATCTCGCCAATGCGATTCTTTGCCTTTGTCCCCCGGATAGGTTTGAACCTGTATCAGAAATTATTGTGTTATAACCCATAGGCATATTTTCTATTTCTTCTGCAATTTGAGTAAATTCAGCTGCTTTTTTAACCCTATCTATCTCAATAGTCGAATTTCCCATAGTAATATTATTATAAATAGAATCATTTAGTAATTGAATTTCTTGAGGGACTATCCCCATCTGTTTTCGAATATGTTTTTTACTTATATACTTTATGTTGATATCGTCATAAAATATATTACCCTCATTTGCTTTGTATAGCCCTATAAGTATTTTGCCAAGTGTAGATTTTCCAGATCCAGATTCACCAACAATAGCTATCTTTTGCCCACTTTTAATATTCAAACTAATATCTTTTAATACCATTTTAGATTGATTTGTGTATGAAAAATAAATGTTTTCTAATTTAATGTTACCTTTTAAATTAGGGTAGGGATTTAAGCCATTTAATTCGATATCATTTTCAATTTCAACATCTGTGATGTCTTTAATTCTTTCTAAATTATTGGAAGCAATCCAAAATGTACTCCAAACTTGAAAAAAGGTAGAGCTTGTTGAAAAGAAAATAACAGTTAAAGAATAATATGCAAGTAACTCTCCTATAGTTAATGCACCTTTTAAATATTGATCCATACCGAAAACTAATACAATTAGAGGGGAAATAGTTAATGTTAGTTGATTAAAAGTATTATAAACGTTAGATATCTTACTCTGTTTATTAAATCGATAGAGTACATCGTCTAGTTTATCTATATATTTTTTATTAATTTGATCTTCTAGTGCAGAAACCTTAATACCAAAAATAGATGAAATAGTTTCTACTTGAATTTTTGATAATTTACTTCGTTCTACAATTTCATATAAATTTAGCTCTTTCATAAGTGGTCTTATAACAATAGTAATTAGTAAATAAATACTGAACAATATGAAAACAATAATAGTCAATGGCACAGACTTATACATTAAATAAGAAAACATAATTATTAAAGCGCCAAAATCTAAAATCCCTTTAATCATGTTTTCTGATAAAAGATCTCTTACTATATCAAGACTACTAATGCGATAAAGTATATCTCCTTTAGCTCTAGATTCAAAGAATTTATAAGGAACTTTTAATATATGATTGAATATATTTTTAAAGATTGAACTTTCTAGTATGATTTTAATGATAATTAAGTAATGACCTTTAATATATAGTAGTAAAGAATTTAATATGATAAAGCTAATAAAAATTAGTATTAGGTTCAAATCGAACGCTTTACTATAGATAACATTATCCATTAATTTTTGTATAAGAATAGGTAAGGCCAATGTAGTCATATAAGTAAGCAAGGATATTAAAAACAGCATTGAGAATATACCCTTGTTGCTTAATATGTAAGGTATTAACATTTTTATGGCATACTCTTTTTTATTATAGGGAATAAAGGAGTCATTAGGTGATGGAACTAAAATAACACCTGAAAAGCATTTTTCAAATTCTTCTTGTTCTAAAGTTATTCTACCAATAGCTGGATCCACAATGAAGAATTTCCCCTTTTTAATTTTTTCTAATATAATGAAATGATTATTGTTCCAGTGTAATATAATAGGACTATTAAATTCTTTTAAACCTTCAGCGGAAGTTCTATAAGCTTTTGAATAAAAGTTCAGCTTTAGAAATAAATTATGTATCTGATTTAATGTTAATCCGTCTCTACCGGTTTCTACTATCTCTCTCAATTTATGCATCGGCTGATAACTTTTATGATATCTTAAAATCATAGCTACACAGCATAATCCGCATTCAGTTGGATGTAATTGTTCAATAAATTGAACTGATCTTTTTGTTCTCATCCTTTACCAAACCCTTTGCAATATTTGATATTAAGGCACTATTAATTTTTAATAGCACCTTTTTTGAAATTACTCGATCCACAATATATCTGGCATCTCCACTCTACATCCGTATTTTAATAAGCTGTATCCATATCCTGCTAAACCAATCATTAGACCATATACACTTGCAGTTCTATAAGATGTTTTGTCCCATTTTCTAGAGATATAGTGATTGAATATCTCATTAAAGGTCTCATTACATTGCTCGTAAAGGGTTTCATCATCTAAAACAGAGGCTAGATGAAACAAAACTCCTATACTTCCTAAATCTCCGTGACATAAAGTGATGTTATTACCAAAACCTTTTTTGAGTGTAGTCTCCAATGCAATATTTATTTCTTTTGAGATTTGTTCGTCAAAGTACCCATGATTAATTAATACACTTCTACTTAATAAAATACCTGCAGCTCCATGACACCAACCAATGCTATCAGCTTCCCCATTGATTTGTGTTCTCCAATTTTTTGTTGTTGGAGAGTATAACTCCCTTTCAAAATTCAAGGCTTTTTTAATCAATTGATAGACATTTTTATCGTGTGTAATTTTATAAAAACGGCCTAGACTAGCTATAATACCACTTGTTCCATGAGCGAAGCCTGTATAACCACCGTCTCCATTAGTATCAACATAGCCCCAAAAAATACAGTTATCTTTAAATTCAATAGTGCTTTCTAATATTTTTTCAAATATAATGTAGCATGCATCTAATAATTTTTTTTTCACTTTGGCATTGTCTGAGGTATTATAGATAGAAATAAAGACAGATAAAGCACCTGACATTCCACCCAATAATTCTATCTGTGTATCATCACCTAAGTGTTCAAGAACAATATCTATATAATGCAAAGCTATATTTTTGTATTCCTCTATCTCTAAAATATTTCCTACATGGTATATTGTATATAAAATACCAGATAGCCCTGTAAATGCTCCGATATTCAATGATATTTCTTTATTTTTTTCGATATTTTTTAAAGTTTTTAGAGATGGAGAAAGAGTTTCTATAGCTGCCTTTTTAAATCTTTCTAACTTAGTAATAGAAGCTAAGGAAGCAAAGAATAAAGATATTCCATTATTTCCTTTATATAAATCTATATCTATAGAGGAAACATGTGATGTTACTTCATTTTTTCCATATACCATTAATCCCAACCAAGTTCTATCAGTTGACTCAGTGTCATAAATACTTTCATTTAATAACCGATCTCCTATTTTGATTGCAGTATTCAAGAAATCCGATTTTGAGGGCTTTGCGTCATTACTGAAATCCTTAGAAGTTTTAAATTTTAAGTTTGTTTCTTGTTTCGCATCATTAATGCTTGTGTGCATATACGAGAGATCAATTAGAGTAATTTGCTTTTTTAAATCAAGCTCATTCATTAGTTGAATTTTATTAATAACGGTTTCTAAGGTTGAATATTTAAATTCAAAATTAGGAATAATACTGTTTTTTGAGTCAAGTAATACTTTTTTATCTGTATAGACAGAAAAGTAGGGTATATCGCCATTCATTAAATCTCTATGTTCATGATATGACAAATGTTTAAATCCTTTTTTTAACTCAGACAAGGCGATTCTACTAAAATATACTTCTCTATGAATAGGATTTCTTAATAAATCAGGATGGAAACTAGATTTTAAGATTTGAGAATAAATAAAGGTTGGTTTACAAACGACCCTGCATTTTTCATTAGCAAATAGTTCACAGAGTTTGTTAATAAAACTGATTTTGTTTTCTGTTATCCACCTATACATGTTTGTAAAACCGGATTGAATATCATCTATAAATAATTCAGACTGAATCAATTCACCATTTAGAAGTGGGTTGTTATCATTAATATCCAGTATTCCGTAATCTTTTATTACTCTAATATTGTCTGAGTTTTTATTAATTAGTATGTTTGATTTTATTGGCGCTTGTTGTTTGGTATATCCCGCCATTCCGCCGAAATCGACAACCTTAATGGTATTTTCGTTTTTATTAATAGTCATTCTGCTTGGAAGGAGATATATTGAATAGACAGACCTATTAATAAAGTCTTGTGTTTTATTAATAACAGTTTTCTCACTTAACTTTTCTTCAAAATCTGGCTGTAATAAAGTTTCTAAATCTATCAAGTAAGGATATTCTCCTGAGGCTATTAAGTTTTCACTATGGAAGTCTTTGGAATTTAAAGCGTAAAGTAAACATAATAATTGTCCTGATCTAATATAAAAGCTTTTGACTTGTTCAATATTGTTACAGGGCTTGTATTCAATAAATTCCATCCAACCATGATTGCTTGTTGTATATATTTTTGCTGATTTAATTTTTTTTAAGTGTTTACTTTGATTATTCTCCATCCAAGATAGAAGGTCAGAATATTTTTGGTCGAATGCTAAAGACCTCGGTTTATATACTACTTTTTTATTATCTTCAAATGTTAGGATGGATACAGTTTTACCATCATTATGTGTATCCCCCATATTTAGGGATACATTAATTAACTTTTTAATATTTTCAGTGTTAAAAAGAGTTTTAAAGATATTTTTTATTTCTTGAGTTGTAGCACTTAAAATATCAAAAAGGAATTTTAAATAATTGTTAATTGTTAACAATAATAAATTTGTCAGTGACTCATATTCCATATATAAGGACTTTAAATATTCCTCATTTTGTAGTTTTTCATTGATGTAATATTGAAACCTATCTTCAGATGTTTCGCCTATAAGATTCCCTTGTTTTTTTTCAAAATCTATTTCAAATACTAGCATTTTATAACTAATATTGAAGGAAATATTGTACATATGAATGAAAATATCAGAGTAAAATGTTCTTTTACTATAAACTAAATCAAATTTTTCAAAGTGATCGAACCATTTTCCAAACTCCTTTAAAAATAGAGGTTTAAAGAAATTTAAAAATGGGAAATCCTCTTTATTTAAAGTAGAAAGAATGCGAAAGAGATTATTATTCGGTTTAAAGTTAAAAAGTGAATCAATCTTTTGCTTATTAAGAGCAAATCTCATTGATTCTTTTTCCCATTCTTCTTTGAAATCAACAAATTTTCTATTTGTCGTTTGGTGAATTAAGTCTTCAACTTCAATTTGCGTTTTAACTTCAGGGAAAAATTTACTCCAATAATCCAATACATCTTGAAAATCAATTTCTTGATCTAATACCTTCTCATTTATAATCATAATTTGCTCCTATCTAAAAAGGGTGGTACCTAATAAAAGTACACACCCTTGTTATAAATCTTCTTAATAAAAATTAGCAGGGAGTTGTTCCGTTACATTCTGCAGACCAAGTACAAGCCATTCCATAGTTATTCCCTAATCCAACAGCGTTGGCAATTGCTCTAGAGATAGCATCATTTGTGCCACCAGCTATTAATGACATATCTTGTTCATTAATTTCTTCAAAAAGATTTCCAGCAGGATTAATTTCATTTATTGCTAGTTTATTTTTTATAATTGGGTTTTTTGTAAATTTTGTATTCAAGTTAATCGCTCCTTTTTTTGTTATGAGATATCTCACTTACTATCATATCTTGTATTTTTTACAAAAAAATCCGTATTTACCGAAATTACCTATAAAAATATTGATTGTATAGAAATGGAAATGCTATTATATGTAATTGAAACAATACGTGAGAAGGAGGAGAAGAAATGAGTAATATTTTAACATTGTCGAACATCACAAAGAGTTATCGAAATAATAAAGTAATTAATAATGTTTCTTTCTCAGTTCCAAAAGGTGAAGTAATAGGTTTAGTTGGACCAAATGGTGCAGGGAAAACAACCCTTATGCGAATAATTATGGGATTAATAACGAAGTTTGAGGGGGAAGTTCGGTTTGATATTGAAAAGCAGCCTTTACAACATATAAAACGTATTGGAGGACTGATTGAATACCCTAGTTTTTATCCCCATATGAGTGGAATGGATAACCTTATTTATTTTGCAGAGATTTCAGGGGGATATGATAGAGATAATGTTTCATCTGTAATCCATTTATTGGGGATTGAAGGTTTTGTTCATAAGAAGGTAAAAAGGTATTCTTTAGGAATGAAACAGAGGTTAGGAATTGCACAGGCATTAGTTAATAATCCTAAACTATTGATTTTAGATGAACCCACAAATGGCTTAGATCCAGAAGGAGTTGCTGAAATAAGAGAAATACTGGGAAAAATTTCAAAAGAAAGAGGGATATCAATTCTTGTATCCAGCCATATTTTATCAGAAATTGAAGCTGTTTGTGATAAAGTTTTGTTTTTGAAGAAGGGAACAGTAGTAGATTATATTGATTTAAAAACAGAAAAACAGACTGATAGAGAGCTACATGAATTTATCATAGAAACTAAAAAAATAGAAATGGTAAAAAACTATTTAAATGATGTACAAAACATACCTTTTATAGAAATAGATCAAGATAAAGTAAAATTTCAATATCTTTATAAAGATTCTGATTCTCTTATAGTAGATTTAGTAAAAAATGAAATTAGTATAAATGCTATTTATCCACTTCGCAAAGATTTAGAAAAGAGATTTTTTGAGTTAATGGGAGGAAATAAGATTGAATAGCACTTTAAGAATATCAATATTAGAGGTTAAACAATTATTCAAAAGATACGGCATTTGGTCAAGTTTATTTATTGCAGTTTTATACACTATTACAATTTATCTAAAAAGGCCCATGTATCCATCCCCTTCGAATTTGGATACATATTACAATTACTTTGGTGATATTTCGTACTATATTATTCTCATTCTGCCTTCTTTTATTATGTCCAGAGAGTTTTCATTAAAAACTTCTAGAATTATATTCACAGGATCTTTATCACGTATAAATATCGTCCTATCAAAATTACTTTCATTGATTTTAATTGGATGTATTGTTGGAACTATTCACCGATTACTAGCCAATTTATTGTGGGTATTGGAACATAATAAATTTACTCTGAATAATCTTACACACGATATTTTTACTAATCTAACAAATTATTTACTTATTTCCTTTTTTGTTTCAAGTTTATCTTTCATCATTGGTTTCATTACGTTCAGTCAAATTGCAACAATAGTTTCCATTATTTCTATGTTTTCATTTGAGAGTATGATTAGAGGTATTATTCTAATAAAATTAGATTCTACAACAAAATTAGCTCTTTGGATTAAAGAGAATCCACTGGCTTTGGTTTATAAGGGAATGCAATATAATAATTTATCAATATCAAATAATATTTGTTTAGCATTAACAGGCTTAGTATTATTTTTAATATCTTTAATAATTATTAATAAAAGAGAAATTTAGGAGATTGATAATATGACTGGTATGTTTTCTATAAGCCGAATGGAAATAAAGAAAATATTTGATACATCAACATGCGTTTTTTTAATAATATTATTTATTGCTACAATTATTGATAATGTTCTATATTATCAGATGAACTTAAGTAAAAGCGTAGAGTTAAGCGGAAATATTGGTATTTCCTTATTTATTATACAAATTTATTTTATTTACTTAGGTAGTAATATGATAGGATCCGAGTTTAGTTTTGGAACTTCGAAAATGGTATTCAGTAGTATGTTCAGTAGAAGTCAAATAATTCATATTAAAAGTGTTTCATTTTTATTTTATACTTCTTTATATGGCATTTTTAATATATTAATTGGATTAACTGTTCAACTTATCATAGGTAAACATTTCTCTAGTATGGAGATCCTAAGTACGCTATTCTCAGTTTGGATTGTATATATAGTTTATTTCGCTTCTATCTTATCAGTAGGAATATTTACAATTTCTATTACGTTTAATCGCGTTTACTCATTAATAACTGGATATGTTCTATATATTTTTTTATATAACATTGGTATACAAATTGTAGAAAGAGATGAAAGTTGGATGAAGACGATTATGGAGAATACACCATTTTACATTGCTTCTGATGGTTTTTCCACTCTATACTACAATATTAATGATATTATTTACTTAAGCTTCTTTTCAGTAGTAATTTATATAATAGGTCTCTATATTATCAAAAAAAGAGATTTGAAATAAATAAACTCTATATATTTTGTTTAGATTCTTGGAATAATCGTAGTTTATCAGGGAAATATATTTTAAATGTAGTGCCAGTATCTTCTTGAGAATCTACACTTATGCGTAACCCTAATTTTTTGCACAAGGTTTCACAAAGGTACAAACCCATACCAGTAGATTTAACATAGTTTCTACCATTGGTTCCCGTGAACCCACGTTTAAAAATTCTCTCAATATCAGATGAAGCTATACCTATACCATTGTCTGATATTAACAATAAAGTACCGTTTTCTACTTTTTTAGCAATAAAGGATAATTTAAGTGGATTATGACGATATTTGATAGCATTATCTATTAATTGCTTTAAAATAAAAATAATCCATTTTGAATCAGATGTGACTTTCAAATCAAGGTTATCCTTATATATGCTACCATTGGCACGAATAATACTTAGAGATAATGATTTAATAGCTAAATTTACAGCCTTATCAAGTGTAAATGTTTCTATTCTATAATCTTGAGTTAAAGTACTACTTCTTGCATAGTATAGAGCTTGTTCAACATAACCTTCTATTTTTAATAGTTCTTCTTGAATAAGTATGTTTTCAGGTGTCTTATGGTTACTTAAAATTAACTTTAGTGCAGTGATTGGTGTTTTTATTTCATGTACCCAAAGTTCAATGTAGTCTGTATAATCACGTTGAGCGTTTTTCAAAGAGAACATACAATCATTCATGTATTTTGTTGCTTCATTTAAGATGTTGTAGAAGAATTTCCCTGAAAAAAAAGGGGGTTCCTCTACAATATCTGCGATGTATGTTTTTTCTTTGATTTGTTTTGAAATATTTTTTATTTCATTATAATATTTACTTAATTGATAGTATTTAACTATAATTGGTGTGAAAAAGAAGAATAGAAGAATTAAATCTATTACTATTACTAAACTTCCATTTTCATTATACAAGTAGAGGACACTAGAGATAATTAGCAAAGATAGTAAATGAAAAAGTATTGCTAACTGTTTTTCCTTAAAAAATTCAATTAAACTCATAACTGATAACCCTGTCCTCTCTTCGTTAATAAATATTTTTTTAAACCGATCGATTCCAATTTGCGCCTTAACCTCGATATATTAACATTTAAGGTATTTTCATCAACAAAATCTCCGTTTTGCCAAAGCTCATTCATTATTTCATCTCTAGAAACTACGTTTCCTTTATTCATCATCAATAATCTAAGAATGCATAATTCATTCTTTGTAAGTTCTATTTCTATATTATTATAAATAGCTTTGCTCTTTAATATTTCCAGTGTTAAATCTTTATAAGAAAGAATAGCACTTTTGGAAATTTCGTAAGTTCTCTTTAAAACGGATTGAATATGAGCTAAAAGGATTTGTAAATCATATGGTTTTGTAATAAAGTCATCTGCTCCTATTTGAAGACTTAATAGTTCGTCAAAGGAAGTGTCACGGCTAGTTACTATAATAATGGGCACAGAAGACACTTTCCGAATTTCACGACACACTTGAAAACCGTCTTGAAAAGGAAGGTTAAGATCTAAAATAATTAAATGCGGCATGCTTTGTAGAGCATCTTCTACAATTTTTGTGAAATCGTCGCCACTTATGCATTCATACCCATATCTCTCTAGAAAATCAAAAAGTTCCTTTCTGATAATTGGATCATCTTCGATAATGAATATTTTCATTTTTAATCTCCCCTTAATTGAACCAATGAATGGTTTTATTTCCATAATTTATACCTTTTTATTATATTATAGTGCATAGTAAGTAAACTTACAAAACGGTAATATTATGATACAATAATCGATTTTTTGTTAATTCATTGAATGGTAATATTATGGTAGCAAAAGGATAAGTCATCCATAAAAGGAGTGAAATTGGGAAGTGAATACAATATTAAAAGTTGAAAATATTGAAAAGGTGTATGGTAATAAGGGTAATGTAACCCATGCATTAAAAAACATTTCATTTGAAGTGCAAAAAGGCGATTTTATAGCAATTATGGGACCAAGTGGAAGTGGTAAATCGACTTTACTTAATTGTATTTCAACCATTGATACTGCTACGGCTGGTCATGTATTTATAGATGGCGAAGATGTCACAAAACTAAAGGGCCATAAATTATCAAAATTTAGAAGTGAGAAGTTAGGTTTTATATTTCAAGAATATAATTTACTAGATACACTAACTGCTTTTGAAAATGTTTCTTTGGCATTATCTATAATTAATTATCCAGTGAATGAAATTGAACATGAAGTCGATAGAGTTGCAGCCGCTTTGGATATAAAGGAAGTATTGTACAAATACCCATATCAAATGTCAGGAGGACAACAGCAAAGAATTGCGGCAGCGAGAGCCATTGTTACAAGGCCTACATTATTATTAGCCGATGAGCCAACAGGGGCTCTTGATAGTAAATCTGCTAAAATGTTGCTGAAAAATTTAGAAATATTAAATCAGCAACAAGATGCCACAACTTTGATGGTTACTCATGATCCTTATAATGCTAGTTATTGCAGAAGGATTATTTTTCTAAAGGATGGAGAAATTTTTAATGAACTAATACGAGGAAAAGATGATCGTAAAACTTTCTTTAATCGAATAATGGAGGTTGTTGCACTACTAGGAGGAAATATCAATGATGAGTTTTAAATTGATATATAAAAATGTAGGCAGAAGTATTAAAGATTATGCTATTTATTTTCTAACTCTTGTTTTAGGTGTCAGCCTATTTTATGCATTTAATTCAGTATCATCACAACCAGCTTTAAATGATTTAAATTATTCTATGGAGATTTTTGGGGATGCATTAGTTACGTATATTGGACTTTTAACAAGGTTTATTGCAATTGTTTTTGCTTTTCTCATCATATATGCCAATCAATTCATAATGAAGCGAAGAAAAAAAGAAATGGGTATTTATATGACATTAGGGATGAGTAAATGGCGGATATCCTTTATTTTTGTAGGTGAGACCTTTTTGGTAGGGTTATTTGCTTTAATTATAGGCCTTGGGCTAGGATTTTTAATGTCACAAGTTATTTCGATATTAGCTTTAAAAATGTTTGTAGGTGATGCAGTAGGATATAAATTGTTGTTATCAAAAGAAGCTATAAAAGAAACTATTATAAGTTTTTCAATTATTTATATTATAGTAGCACTTTTTAATACTCGTAATATTATGAACATTAAACTTATCGATTTATTAACTGCGAATCGTAAAAATCAAGAGTTAAAGGTCTATAACAAATGGGCGACAAGTAGCCTTTTTTTAGTAGCAATTACTTTAATAACTACTGGAATACTATTGTTAATGAAATTAGGACTTGATAAGAATTATTTAACTGTGATAGTCTCGCTTCTTGGTGTTGGTATTATTATGTTTTATTATACCATTTCCAGTGTGATGGTGTTCTTGGCTAAAAGAAACAAAAAGCTGTATTTTAAAGAACTAAATTCATTTTTGTTTCGACAATTCGGAAGTAAAATGCAAATCAATTTTCTAGTAATAAGTATCTTAAGTGCATTACTGATAGCTTCACTAGTTGTTCTAGGTACAGGATTTAGTGTTACAAGTTCTATGAATAAACAAGTTACCACTGCAACCCCATTTGACTTAACAATTGTAAAACCATATGAGGATAACAAAAATCTTTTAGAAACAGCAAAACAAGATGGCATTCCACTGAAAGAAAATCTTAAAAGTTATGTAGAGATAATGTTGTTTAATGCCGATTTAACTTATGGAGAATTGTTTAAAGAGCAACAAGTAAAACTATCTGATTTAGAACAAGAGATACTTATGTCAAAAGTTACTTTAATAACTGAAACAGATTACAATAAAATATTGGAACTATCTGGAGAAGAGGGAATTCAGTTAGGAGAAAATAAATTCATTATTAATGCAAACTATGAACCTTTTAATAAACATATTCAATATTTCTTAAATAATGAAGGGAAAATAAGAATTGGTGATAAGGAGCTCACTCCTGCAAACAAAAAAATATTTGGTAACATTACTTACTTAACAAATTCAACAAGGGCAAATGATGTAGGAACAGTGGTTGTTCCAGACAATATGAAAAATTATATGAATCCTGATAGTTTCTTATTGAATGGTGTTTTTCCCTCTCAAGAAATTGAGGGGATGGTCTATAAAATAATGAATAATAAATGGATTGAAAAATCTCTTGAAGGAGAGATTTATTATGTAACTAAGAGTGTGATACAAGACACTTACTTTGGCATATTTGGAGTAATAGCTTTTATTAGCAGTTACTTAGGAATAATTTTAATGATTGTCACGTTATCGGTACTAGCATTACAGCAATTAACAGAAACCCAGGATAACAAAGAAAGATACCTGACATTATCGAAAATTGGTGCAAATAAAAAAATGATTAATAGGTTGTTATTTAGACAAATTGGATTTTATTTTATTTCACCTTTAATTTTAGCTAGTTTCATATCAATCTTTACTACTAAGGTTGTATTAGAAAAATTAGAACCATTTTTTGAAGTTTCTATCAAACAGAATATGTTTTTAAGCTTTGGTATTATTTTGTTGCTATATGTAATATATTTCATTGCAACTTATCAGAGTGCAAAACAGGTAATTTTAGACAATAGACTTAAATAAAAGGAGTAGATAATATGACTGAATTTCTAATGGGTTTTGGATTATCGGAGGGAATAGTTGAAACTATTAAATGGTGGATTCCGTATTTAAGTTTTATAATGATCATAATCATCGTAACTATTTTATTTAAGGTTATCCGTAAAAAGAAAATAAAGAATTCGCAGAATTAATAAGCCATTTAGTTTATAAAAGTATTATTCTTGGTTAAATGATCTTAGAACTAACTTTCATTTTTAAATGACTGGCTCCACATAATTTTTTATATAAATGCACGTTACTATTGACAATTGAAGCAGTCAAAAATAATAGAGTATTCAACTTAAACCCAGTGCTTTTCTGGCCTTATGATCCATTGCTTTAGAATCACAAGTTGAGGAAATCGCTAGCATACTTAAGGATCATTTAGAGAAAGAGAAGTAAATGTTATAAAAATGCCCAAGTGGAATGATTACCACTTGGGTTTTTCTACTACGTATCTAAAAACCGAGGAAGGCGGGCAAGCATACAAGGTAGGACGCTCACATGGTCCTCCTCATCAAACTTCACATAATTAGTATAAATGTTTTGGTCGCTTAAACGCTTCATTCGTTCAGCCGCTAGATCAGCTCCTTCTAACATATCAGGCAACTCGTTAGCACCGATTGTGAGTAAGAGATTAATAGCATGCTGACCGTTCCAATCTTCAAAAAATCTGTCTATTACTTTTAGTACCGCATTGTCAGCCCACCAAATAGAGGGACTGCCAGCTACAATATGACTGAATAAGTGAGGTCTTGCACATAAAGCATATAGTGTGAAAAGGCCGCCTAAGGAATGACCAACAATCGCTTGCTTCTTTTTATTGATAGGCCATTCCTTTGCTATAGCAGGTATGAGCTCATGTTCAATAAAATCTAAGAACTCATTGGCTTTGCCATTTGGAGGCCAAGGCGTTCCTTTTGGACGTGGTGGCAGATGTTCTTTGTTGACAGGTAGTGTAAAATCGAGACAGCGTCGCTCCATATCAAAAGGTTCCTTTGAGGGATAACCGATGCCAATAACAAGAATAGGATCATAGCCTTTTGGTTTACGGGTTTGTAATTTCACTGCCTCTGCAAGTGTTGGAAAAAGGGCGTCCCCATCTAAGGCGTAGATGACAGTATAACCATCTGCTGGTGGTTCATCTGTTGGGCTTGCAAATAAAATGCGATAATCTAGCTGTTGACGAGATGTCGTGGTAACTTCAAAGTAGTTTTCTGATGTATAAGGTTTCTTTGTCATTGTTGTCATGGCGCTAAAAACTCCAATACATCTTCTATCACTTTTCCTTGAGCATGAATACCGCCATTTAGCCAGTAATCCTCGGATGTCTCAAATACTTGATCGTTTTTGAAGGCTGCCGTACTTTTCCAAATTTTACTGTTCTTCAACTCATTTAAAAATCCATCCCCAAGATTACCATCATTGATTAGGAAAATATAATCGGCATCCAGTTCAGGTACAATCTCTAATGATACTTCGAAGGCGCCATTTTTCACGTAGCTGCTTTGTTCAAATCCTAATTCATGTGTTAGGACATATCCACTAAAATACTCATCAGTCATGAAAAACATACCTTTTGCATTAAAGCGAATTAAAGCAATTTTTTTACCTTTTGTTATAGAGGATAGCTTTGTTTTTGCTACATCTACTTTTTCTTGATAATCCTGTAAAGCTTGCTCAGCCTTGTCTGTTTCATCAAGTAGTTGCCCTAAAACTTTAATAGAGCCTTCTAAATTACTTGCAGCATTATTAAAAACATAGGTTGGAGCGATTTTTGCATATTTTTCATAGGTGCCATTTTCCACATAAAATGAATTGTGCAAAATAATTAAGTCTGGTTTATCTGCCATAATGGCTTCGGCTGATGGGGGACCGCTTGCAAAGCTAATTTCTGGTATACCCTGTAACTGATCTTGTAAATAAAGCTGTGGCTTAACACCGTTAGACCATTGCATAGTAGGCTTGATACCAAGAGCTAGTAATGAATCCTCCATGACAGGTGCAAAAATTTTAGTAGGCTTAGTTGGTAGTGTTACTTCATTCCCGACCTCATCTTTTAGTGTTAGCGGGTAAACACTTTGCTCCTTTGTACTTTCTGAGGATGCCTGCGTTTCTACCTGTTCCTCTTTAATGCTTAATTGGGTATTGCAGGCGGAAAGTATGCCCATAGTTAGCAAAAACATCGCTAATAAATAGGCAGATTTTATAATTGTATGACATTGATTACGACAATTTTGTTTCATTGTTCATCAAAGTCTCCTTCCGATGATAATCATTCTCAAATGGAATTATAAATCAATGTCTGATACGTTACCATGGACGGGGACAGGAAAAGGATTTGGATTTTTTCCGGTTAGCATAAGTAACATTTCATCTAGCATTCGGCTTATAGCAATAGCTGAGTATTCGAACCAAGGATTCGAAGGTAAAACATAGACATGTCCATTTTTTACAGCACGGAGTTCTTTCCAACGATCAAGGTATTGTAGAGTAAGCCAATAATTTCGGGTTGGTGAATCTGGACAAATGATAAATAGCAAGCGGTCAGGGTCTATATTTACTAGCTGATCAAATGTAATATGCTCATTATATGTTTGTTGGCGAGCATCGACAGAACGAAGCTGTAAATCTGTAAACAGTACATCCTGAATCCCTTTATTACAATACATAAATAATTGATCACCGCATAAACGAAGAACGGCAAACGTATCATTTCCAACAACTTGATTAATTTCTAATCTCGCCTGTAATACCTTTTGTTCATATGTTTGAATGAAGCGCTCACCTACGCTTTGCTTTTTAACAGCTACAGCTAATTCTCTCAGCTGTGTTCGCCAATCCTTCGCTTGTATAAAGACATTTTTGATGCCAATTGTTTGAAGCCAATCAAGCATGGAGAGGGAGGGTTCCTCTTGAAAAATATGAATATCTGGCTTAACAGAGGCTAATTTTTTGAAGTTGTCCTCTGATTCTGTATCAAATATATTAACATGCACGGGAATTTTCTCTTGATAATGATGGTAATAATAAGGACTCCATTTAGCATTCAGCGGAGCTGCAACTGGTATGATACCAAGCGCTAATAAATTTCCAGTAGCGGAGACCGAAAAAGTAGAAATACGCTGGCGAGCCATCTTACTATAAGCAGAAGGTGAAATCCCAACTTCCTTTTTAAATTTTCGGCTAAAATAAAATTCGTCACTGTAACCTACTGTTCTAGCAATCTCACGAAGTAATAAATCGGTATCACGCAGTAATTGCTTGGCATGTCCGATACGTAGCGCCGTTAAATAATGTGTGGCACTTTGACCGAATGCCTTTTTAAATGCCTCTCCAAAGTAGCTGGAACTCAGACCCGAAATGAGTGCTAGATGCTTAATCGTAAGAGGTTGATGATGGTTTTTAGCAATATAATCTCGAATATCCTTTAATGATATTTGAGTTGTCGTATCTGTTATACTTTCCGTTTTCATATAAATGTCACTCCTTATTATAAGTATGAGAATTACTTGGCAGTAACCAATAGCTTTGGTAATGCACCGAGTAACTTCTCTCTTGTAAAGGCATCTCCGTAATTCCACTTTGTTGCATCCACTAAATAAGCATGGTTAGTTTGTACAGCAGGGAGTCCTTTCCAAATATCGCTATTAATCAATTCCATCGTAGCCATTTGCGATTCGGGTTTATCAGATAACAACATAAAGATGCGGTCACCAGCATACTGAGGTAAGTGATCTATTGGTATTTCTTTATACCCTCGCCTGCTTGAAGTAGTTTTTTGACTTGGGGGTGAGGCTGAAAACCATCTGGGTGAAAAAGGGCAGGGGATAGACCTGTACAACCTATAATAAAAAGGCGTTTGCCATGATCAAAAGTCAAAACAGATGCTGTTTCGCCAGGCTCTATCACTGTTTGTACTGCTGCCACATAGTATTTTCTTGGATTTTAAAATATTTTAGCCAATCTTCTGCACGCTGTTGTTGGCTAAGCCACTGCCCTAATAAAAGGACGCGTTCCTCCAATGAATCCCAGGAATTTAGGGTAACCGTTGGTGCAATAGAAGATAGAGCTTGATATTGCTGCTCGTCATTATTTGTAAAGATAATTAAATCAGGGTTCAGTTTGGAAGATTTTTCAATATTGATAGGGAAGGAAACATCTTGAATATAAGGAACATGGATTTTATAGAAGGATTTACTAATAGAGTTTTTGTCACCACCTATTGGCTGCACATCAAATATCAACATATCCCCAAACGTTTCTCCATGGTAAATAACACGATGTGGTGAACGAGGGATTGCTACCTCATGCCCTGTCCAATCTTTTACAACAGTTTTTTGTTTATATTGTCGTGCAAACTGTTTTGGAGGAATTCCAATTACCTGTCGGAAGCGGCGATTAAAATAATATTCATCATCCTTTGCCTTCTCTGCTGTGGAAGAAGATTGAGTTCCGCATGCAGCCAAAAGGATGGAAATCATTAAAATGCCAGTTAAAAAAGCAATCTTTTTTTATAAATTTTTTCAAAGCTGAGAGCCTCCTAATTCAATTGATTTCTCTCATTCTATTTCATTATAATGAAAATGATAATCAATATCAATTTGATGTTTAGGAGATAGAGTTTAAATGTACAAAGACAATCAGTTACTGTCCCATCTTTTTTATCAACCTATACAAATAGTGAAATTAAATGAAATGTTAAGTGACATAGCACAATTCACCTACCCATTGATGGTCATAGTATATGAGGGATATATAGATTGTACGCTTCAAGGTAGGCACGTCAGGCTTAGTTCAAATTCTGTCATGCTTTTAGATAATACTGACGATTTTCATCTTCTTGAAACATGCGAAGGCAGAGGGATCGTCATTCAATATCGTGTATATGGTTACAAAACTAATCGTTTATTGCAAGATTCTATCGTAATTGAGCAATGCTCCTATCGACTGATGAATTTAGCTAAAGAAGTAGAAAAAGAAGCGAACACTGAGAGCAATAATCCGTTTCGTTTACAAAAATTATTTGGTGAAATGCTAGAAGTGTTATACAGCCATTTGCGTGATAATAATCAAAAAAAAGAAGGACTATGGATTGATAAAGTACTTCATTATATTAATCTACATTTCCGTGAAGAATTAACAAGAGAGCAGATAGCCAAAAAAGCACAAGTAAGTCCAGAACATTTTTCTCGTACGTTTCATAAGCACACAGGCTATACATATAGTGAATATTTAACATTACTAAGAATACGAGAATCACAGAAAAGGCTATTGTTTACAATGCCTAAATTAGATGAGCTTGCCGAGGAAGTTGGCTACAATGAGGGAACTTATTTAAGTCGGAAATTTAAAGAAAAAGTAGGTGTAACACCAACAGTCTATTATCAGAAATCGAAGCGTGTCCTTGCACTCAATACCAATCATACAGCATGCTTACTAGCTCTTGGTATTACGCCAGTGTTGGGTGTATACTCTCCTTTTCTAGAGGGTATCAAGCCTGTCCCTAGTACGCAGAAACTGAAAGGCTATGAGTATGATATTGCTTCAAATTATCAGGCGATTACCGCAGCATGTCCAGATATCATTATTAACTACAGTGGGGGTGATGAAAAACCATTATTACTGTCAGTAGCTCCTATATTCGAGCTACCATGTAGAGAATTAAGCTGGCGAGAGCAATTTAGGTTGATTGCCCATATCGTTGATCGACAAGAAGTATGTAAGAGCTGGCTCCAGCAATATGATGAACAGATAGCTCAGTGTAACGATATTCTTGACCAACAACTTGGAGCAAGGGGGACTGCTATTGTTTGGGAAATAGGTAGTCATCAAGCATATTGTTTAAATAGTAGTCATGGAAGAGGGAGTCATATACTGTACGATGATTTGGGCTTTAGTCGACCAGCTGCGATTGTCACACGAAATATTGAACAAACAGGTTACTTATCAGTAGATATTGAAGATATTGCTTATTTTTCAGCGGATTATATATTCGTCACGGCTCTTCCTCCAAAAGATTTTGGAAAAGAGCATCTCTTGAGGGTATTACATTCAGAAAAATGGCAGTCACTTACAGCGGTGCAAAAGAAACAGGTGTATTTTTTGAATCAGTATGAATTATTTTATGGCTATGACCCATTATCTACAGCTACTCAATTACAAAAATTAATGGAAGTATTAACATCATAAATATACAGGGGAACAAATCACTTTCATACATAGACAGTTATTTTACATTCTTCTACAATTAATGAGAATTATTATCAATTGGTATGTGTGGAGGGAAAAAATTGCTGAAACAAAATAGAAAATTCATAGCGCCACTATTTCTTTTAATATTGCTTCTGTTAACGGCTTGTGGAGAAAAGGAGAAAAATTCTAGTCTGACTGCAGAGCAAGATACAAAAGAAGCAGAGACAAAAACGGTTCAGACGACAAATGGTGAGGTTGTTATTCCGACTAGTCCTCAGCGTATTGTAGCAGAGGAGTATATTGCAAGTTTGCTTGTATTAGATGTGAAACCTGTGGGAGCTCCTGGGTTGGCACTTGAAAACTATTATTTAAAGGATGCATTAAAAGGTGTAGAAGAAATCGGTGATTATGGGAAACCGTCGATTGAGAAGATTATCGCGCTCAAACCTGACTTGATTATTACTGGCAATGGGGAAAATTATGATGCTTTAAGTAAAATTGCTCCTACAATTGTCATTCCATATGGTGAATTGAAGGGTGCGCACGAAGAACTTACTTATTTCGGTGAGTTGCTTGGCAAAGAGCAAGAAGCTAAGGATTGGCTGGCGCAATATGATCAAAGGATTGCCGATGCCAAAGCACAGGTAGATGCGATTATTCCAGAGGATGCAAGCTTCTCTATTTTAGAGGATGCAGGCAAAACGTATTATGCATATGGTGATAATTTTGGACGTGGTGGACAACCAGTTTATCAAGCACTTGGTCGCAAACCACCTGCTAAAGTAGCAGATGAAATGATGGAAAAGCAGTGGGCTGAAATTTCCGAAGAGGTGCTGGCAGATTATGCAGGAGACTACATTATTTTGACTTCAGATGATCGCACAGTTGAAGATTTTAAGGAAGATCCTATATGGGGGAGCTTGCCAGCCGTAAAAAATAATCATCTTTATGTTTGGCCAGAGGAGCGCTCATGGTATTATGACCCAACTGCTGTGTTAGCTCAGGTAGAAGAATTAACAAACTGGCTTACGAATAAAAAATAAGCTATATAATTGAAAATGCTAGTACAACATACAAAACAAAATTAAATGAAATTTCATAAAATCACTCAGGCATAGGGTTGTTTGAGTGATTTTTCTATGCTTATACAGGTTTGTGTTGAGAATGATTATCAATTATAATAAACTTGTAGGTAGTGAAGAATTGGAAGGAATGATGTAGGATGCTACCAAAAGAGGAGTTTCTATTTCTTTGGAATCACGCAACGATTAAAGTGCTCGATATAAGATATGAGCTATTCAAACCTGAGGAAATCGGAAAATCATATAAATTGCCTGCAAATATGTTTCTTTATGCCACAGGTGGTGGTGCGGAAGTTCAAATTGATTTAATAAACTATACACTAGAGGGCTTTCATCTTATTCACGGTGGAAAGGGCACCACGCTACAAATAGTGGCTACAGACAAAGGATTTGAATATTTTTTAATATTTTATCGAGCTTCCATTCCTTTAACCTCAAATAAAATGATAGCCAGAGCCTTGCAAAGAAATAATCCTTTCAACTATCAATACAGTCTTGTTCCTAACTCACCTATTACAATGTTTGAGAAAATATATTTTATGTATAAGCAGTGGGAAAATGCCAATAATCTCAGCAAATTTACTGTTAAATCGCTATTCTATCAATTATTAAATGAAATTTTCATGCAGTTAGATCAGGACAGTGTCGACATTCAAAAGCTAAATGTCTCTAGTCAAATTAAAGCCTATCTAGAGCAAAATTATGCACAGCCATTGACCTTAGAATCCATTGCGAAGGCATTGCGCTATAGTCCATCTCATTTATCCATTCAATTCAAGCAACAATTAGGTTTCAGCCCGATTGAATATTTAATTCAGCTACGTATTGAAAAAGCTTCTATTTTGCTTGAGAAGACAAATGCTAGCTTACGCGATATCGCTATGGGTGTCGGCTATAGCGATGTCTATTATTTTAGTAGACTTTTCAAAAAGAGAGTAGGCGTTTCACCAACAAAATTCCGTCAAAAGAAACAAGGAAGTGATCTGGTAAAAGATAGTCCTTCAATGTCTGAAAGATACTCCATTGTCGATTGGAGCTTCCAAGATTATATTGAGAATGGTTATCAATATAATGAGAGGAAGTATGAACCAATGAACAAAAAAGGATTATCAGCTATTGCAACACTTTTCCTTTGTCTGACGCTTTTATTAAGTGCTTGCAGCAGCGGGGCATCAAACAATGCAGGAGGCGGAGAAAAACAAGTCTCTACTACACAAGTAGCCAGCGAATCACAAACAAAAATGGTCTCTACTATGAAAGGAGACGTAGAAATACCCGTTAACCCTGAGCGGGTAGTGGTGATGTATTATACGGGTGATGTACTAGCATTTGATGTGACACCAGTGGGTTCCTCTAAAATACAAGAGGGAGCAGCATTTGAGGAAGAATTAAAAACAGTTGAAAGTTTAGGTGAATGGTTCGAACCAAATGTCGAGGCAGTAATCCAATTAAAACCTGATGTCATCATTATTCCAAGTAAGGATGAGCTTTACGATCAAATGCAGAAAATTGCACCTACTGTCATGATTGATTTCTCAACCTCACTAGATGAACGTTTAACAAAGATTGGTGAAGTACTAGGGAAAGAGAAAGAAGCAAAAGAGCTTTTAGCTAATTTCTATACAAAAGTAGAGGATAGTCAAAAGAAGCTAAAAGAGGCAGGTATTTCAGATAAAACGGTTAGTATTATGGAAGGCGGCAAAGGAAAAATGTCCGTTGTGACAAGTTATACCTTTGGACGTGGTTCCCAAGCTATTTATGAGTATTTAGGAATGAAAGCACCAGATATTATTCAAAAGAAAATAGATGATAAAAACAACACCAATGAGGCAATCGATGTTTCTTTAGAAGTATTAAAAGATTATGCAGGAGATTATGTGTTCCGCTCATCTTATGACGGAATGGTAGATTTAACAGATCATCCAGTTTGGTCTAATATTCCTGCCATTAAAGAAGGAAGGCTTATCGAAATAGATTTTGGTTTTTGTTACTACAACGACATTTATTCATTATCAAAACAGCTAGATTTCATTGTGGACCAACTAGTTGCTACAACTAAAAATTAAAAAATTGATGGTTTACCCCATAAATGATTATTAATACATAACATTTATAGAGAGGTTATATTTTTATTTAAAATGAGACAAATTTGATTATTTGACTTTGTCTATTCTTTTTTAAAGTGCACTTCTAATAATAGAGATTAACTTTTCAAAAAGAAAGAAAGCACTAAAGAAACCAACATTGTTTCTTTAGTGCTTTAATTTAATTTCTTACGATTTGGAACGTGCCAGGAGTAGTAGTTTGGATAATATGACGATTTCCACTGATGGTAAAGTCAGCTGGAACTTGCTTGCCAAAACCATTTGAGCGATTGAAGGAAGAATTGGCTGGTAAGCCTTCAATTATGATTTCCATATTTGCATCAAACGTTACTGGTTGTTTATTCAATGTAGCTTGAAGAGTAATTCGATTTGCCTTTTTTGTTACTTGAATATCCATAACCCCTTCATCTTCATTGACAAGTGTATAAAGGGGAGGAATAATGATGGTCATTTTGTCTTCTGTTGTTAGAATATAACGTTCCGTGTCATTTTCTGATGCGGCTACATTAATTTTAGCTTTATAGATATTTTTATTTTTTATCATAGCTGTAATTTTCCCTGGGACAGCTGCTGCATCAGATAAAACAGGTGTTTTTGGTATGTTATCTTTTGAAGGAAGTGTGTGTGTTCCTTGTACAAAATCCACTAAAGTCCATACATTTGGGACGAGCTGCTGCTGAACAGGTGTTAATGCTTCAAAAGAAGTTTTGACTGCCTGCACATCCTGAGCTGTCGATGTTTTTGGTGATAAAGCTGCAATAGCGTTTTCAACTTCTTTAGCTGCTGCCTTATCCTTTACAACCAGCTGTTCTGCATCAAGTAATTGCTGCTCGATACCTACAGGTAAAGAAATATTCGAAAACCTACGTAGTGCATTAAGCTCTGCTCGGGCATTGGCTACATCTTTATGGAACGAGAGACGAGATGAATTAATCAATTGAATTTTATTGACCACCTTGTCAACAGATGTATTTGGCGCGATATAGGAAGTTAGAATTTTTTGCGCAGATGCACTTACAAAGGTTTTTTGCGCTGCATTCAGGGTATTATACCAATCTTTTGTTTCAGTAACATTTTGATAATAATTAGAGGACGTAGAATCCACAGAATACAATTTCTCTTCAATTTGTGCTGCAAGCTTACGATAAGCAATTCTTGTCTGCTGATGTGCTGACAATGTGGAGTAGTTCGTAACATACTGTTTTTCTGTTTCCGTTAAAGCATTGTAAGCCTTCAAAGCTGCCTCTAAATTGGTTTGGAAAGTAGCAGTTGTATTGTTAATATTGTTAATTAGTTGTATAACATTTGCCACGTTAGCATTGTAGTTAGCAATTATGTAGGCTGGCTTTGGTATCTCAGTAGCCGATACTGGTGCGCTATAAAGAAGTGAGGGCACGGCCACTAAAGACAGTAATGCTAACTTTTTTTTATTTTTCATATGATGAGAAACCTCCTATTTCCATAATTATTATAGATAAAATTGGCCTCGGTTCGCAGAGGTTATCCAATATATGGTGTTGTTTTAATTTTATCATAGCCTAGGATATTTTTAAGCATTTTTAGATGAATAGGTAGATAGTTGATAGATTTTTTGATAATAATACATATCTTTCGACTCTAAGAGAAATACTCATGGTGACTTCAACACGAGCCAAGCAGTTGTGATAATGAACCGTATGTTTGAGAGAGGGCCAGTATATGATGTGAGAGGAGGTTCCAAATTCTCACGTTTATTTAATCAAGATGGGAAACAGCTTTCAAAATATTAGATGTTAGTGGCAAGAGGTGCTTGGTAATGTTTAGAAATTGTTGAGGAGGTTATGTTAGTTTATTGTTGTGATTATTGTGAGAATCACAGCGTACAATTTGAAGAAGGACTAGATAGGCTATTATCTAGTTCTTTATTTTAATTAAGGGATTGCTAAATTTATGAACGAAAAATATGTTGGTATAGTGGCTGATTTATTCAATTACTTAACATGTTCAGGATTTGTTTAGAAGAGTGTAGTAAGCTATTATTTGTAATCTTGTCAATGTCTTAAATCTTAAATAAACCGAGAAAGACTTGGCTTTTTGTAAGCCTAGTCTTTTTTTGGTTAAGTGATCCTGCAACCAAATGTTGTATTTTTAGTTATTGTCATGCCTGATATGGACGGTTTAGCATTGGGTGAAAAGATTCAAGAAATTGTAGCAAACCTGTACAAAATTCACGTTTAGAAAAAACTATAGAACGGCTAGAGCAAATCAATAACAAAGTAAAAGAAATTAAACCTAGACTAACAGTAATCAAGCTTTTTGGTGGCCTTCATGTTGTTTTACCAAATGGTCAGTCACAACCGATTAAATGGCGAACTTCCAAAGCTAAAGAACTATTTGCTTACATGCTAGAGCATAAAAATGAAATGATTTTCCGTGATACCATTCTAGAGTTATTTTGGCCAGAGTCTGATATTGATAAAGCTTCCAAACAGCTTTATACAGCCATTTATACCATACGGAAAACATTAAAAAACTATGGGGTGGAGGGCGTAAAAATTTCAAGTCCTTTGCTAAGTTCTGGCTACAAACTAGTAGTTGAAAATATTGTGGTGGATGTAGAACAATGGCTAACTCGCTTAAAATTATTACCTCCAATACAGCAGACAACAGTGGATGAACATGAACAAGTATTCCAGATGTATACGGGTGATTATTTAGGAGACTGTGATTATTTATGGGCGGAAAGTGAAAGAGAACGTTTAAGGAGACTATGGTTGCACCATGCTCAGCAACTAAGCGAATTTTACATAAGAAATGAAAGGTACAATGCTGCTATAAAGGTGCAGGAAAAAGTGCAAGAACTATACGCTGATGCAGAAGATAACTATTTTACTTTAATGAAGCTTTATGAGCTACTGAGTAATTCAGCTGCCGTTGAGGAGCAATATTGGCTGTTAAAAAAAGATGCTTCAAGAGCACTTGGCAGTGGAACCAAGTAGGGAGGTTGAGGATTGGTATAGAAGCTGGAAAAGGCCAATTCCATATCACAAGTGAATGTATAATTAGAATACATTTTTATAACATTGGAAAAGACTCTGCATAATCGCAGAGTCCTTTCTTTTAGTATGGTTTTAAACCATTGCGCTTAGCTTGGTTGTAATTATAATATGCAGAGTTTAAATTTTCATATACATTTGTAACTTCATTTTGAGTTGCGTAAGGATTACTAGCAATAGATTGTGCCTGATCAATAGCATTTCTGAGATATTGATAGTCATTTAAGCTAGTCCATTGGTAATTACTTGATACATCATAGCCATTACCGTAATACGAAATTTCAACAATACTATTGGAAGCAGAAGTAATAAGTGTTTGTAAATTGGTTTTATCCACATAATATCCATTATTACCATACTTATAAGCATTCTTATAAGTCCAGATGGCGTTGTTTAAATTATTGATTGCGTTGGCGATATCAGTTTGAGATGCATAATAATTATTTACGACTGCTTGAGCAGATGAAACAGCAGAATCAATTGCGTTCTTTTCGGATTGTGTAGTCCAAGGGTTATTGTAATAAACATCCGAGCCGTTATTCCAAGAAACTGTTACGTATTGAACAGAGTTGATTAAGGATTGTAATGAAGCTTTATCACCATAGCCGTATTTTGTTCCACTCTTCTGTGCAGCCTGGTATACTGCTAGTGCATTTTTATACTGACTTATAGCATTTTTTACTTGCTCTTGTGAGGCACTATTATTGTTTGCTACAGCTCTTGCACTTGTTACTACAGATTCGAATGCAGTACGTTCTGTCTGTGTTGTCCATTTGTCCGTATTTAAAACATCATAGCCGTTTACAGATACTTGTACATACGGTGGGGATGCGATAAGTGTATTAAGTTCTTTTTTATCAATGACAGGAAGCGTCACGGAGACACGACTATCGTCCACCTGTACATTGTTTACGAGATGTCCTGAATCTAAAGCTACTTTAGTACCGCCTTTTACAACGATTTGCTCGATTTTACCCTCACCGTAAAGGCTGAAATCATTTGCCACATCAATTGTAAGCTTTTCTATATTGGACATAGCTTCAAACGATGTAACTTTTCCTACTACATCTACTTTGGAAAGCGTTTGGTCAGAAGATATATTGACTTTAGTACGTTCCAAATTGATGTTTGATGATTTCATATCGATTAAAGTGACGTATAGCCAACTTACCTTTTTCGTTACAATTGGTTTTAGTGTAATTGTTTCATCTACTGCTACTTCATCGAGTGTAACGGCTTTTTTTACTCTATTTGTAATGATAAGCTGACCATCCACACTAACATCTTGAATCTTTACATAGTCAGCGTTTACAGTAAGATCTCCCGAGATTTGTGCGTCACCTCCATCAAAATAAACAGATTTTTTGCTTGTACCTGCTTTGTTTAATATTAATGAAGTAACGTCCGTAATTTGACCATTTTTCACTACAATGGTAGCTCGGGCATTTGTTAATGCAGTTTTATTTGAAGTATCAAATAGGGGCTTTAATGCCGATTGAATTCTGAATGTACCATTAGATGTTATCACAGTATCTTTTGTTATGTTTTTGATCGTTACGGATTCACCTATTACTTTTTTTGCTGCTGCTACATGTGTCTCATATGAATTTGATTGAATTTGAGATGAGGCGGCATTCGCAGTAGACATTGGTAATACTAGTGTCGCTGTAATAGCCGTGGCCATTAATGTTGATAGCGCTTTATTTTTCATGTAAGTCACTCCAATCATTCTATTTAATAGTTAATATATCATATTTTCCTATAATTTAGAATTAGAAGAGGATGTTTTACTATGAATCTCAATTCAAATAAGTCATTAGTCCTTTATATTGAAAAATAAATATTTGGTGAAGTATCGGTATTTTTCTCTATAATTCTGTAAAATTTCTACTTTATTCGCTAAATATTTTATTGTGATACAATCATCCATCCATTATTATTAGTATAAAAGTGGGGGTGTTAGTTATGAAAAAATCAAGAGGAATTGCCTTAAAACTTTCTTCCCTTATAATAGGATTATTTCTCATTTTATTTTTATCCTATACGGTCATAACGGGGATTATTATAAAAAAGCAAAGTGTTGAAGACGCAGAGCATGGAACATTACAATCAGCTGAATCTTCTGCAGCTATTATGAGTGAAAGATTTAAGAAAGCCAATACGACATTACAAACAACAAAGCGTATCATAGAAAGCATGGAGAAGAATAATACGTTGTCTACCAAGGGTGTCATAGACGTAATGGAAAACAATTTAGCTAGCAATAATGACATTCTTGGAGTAGGAGCAATCTTTGAGCAAGATTCTATTATTTTAGAACCAACTGAAGCTGCTTTAGTAGATACTAAAAAACGTTTTATCCCTTATTTAAGTAAGAACGGAAATGATATCTCGACTGCTCTAATCGAAGGTATTGATGATAAGAGTATTTCTGAATGGTATTGGGTACCAAAAGAAGAGAGACGTGCAGTTTTGACAGAGCCCTATGATTATAATGTAAACGGACAATCCGTATTAATGACAACCATTTCGGTGCCATTAATCAATGCTTCCGGAACATTTTTCGGTGTATTGACAGCCGATGTATCAATCGATTTTTTAAATGATTTAACAAAATCGAATGCCCCAGAAGGCGGTTATGCGGCAATTATTACGAATAAAGGTGTGCTAACAGCTAACAGTTTTGGTGAAGAATTAGTTGGGCGCAATATGCAAGAGGATCCTACTTGGACAAGTATTAGTAAGACAATGGAAAATGGCGAGCTAACAAGTATGTACGTTGACTCTGATCAACTGAAGGAAAAGGCATATAATGTTTTTGCTCCAATGATTTTAGAGGGTATTGACGAAACATGGACTGTTCAAGTCGTGTTAGCTGAATCAAAGATTCTAGAAACATATAATCATGTATTTGTATTTACGATTATTGCTTCCATTATTATGGTGGTTTTGATGACAGCTGCAAGTGTGTTATTCATCTATAAACAACTAAAACCACTTAAATTTTTACGTGCATCGATTGAAACTGCAGCCGAAGGGGATTTAACACAAAAGGTGGAAGATCGATATATTAAGCCTGATGAAATTGGTGCAGTTGCTGTGGCCTATAATAATATGTTAGATAAAACCAATAGTGCGATTCAAACTGTACTAAATTCCACGAGGTTATTGAACCAATCTTCTAATCAGGTAAATGAGGCATTTAATGAGGTAGTTGCTTCTAGTCAGGAGGTTTCTGTAGCTATCAACGAGATTGCACAGGGAGCTTCGAAGCAATCAGAGGATACAGAAGAAACAAATTATCGAATGATGGATTTATCAGATCAGATTGATGCGATTACGGCTCTTTCTAATGAAATGGATGAGCTATCTCATAAAACAGGTGTAACAACAGAAAAAGGATTGCTTGAGGTTGAAAGTTTAAGAGAGCGTAATATGGAGACAAATGAAATGAATGGGCGTATCCAGCAGCAAATGGAATCATTAGCTTCTAATATTGCCAATATTAATCAGATTATTGCTTCGATCCAAAGCATTACCGAGCAGACTAATCTGCTAGCTTTAAATGCAAGTATTGAGGCTGCACGTGCTGGTGAGCATGGTAAAGGATTTGCTGTAGTTGCAGAGGAAGTTAGAAAGCTAGCAGAACAATCTAAAAATGAAACAGAAATTATTAAGAGTACAGTAGAAAGCATTCTTGAAAATTCTCAGCAGACAGTTGCTGTGATTGCATCTAATGCAGATTTAATGCAATCTCAAAATGAGTCAGTACAAAGCACGCAACTAGCATTTAAAGATAGCAGTGACTTGTCAGGTTCAATTGCAAATTCTATTAGTGAATTAATGAATAAACTATCTAGCATGTTAGAGCATAAAAATCAGGCAATCATGGCGATCCAAAGTATTTCGGCTATTTCAGAGCAAACAGCAGCCTCTGCGGAACAAGTAAGTGCTTCTGCAATGGATCAACAAGCAGAATTACAAAAAGTAGCAGAGTCTATTCAAAATATGAACGATATTTCAAACGAGCTACAAGAAGTTGTAAATCGATTTAAGCTTGTTTAAAAGCAAAGGCTGCCTTCAATATAGAGGCAGTCTTCTTTTATTGTGAAAGTCAGCGAAATTGACCTAGAAGGAATTCAACACTACTATTCACACTGAGAGGGGGACATTGATATGATGTATCTCGGAATGATTTTCTTTCAAATTGTTGTACCTATTTTAGTGTTACTTGTAATAGGCGCTATCCTACAAAAGAAATTTCGCTTTAATTTAAAAGCATTGTCTCAGCTTATTACATATTGCTTTATGCCGGCAGCTGTTTTTGTAAATTTATATGAAACACATGTGGAGTTATCGGTACTGGGAGAGGTCGGATTATTTATTGTACTCTTTATCGGTAGTCAAATGTTACTCAGTCATTTTATGGCAAAAGGGCTAGGTTTAGCTAGAACAGAGGCAGCTGTCTTTAAAAATAGTGTGGTGCTTATTAACTCGGGCAATTACGGTATTCCGGTGGCTCAAATGATATTTGCCACGCAACCTATTGGAGTAGCCATTCAGGTCATGCTCGTAATCTTTCAAAATATGACTACGTACACATATGGTTTATACAATTTAATTTCTTCTACAAAGTCAGGTATGACAATCATCAAGGATTTCTTTAGAATGCCTATTATTCATGCGCTGATTATAGGTGTCGCTATGAATTATTTTGATATCGGTATTCCACAGTTTATCAAAATTCCAGTAGAACATGTAGCAGATGGATTTATTGCTGTGGCCTTAATTACTTTAGGTGCGCAATTATCACAACTAGAGATGAAATCAATGTTTAATAAAACTGTCTTTATCAGCTGTTTTACGCGATTAATTATTGGACCATCTGTTGCATTAGCCATTATTTATATATTGGGATTAGATGGAGTCGTCGCACAATCACTGTTTATAGCTAGTGCCTTTCCAACATCCCGTAATAGTTCTAGTCTAGCATTGGAATATGATGTAGAATCAGCAACAGCCGCGCAAGCTGTTTTATTTTCAACCATTGTAAGCTGTATAACGGTAACCATTGTGATCTATTTTGCGGAAGTATTATTTACCTAGTAAGATAAAAAATAACTTCCATCTCTTAGTATTATCTGCTACACTAGCATCAAACTAAATAGTATTAACTAGGGGAGTCTGATGAGTCAGGCTGAGAGGGGAACGCTACAAAGTTTCTTGACCCTTTGGACCTGATCTGGCTCATACCAGCGTGGGAAAGTTAAGAAGCTATTGCAGAGTATGCAATCAATAGACCTTTACATTCGTGGCCGGATCCAAATAATTATTTTGGATTCGGCCTTTATTTTTGGATTGTTGGGGTGAGCTAGAATCGGTCCTTAGATTAAAATAAATTTAAGGGAGAGAAGTAGCTCATGTCAGCAATTAGTGAAAAGAATATTACCATTATGTCTAGCTTTGAAGGAAGTAAAAAAGTATATGTGGAAGGATCACGCCCAGATATTCTAGTACCTATGCGAGAAATTGCATTAAGTCCAACAACAGGCAGTTTTGGAAATGAAGAAAATGCTCCTATTCGAGTATATGATACGAGTGGGCCCTATACAGATCCAGCCTACCAAGTAGATATTACGAAAGGTTTACCTGCCTTACGAAATGCATGGATTCAAGAGCGAGGGGATGTAGAAGCATATGAGGGACGCTCCATTAAACCGGAGGATAATGGCTTTCGTCATGTTGATGACCCGCGTATTCAAGAAAATGTCTTCCCTGAGTTGGCGAGAAAGCCTTTGCGTGCTAAAAAAGGTAAAAATGTGACACAGCTTCACTATGCACGAAAGGGGATTATAACGCCTGAAATGGAGTTTGTAGCGATTCGTGAAAATATGAATCCTGAATTTGTACGTTCAGAAATTGCAGCTGGACGAGCTATAATGCCTTCTAATATTAATCACCCTGAGGCAGAGCCAATGATTATTGGGCGTAATTTTCATGTAAAGATCAATGCGAATATCGGGAATTCTGCTGTATCTTCTTCCATTGCAGAAGAAGTTGAGAAAATGACCTGGGCAACTCGATGGGGCGCAGATAATATTATGGATCTATCGACTGGTAAACATATTCATACAACTAGAGAATGGATTATTCGAAATGCTGCAGTGCCAGTGGGAACAGTGCCAATTTATCAGGCTTTAGAAAAGGTAAATGGTGTAGCAGAGGATTTAACGTGGGAGGTTTATCGTGATACTCTCATTGAACAAGCTGAGCAGGGTGTGGATTACTTCACCATTCATGCAGGTGTCCTTTTACGCTATGTACCACTAACAGCAAATCGTGTGACAGGTATTGTATCTCGAGGGGGCTCTATCATGGCACAGTGGTGTTTATATCATCATCAAGAGAATTTCCTGTATACACACTTTGAGGAAATTTGTGAAATTATGAAAGCTTATGATGTTGCTTTTTCCTTAGGTGATGGTTTACGCCCCGGCTCAATTGCAGATGCCAATGATGAGGCGCAATTTGCAGAGCTTGAAACACTAGGCGAGCTAACACAAATTGCTTGGCAGCATGACGTTCAGGTGATGGTTGAAGGACCAGGTCATGTACCAATGCATCTGATTAAAGAAAACATGGACAAGCAATTAGAGGTTTGTAAGGAAGCGCCCTTCTATACATTAGGACCACTCACAACAGATATTGCTCCAGGTTATGACCACATTACATCAGCCATTGGGGCAGCCATGATTGGATGGTTTGGTACAGCGATGCTTTGTTATGTGACTCCAAAAGAGCATCTTGGTTTACCAAATCGCGAGGACGTTCGTGTGGGCGTTATCACTTATAAAATTGCTGCACATGCTGCTGATTTAGCAAAAGGTCATCCAGGTGCACAACAACGAGACGATGCACTGTCTAAAGCGCGCTTTGAGTTCCGTTGGCGTGATCAATTCAATCTGTCCCTAGATCCAGAGCGTGCAGTAGAATATCATGATGAGACACTGCCAGCAGAGGGAGCAAAAACAGCACACTTTTGTTCTATGTGCGGGCCTAAATTCTGTAGCATGAGAATTTCACAGGACATTCGTAATTATGCGAAAGATAAGGATTTGAATACGACTGAAGCGATCCATCAAGGTATGAAGGAAAAGGCAGAGGAGTTTAAAAAAGCAGGCAGTCAAATTTACCAATAATGAAAGAAAAGGCTTATGTCAAAAAATAGACATAGGCCTTTTCTTAATCGAAAAACTCCATGTGAATAGTAGATTCACATGGAGTAAAAGTTGGATTTGGATATCAATAATAAAGTGGAATATTAAACGTTTGTTGGTTGTTTTACATATGGGTTTGTAAGGTCCATACCTTCTAAGGAAAGACCCATCGCTTTAGCGACACCTTCACCATATGCTGGGTCAGCTAGATAGCAGTGAAGAATGTGACGGCGTTTGATGAATTCTTCAACAGAAGCCATATCATTCGCGGTATTTTCAAATAGACGTTGTTGCTCTTCCGCAGTCAATAGACGGAATAGTTTACCTGGTTGCTCAAAGTAATTATTATCGTCTTCACGGAAGTCATGAATACCTGCATGACCATCAATGCGTAATTCAGGCTCTTTATGGTCTAAATTATGCTCCCACTCGCCATAGCTATTTGGTTCATAGCTTAATGTCGAACCGAGATTGCCATCAAAGCGCATTGCTCCATCGCGGTGGAAAGTACGGAATGGACATTTTGGTGCGTTGACAGGAAGCATATAGTGATTTACACCAAGACGATAGCGTTGTGCATCCGCATATGCAAAGATACGCCCTTGTAACATTTTATCTGGGGAGAAGCTGATACCAGGAACAATGTTAGAAGGTGCAAATGCGGCTTGTTCAACTTCTGCAAAGTAATTGTCTGGATTTTTGTTTAACTCGAACTCACCTACAGGAATTAATGGGAAGTCTTTTTTATACCATACCTTTGTTAAATCAAATGGGTTGTATGGTAGCTCACGAGCTTGTTCCTCTGTCATTACCTGAATGTACATTTTCCATTTAGGGAAATCTCCTTTTTCAATTGCTTCATATAAATCACGTTGTGAAGATTCACGGTCTTGACCAATAATCTCATTCGCCTCGGCACCAGTTAAGTTCTTAATGCCTTGCTCTGTACGGAAGTGGAATTTAACCCAAACACGTTCATTATTAGCATTGATAAAGCTATACGTATGAGAACCAAATCCGTGCATATTACGGTAACTAGCTGGAATACCACGGTCAGACATAACAATTGTCACTTGGTGAAGTGCTTCAGGTAATGAAGTCCAGAAATCCCAGTTAGAATTGGCATTTTTCATATTTGTACGTGGGTCACGTTTTACCACATGGTTTAAATCTGTAAAATGTAATGGATCGCGGAAGAAGAATACAGGCGTATTGTTCCCTACTAAATCCCAGTTTCCATCTTCTGTATAGAATTTAAGGGCGAAGCCACGAATATCTCGCTCTGCATCTGCTGCACCACGTTCACCCGCTACTGTAGAGAAACGTGCGAACATTTCAGTTTTCTTGCCGATCTCTGAGAAGATTTTCGCCTTAGTATATTGTGAAATATCATGCGTTACAGTAAAAGTACCAAATGCACCTGAGCCTTTTGCGTGCATACGACGTTCTGGAATTACTTCACGATTGAAGTTTGCTAGTTTTTCAACTAACCATACATCCTGAAGTAAAAGAGGGCCACGTGGACCTGCTGACATAGAGTCATGGTTACTTACTACTGGAGCGCCACCTGCTGTTGTAAAGCGACGGCTACGATCATTTGCGTTTGTCATATTAGCTTACCTCCTGAAAAAAATGTGAGTCAAACTCTTCGTCTATAACTATAACAAATATAAAATAGAATTGCTAGTACATTATAATAATTATCGTTAAAGAATATTTGTATTTTAGTATAAACTATAAATATATGCGCTAGACATACGAATTATACATAGTTTCTAGCTTTAATTTATTTTATCTGATCTCAATATTATAGATAATTATCACGATAAGGTCAGGATAATGACATCATGATAAGAATCTTTATTGAAAATAAAATCAACTAATTGAAAATCATTTTAATCAATCTTTTATTTTTTTCTATATCGGTTAGGTGTAATACCAATTTGTTGCTTAAATAATTTTATAAAATAATTTGGATCATCAAAACCGTTTAAATGAGCGATTTCGCTAATAGCAAAATCTGTTTCTAGCAGCATTTTTGTAGCATGATGAATTCTTACTTGTTGTAAATAGCGCTTAAATGGCAAGCCTTGTTTTCTTGAGAAAATCGTACTTAAATAATTGGGGCTTATTCCAAGCTTATGAGCAACAAAGGGAAGAGACAGTGCACTATCTTTAAATTGTTGATCAATTATTTCTATAGCTAGTTCAACATAATCAGCTCGTTTCTCTATTCGAGCTACCGTTGCTAACTCAATTAATGTCTGCGTGAAAGAAATAATCTCATTGAGTATCGTATAAAATATAGGATGCTCAATGATTAAGTGAAATAGCTGACGGTAGTTTTGTTCGATAACCGCTTTTTCATGTAATTTATATTTCAGCATAAAGCGTCTAATTTGTGCTAAGACACTCGTCAAATGAATGCGTAAATCGTCTTGCTCATAATATATGCCTTCATTAGAAAGCCGATATAAAAATGTTTTAACGGCCTCTAGGTTTCCATCTTCCAAACTACTTATTAGTAATTGTTGCTCTTCTGGTGTCAGTAAGGGATCAAAGGGCTGAGTTTCATATTGTTTGCTCGCATAAAAAATATGGCCAAAGCCCTCATAAAAACTTTGATGTAGTGCACGCTTTGTTAATGTATACATAGTTTTAATGGTTGTAGGTGTTCCATCATATATGCCGATATTTAAAGAACTATTACTAATCAAACGCCATTCCTTCATAAGTGTACGTACATCTTTTTCCACAATCCTTATATCATTTGTTTGAAAAAGACATACGATTCTATTAGATAGAGGATAGGTTTTCATATGAAAGTGAATCGGTGTCTGTTGAAGCCAATTGTAAAGCTTATTGAAGGTTTCAGTATGCTCGGGTTCAATCATTGTGAAATGTATCGTTGTCTCAATTGAACCAGATTTATTATCTAAAAATAATTGATTATAAAAGGAATCGTTTGTAGCCTCTTGCGCATCTTCTGTAATCTGGGGTGTGCGAAGAGAAATGGTTGTGAGTTTTTTCTTTAATAGCTCTAAATCAATAGGCTTCACAAAAAGATGAGCCACTTGTAAATCAATTGCTTTCAAAGCATTTTTAAATAATGGCTCTGTTGTCATGGCTAAAATGGCACCAGAAAGCTTCTGTAAATCGCGATAAAGACCTGCTAGGCGATTATTAGGAAATAAATCGATATTTAACAGTATGGCATCTGGTTCAAATTGTCGAATAATTTGAGGCACTTCTGAAATACTTGTACACATTTCAATCAAAACATCTCCAGGGAAGTATGTATGTAAAAACCACTTTATTCCTGCTAGGTCAGTAGGATCGCGATCAATTAATAACAGTTTCATACCATCAGCCTTTCTTAAAATATTCAAGTTTCATATAAAAGTACGGTTTTATTAATAAAAATAACATAGTAATCTAAAAAAAGTCTTGTTTTCTCTATTAAAATTCTCTATATTCTGAAAAAAGTAGTTAGTACAATGTAAATAGAGTAATTGATCATCAGCAAAAATCAACTTTGGATATGAAAACGCTTAAAAAATTTGATACTGATGTTTTCAAATTACGAAAATATGAATGAAGATAACTTATTTACATAGCCATATAGGGAATAGGGGGATGTCATGTGAAGTCAATCATCGAGCTTGATGGCAATACATTAACAAGACAACAAATAGAGGAAATCGTGAAGGGGCAAGCAACAGTTGCACTTGCTACAGAGAGTTTAGAACGTATTCGTTTAAGTAGAGAGCGTATCGAAAAGCGTTTAGCTGAAGGCCAAACAATTTATGGTGTGAATACAGGGTTTGGTAAACTTAGCAATATAAAGATTGAAGAAGAAGACATTGAGCTATTGCAGCTAAATTTATTACGATCAGATGCAACCGGTGTTGGTGAACCATTCCCAACAGATGTTGTACGTGCAATGATGGTGTTACGTGCCAATGCTTTAGCCAGAGGATTTTCTGGCATTCGTGAGGAAACAGTACAACTATTGTTGAATTTTATTAATAAAGGTGTTCATCCGATTGTTCCGTCACAAGGTTCAGTTGGCGCAAGTGGTGATTTAGCGCCTTTATCACATTTGGCATTAGTGTTAGTGGGAGAAGGAAAGGCTGAGTTCAACGGAGAAATCATGAGTGGTAGTGATGCGCTAAAGCAAGCCGGGTTAACCCCTGTTAGACTTCAAGCTAAAGAGGGGCTAGCATTAGTTAACGGTACACAAGCTATGACGGGGATAGGTGTATTAACGGTCAATGAAGCTGAACGAATTGGTCTTGCAGCGGATATGGCTGCTAGCTTAACACTGGAAGCTTTAAAGGGCATTACCTCGGCATTTGATCCAGCACTTTTAGCAGTAAGACCACATCCAGAGTTAGAACTAGTGGGCGGGCGTATTCGTAAGTGGCTTGATGGCAGTAAACGTGTGACAAAGCAGGGTGAAATTCGCATGCAGGATGCTTATTCACTACGTTGTATACCGCAAGTCCATGGTGCTTCTTGGCAGTCATTTTTCTACGCACAGGACCGTGTTCAAACTGAAATGAATGCAACAACTGATAATCCAATCGTTTTAGAAAGCGGGGAGGTTTTATCGGGTGGGCATTTCCATGGACAGCCAATAGCCTTGGCAATGGACTTTTTGAAAATAGGTGTATGTGAATGGGCCAATATTTCAGAACGCCGTACAGAACGCATGGTAAACCCTCAACTTAATGAAGGGCTACCACCATTCCTAGCAACAAACCCTGGGATTGAATGTGGACTTATGATTGCTCAATATACAGCAGCCTCTATTGTCTCAGAAAATAAAGTTTTAGCACATCCTTCGAGTGTAGATTCTATTCCTACATCAGGTAACCAAGAGGATCATGTAAGTATGGGAACAACTTCGGCACGTCAAGTACGTCAGATTGTTCATAATGCTGCTCGCGTTGTAGCTATCGAATTGATTTGTGCATCACAGGCTATTCATTTAGACAAGGCAGAAGAGCAATTATCTCCTACTACAAGTAAATTCTTAAAGAAGGTGCGTGAATTCTGTCCACCATTGCTAGCCGATCAACCAATTGGCGATGAAATTGAAGCATTGGCTAAATATCTACTATCAAGTAATGATTTAGTAAATGAGTATGTGTAAATTGCATTGAATTTTTGATAAAAAAGAGCAAAGGCGTCGCTCGGTTATCACCGAGTAGCCTCTGCTTTAAAAATATTTATATGTTATTAAGTCTGAATATTCAGTTATTAATAGGTTTAGACAATAACATTCACATTATTTTTAATAGGAAAAGGAGCGTGTTTTGAATGGTATTTAAGACAGATATTCGTGCACCACGTGGAAATGAACTAACATGTAAGGGATGGACACAGGAAGCAGCAATGCGTATGTTAATGAACAATCTTGACCCAGAGGTGGCAGAGAATCCAGATGAACTGATTGTTTATGGGGGTATTGGTAAGGCTGCTCGTAACTGGGAAAGCTATGAACAAATCATTGCATCTTTAAAAGAATTAGAGAATGATGAGACTCTATTAATCCAATCTGGAAAGCCAGTAGCTGTATTCCGTACACATGAGCATTCCCCTCGAGTGTTGATTGCCAATTCAAACCTTGTACCAGCATGGGCAAATTGGGATCACTTTTATGAATTAGAAGAAAGAGATTTAATGATGTATGGTCAAATGACTGCTGGGAGTTGGATTTATATTGGTGCTCAAGGAATTTTACAAGGCACTTATCTGTCCTTTGTAGAAGCAGGCAAAAAGGTATTTGGCACTGCTGATTTACGTGGTAAATTCATCCTTACAGGTGGTATGGGCGGTATGAGTGGTGCACAGCCATTAGCAGGGAAAATGGCTGGTGCTGTAATCTTAGTTGTTGAAGTTGAACGTGCTCGCATCGAACGTAAAATCAAAGAAGGCTACTGTGATTATATTGTAGAAACTGTAGATGAAGCAATTGCATTAGTTAATAAATTACGTGACCAAAATGAGCCAGCATCCATTGGCCTTGTTGGTAACTGTGCTGATGTTAATCGTGAGTTGTTGAATCGTGGAATTATTCCAGATTTTGTGACAGACCAAACATCTGCACATGATCCGATTAATGGTTATGTACCTAATAGCATGACCTTTGAAGAAGCGCTAAAACTTCGCAAAGAGGATGTAAAAACATATGAGCGTAAAGCAAAAGAAACAATGGCAGAGCATGTTCGTACAATGCTAGAGTTTCAAGAGGCAGGCGCAGAAGTATTTGATTATGGGAATAACATTCGTGCCTATGCCAAAGAAATGGGTGTAACAAATGCCTTTGATTTCCCAGGCTTTGTACCAGCGTATATTCGTCCGTTATTCTGTGAAGGAAAGGGCCCATTCCGTTGGGCGGCGCTTTCAGGAAACCCTGAGGATATATATAAAACAGATGCACTGGCAAAAGAGATGTTTGCTGAAGATGAGGGGCTAGTCAATTGGATTGATATGGCACAAAAAATGGTGAAATGGCAAGGGTTACCTGCACGTATTTGCTGGCTAGGCTATGGTGATCGTCATCGTTTTGCATTAAAGGTCAATGAAATGGTTGCAAATGGTGAATTATCAGCACCAATTGTCTTTGGCCGTGATCACTTAGATTCAGGTTCTGTAGCATCACCAAATCGTGAAACAGAAGGGATGCTAGATGGTTCGGATGCGGTATCGGATTGGCCAATTTTAAATGCCCTTGTTAATACTGCGAGTGGTGCAAGCTGGGTAAGCGTACACCATGGTGGTGGTGTAGGAATGGGTTATTCACAGCACGCAGGTCAAGTCTTAGTAGCAGACGGATCAGAGCTTGCTGCTGAAAAAATTGCACGTGTATTAGTTTCAGACCCTGGAATGGGCGTTGCTCGTCATGCTGATGCAGGCTACGATATTGCTATCAATACAGCAAAAAACAAAGGTGTCCATATACCAATGTTAAAGGGTGATGTGAAGTGACCATTCTAATAAAAAATGCAAATGAAGTAATTACACTGAAAAGTAATGCACAAGGGCCACGTACAAAAGAACAAATGCAGGAAATTGCAGTAATAGAATATGGCAGTGTTTTAATTGAAGAAGAGCGTATTGTAGCAGTAGGAGCTTATGAACAACTAGAAGTCGACTTCCCAGAATTAATAAAGAAAGCAGAAACGATTGATGCTACTGGTAAGCTTGTTATGCCTGGCTTAGTGGATTGTCATACACATTTAGTGCATGGTGGAACACGCGAGCAAGAGTTTAATATGAGATTAAATGGTTCTACCTATATGGAAATCATGAATGCAGGCGGCGGCATTCATGCTACAACAGAGCGTACACGAGAAACAAGCTTTGATGAATTATATAAAAAGACAATGCAGCATTTAGATGTATTTTTAAAGCATGGCGTAACAACAGTTGAAGCAAAATCAGGGTATGGCTTGGACTGGGAAACGGAAAAGAAACAGCTAGAGGTCGCAAAAGAATTACAAGCTACACATCATATTGATGTCATTAGCACGTTTATGGGAGCCCATGCAGTTCCTCGTGATTATAAGGGGCGTGAGGATGAATTTGTGGATATTGTGGTCCATGAGATGCTGCCAAAAGTGGCGGAACTTGAGTTGGCTGAATTTAATGATGTATTTTGTGAAAAGGGCGTCTTTACACCCGACCAATCCCGACGTATTTTAGAGGCTGGAAAAGCACTAGGCTTAACCCCCAAAATACATGCGGATGAAATAGAACCTTATCAAGGCGCCGAGCTGGCTGCGGAAGTAGAGGCCATTTCTGCGGAGCATTTGTTAGTTGCTTCTGATAAGGGAATTCGAAAAATGGCTGAAGCGGGTACAATTGCTGTATTGCTGCCAGGTACTGCATTCTTTTTACGTGCACCTTTTGCAAGAGGGCGTCTAATGATTGACGAGGGAGTACCTGTGGCGATATCAACAGATTTTAACCCTGGGTCATCTCCAACAATGAGTCTACCCTTCATTATGAATTTAGCTTGTATGCATATGGGTATGACATTGGAGGAAGTATTAACGGCAACAACAATTAATGCAGCATATGCACTAAATCGAGGCGAGCAAATTGGTTCCCTTGAAGCACATAAAAAAGCTGACGTACTTATCCTTGATGTTGCGAATTACAAGCAACTGCAATATTTCTACGGCATGAACCATACACATACAGTAATCAAAAATGGGCAGGTTGTTGTACAAAACGGAATTCTGCTGAAAGATCAATAAAAATAATGGGCATAAATAAGGCTGAGTAGCTTTATTTATGCTTTTTTTTATAAATTAGTTGCAAATGCTTTGCTAAAAGATTATAATTCTTATAAATAGTAATTATTGAATTACAAATTACTTAAACCTTGTAATTATAGAAGGGGTTATACAATGAAAAAGTTTCGTACCGAAGAAGAAGTGCTTGCACATTATGATTCTTCAAAATATCTAACACCTGATGGATATACCGCAGATATTGCTATTTTTACAATTACCTCAGAGAAAACAGAGGAAAAAGCACCGCCCAACATGACGCTAAAGATTATGTTAATTAAGCGTGCTACTAAGGATGCTGAAGGAAATCCCAATATTGAAGGAGGGAAATGGGCGCTTCCTGGGGGCTTTGTAGATGCAATTCAAAAAGAAACTGCCTTTATTGCAGCAAAGAGAGAATTAAAAGAAGAAACAAATGTAGAAGGTTTACATGTTCAACATTTTGGTGTTTATGATGAGATTGATCGAGATCCACGTGGTTGGATGATTTCGAATGCATTTTATGCCATTGTTCCTGAGACATATATTGAGCAACGACAAGCGAATGATGATGCAGATGATGTAGAACTATTCGATATAGAAAGTGTATTTACGCTTCCATTAGCTTTCGATCATCGAAAAATCATTTCCGATGCGTTGCATTTTATTAAAAGGGATATGATACAAACAACTGTTGCCAAAAACTTTTTACCACAAGAGTTTACATTGTCCGAATTGCAACGGGTACTTCTAACAGTTGGAGAAGATCCGCGAATCTCTAACGATTCCGTATTCTTTACAAAAGCACCTAAATTACCATTTATCGAAAAAGCATTGGATGAAGAAGGAAAACCGAAGAAAACAAAAAGAAATTCGTTTCGGCCTTCCCAGCTCTATACATTTAATGATTTCGAAATGGTAGAGTCTATCTATCATTAGGAAAGATCCGTCTTTCCTGTTTATTTTAAAGAAAGTAATTTGTAATTTAAGTATTACTAATTAAAAAATGGAGTGATGAAATGATGAAAAAGCGTGCACTAATTAATATTGATTATACAGTGGATTTCGTTGCGACGGATGGGGCTCTTACTTGTGGAGAGCCTGGGCAACTGCTCGAACATGCAAATGTTGATTTAACAAAGGAGTTTATTAAGAACGGGGATTTTACAGTATTTGCGATAGATGTTCATGAAAAGGGAGATGTTTATCATCCAGAAACAAAGCTATTCCCTCCTCATAATATTCGTCATACAGAAGGTAGAGAGTTATATGGTGCATTAAACTCATTATATGAAAAAAATAAAGACCAAGATTTTGTCTATTACATTGATAAAACGCGTTATTCTGCTTTTGCAGGAACAGATTTAGAATTGAAATTGCGTGAAAGAGGAATTACTGAGCTGCATTTAATCGGCGTTTGTACAGATATCTGTGTTCTGCATACAGCAGTGGATGCTTATAATAAAGGGTTCGATATCGTCATTCATAAAAATGCTGTCGCCTCCTTTAATCAAGCTGGACATGAGTGGGCGTTAAATCATTTCGAGCATACTCTAGGTGCCACTATTATTTAACATGAATGGAGGGGGAAATATGAAATATGTAGATGATAGTTTCATGTTACACACGGACCTATACCAAATTAATATGGTTCAAACTTATTGGCAAGATGGTGTTCATCAACGTAAAGCTGTTTTCGAACTATATTTTAGAAAGCTTCCATTTGGCAATGGCTATGGAGTTTTCGCTGGATTGAAAAAAGTGATTGAGTTTATTAATAACTTTGGTTTCTCTCAAAGCGATATTCAATATTTACGAGAAGAGGGGAAGTATCCCGAGGAATTTCTTGAATACCTAAAAGAACTTAAATTTACAGGGACAATTAAGGGGATGAGAGAGGGAGAACTGGTCTTTGCTAACGAGCCTATCCTACGAATTGAAGCACCATTAGCAGAGGCCCAATTAATTGAAACGCCGTTGTTAAATATCGTTAATTATCAAACCCTGATTGCGACAAAAGCTTCACGTATCAAACAAGTGACGTGTGAGGATGTGGTAATGGAATTTGGAACTCGCCGCGCACACGAATTTGATGCTGCCATTTGGGGAACTCGCGCTGCTTATATAGGTGGATTCTCTGCAACAAGCAATGTAAGAGCAGGAAAATTATTCGGTATTCCTGTGTCAGGAACACATGCCCATGCGATGATTCAAACCTATCGAGATGAATATACTGCGTTTAAAAAATACGCAACAGCACATAAAGACTGTGTTTTCCTAGTAGATACTTATGACACACTACGTTCCGGTGTTCCTAATGCGATCCGCGTAGCAAAGGAGTTAGGGAATCAAATTAATTTTATTGGTATCCGTTTAGACAGTGGAGATTTAGCCTATCTCTCAAAACAGGCAAGGAAAATGCTAGATGATGCAGGATTTACAGCAACCAAAATTATGGCTTCGAATGATTTGGATGAATATACAATTATGCATTTAAAGTCACAAGGGGCGCAAATTGATGCGTGGGGAATCGGAACTAAGCTGATTACAGCCTATGATCAAGCAGCTCTTGGTGGAGTATACAAATTAGTTTCGATAGAAAACGAAAGTGGAGAACTAGTTGATACCATTAAAATTTCAGCAAATCCTGAAAAAGTGACTACACCTGGACGTAAACGTGTTTACCGTATTATTAATGCGGAGAATGGTCATGCTGAGGGAGACTATATAGCGTTAGATGATGAAAATATCCAGCAAGAAGAAAGATTGAAAATGTTCCACCCTATTCATACGTATATTAGTAAATTTGTTACAAATTTTACGGCGAAAGAGTTACATGAAAGTATTATAGAAAATGGAAATATTGTTTATGAGGAGCCAACTATTCAAGAAATACAAAAATATGTACAGGAAAACTTACATTTATTGTGGTGTGAGTATAAACGAACAATGAATCCGGAAGAATATCCAGTCGATTTAAGTCAAGCGTGTTGGGACAATAAAATGGCAAGCATACAGGCAATAAAAGAAAAGATTTCACAACATATTTAAAAGTAACTGCTAGGAGGTAGAGACGATGGCGAGAATAGGCATTTATGGTTCATCATTTGATCCTATTACCAATGTCCATCTTTGGACAGCAAGCACTGTGGCACATCGGTGTAAGTTAGATAAGGTTATTTTTTTGCCTTGTTCAAATAAACGCAAAGATAAAACCATAAAAACAGCCGATACACATCGTTGGAATATGCTTCAGTTAGCTATTGCTAAGGACGATCGTTTTACCGCAGATTCCTATGAGATGGATCAAGAAGGCTGGAATATCTACACATATGACACCATGAAATACTTTAGAGAGAAGAACCCAGAGGATGAGGTGCATTTTATTATGGGTGCTGATTTACTAGTGGATATTGGCGCAGGTTTATGGAAAAAGGGCGACGCATTAGTAGCGGAGAATAAATTTATTGTAATGGCACGACATGGCATCGATATGCTATCAACCATTAGTCGTTCACCAATTTTAAGAAATAATGATGATGGAAGATTCCATCTGTTAGATAAAGGGCTAGCGATGGAAATTAGCTCTACCTATATTCGAGAAGAATTTGCAATGGGGGGAGAACCGAGATACCTCTTGCCTACTGCTTGTTACAACTATATTAAAGAACATCATCTTTATCAAAAATAAAATAGTGAAGCTACAATTATAAGTGTGGATGACTACCACACTTATTTTAATTTTGAAAAGATGGTGAATTTTATCATATAGAGCTCAGGGTAAGCTATAATAAAAAGAGTAATGGAGTACAATTTTTTTGCTGTCAATTTTTAATAATGATTAATGTTAGAAAGGAATTCATGAATGTGCAGCTTACATTAACATTTCTTATTTTAGGAGCAACAATTTTCGCATTTGTGACCAATAAAATACGAGCAGATCTTGTAGCAATTGTGTCACTTTTAGCATTTGTCGTTATGGATATTTTGACGCCCGCGGAGGCATTAGCTGGTTTTTCAAACTCTGTAGTTTTAATGATTGCAGGGTTATTTGTCGTGGGTGCAGGGATCCTACGTACGGGCCTGGCAGGCATGGCGGGCCAACTCTTACTAAAATGGTCAGGCAATAGTGAGCTGAAGTTATTTGTGCTACTACTTATTATTGTAGGATCGGTTGGTGCATTTATGAGTAATACGGGTACAGTCGCCTTAATGATGCCAATCGTTGTAAGTATAGCAATTAGTATGAAAATTAGCCCTTCTAAATTTCTACTACCACTCTCCTATGTAGCAAGTCTTTCTGGTTTGATGACACTGATTGCATCCCCAACCAATTTAATTGTCAGTCAGTTATTGGTTGATCGAGGCTATAACAAACTTGGCTTTTTTGAAGTAACTCCTATTGGTATCGTGGGGATGATTGCTGGCATTTCCTATCTAGTACTTGTAAGAAATATTTTATTACCAAAGGATCAAAACCGTACACAGACCAATGAAGGTTATAAACTTTCGCCAAAAAAAATTATTAAGCAATATGATTTAAATAATCGTCTATTTAAAATCTCCGTTCCTGAGGCGTCACCTATTATTGAAACATCGTTAGCGGAATTAAAACTACCAGCTAAGTATATGCTTTGTATGATGAAAATTCATCGGAAATCACAGGAGGGCATTAATTTACTACCGATGACTTATCAAGAAATGGCAGGACCAACTAGTGTCATTCATGCCAAGGACGAGCTATACGTTCAAGGAGAAATAGAAGATATTCGTCGTTTTGTTGAAGATTATCAACTTGAGATGCAAGGATTAGTAGAAGGGGAAGCAGATGAACTGGTATCGAAGCATCTTGGCATTGCAGAGGTATTGCTCACACCCAATTCGAGCTTTATCAATGAAACGGTTAGTTCCCTTGGATTCCGGGAGAAATACAATCTAAATATCATTGGTATTAATCGTAAGGGTGGTTACAAGCTTCAGGATATGGTGTCTCACAAATTAAAATTTGGAGACGCAATATTAGTACAGGGAGCATGGGATGAAATTCTTTTGTTAGCAAGAGAAACGCAAGATGTTGTGGTTGTCGGGCAGCCGAAAGAACACGCAAATGTAGCAGCAGCAACAGGCAAGGCTGGAATTGCAGGGATTATTATGTTGTTCATGATTATTTTGATGGCTTTCGAAATTTTTCCAGCTGTCATTTCTGTAATAATTGGTGCTGTACTTATGATTTTAACAGGCTGCTTGAGAAACATGGAAGATGCCTATAACAATATGAATTTTGAAAGTATCGTGCTAGTAGCTGCCATGTTACCAATGGCGACAGCGTTAGAAAAAACAGGGGGCATGACCATTTTATCTGATGGTATTATTAATGCTTTAGGTGATTTCGGACCATATGGCGTACTCATAGGAGTTTATATTTTGACAGCTGTTTTTGGTCAATTTATTAGTAATACGGCAACTGCTGTATTGTTTGCACCCATTGCCATGAGTGCAGCCATTGCAATGGAAGTTAGTCCCACAACATTTATGATTGCAGTCGCAGTTGCAGCAAGTATGGCATTTGCTACGCCAATTGCTTCCCCTACGAATGCACTGGTAATGACGGCGGGGGGCTATAAATTTATGGATTTCGTAAGAATAGGAGTTCCGTTACAACTTGTTATGTTTATTGTGATGATGATAGCCATCCCGTTCTTTTTCCCATTTTAAAAACTCGGTTTCTTTACCGAGTTTTTTGTTTTTTTAAGATCTATTATTTTTTTGTAGGAAATTATGATAAAATTATTTTCTAGTTCATGGTCTAACATTGAGCTAGCTTGTTAATAGATTTAATAGTTATTAATATAGGAAGTTTTACTTTGATAATAAAAAAATTAAAGTTTTTTATTAAAAAGTGTTGACCTTTTAAAAATAAGGGTGTAGTATTATACAAGTCGCCAGGGTGACACGCTAAAATAAAGCAAAACATGAACCTTGAAAACTGAACAAGCAAAACGTAATCAATAAATTTTTAAGTAGCTAGCTTTGCTAGTGAACGAAACACAATTTTGGACATCAAACATGATGCCAGCAAAACAATTTGAGCTAATCAAATTTCTTTTATGGAGAGTTTGATCCTGGCTCAGGACGAACGCTGGCGGCGTGCCTAATACATGCAAGTCGAGCGAACA
>NZ_JAENHX010000012.1:0-135119 GCF_016757845.1 Lysinibacillus sp. HST-98
AAGATGAGATTTCCCATTACGCAAGTAAGTAAGATCCCTCAAAGACGATGAGGTAGATAGGTTCGAGGTGGAAGTGTGGTGACACATGGAGCTGACGAATACTAATCGATCGAGGACTTAACCAAAAAAGTTTGAAACATTCAATGCACCGTTTATCCAGTTTTGAAAGAATAATTCTTTCAACAAAAAAGAGAGCTTCAAGACGCCGTAATACGCCGTGTATTGGAGGTCGAATAAAAGTCTAGTGATGATGGCAAAGAGGTCACACCCGTTCCCATACCGAACACGGAAGTTAAGCTCTTTAGCGCCGATGGTAGTTGGGGGCTTCCCCCTGTGAGAGTAGGACGTCGCTAGGCAATTATAAAGTCATGGATCTATTCCATGACTTTTTTTATTTTGTGAACTATTCATAAAATGCTATAATATATTTAATATTTTCAAGTGGATTTAAACGAAAATTCTTTCACCTAGATACATTCTGGATTTAATAATGGAGGAATCAAAATGAGGCAGAACATTTTTTCTGCGATTTCGATCACAAGTCTACTACTTATATTCTTTATGTTTGGCTACGATTCAACCAAATGGTATGGAAATCTTTTTACATTTCTCTATCGTGTAAATATGTTTATACCGTTTATTTTAGGTGGTGTAGGCATCACCAGTGCCCTATTTGGCATCAAAGGATATCGTACGGTTCTTGTTGTCCTTCATTTGTTCCTAATGCTATTATTTTTTTGTATCTATTTAAAGGCATTTTATGTTCCATGAGCATTCATTAAAACTGCGGAGAGGAATCTGCAGTTTTTTCTATTTATTTAAGTTCTTACATACTTCTGTAAACAACAAAAGGTATAATGAATTACAAATTGATTGTGAATGAATATGTACAATGGAAAGGAAGAAAAAGTTGGGAAAAAAGCAAATTTGGTATGAGGTACAGGAAAACGAGTCAATCGAGGATTGTTTGGCAAGAATGCGGAAAGAAGGCTTTATGGTCATAGGACGAAAAGAAGAGCCACTTTTTCATATCGTAGATGGTGAGCCAGCTTATCTGCGCCAAAAAATTCAGTTTAAAGGTATACCTGCTCAAGATATCGAATGATTTTGACTAAAAACCGAACATTTTTTTCGACCTAATAAAAAATGTTCGCATTTTTGGATTGACGATAAGACAATCCCTTGTTAAAATGTGAGAAGGAAAAACAAATAGATCCCACATATATGCTAGAGGATTGGCTCTAGTGTCTCTACCCGGCACCGTAAATGCTGGACTATGCGGGAAAGCACTTTTGGCGTATGGTGAGAAGGTCTTTGTACAGCTATGTTCTATGTACATGGAGACGACCTTGTCCGAATAATCCTCAAGTAAACTGCTTTCACGTGTACCGGTAGAGAGTAGTTTATTTGGGGATTTTCTTTGTAAATAAGAATTGCAGTAGCTATTCAAATAGAGGCTAGCACAATAAATAATTGATCATTTTTCTATCGTTTAAAAGGAGCGACAATTTATGAATCCGAAAATCGGTGTCATTATGGGTAGTTCAAGTGACTGGGAAACAATGAAACATGCATGTGATATTTTAGATGAATTACAAGTACCGTACGAAAAGAAAGTTGTATCTGCACATCGTACACCTGATTTAATGTTTGAATATGCAGAGGCAGCTCGCGAGCGAGGAATACAAGTAATTATTGCTGGAGCAGGCGGTGCCGCACATTTACCAGGAATGGTAGCAGCTAAAACAACACTACCTGTCATCGGTGTACCTGTTCAATCACGTGCACTTAATGGACTTGATTCACTATTATCCATCGTTCAAATGCCTGGTGGCGTGCCTGTAGCAACTGTAGCGATTGGCAAAGCAGGAGCGACGAATGCAGGGTTACTTGCAGCTCAAATTTTGTCAACAACAGATGCCGAGCTTGCTAATAAATTAGATGCTAGACGTGAAGCAACAAAGCAGCAAGTATTAGAAAGTACAGGTGACTTAGTGTGACGAAGATTATTTATCCTGGACAAACGATAGGCATTATCGGTGGAGGACAACTTGGTCGAATGATGGCACTTGCTGCAAAGGAGTCTGGTTTTAAAGTGGCTGTTCTTGAACCAGCAATGGACTCACCTTGTGGGCAGGTAGCAGATATTCGCATTGTAGCTCCATATGATGATGAAGCTGCTTTAGAAGAACTTGCAGAAGTAAGTGATATTATCACATATGAATTTGAAAATATTGATTATGAAGGCTTAAAGCGTTTATCACAAATGGCTTATGTTCCTCAAGGAGCAGAGTTGGTACGTATTACACAAAACCGTATAACAGAGAAAGAAGCTATTGTGAAAGCTGGTTGCCCAGTAGCACCATATATTGTTGCAAAAACTTATGAAGAATTAGTAGCCAATATTGATTCGATTGGTTATCCTTGTATAGTCAAAACAGCAAGAGGTGGTTATGATGGCAAGGGACAGCAGCTTTTAAAATCAACTGAAGATTTGCCTTTAGCGAAAGAATTATTCACGCATTCGCAATGTATTGCAGAAGGATTTGTTCCTTTCGTAAAGGAAGTATCGGTCATTGTTCAAAGAAATGGTCATGGTGAATCGTATTGCCAGCCAGTTGGAGAGAACATTCATGTTCATCATATTCTTCACGAGACAATAGTACCTGCTCGCATAACTGAAAGCACAGCTCAAGCTGCAGAACGGGAAGCTTTGAAAATTGCAGATTATTTACATTTAGTAGGAACGCTAGCGGTAGAAATGTTTGTATTAGAAGATGGTAGTATTGTTATCAATGAATTAGCACCAAGACCTCATAATTCTGGTCACTATTCAATTGAAGCATGTAATGTTTCACAATTCCATCAGCATATTCGTGCTGTTTGTGGATGGCCGTTACGTAAGCCACAACTATGGGCACCATCCATTATGGTCAATGTATTAGGGCAGCATGTCGTGCCACTCAGTAACTCAATTGCTAAATATCCTGAATGGTCCATACATCTTTATGGGAAAGCTGAAGCTAAGGTCAACCGTAAAATGGGCCATGTGACGATTATGACAAAAGACTTAGAAGCTACACTACAACAAATCGAGAGTTCTGGCATTTGGTCAGAATAGAAGGAGATACGCGATGATTGAACGTTACACAAGACCCGAAATGGGCGCAATTTGGACAGAACAAAATAAATACCAAGCTTGGCTAGAGGTTGAAATTTTAGCTTGTGAAGCATGGGCAGAGTTAGGGGATATCCCAAAAGAGGATGTTGCTAAAATTCGCGAAAATGCTTCATTTGATGTGAATCGTATATTAGAAATTGAACAAGAAACTCGTCATGACGTTGTAGCCTTTACTCGTGCTGTTTCTGAAACACTTGGAGAGGAGCGCAAATGGGTACATTATGGTTTAACTTCTACGGACGTAGTAGATACAGCACTTTCTTATTTAATCAAACAAGCAAATGATATTTTACGAAAAGATATCGTGAATTTCATTGATATTATTGCTACTAAGGCAAAAGAACATAAACATACAGTTATGATGGGACGCACACATGGTGTTCATGCTGAACCAACAACTTTCGGTTTGAAACTTGGTTTATGGTATGAGGAAATGAAGCGTAACCTTGAACGTTTTGAAGCAGCTGCCAAAGTAATTGAAACAGGAAAAATGTCTGGAGCTGTTGGAACATATGCCAATATCGATCCTCGTGTTGAGCAATATGTTTGCGACAAATTAGGCCTTGCAGCTTCACCGATTTCAACACAAACATTACAGCGTGACCGCCATGCTCAGTATTTAGGTGCATTAGCTTTAATCGCTACTTCAATTGAAAAATTCGCAACAGAAATTCGTGGACTACAGAAATCTGAAACACGTGAAGTGGAGGAAGCTTTTGCAAAAGGTCAAAAAGGATCATCAGCAATGCCACATAAGCGTAATCCAATCGGTTCTGAAAACATGGTTGGTATGTCTCGTTTAATGCGAGGTTATATGGTGACTGCTTATGAAAATGTCGCTTTATGGCATGAACGTGATATTTCACATTCATCTGCAGAGCGTGTTATTTTACCGGATGCAACTATTACTCTGAACTATATGCTAAATCGCTTCGGTAATATTGTGAAAAACTTAACAGTATTCCCCGAGAACATGAAACGTAATATGGATCGTACATTTGGTCTTATTTATTCTCAACGCATCTTACTAGCATTGATTGATAAAGGACTAGTACGTGAAGAAGCTTATGATACAGTACAACCTTTAGCAATGCAGGCTTGGGACGAGCAAGTTCAGTTCCGTACATTAGTCGATGCAAGTGAAAAAATCACATCTTATTTAACAAAAGAAGAGTTGGATGATTGTTTTGATTACAACTACCACTTACAGCATGTTGATATGATTTTTGAACGACTAGGACTTAACTAATATTTATTTAGCCACCTACTAATAAATGTTAGAGCCACCAGTAAAAAGTTTCAGAGTTGAATCGTAGAGATACGGTTCAATTCTGAACATTATTACAAGCGTATCTCATAATATCAGGGGGAAAACGAAATGACTAAAGGTCAACTTTTGTATGAAGGTAAAGCAAAAAAATTGTTCACAACAGAGGAGCCAAATGTGCTACTTGTTGAGTACAAGGATAGTGCAACAGCATTCAATGGTGAAAAGAAAGAGGAAATTGAAGGTAAGGGCATTTTAAATAATCGCATTACTTCATTAATTTTCGAAAAATTACAAGCTAACGGAATTGCGTCACATTTCGTAAAACAATTATCCGATACACAACAACTTGTAAAGAAAGTAGAAATTATTCCGATTGAGGTAGTTGTTCGTAATATTGCTGCTGGAAGTTTAGCAAAGCGTCTAGGTCTTGAAGAAGGGACACCTTTAAAACGACCAATCGTTGAATTTTATTATAAAGACGATGATTTAGGCGACCCACTTATTACGACAGAACATATTGATGTTCTTGGACTTGCCACACCAACTGAAGTAACAGCTATTTATGATGGTGCATTAGCCGTTAACAAAGTGCTACAGCCGATCTTTGCAGATGTCAATGTGACATTGATTGATTTTAAATTAGAGTTTGGCCGTGATATGGATGGTCATGTATTATTGGCAGATGAAATTTCACCAGATACATGCCGACTTTGGGATGCAACAACGAAGCAAAAGTTAGACAAAGATGTTTTTCGTCGTGACCTTGGTAATTTAACTGAAGTTTATACTATTATACTTTCTAGACTCGGAGGCAAATAACAATGAAAAAAGTAAAAATCTATGTAACATTACGTGAGAGCATTCTTGATCCTCAAGGCTCTGCAGTACAAGGTTCTTTAGCGAAGATGGGCTACGGTGAAGTAGAAGATTTACGTATCGGTAAATATCTTGAACTATCAATTAAAGATTCAGAACGTGACATTGATACTCTAGTAAAAGAAATGTGTGAAAAGGTTTTAACGAACGTTGTAATTGAAGACTACCGTTACGAAGTCGAGGAGGCTATTTAATCATGAAATTCGCAGTACTCGTATTCCCTGGGTCAAACTGTGACATCGATATGTATCATGCGATTAAAGACGAGCTAGGTGAAGAAGTAGAATATGTATGGCATACAGCAACAGATCTAAGTGGTTTTGATGGTGTATTAGTACCTGGAGGATTCTCCTATGGGGATTATCTTCGTTGTGGTGCAATGGCTAATCAATCTAACATTATGACAGAAGTTAAGAAGGCAGCAGATGCTGGTAAACCTGTATTAGGTGTATGTAATGGCTTCCAAATCCTAACAGAAGCAGGTTTATTGCCAGGAGCTTTATTGCGCAATAAAAACTTAAAATTTATGTGCCGTACAGTGCAGCTTAAAGTTGAAAACAACAATACATTATTCACAAATCAATATGAGCAAGGTCAAATCATCAATATTCCAATCGCACATGGTGAAGGTAACTACTACTGTGACGAGGAAACTTTACAATCACTAAAAGATAATAATCAAATCGTATTCACATACTCAGGTGACAATCCAAACGGTTCTTTAGAAGATATCGCAGGGATTATAAACGAGCGCGGCAATGTATTAGGGATGATGCCACACCCAGAGCGAGCTGTTGATGCACTGGTGGGCGGCGCAGACGGTCTAGCAGTATTTAAATCAATCGTGAAGCAGTGGAGGGAAAATCATGTCAACAACTAAGTTTGAGCCAACAGCACAGCAGATTAAAGATGAGAAGCTATACGCTGGAATGGGGATGTCAGACGAAGAATTTGCAATGGTAGAAGGTATTTTAGGACGTCTACCTAACTGGACAGAGACAGGTCTTTTCTCAGTAATGTGGTCTGAACACTGCTCGTACAAAAATTCAAAGCCAGTACTACGTAAATTCCCTACTAAAGGGCCTCAGGTATTACAAGGACCAGGTGAAGGTGCAGGTATTGTTGACATTGGTGACGAACAAGCAGTAGTGTTTAAAATGGAATCACATAACCATCCATCTGCAATCGAACCTTATCAAGGGGCTGCAACGGGTGTGGGTGGTATTATCCGTGACGTTTTCTCAATGGGTGCACGTCCAATCGCTATGTTAAACTCCTTACGCTTTGGTGAATTAAAGTCAGCACGTGGTAAATATCTATTTGAAGAAGTAGTAGCGGGAATCGCAGGATATGGTAACTGTATCGGAATCCCAACAGTAGGTGGCGAAATTCAATTTGATCCTTGCTATGAAGGTAATCCTCTTGTGAATGCTATGTGTGTTGGTTTAATTGATCATAAGGATATTCAACGAGGCATTGCAGCTGGAGTAGGTAATACAGTGATGTATGTTGGAGCGAAAACAGGCCGTGATGGTATTCATGGTGCAACATTCGCCTCTGAGGAATTAACTGAGGAATCAGAAAACCAACGTCCAGCAGTACAAGTTGGAGATCCATTTATGGAGAAGCTTTTACTTGAAGCTTGTTTAGAGGTTGTAAAATCGGATGCTCTAGTTGGTATTCAAGATATGGGTGCAGCTGGTCTTACGTCTTCTTCAGCAGAAATGGCTTCAAAGGCTGGTTCTGGTGTAGAAATGAACTTAGACTTAGTGCCTCAGCGTGAAACAGGAATGTCAGCGTATGAAATGATGTTGTCTGAGTCTCAAGAACGTATGCTTTTAGTGGTGAAAAAAGGTCGCGAAGAGGAAATTAAAGCGATTTTCGATAAATACGATTTAGATGCAGTAGCGATTGGTCGCGTTACAGATGATAAAATGCTTCGTCTGCTACACAAAGGACAAGTAGTGGCAGAGGTACCTGCAGACGCATTAGCAGAAGATGCACCTGTTTATCATAAACCATCTGCGGAACCTGCATACTATGCTCAGTTCCAAGCAATCGAAAACACTGAACCTGCTGTGACTGATTACAAAGAAACACTAATTGCTTTATTAAAAGCACCGACAATTGCTTCTAAAGAATGGGTATACGATCAATATGATTATCAGGTACGTACATCAACAGTTGTTAAACCAGGCTCTGACGCTGCTGTTATTCGAGTACGTGGCACAAATAAAGGGTTGGCAATGACAACAGACTGTAACTCACGTTATATCTATTTAGATCCAGAAGTGGGTGGTGCTATCGCAGTAGCCGAAGCAGCTCGTAATATCGTGGCAACTGGTGGTACGCCACTTGCGATTACAGACTGCTTAAACTTCGGTAATCCAGAGAAACCAGAAATCTTCTGGCAAATTGAAAAATCTGCGGATGGTATTTCGGCAGCTTGTACGGCATTAAATGCTCCAGTAATCGGAGGTAACGTTTCTCTTTATAATGAACGTTCAGGTGAAGCGGTGTATCCAACACCGACAATTGGTATGGTTGGTCTTATTGAAGACTTAGCGCATGTAACGACACAGGATGTAAAGGCAGCAGGAGATCTTGTCTTTGTCATTGGTGAGACAAAAACAGAATTTGGTGGTTCAGAGCTTCAAAAACTTTTAAATAATGGTGTTATTTCAGGGAAAGCGCCAGCTATTGATTTAGAGGTTGAAGCGACACGTCAGCAAGCTTTATTAAAGGCGATTAAAGCAGGTCTTGTTCAATCTGCGCATGATGTAGCAGAGGGAGGTCTAGCTGTGGCGATTGCTGAAACAACATTTGGTGCTAACGGTCTTGGTGTGGATGTAACATTAACAGGCTCTGCAACAACTGCGCTATTCAGTGAGAGTCAATCTCGTTTTGTTGTCACAGTTAAAGAAGAAAATGCAGCAGCATTTGTAGAAATCATGAAAGATGCTCAAAAAATTGGTGTCGTAACAAACGATGCACTTGTGAAAATCAACGGGGACAAAGGTGTGCTTGTAGAAGGTACAGTGGAGGAATTCCGTTCTAATTGGAAAGGAGCAATCCCATGCTTGCTGAACTCAGAGGCTTAAACGAAGAATGTGGGGTGTTTGGTATTTGGGGTAACCCAAATCCAGCACACCTTAGCTATTACGGGCTTCATGCTCTTCAACACCGTGGACAAGAAGGCGCTGGAATTGTCGTTTCAGACGGACAGCATCTTCGCGCGGTGAAAGGCGAAGGACTAGTTAATGATGTTTTCAACGAAGATAAATTAAAAGCAGTGAACGGCAAAGCAGCTATTGCGCATGTTCGTTATACGACTGCTGGTGGTGGCGGTATTGAAAATGTACAGCCATTATTATTCCACTCCTCAACTGGTAGCCTTTCAATTGCCCATAACGGTAACTTAGTCAATGCGACACATTTAAAGCAATATTTAGAGCGACAAGGTAGCATTTTTCACTCTAGCTCTGATACAGAAGTGTTGGCGCATCTTATTAAGAAAAGTTCGCATTCACCATTCCGTGCGAAGGTAAAAAATGCCCTATCTCTTTTAAAGGGTGCCTATTCTTTCTTAATTATGACAAAGGATGAAATGCTTGTTGCACGTGATCCACATGGTTTACGTCCACTATCTCTTGGAAAGCTAGGAGATGGCTGGGTGGTAGCTTCTGAAACTTGTGCATTCGATTTAATTGGTGCAGAATTTGTTCGTTCGGTAGAACCAGGTGAATTAATCATTATTAATGATGAGGGCGTAAAATCAGATCGTTTTGCTGATATGGATAAACGTTCGATGTGTGCGATGGAATATGTTTATTTAGCACGTCCTGATTCGGATATTGATGGTATTAACGTTCATATGGCACGAAAACGTATGGGTAAACAGCTTGCTCGGGAGTGTGCGCATATTGAGGCAGATGTTGTAACAGGTGTTCCTGATTCAAGTATTTCCGCAGCGATTGGTTTTGCAGAAGAAAGTGGAATCCCTTATGAATTAGGTCTTATTAAAAACCGTTATGTTGGTCGTACGTTTATTCAGCCGACACAAGAGTTACGTGAACGTGGTGTGAAAATGAAACTTTCGCCTGTTGTTCAAGTCGTAAAAGGAAAAAAAGTAGTAATGGTTGATGATTCTATCGTTCGGGGTACAACATCTCGTCGCATTGTCAAAATGCTAAAAGATGCTGGTGCAGCGGAAGTTCATGTTGTAATTTCATCGCCGCCGATGACAAACCCTTGTTATTATGGCATTGATACATCAACACATGAAGAACTAATTGCCTCTAGTCATAATGTAGATGAAATTCGTGAAGCAATTGGTGCAGATTCTCTGACATTCCTTTCTGTTGAGGGGATGGTAGAAACAATTGCACGACCATACGAAGATGAAAACCGAGGACTTTGTCTTGCATGCTTTACAGGCAAATATCCAACAGAGATTTTCCCGGATACGATTTTGCCACATGAAAAAGAATTATTACGTTAAGAATAACATCGCAACAAATTAGTGTCTTACAGTCATTTCTATCTAGGAAACTTAGGCGACTTGGATGATAAGGAGGAACTCTGCGTGTCAAAGGCATATGAACAAGCAGGTGTAAATATTGAAGCGGGCTATGAAGCCGTAAAACGAATGAAGTCTCATGTTGAACGTACGAACCGTCTGGGTGTAATGGGGACATTTGGTGGTTTTGGTGGCATGTTTGACTTGTCAGAACTGAATCTTAAAGAACCTGTTCTTATTTCGGGGACAGATGGTGTTGGAACAAAGCTAAAGCTAGCCTTCATGGTAGACAAGCACGATACAATCGGTGTGGACTGTGTAGCAATGTGTGTAAATGATATTGTTGCTCAAGGAGCAGAACCGCTGTACTTTTTAGATTACGTAGCTCTTGGAAAAGCAGAGCCTGCAAAAATCGAACAAATTGTCAAAGGTGTTGCAGATGGCTGTGTGCAATCAGGTGCGGCCCTAATAGGTGGCGAAACTGCGGAAATGCCTGGACTTTATGAAGAAGATGAATATGATCTAGCTGGCTTTGCGGTAGGTGCTTGTGAAAAGTCTGCTATCGTAACAGGTGAAGAAATCGTAGAAGGCGATGTACTTATTGGGATTGCATCAAGTGGTGTACATTCAAACGGTTATTCTTTAGTGCGTAAAATTGTCTTTGCAGATCATCAATATGCTGTGGATGCTATTGTAGAAGGCTATGAAGATCTAGGCCCAATCGGTGAGGCGCTTCTCGTGCCAACAAAGCTATATGCTAAACCGGTGCTAGCAGCTTTAAAGGCAGCAGATGTACATGGCTGTGCACATGTTACAGGTGGCGGTTTCTATGAAAATCTACCACGCATGATGCCAGAGGGACTAGCAACGGAAATCGACTTAGGTTCTTGGCCTGTATTACGTATTTTTGAATTCCTAAAAGATAAGGGTCAGCTAGAAGATAAAGATTTATATAATGTGTTTAACATGGGTATTGGCTTTGTAATAGCTGTACCAGAAACTGAAGCTGATAAAGTAATCGCTGCAGTTGAAGCAAATGGTGAAAAGGCTTATACAATCGGACGTGTTATTAAAGGTGACGGAGTAGTATTTAATGGCTCACATGATGGGAGTTTAGTGTAATGACTGCACCAACAAAAATAGCCGTGTTCGCGTCAGGTAGCGGTAGCAATTTTCAAGCCATTCAAGAGGCCATTGAACGTGGTGAACTCCATGCAAAGGTCGCACTAGTGGTCACAGATAAGCCTGGAGCATTTGTAGTAACGCGTGCTGAAAACTTTGGGATTCCAGTGTTAGCATTGAATCCAAAAGAGTTTGTCTCAAAGTCAGCTTATGAGACAGCAATTATCGAAGCTTTACATGAGTGTGATGTGAAATGGATTGTGCTTGCTGGGTATATGCGTTTAATCAGTGACGTATTATTAGCAGCCTTTCCACAGCGAATTGTTAATATTCACCCGTCCCTATTGCCTGCCTTTCCTGGAAAGGACGCTATTGGACAAGCCATTAATCATGGTGTGAAAATAACAGGTGTCACAGTGCATTTTGTTGATGAAGGAATGGATACGGGACCAATTATCGCTCAGGCAGCGGTACCTGTCATTGAAGGAAATCGCGAAGCAACAGAAGCTGAAATTCATAAACAAGAGCATTTATTATATACAAAGGCATTACAGCAATTATTACAGTAACTGAAAAAGGAGTTAGGTCGAGAATCCTACTCAACAAGTAAGACCTAACTCTATTAATCTATTGAAGCAAGTCAGTTCGTGGACAGCACGATAAAAATTAGGAGGATATTGTTGTGACAAAACGTGCATTAATCAGTGTTTCCAATAAAGATGGTATTTTAGAATTTGCAAAGGAATTAGTAGCATTAGGTTATGAAATTTTATCAACTGGCGGTACAAAAAAAATGTTACAGGATAATGCGGTAGCTGTAACAGCAGTAGATGAAGTTACGAAGTTTCCTGAAATTTTAGATGGTCGTGTGAAAACTTTAAATCCAATGATTCACGGTGGTCTATTAGGAAAGTTTGATGATGTCTCTCATCAGGCACAGATGAATGAGCATGGAATTGAGCCAATTGAAATTGTTTGTGTTAATCTCTATCCGTTTGTTGAAACAATTTCAAAGCCTAATGTAACTTGGGATGATGCAATTGAAAACATTGATATCGGTGGACCAACAATGTTACGTTCTGCTGCAAAAAACCATCAATATGTTACAGTAATCGTGGACAGCAATGACTATGCAACAGTATTAGAGGAACTTAAAGCAGACGGTGCCACAACAATTGAAACACGTCGTAAACTAGCTGCGAAAGTTTTCCGTCACACAGCCGCTTATGATTCTTATATTTCGAACTACCTGACTGAAGAAGAGTTCCCAGAGAGCTTAACGATGACATATGAGTTAAAGCAAAATTTACGCTATGGCGAAAACCCTCACCAAAAAGCGGCCTTCTACCAAAAGCGTCTTGGCTCTGACTTTTCATTAGCTTATGCTACACAATTACACGGGAAAGAATTATCTTACAATAATATTCAAGATGGTAATGCAGCATTGCAAATTGTAAAAGAATTTGAAATGCCAGCTGCTGTAGCGGTGAAACATATGAATCCATGTGGTGTTGGCACTGGTGTCACGTTAGAGGCAGCATTCGATAAAGCATATGAAGCAGATCCAACATCTATTTTTGGCGGTATTATCGCATTAAATATGGAAGTGGATGCTGCAACTGCTGAGAAGCTAAGTCATATTTTCCTAGAAATTATTATTGCACCTGCTTTCTCACAAGAAGCATTAGATATTTTAACGAAAAAGAAAAATATCCGCTTACTAACAATTCCTTTCGAGCAAGCGAAACAGGATGCATTCAATGTAGTATCAGTTGAGGGTGGCCTTCTTGTACAGGAGCCAGATCGTTATGGCTTTGGCAATGCGGATATTAAAGTGGTGACAGATCGAGAACCAACAGAGCAAGAATGGGAAGCATTGCAACTTGGTTGGTCTGTTGTCAAACATGTGAAATCGAATGCGATTGTTGTAACAGATTCTCAAATGACACTTGGGGTTGGCGCAGGGCAAATGAATCGTGTAGGTGCAGCTAAAATTGCCTTTGAACAAGCTGGAGAAAAAGCGAAAGGTGCTGCATTAGCATCAGATGCATTTTTCCCAATGAGCGATACTGTGGAGGCGGCAGCAGCTGCAGGAATTACAGCAATTATTCAACCAGGTGGCTCCATTAAAGATCAAGATTCCATTGATAAAGCAAATGAATACGGCATTGCAATGGTATTCACAGGTGTACGTCATTTTAAACATTAATTGTTGAATTATATAGAAATGAAAACAGACCGAGATGTTGGTTCATCTCGGTCTTACTTACAAAGAGGAGGATTCTCTAAAATGAATGTATTAGTAATCGGAAGCGGTGGCCGTGAGCATGCAATCGCTAAACAATTTAGCATTTCTCCATCAGTAAACAACGTGTTCGTAGCGCCAGGAAATGATGGGATGCAAGGCGAAGTAGAAGTTGTTGCTATTGATACAATGGATTTCGCAGGTCTCGCTCAATTTGCCAAGGAAAATGATATTGCATTAACATTTGTTGGCCCAGAACAGCCGCTTGCTGAAGGCATTGTCGATTTCTTTACAGCTAGAGGTTTACGTATATTCGGTCCTACAAAAGTTGCTGCTCAAATAGAAAGCAGTAAATCCTATGCGAAAGAAATTATGAATAAATATAATATTCCTACAGCAGCACATAAAACATTTACTGAAGCAGAAAAAGCAATAGCCTATATTAAAGAACAAGGGGCACCTATTGTCATTAAGGCTGATGGTTTAGCAGCTGGTAAGGGCGTTGTCGTGGCAATGACAGAGGAAGAAGCAATTGAAGCTGTAGAGGATATGATTGGAAACCAACGTTTTGGTGAATCCTCTTCACGAGTTGTCGTTGAGGAATTTTTAGACGGTGAAGAATTCTCCTTTATGTCTTTTGTACACAAAGGACAAATTTATCCGATGGTTATTGCACAAGATCATAAACGAGCTTATGACGGTGATAAAGGACCAAATACAGGAGGTATGGGTGCTTATTCACCAGTACCACAAATTCCACAAGAGGTAGTAGATATTGCATTTCAAACTATTGTAGAACCAACTGTTAAAGGGATGGAGGCAGATGGTGCTTCCTTTACAGGTATTTTATACGCAGGGTTAATTTTAACGAAGAAAGGTCCTCAGGTTATAGAGTTTAATGCTCGTTTTGGTGATCCAGAAACGCAAGTTGTATTGCCACGTATGGTTTCAGATTTTGGTGCATTTATGATGGCGTTAATGGATGAACAGCCTTTTGATTTACAATGGTCAGAAGAAGCAATGCTTGGTGTAGTCATTGCAGCAGAGGGTTACCCAGGAGACGTTGAAAAAGGTAAGGTATTACCAAATTTAGAGGCACTTTCGACATCTCTTGCAGTTTTCCATGCAGGTACAAAATTAGTAGACGGTCAATTCGTTGGTAATGGTGGACGTGTACTGTTAGTTGGTGCAAAAGCAGCTACTTTACAAGAAGCACAGGAAAAGGTTTATGAAGGTATTGCAACGGAAACATGGGATCACTTTTTCTTCCGTAAAGATATTGGCTGGCGTACATTTAAGTAATTATTATCTTCACTAAATATTTTTTATCGTCTTTTGAAACCTCTTGTTGTTTCAAAACGTAAGAGGTAAGAGCCGTCTCAATAATAGATTGGGACGGCTCCTTTGACTAAGAAGGATTCTGAGCTTTATTCGTTGAAGAATCGCTACTCTTTAAGGAATTTTGAGTTGAAGTGCTGGTGTCAGATTGTTTTGAAACAGTGGCTTGTGAACTTGAAGAATTACCAGCTATAGCAGAGGAAAAATCCTTCATGAGCTTATCGATTTGTTCAGTAGACATAGAATTTTGCCCGCTGAACATACTTTGCATAGAGGTGTTCATGGCATTCTGCATATTGGAGCTTAAAACTGCTTTCGTTGGACAATATTTAAAAAGTCCTTCGGCCATTTTCATGGCACCTAATGCAATCATTAATCGACCTTTTGTACAATTAGGATTTCTAGAAACTTTAGCGATACCAAATGCGGTCAAACTCGTCCCCATGGCAAAACGACAAAATGCATTCTTTTCGCTTAAATTTGCTTGCTGCATCATCATACTTCCTCCTTTAGTCATTGTGGAAAAAATAAGCGAGGTGCACTTTGCTTTATGAAAGTGCTGTGTTACGATTGAAACAAGATGATTGCATAAAGCATAATTTTTATGAAAATATGCGTTTATGCAGTAGTAGTATGTGATTTCAAGTTGGATTTACACAATGAAAAATTACGTAATTTAGGAAGGAGCGAATAGCATGGATCCAGTATGGAAAATAACAAAATTACGTCAACAATTAGCAGTAATCGATGGGAAAAAGGCACCAGATATCGTGCTGAAGAATGCACGTTATTTGCATAGTATGTTAAAGCAATTCATAGTAGGAAACATTTGGATTTTGGGAGATCGCATTGTCTATGCTGGTGACAGAATGCCTCCTTTATTAGAAGGAACAGAAGTGGTGGATTGTACAGGAAAAACAATCGTACCTGGCTATATTGAGCCACATGTACACCCATTCCAGCTTTATCATCCACAGTCATTTGCAGATTTTTGTGGTCAGCTTGGGACAACAACTTTTATTTCGGATAATTTAAGCTTTGTTTTAAATTTAGAAAATAAGAAAGCGTTTTCAATTTTAGAGAGTTTGAAAAAGCTACCGTTTTCTTTTTATTGGTGGACTCGCTTTGACTCACAAACTGAATTGGAGCAAGAGGAAGAGGTTTTCTCTAATACTTCTATATTAGAGTGGTTAGAGCGAAGTGATGTCTTACTTGGTGGAGAGTTGACAGGTTGGCCTAAGCTGTTGCATGGTGACGATCAAATGCTTTATCGTATGCAAATGGCTAAGGGACTGGGAAAAAAAATTGAAGGACATTTCCCTGGAGCTTCAGAAAGAACATTGGCACGCATGAAACTGCTTGGTGCTGATGGTGATCATGAGGCAATGACAGTAGAAGAGGTAGAGCGTCGTATTATGCAGGGCTATGCTGTAACTTTACGTCATTCTTCCATTCGACCAGATTTACCACATCTACTAAAAGGAATAGTAGAAAAAGAACTTCCAATCTTTGATCATTTAATGATGACAACAGACGGTTCAACACCTTCATTCCATGAGGATGGTGTGATGGATAAATGCATTCAAGTAGCTTTAGATGCAGGGGTATCTCCTATTGATGCTTACCAAATGGCTTCCTATAATGTAGCACGTTATTACAACATGTCTAATTTACATGGTTTTATCGCAACAGGGCGTTTTGCTTCACTCAATATTTTACAAGATGAGTATCATCCTGTTCCAGAAAGTGTCTTATCAAAGGGTGTCTGGTTGAAGCGTGATGGGGATCGGGTGCATAGAATGTCGACAATTGATTATTCTGCCATCCCAGCTCTAGATTTAGATTTCTCATTAGATTCACAGGATTTTCAGTTTTCTATGCCGTTTGGGATTCAATTAGTTAATGATGTGATTACAAAGCCTTATAATTCTTTAATTGCTAAAGAAGGGCAATTGGCAAATCATGATGAGTGCTATTTAATGCTCATTAATCGAAAAGGCAACTGGCATGTAAATACAATGATTAAAGGATTTGCAACAGATGTCCAAGGCTTTGCATCCTCTTATTCGAACACGGGTGACATATTGTTAATTGGAAAAAATAAAGACGATATGATGAAAGCCTTCGAAGAAATGAAGGCAATGAATGGTGGTATTGTTCTCGTCGAAAAAGGAGAAGTTATAGCGGATATACCATTAACAATTGGTGGACTTTTATATGATGGAGATGTATTCACTTTAACAGAGAAAGAAAAGGCTTTAAAACAAGCTTTAGCAGATAGAGGCTATCAATTAGGAGATGCCATTTATACATTATTATTTTTACAATCTACTCATTTACCATATATTCGTATAACACCACAAGGAATTTTCGATGTGATGAAGAATAAGTTATTATTACCTGCTGTTATGCGCTAATTCATGAAAGTGTTTCAGTTGTTTAAACAATTACAAATATGTGTAATTGTTCAAAGGAGAGATATGCTTGTGTTCAAATCGAAAAAATTATGGATTGCTTTTGCATTTAGTGCTTTGGTGATCGGGGGATGTTCAAAGGATACACCAAAAGTCAAAGAGGATGAAGAACCAATTGTAGAGGAAGAAGCAGTAGTGGAGGAGCCTGTGCAACAACCAGCTTTTGTTGCACCACTTACTGGGGAGGCTGTACAAGAAGAAATTACACAGCGACCAATTATCGTAACCATTAATAATCATCCAGCGGCACGTCCACAGTCAGGCTTAGCTGCGGCTGATATTATTTATGAAATGCTTGCAGAAGGTAATGTGACACGCTTTTTAGCAGTATACCAAAGTGAACTGCCTGAAAATATTGGGCCGGTTCGTAGTGCACGCTCTTATTTTATCGATATGGCCAAGGGATTTGATGCCTTTTATGTAGCACATGGCTATAGTCCGGAGGCGAAAACAATGCTTGATCATCGTATCGTCGACAATATCAACGGTATGGCTTATGATGGTATTCTGTTTAAACGTTCTAACGACCGCGTTGCGCCACACAATTCCTATATTACATCAGACAACATTCTAAAAGGTGCTGAAATGGTAGGCGCTTCAATGAATTACAGTGAAAAAGTACTTCAGGCTTTTTATGAACCTGATGAACGTGGTAAAATAGGTATTGAAACAAGTCAAATTGACATTTATTACGGAAATAATGAAGATTTCCATAACGCGTATGTGTATGATCATCAAACTAATCACTATGAACGACAATCGGCTAGCGTGGACACAAAAGATATGTTAACAGGCGAAACAGTGTCATTGGCAAATGTTCTATTTTTCGAAATGGATCACCAAACAATCGATGATATTGGTCGCCAAGCAATTGATTTAACGTCTGGTGGAAATGCGTATGTATTTCAAAATGGCTATTTGAGGGAAGTCAAGTGGGCTAATGTTAATGGAATACCAATGGCTGTAGAGCAAACGGGGGATCCTGTAAAGCTTGTACCAGGAAAGTCGTGGGTTCATTTCGTACCATCTTCGCCAGGGTTACAAGCAATGGTGAAAACGCAGCCTTAAAGGGAGGAAAATTGCATGCAAATCGAAAAAATTCGGGGGCATCAAACAGATCAATTATTTAAAGCAGTGTTAGAGTTGAAGGACATCGAGGAATGCTATAAGTTTTTTGATGATTTATGTACGATTAGCGAAATTCAATCGTTGGCACAACGCTTTGAGGTTGCACATTTATTACGATTAAAGAAAACCTACGAATCCATTAAAAAGGAAACAGGGGCAAGTACTGCAACTATTTCGCGCGTGCGTCGCTGCTTCGATTATGGGAATGATACATATGATGAAATGTTAGGTCGTTTGTATCCAGATGAAAAACCATTCCAAGCACCAAAAGAATAGTCAGAAAAAAGGCTGAGTAGAAGTTCTACTCGGTCTTTTTCATTTTTTTGTCGTGAATCATAAGCTATACTTGTAAACGAATAGATAGAAAATGATAGGTGGTAAACATAGATGGATTATTTGGAATGGAGACATGTGTTCAAGCTAGATCCAGCGAAGGACATTTCCGATGAAGCATTAGAAAAAATTTGCGAGTCGGGGACAGATGTTATTTTAGTTGGGGGAACAGATAATGTAACGTTGGATGGGGTATTAGATTTACTTGTTCGAGTGCGTCGTTTTGAGGTGCCAATAGCGCTTGAAATTTCTACGATTGATGCGGTAACACCAGGTTACGACTATTATTTCATCCCAACGGTATTAAATAGTGATGATCCAAAATGGATTAAAAATTTACATCATGAGGCTATTAAAGAATACGGTGATATTATGGTATGGGATGAATTAGTAGCGGAAGGATATTGTATTTTAAATCCTGATTGTAAAGTAGCCCATGTAACGGGTGCGAAAACAGATTTAACGATTGATGATGTGGTAGCTTATGCACGCATGGCAGAGAATTTCTTTAAACTGCCTGTTTTTTATTTAGAGTACAGTGGAATGTATGGCAATTTAGAGGTAGTCAGTGCTGTGAAAAACGAACTGAAGCATACCAAACTCTTTTACGGTGGTGGCATAACATCTGCAAAGCAAGCAGAGGTAATGGCACGCGTTGCTGATACGGTAGTAGTTGGAAATATTATTTACGAAGATTTAAAAGCTGCACTTGCGACTGTTAAGGCTGTTAAAAATACGTTATAATTTTAGAACAAATGTTTGTAAGGCGGTGCGAAATGGAACAGTTAACAAAAAATTTACTAGCAGGCATGAATCCTGAACAAGAAAGAGCAGTTAAAACAACTGAAGGACCATTACTCATTATGGCAGGTGCTGGGTCAGGAAAAACACGAGTTTTAACACATCGTATTGCTTACCTAGTTATCGAAAAGGAAGTATATCCTTCTAAAATTTTAGCGATTACATTTACAAATAAAGCAGCACGAGAAATGCGAGATCGTATTGATGGCATTCTTGGCAATGGTACTGGCGATAGTATGTGGGTATCGACTTTCCACTCCATGTGTGTAAGGATTTTACGTCGTAATATCGATCAACTAGGCATTTCTCGTAATTTCTCTATTTTAGATTCTACGGATCAGCTTTCAGTCATCAAAAATGTGATGAAGGAAGAAAATATTGACCCAAAACGTTTTGAGCCACGAGCAATTTTAAATGCTATTAGTGCGGCAAAAAACGAGTGTATAGCAGCGGATGATTACGCTGGACAAATGAATGATAAAAACCCTTATGAACAAACAGTTGCACGTGTCTATAAAGGCTATGAGAAAAGATTACGCCGCAACCAATCCCTTGATTTTGATGATTTGATTATGACGACGATTACGTTGTTTAAACGTGTACCTGAAGTGCTTGAATATTATCAAAATAAATTTCAATATATTCATGTCGATGAATATCAAGATACCAATAAATCTCAGTATTTACTTGTACAGTTACTAGCAAAGAAATTTAAAAATATCTGTGTTGTAGGTGATTCCGATCAGTCCATTTATCGTTGGCGTGGTGCAGATATTGGGAATATCCTATCCTTCGAAAAGGATTATCCTACTGCAAAGGTGATTATGTTAGAGCAAAATTATCGTTCAACTAAACGCATCCTACAAGCAGCCAATGACGTCATTCAAAATAATACAACACGTTACCCAAAAGAATTACGCACAGAAAATTCAGAAGGTGAAAAGATTGCACTATATAAAGCTTATAACGAGCAAGAGGAAGCGCAATTTGTTGTACAAACGATTCAACAGTTAATTGAAAAAGAAAATCGTTCCTTTGATGACTTTGCTATTTTATATCGTACAAACGCTCAATCTCGTGTAATGGAGGAAGTACTTGTTAAGTCCAATATGGCCTATCAAATAGTAGGTGGAACAAAGTTCTATGATCGAAAAGAGATAAAGGACCTACTAGCATATTTACGACTTATTGCCAATAATGATGATGATTTATCACTAGCACGTATTATTAATGAGCCAAAGCGCAGTATTGGTGCAACTTCCTTTGAAAAAATGGCACGTTATGCAATAGATCAGGATCGTTCGATTTTTGACGCGATGAATGATCTTGTTTTCATGGGACTATCAGGGAAAGCAGCAAATTCGGCTGAGCAATTTTATGCCATGATTAAAGGCTTTACACAAATGCAGGAATATCTGTCTGTCACTGAAATTGTGGAGCAAGTTATTGATAAATCGGGTTATCGAGCAATGTTACAAAACGAAAAAACAATTGAAGCAGAAAGCCGTTTAGAAAATATTGAAGAGTTTTTATCTGTCACAAAGGCTTTTGAAGAGCGCAGTGATGATAGAAGCTTAATCGCCTTTTTAACCGATTTAGCCCTTATAGCTGATATTGATGCACTCGACAAAGAGGATGCATCCAAGGGCAATATTATTTTAATGACGATGCATGCAGCTAAAGGCTTAGAGTTCCCAGTTGTCTTTATTATCGGTATGGAGGAAAACATTTTCCCACATTCCCGCTCACTAGACGATCAAGATGAAATGGAAGAGGAACGCCGCCTTATGTACGTAGGTGTGACTCGTGCTGAGGAACGTCTATATTTAACCTGTGCCCAAAGCCGTACGATTTTTGGTCGCTCAAGCTTTAATAATGCCTCCCGATTTTTAGGTGAAATTTCTCAAGATATTACAGAGTCAATTTCTAAGGCAGGGACAACATCAACAGTACCATTTGCTACTAACAATCGTTCAACCGGTGGCCATCAAAAGCGTACACTTGGTGCTATTCAGCAAACACAACCTGCCACCGCACGTTTACAAGCAACGGGCGGAGATCAATTTGGATGGAAGGCTGGAGATAAGGCGATTCATAAAAAATGGGGAACAGGTATGGTTGTTAGTGTAAAAGGTGAAGGTGATAGTACAGAGCTCGATATCGCATTCCCACAACCAATTGGTATAAAGCGATTACTTGCTCAATTTGCACCTATTGAAAAAGCGTAAGCGGAGGAACGTAAATGAACGAAATAGAACAGCGTATAGCGGAGTTAAATAAATTATTGCATGAATATGGTTATGCCTATTATGTGTTAGATAAACCTGTCGTAGCTGATAGTGTCTATGACCAGCTATTACAGGAACTGATTGCATTAGAAGAAGCAAACCCATCCCTAATTTACCCTGATTCTCCTACGCAGCGTGTTGGTGGGGCAGTGGTAGAGGGCTTTAAAAAAGTGACGCATGATTACCCGATGCTTAGTCTTTCAAATGCTTTTAATGAAGCAGATTTACGAGAATTCGATCGTAAAGTACGTCAGGCTATCGGAGATCAATTTTCTTATGTATGTGAGCTGAAAATAGATGGTTTGGCTATTTCATTAAAATATGAAAATGGCATGTTTGTACAAGGGGCTACAAGAGGAGATGGTGTGGTAGGAGAAGATATTACCGCCAATTTAAAGACAATCCGTGCGATTCCCCTTCGTTTAAAGGAACCCATTACGATTGAAGTACGTGGTGAGGCATATATGCCGAAAAAATCTTTTGAAAACTTAAATGCCCAACGTGCTGACAATGGTGAGGAGTTGTTTGCTAATCCTCGTAATGCTGCTGCTGGCTCATTACGTCAATTAGACCCTAAAATTGCGGCCAGTCGCCAATTATCAACGTTTATCTATGCCATTGGTGGAGACGGTGAAGTATATGGTATCGACGGTCATGCAGAAATGCTTGATTATTTAGAAGGCCTAGGCTTCCCTTCAAATAAAGAACGCCAACGATGCTCTACGATTGAAGAGGTAATGGCCTTTATAGAACATTGGACAGAAAACCGTCCAAAATTAGCTTACGAGATTGACGGAATTGTTATTAAAGTTGACCGTTATGCTCAGCAAGATGAACTAGGTTATACAGCAAAGAGTCCACGCTGGGCAATTGCCTACAAATTTCCGGCAGAGGAAGTTGTTACAACTTTACTTGATATTGATTTAACAGTAGGTCGTACAGGTGTTGTTACGCCTACAGCGATTTTAACCCCCGTACAAGTAGCGGGAACGACGGTTCAACGTGCTTCTTTACACAATGAAGATTTAATTCGAGATAAGGATATTCGTCTTGGAGATACAGTTATTATTCGAAAAGCTGGTGACATTATTCCCCAAGTTGTAGGTGTGCTTATAGAACAACGTCCTGAGGATTCAGTCCCTTTTGTCATGCCAAAAAATTGCCCTGTTTGTGATAGTGAATTGATTCGTATTGAAGGCGAAGTTGCCTTGCGCTGTGTAAATCCTGCCTGCTTTGCGCAAATCGCAGAAAGCATAAAATATTTTGTTTCTCGAAACGCGATGAATATTGACGGTCTTGGGGATAAAGTAGTGGAGCAATTATTGCGTGCAGATTTAATACATGATGTTTCTGACCTGTATCATTTAACGGTGGAGCAACTTGTGGAATTGGAACGTATGGGCGAAAAATCAGCAACTAATTTAGTAAATGCTATTCAAGCATCGAAGGAAAATTCGATGGAGCGTTTGTTAATTGGACTAGGAATTCGTCATGTTGGTGAAAAAGCAGCCAAAATCGTATCAGAGGAATTTGGTTCAATGGAAGCCGTGATGGCTGCAACAGAGGAGCAGCTTGTGGCAATTTATGAAATTGGAGATAAAATGGCTTCATCGTTAGTGGAGTATTTCTCAAATGAAGATGCACGAGCAGTCATTGAGCGTCTTGCTGATGCAGGCGTGAATATGACATACAAAGGTAAAAAAGTAGAAGTGGCGATAGGTGATAGTCCTTTTGCAGGTAAAACAATTGTCTTAACTGGTAAACTTGAGCAATTGACACGCAACGAAGCAAAAGCGAAAATAGAAGAGTTAGGTGGTACAGTCACGGGTAGTGTCAGCAAAAAAACAGATCTAGTGATCGCAGGTGCGGATGCAGGCTCTAAACTAACAAAGGCTGAGCAATTGGGTATCGAAGTTTGGACTGAAGATAACTTAATTGAACAACTTAACCTCATCTAATAAGTGCATGATATCCTCCCTTTTTATGAATAGGAAGCGATATCTGGTGCACAATCGTTACATCAAGGCGTCGAGTAGTTTCGTCGACCTAAAATTGACTATTAGTAAAGGAGCACTAAATAATGAAGTCTTTTCGACTCATTCCAGCAATCGTAGCTGCTGCAATGCTAGTCGGCTGTGTGCCTTCTGACAAGAAGGAGACAGAGCTTACACAGGAAACGCAACAGAAAGAAAAAGCTGAAACAACAATTATTCCAAGCATACAAATTGATGAATCTTATTATAAGACGCTTATCCCTTATAAAGAGAGTGCAAGTAGAGGTCTAGTGGTTTCTAACATTTATACGAAATATGATATGAAGGAAGTTGAATCAGGTTTAATGCGTTTATCTCAAAATGAGTTCGACACAGAAAACTACTACTTCCAAGAAGGTCAATATTTAGCTGAAAGTACAGTAAGCTCTTGGCTTGCTCGTAGTTCACAAACAGAGGATGGATTAAATCCACCGACAACAGACACAATGACACCTGAGGAGCGAGCAACAAAGGCTCCAGTTTATTTATCCCATATTGTAGAGCAAAACTACTTAACAAAAACGAAGGATAATAAAGTGAAACTAGGTGGGATTTCAATCGGTCTTGCCTTAAATTCTATCTATTATTATCAAAAAGAACAGTATGGGGAATATTACGAGGAACCAATTTCAGAGTCTACTCTTATTGAGCAAGGCAAAAAAATGGCTGCTGAAATCGTTTCTCGTTTACGTTCACGTGAAGAGTTAAAGGATGTACCGATTGTGGTCGGTTTGTTTAAGCAGCAAGCCCGTAATCAAATTATTCCAGGGACATACTTTAGCTATGGTGTAGCAAAAGCTGGGCAGAACAGCATCGCTGATTGGGAAGGTATAGATGAAAATTACGTCTTGTTCCCAACAGATGATTCACAAGATGTATACCGAGATGTCAACAATAACTTCAAGAACTTCAAACAAGATGTTGATAAATATTTTTCTAACTATACAAGTGTGATCGGTACTGGTTTCTATCGTAATAAACAAATACAAAATCTTTCGATTGAAATCCCAATCCAATTTTTCGGCAAAGCAGAGATAATAGGATTTACGCAATATTTAACAGGGATTTTAATCAATCAATTTGATAATATTCATGTGGAAGTGAGTGTTACTTCAGTGAATGGTCCTGAGGCATTAATCATCAAAAAGGCCAATGACAAGGACCCTTACGTGCATATCTATGATTAATATAGTCAGCCTTTGTGCTGACTATATTTTTTATGGTAATGGATTGAAATAGAGGAACACAACAGGATGATAGAGACAACACTTTGTTATAGTAGTGAAAGTTTCTATATTTTTAGTGAAAGTTGTGATTTTTAAAATGAAAAATGTTATGATTATTGGCATGGTTAACTTTATTCAACCCTATTGTTATCAATAAAAACAATGAATTGAACAAGTATTCGGAGGTGTGAAAAATGGCTAAATTAACAAAAGAAGAAGTAAAGCACGTGGCAAATTTAGCACGTCTTGCAATTACAGAAGAAGAAGCAGAGAAATTTGCTGAACAGCTTGGCAAAATTACAGACTTTGCGGAGCAGTTAAATGAACTGGATACAACAAATGTTGAACCAACAACGCACGTTTTACCATTAGTGAACGTAATGCGTGAAGATGTAGCAGTAAAAGGTTTAGACCGAGAAGTAATGATGTTAAACGTAAAAGAACAAGAAGATGGTCAAGTAAAAGTACCAGCTATCATGTAATACTAAAACATAGGAGGATTCCTCATGACGCTATTTGAACGTTCAGCTAAGGAGTTACAAGCAGAAATTAAAGCGGGTAACTTATCAATCGCTGACTTAACGAAAGAAGCATACGAGCGTATTGCAAAGCTTGATGGCGATGTACAAGCATTCCTTGCTTCAAACGAAGAAAAAGCAACTGCTCAAGCTGCTGAAATGGATAAAGTACCATTTGAAAAGCGTGGACCATTATTCGGTCTACCGATCGGTGTGAAAGACAACATCGTAACAGAAGGCTTAGAAACAACATGTGCCTCTAAAATTCTAGAAGGCTTTATGCCAATCTATGATGCAACTGTTGTCAACAAGCTACGTGAAGCTGGCATGATTACAGTTGGTAAATTAAACATGGATGAATTTGCAATGGGTTCTTCAAACGAAAACTCATACTATAAAACAACAAAAAATCCATGGAACTTAAACCACGTACCAGGAGGTTCTTCAGGTGCATCTGCAGCAGCTGTAGCAGCTGGTGAAGTACCATTCTCTCTTGGATCAGATACAGGTGGTTCAATCCGTCAACCTGCAGCTTACTGTGGTGTTGTAGGGATGAAACCTACATATGGTCGTGTATCTCGTTTTGGTCTCGTTGCATTCGCATCTTCTCTAGATCAAATTGGACCAATTACACGCAATGTTGAAGATAATGCGCTATTACTAGAAGCTATCGCTGGATTAGATCCAAATGATTCGACTTCTGCGAATGTTGAGGTGCCAAATTACGCTGCAGCTCTTACTGGTGATGTTAAGGGCTTACGTATTGCTGTGCCAAAAGAATTCCTTGGTGAAGGCGTTGGTGAAGCAGCTCGTCAATCAGTGCTTGCAGCATTAGAGGTATTAAAAGGCTTAGGCGCTACTGTAGAAGAGGTATCACTTCCTCACTCAAAATATGCACTAGCTGCGTACTATATCCTTTCTTCTTCTGAAGCGTCTTCTAACCTATCTCGTTTCGATGGTATCCGCTATGGTTTCCGTGCAGAAAACGTGACAAATTTAATGGACCTTTATAAAGAAACACGTGCTCAAGGCTTTGGTGATGAAGTAAAACGACGTATCATGTTAGGTACTTACTCACTAAGTGCAGGTACGTATGATGCGTACTACAAAAAAGCACAACAAGCACGTACACTGATCAAAGCAGACTATGATAAAGTATTTGAAGACTTTGATGTTATCATTGGACCAACAGCTCCAACACCAGCATTCAAGATTGGTGAAAATGTTGATGATCCAATGACAATGTATGCAAACGATATTTTAACAATCCCGATGAACTTAGCAGGTGTACCAGCAATTTCAATTCCTTGTGGCTTTGAAAACGGTCTACCACTAGGTTTACAAATAATTGGTAAATATTTCGATGAAGCAACTATTTACCGTGTGGCTCATGCTTTTGAACAAGCTACTGAGTTCCATAAAGAAGTTCCTCAAATGTGGGAGGGAAAATAACATGAACTTTGAAACAGTCATTGGTTTAGAAGTACACGTTGAGTTGAAGACAAACTCAAAAATCTTCTCACCAGCACCAGCTCACTTTGGTGCTGAACCAAATACAAATACAACAGTAATCGATTTAGGCTATCCTGGGGTCCTACCAGTCCTGAACAAAAATGTAGTAGATTTCGCTATGCGTGCAGCACTGGCACTCAATATGGAAATCGAGCAAGAAACAAAGTTTGACCGTAAAAACTACTTCTATCCAGATAATCCGAAAGCTTATCAAATTTCACAATTCGATAAACCAATCGGTAAAAACGGCTGGATCGATATTGAAGTAGACGGCTATACAAAACGTATCGGTATCACGCGTCTTCATATGGAAGAAGACGCTGGTAAACTTTCACATGCTGGTGACCATTCACTAGTTGACTTTAACCGTCAAGGAACACCGCTTGTTGAAATCGTTTCTGAGCCAGATATTCGTACACCAAACGAAGCATATGCATATCTTGAAAAATTAAAATCGATTATTCAATATACTGACGTATCTGATTGTAAGATGGAAGAAGGCTCACTACGTTGTGATGCCAATATTTCTCTTCGCCCTTATGGTCAAGAAGAATTTGGTACAAAAACAGAGCTTAAAAACCTGAACTCCTTCAACTATGTTCGTCGTGGTTTAGAGCATGAAGAATTACGTCAAGCAGATGTATTATTATCTGGTGGCGTGATTGAGCAAGAAACACGTCGTTTTGATGAAAAAACAGGTAAAACAATTTTAATGCGTGTTAAAGAGGGAACAGATGACTACCGTTACTTCCCAGAGCCAGACTTAGTTCGTCTTTCAATTGATGATGCATGGTTAGAGCGTGTGAAATCTGAAATTCCAGAGCTTCCAGATGCTCGTAAAAAACGCTATGTTGAAGAACTAGGCTTAACACCTTATGATGCTGGAGTTCTTGTTATCTCTAAAGAGATCTCAGACTTCTTTGAGGCAATGGTAGCAAAGGGGGCAGATGCTAAGCTTTCTGCTAACTGGTTAATGGGTGATGTTTCTGCTTATTTAAACGCAGAGCAAAAAGATCTAAAAGATACTGCATTAACACCAGAAAACCTTGCTGAAATGGTGAAATTAATCACGGACGGTACAATTTCTTCTAAGATCGGTAAAAAAGTATTTGCTGAATTAGTAGAAAATGGCGGCTCTGCGCAGGATATAGTGAAAGCAAAAGGCTTAGTGCAAATTTCTGATGAAGGTGCATTACTAGCAATCGTAACAGAAGTTTTAGATAACAATGCTCAATCTATCGAGGACTTCAAAAATGGTAAAGACCGTGCGATTGGCTTCTTAGTTGGTCAAATTATGAAGGCAACAAAAGGTCAAGCTAACCCACCAATGGTTAATAAATTATTACAACAAGAAATTGCCAAACGATAATACTCGTTGTAACATAATAGCCGAGAGAGCTTCATTGCTCCCTCGGCTATTAATTTTCAAAAATGTAACAAATTTGCATTTTACGAAACTTAATAGTTGTTTAAAAAGAGTATTCATAGCAAAATATAGAATAGACAGTAATAAGGGGGACGAGCCAATGAAAACAGAACAACAGTATTTTAATGAAGCTATATCAATACAACAATATATGGAGAACATGACGACGTTAAAAGAAGAAAGCTTTCGTATTTATGATGGCTTTGAAGTACCAACAAACGATGGTGTTATCGGGTTATTAAAAGAAAAACAACCTAAAATTTTAACAATTACAGAGGATTGGTGCGGAGACGCAATGTTAAATAATCCAATTATTCGTCGTATTGCTGAAGCGGCAGGATTAGATATGCGTACCGTTTTCCGTGATGCTGATACAGAGCTAATTGATCGTTATTTAACAAACGGTGGCCGTGCAATTCCGATTTATCTATTGTTAGATGATGCAGGAGATGTGATTGGAAAATGGGGACCACGTGCACCAGAATTACAAGAGTTCGTCGTAACGAAACGAGCAAGCTTACCAGATAAAGAAGATCCAACCTTTGAAGAGGCACAAAAGACTCTTTATGCAGAAATTCGTGAGGAAAATATCTCCAATCAAACATATTGGACATATGTTTATGAGGACTTTAAGAAGCAAGTAACAGAAGCATTACAAAAATAACAAGAGTATTGCAACATTTCAACCTATAAATACGTTGAATGAAGTAGAATCTTATGAAGCAGGAAGGTATGTTATGAAACGAGCAAGAATCATTTATAATCCTACATCTGGACGCGAAGTGTTTAAGAAACATCTACCAGAGGTGTTGGAAAAACTAGAGGTAGCAGGCTACGAGACATCCTGTCACGCAACAACATGTGAAGGTGATGCAACGCTTGCAGCAAAAAATGCGGTAGAACGCGGTTTTGATATCATCATCGCAGTTGGTGGAGATGGCACATTAAATGAAGTTGTTTCAGGTGTAAGTCCATTTGAAAACCGTCCGAAAGTTGGTCTAATTCCAATGGGCACTACAAATGATTTTGCCCGTGCCGTGCATATCCCTCGAAATATTGAAGAGGCAGTAGACATTATTATTCAAGGCGACACATTACCAGTGGATGTTGGTCTCTTAAATGGGGAACGCTATTTCATCAATATTGCTGCTGGCGGACGTATAACAGAGCTAACTTACGAAGTACCAAGCAAAATGAAAACAATGCTTGGTCAGTTAGCCTATTATGTAAAGGCAGTTGAGATGATTCCATCCATTAAAGCCTCACATATGCGCATTGAATATGATGGCGAAGTATTTGATGGCGACGCTATGATGTTCCTATGTGGGTTAACGAATTCAGTAGGCGGCTTTGAAAAACTAGCTCCTGATGCAAGCATTAATGATGGTTACTTTACTTTAATAGTGCTAAAGAAGGTAAGTCTTCCTGAATTTATTCAACTAGCTGCTATGGCATTAAGAGGCGAACATTTAAATGATGATCGGGTCATCTACAAAAAAGCTAGCGTTGTCAAAGTTACTACAGAAAATGAGGTCCACCTTAATCTCGATGGCGAATATGGCGGAGACGCTCCCGCTACATTTGAAAACCTAAAGCGTCACATCGAAATCTTTGTTCCACTCGCAGATATTCGAGAGGAAGACCGTATTTAATGAACCCGAAAAGCTCATCCGATTTTATTGAGGATGAGCTTTATTTTGTATTTTTGGGTTGATTGCTTGAAGCGCTCTCAAAGAAGGAGTGGCGCTCTAAAGGAAGTGAAAAGCGTTCCAAATCCTCTTAACGAAAATTCCATCACTAGAATAAAACTGGCTAAATTCCATAAAAGAAGCTTTAGAAGTAAGATTGTGAATGAAATTAGAAAAATGTTTGGCAAATGTGCGTATATTACTTGAACAAAATTTGAAACCTTAATAATAGACTGAAATTTCGGTCCGTTATTAAGGTTTTTTTCGTTGAAATAGTGGAAAATGGGGGTATGGATAAGGGAAAGGAAGTGTTGCCTTTGTATAAGTCACAAGAAAAGAAGCTTATATGGCTAAGCTTTGGTGTTGCAATCATTATGCTACTTTCTATTCTTGGAAGAATATTTGGAAGTTAAGGGGGCAATGAGATGATTAATGAATCAGCGGTCTATTGGAGCCGAGCATTAACGGAGTTAACATTATCGTTCCATATTATTTATGCAACAATTGGTGTGGGTGTCCCGTTAATGATTATGATTGCTCAATGGACTGGGTATAAAAAGAATGATGAACATTATATCTTAATGGCAAGACGTTGGGCCCGTGGTTTTGTCATTACTGTAGCTGTCGGTGTGGTAACTGGAACCGCAATCGGCTTACAACTATCATTATTGTGGCCTAATTTTATGCAACTCGCTGGTCAAACAATTGCGTTACCACTTTTTATGGAAACGTTTGCATTTTTCTTTGAGGCGATATTCTTGGGCATCTATTTATATACTTGGGATCGCTTTGATAGTCAGAAAAAGCATATGCTTCTGTTAATCCCTGTTGCTGTCGGAGCATCGATGTCAGCAGTCTTTATCACAATCGTTAACGCTTTTATGAACGCACCAAGAGGATTTGATATCGTAGACGGAGAACTTGTTAATATTCAACCTTTTCTTGCAATGTTTAACCCCGCCATGCCAACAAAGGTTGCGCATGTACTTGTGACAGCATACATGACATCGGCATTTGTGCTAGCAGCTATTGCAGGATTTAGAATGTTAAAAGGCTCGAAGCATGTATACCATAAAAAATCACTACTTTTACTAATGAAAATTGGCTTGATTTTCTCCATTGCAGCCGCTGTGATTGGAGATTTTTCAGGAAAATACTTAGCCGAATATCAACCCGAAAAACTAGCCGCAGCAGAATGGCATTTTGAAACAGAAGGTAAGGCTTCTCTTGTATTATTTGGTGTCTTAGAGGGAGAAGAAGTTAAATATGCTATTAAAATTCCGTATGCTTTAAGTATTCTTGCACATTTTAATCCTAATGCAGAGGTAATCGGCTTAGATCAATTTGAGGAAGAGGATCTACCGCCACTCTATATTCACTATCTCTTTGATATCATGGTTTCCATTGGTATGTTTATGGTGCTAGTTTCATTACTTTATGTTGTAGGGAAAGCACGGGGCTGGCAGTTTATTCATTCACGATGGTATAGATGGATTATCGTAGCGGGAGGACCACTATCAATTATCGCGATTGAAGCAGGTTGGTGGCTTGCCGAAGTTGGACGTCAACCATGGATACTTTATGGACTAATGCGTACACCTGAGGGAGCTACGACGAGCGACCATGTGGATTTAATGCTGCTTTTATTCGCAGGCGTCTATGCAGTATTAGCAGTGGGAAGTATTGTCGTATTGGTAAGAATGTTTAAAAAGAACCCAATCGAACGTGAGATTGAAGATCGCCACTCTGAAAAAGGCGGTGACATCCTATGACGTTAGAGATTTTAGGTATTTCAGTATTATGGATATTCCTATTTGGCTATGTCATTGTCGCATCGATCGATTTTGGTGCTGGCTTCTTTAATGCATACAGCCTACTTATTGGAAAAAATCATATTTTAACAAATATTATTAAACGTTATTTATCGCCTGTTTGGGAAGTTACCAATGTCTTTTTAGTATTCTTCTTTGTAGGAATCGTAGGATTTTTCCCGCAAACCGCTTTTTATTACGGAACGATTTTACTTGTGCCCGTTAGTATTTCGCTTGTACTATTGGCAATTCGAGGCTCCTACTATGCCTTTGAATCGTATGGTACACGAGGCCATATCGGATATACACTGACATATGGTGTAGCAGGTTTATTAATTCCCGCTTCTTTATCCGTTGTCTTTGCCATTGCTGGAGGAGGCTATGTAGATGTAATTGATGGGCAGCCTGTACTGAACTACTGGACTTTATATACAAGTCCATTTGCTTGGAGCATAGTGGTACTAAGTATCGCTGCTGTATTGTATATTTCAGCCGTATTTTTAACATGGTACGCACATAAAGCAAATGATAGCGAAGCAACGAAACTGATGAGAAAATATGCTCTTGTGTGGGCAGCACCGCTAATGATTAGTGCGCTTGGCATTATGTATGAAATGAAATCCATCAACCCAGAGAGCTACAGTCATATGGTGAATTTATGGTGGATGTTTGCGATTTCAGCTGTCTTATTTATTGTCACAGTCGTACTCATTGCCATGCGTAAAAAGTACGGACTTGCAGTTGGGCTTCTGATTGCTCAATTTGCCGTAGCCTTCTTTGCTTATGGAATAGCTCAATATCCATACCTACTGTATCCGTATTTAACCATTTACGATAGCTTTACAAGCACACAAATGGCGATCGCTTTAGTTATCGCATTTATTTTAGGACTGTGTCTTCTTCTTCCTTCACTTTATTTATTGATGAAACTATTCTTATTCAATAAAAAATATGTGACAGGAAAAGAAGACAATCACGCATAGGAGGAAAGCACATATGCAAAGTTTTTTAATTTTTTATGCACCTTTTATTGTCGTCATTCTTGGGATCTTGTGTGCATTTTGGTGGGCACCAAGGGATTATCATATTACAAAAGAGCAGGAAAAGAGTCGCGAATAGCGACTCTTTTTTCAAGTTAATTAGCAGAGACACGCAACAGCCAAGTCTTGTTCTTTTTTCATTCGCCAACACATGCTACAATAAGGAGATTGAAATGGAGGATGTACGAATGTCAGCACCCGTGAAAAAAAATGAACGACTTTCAGTTTATATAGAAGATCTAACGCATGATGGCAATGGTGTCGCAAAGGTTGAAGGTTATCCACTATTCATACAAGGCGCACTGCCAAACGAAACGGCCGAAATCCATGTGTTAAAAACATTAAAAAACTATGGCTTTGCAAAGGTAATAGATATTATCAAGCCATCTCCAGACCGTGTTGAAGCTCCATGTGATTACTTCAAGCAGTGTGGCGGCTGCCAATTACAGCATTTATCCTATGAGGGACAGCTAAAATGGAAAGAAAATATGGTGCGCAATGTGATGCAGCGCATTGGTAAAATTCATGCACCTGTTCACCCAGTAAAAGGTATGAAAGAACCTTGGCACTACCGTAATAAAGCCCAAATTCCTTTCTCTGAAAATGAAGCAGGACAAGCGATTGCAGGATTTTATAAAACAAAAACGCATAGCATTGTGGATATGGATCGCTGTTTAATTCAAACAGGAGAAGCAGATGCAATTCTTGCAGGCTTGAAAAAGGAATTAGCAACGTTAGGCATTCGCTCTTACAATGAGCATACACATGAAGGCATGTTGCGTCATGTCGTTATCCGTAAAGCACGAGCAACAGGCGAAGTCATGGTTGTCCTTGTAACGAAAAAGCAAAAATTCCCACAAAAAGAGGCAGCTATTGCAGTCATCCAAAAGCTAGTACCAAACGTTACATCAATTATGCAAAATGTGAATAGTGAGAAAACCAATGTTATTTTTGGTGATGATACAATCAACCTTTGGGGTAAAGACGTTATTATTGATACAATTGGTGACGTACGTTTTGAAATCTCTGCTCGTTCCTTCTATCAAGTCAACCCAGAGCAAACAGAGGTCCTCTACAAGCAAGCACTAGATTATGCTGACTTGCAAGGAGATGAACGTGTCATTGATGCGTATTGTGGAATTGGTACGATTTCTTTATTCCTTGCTCAAAAAGCAAAGACCGTAATGGGCGTGGAAATTGTCCCACAAGCGATTGAAGATGCCAAACGCAACGCACTGCTTAATGGCTTTACAAATACTTATTTTGAAGCAGGCCCAGCAGAGGAAGTTATCCCAAGATGGTATAAAGAAGGCAAGGAAGCAGACGTACTAGTAGTTGATCCACCGCGCAAAGGCTGCGATGAAGCATTGCTAACTACTATTCTAGAGCAACGACCAAAACGAGTGGTCTACGTATCCTGTAACCCAGCCACACTAGCACGCGATCTACGCATTTTAGAGGATGGCGGCTATCACACACAGGAAATCCAGCCAGTAGATATGTTCCCACATTCGACGCATTGTGAAGCAGTAGCATGGTTGAAGTTAAACGAGTAACCCATTACTAAACTCACCTACACAATAAAAAAATTACCGTTTTAGGACATATTTCATTTAAAATAATTTTTTGTTTATCAATAAAAACTCGGATTCGATCAAAAACGAATCCGAGTTTTTTCCATGTAATTTCATCCATCTGAAACCTTCATTAATTGAGTCAATTCACATTGACAATAACCATTCAAAACATCTCATCACTTATAAACTATATATAATTGTGTTTCTCTAGTTTTAATTGTTTTTTTCTCCAATATGACTTAAAAGGGACTCTGTCAGTTCTCGTCTTATTTGCGTGATATGGTTTTCCATGAGTTGCTTAGCTTGGTTCGCATCTCCAGAAGCGATGGCTAAGTAAATTCTTTTATGTTCATCGATAGTCTCTTGCGTTCGTTCCGAATCTTCCAAGCGTTGTCTGCGGGTAGCCCGGATTGTGTCTTGCATATGCTCACTAAGGGTTTGAAATAATTGTAAAAATATTGAGTTATGTGAAGCAAGTACAATATTAAGATGGAAACTTAGGTCTGCTTGAATTCCTAATTCTACATCATTTTTACCTTGATCCATCATATCTAATGCTTTGCTAATTCGTTCTAAGTCTACAGAAGTAGCTCGTCGTGAAGCTAAAAAGGCACACTCTACTTCAAGTGCTTGGCGAAGCTCCAACATTTCATAAATTAATTTTTTTTCAGTATTTATAATTGTAGAGGAAAGCTCTTCGCCTAAAGTATGGGATTCAGCTGTTTTAATAAAGCTACCACTGCCTTGTTTAATTTCAATAAATCCCTTTATTTCAAGTTTTCGAAGTGCCTCTCTCACCGATGTTCGACTGACATTAAAACGACTCGCTAATTCTCTTTCTGTCGGGAGTTTATCCCCAGGCTGTAATTCACCATTTAAAAAATATTCCTTTATTTGATCAACGATAACTTGATACGCTTTTTTCTTTGGTTGAGGCATTACCTATCTCACCACCTTAAATACATAGTACTATAAACGCTTTAATCATACAGAAATACAGCATGTTTATCAATTTAAGAAAAAAATTAATAGTTGATATTTTCTGAATATTTAGTACAATGTAAAAAAGGTTGGACCAATTTTAATGATATAGAAAATTGGTATGACATATAAATTTATCAATTAAACAATCCAAATACTATGAGAGCAAAAGGGGAAGTAAAAATGATTACTACGAATGCAGAATTGGTGATGGCTCTACGTAGAGTTCTTCCAGAAATTGAAGTGACAATCAATCAAACGATTTTAGAACAGCATAGCAGTGATGAATCCTATCATAGCGCCAGTCTTCCTGATATTGTGGTGTTTCCGACAAAGACAGAAGAAGTGAGTAAAATAATTAACATAGCAAATCAATACAAAGTACCGATAGTGCCATTTGGAAGAGGAACAAGCTTAGAAGGACATGTCATCCCATATAATCATGGGATAACGATTGATTTTTCACTTATGAACAGAATAGTAGAAGTTAGAGAGAAGGACTTTCTTGTGAAAGTTCAACCAGGGGTAACGCGTTCTCAGTTAAATAAAGAATTGAAGAAATATGGATTATTTTTCACCGTAGACCCAGGAGCAGATGCAACAATTGGAGGAATGGCGGCAACAAATGCTAGTGGGACAACATCTGTTAAATATGGAACTATGCGCGATCAAGTTCGAGATTTAGAAGTTGTTCTCTCAGATGGAACAGTGATTCATACAGGAAATTTAGCAGAAAAATCTTCATCAGGCTACCATTTAAATGGGCTTTTCGTGGGGTCTGAGGGAACACTTGGTTGTTTTACTGAATTGACGTTAAGAGTCTACGGTATTCCTGAATGTGTAATGGCTGCTAGAGCATCCTTCAAAACAGTGAATGATGCTGTGGAAGGAGTGGTGAGTATTCTACAAGCGGCAATTCCCATTGCAAGAGTCGAACTTGTAGATGAACCCTCAATGAAGCAAGTGAACTTGTATAGTCAAACAGCTTATGAGGAACAACCAACCTTATTTTTAGAGTTTGAGGGGAATGAGGCTGGCTTAAGGCAAGATGTAGAATTTATGAAAGAGATTGTAGCGGCTCATAATTGTGAAAATATTGAATTTGAGATGGATAATGCAGCCCGAAATCAGCTATGGGAAGCTCGCCATAATTTAGCTTATGCCTATGTCCATGGACACCCAGGAAAAAAACTAATGGTAACCGATGTTTGCTTACCGATATCCGAATTAGCAGGTGCTATAGAACATGCAAGAGAAGCACTTGATATGTTAGCGCTTACAGGTGGGGTTGTTGGACACGTTGGTGATGGCAATTTCCATGTACTATTAATGATTGATATGAATGATCCAAAAGAAATAAAGAAAGCTGATGAATTGAATGAATTGATTGTGATGTATGCACTTGAACGAGGAGGAACTTGTACAGGAGAACATGGTGTGGGCATTGGTAAGCAGAAATATCAAGAGAAAGAACACGGTAAAGCACTTCTAGTGATGGAAAAGATTAAACAAGCACTTGACCCTGACACACTTTTCAATCCGAATAAAATATTGAAAATAAAAATATAGGGAGTGGAATTATGAAAATTTTAGAAGCGATTAGTACGATAGCTGGAAAATATTTTGCCATCTGGGTTATTTGTATTGCTGTTATTGCCTTTATAGCTTCGGAGCCCTTTTTAATATTTGGAGGGTATATCACAATTTTGCTAGGCATTGTTATGTTTGGCATGGGTCTGACGTTAAAAGCAGTAGATTTTAAATTGGTTATAACGAATCCAGTACCAGTCATTATTGGTGTATGTGCTCAATATGTTATCATGCCACTTGCCGCTTTTTTAATTGCTTATATGATGAACTTGCCAGCAGAATTAGCTGCGGGGCTAGTCCTTCTTGGATCTGTACCTGGTGGAACTGCTTCAAACGTCATGGTGTATTTAGCTAAAGGAAATGTACCTTTGTCCATCACAATGACATCCTTTTCGACATTATTAGCTCCAATTGCCACACCACTCATCCTATTATTACTTGCAGGTAAATGGATGCCAGTTGATCCAATAGCAATGTTTACTTCAATTATTCAAGTAATTATTATCCCTATTATCCTAGGGATTGTTATAAGAAGAGTTGTTCCTCAAATCGTAGAAAAAAGTATTAATGTGATTCCTCTTATTTCAGTAGTTGCTATTATGATTATTGTATCCGCTGTTGTTGCTGGTAATGTGGATACCATCGCTTCGGCAGGCTCCATTATTTTTGCAGCTGTAGTGCTTCATAATGCATTCGGATTGTTATTTGGTTATATAACAGCTCGTCTATTAGGCCTCGATGAAAGCAATCGAAGAGCTATTTCAATAGAAGTTGGAATGCAGAACTCTGGTCTAGGTGTAGCGCTAGCCACTGCCCACTTCGGTCCCTTAGCGGCCTTACCTAGTGTACTTGGGGCTGTTTGGCATAATATTTCTGGTCCAATTCTCGCTACCTATTGGTCGAAAAAACCAGAGATACTAAAGGTACAACATAATATACAGATACAAGAAGATAACGGAAGAACTCAAATGTAGGAGAGTAAATATTCGATGTCTACGGCTTGTACTGCAGTCATATTATCTATTTTGTTTAAATCCACCTCACAAATGGATCCATTCGAAAAAATATAGAAATGAAAATTAGGTATAATAAAAGTAGATGAGATAGAAACAAGCTATCCATCTGCTTTTTTATTTTTTAAAATATCATTTAGGACGGATTTTCGTTAAAATAAACATTGTTGATTTTTACATTAGTTCTTGATAAAGAATACTTCTACCTCTATTAGGTAATGAGGTAAATGTATCAATATGTCCATAGTGAGAGGAATTGGAAATAACATGAACGATAATTTTTGGCGTGATTTACCACGGCCATTTTTTGTATTGGCACCGATGGAAGATGTGACAGATGTTGTGTTTCGTCACGTTGTAAGTGAAGCAGGTCGACCAGATGTGTTTTTTACTGAGTTTACAAATTCGGATAGCTACTGTCATCCAGAGGGAAAGAAAAGTGTGCGTGGCCGTTTGCTCTTTACAGAAGATGAGCAGCCAATGGTGGCACATATTTGGGGAGATAACCCTGTGTATTTCCGTGAAATGAGTATTGGCATGGCAGAGCTAGGATTTAAAGGCATTGATATTAACATGGGCTGCCCTGTACCAAATGTAGCATCAAGAGGGAAGGGGAGTGGCCTAATTCTCCGACCAGATGTTGCGGCAGAATTGATTCAAGCAGCAAAAGTGGGCGGACTGCCTGTTAGCGTGAAAACGCGACTTGGCTACAAGGATGTAAATGAGTGGGAAGATTGGCTAACGCATATTTTAAAGCAGGATATAGCGAACCTTTCGATTCATTTACGAACAAGAAAGGAAATGAGCCTAGTAGATGCGCATTGGGAGCTTATTCCGGAAATCAAAAAACTACGTGACCGTATTGCACCTAATACACTGCTAACAATCAATGGAGATATTCCTGACCGTCAAACGGGACTGCAGCTAGCTGAACAATACGGTATTGATGGCGTGATGATTGGACGAGGTATTTTTAAAAACCCTTTTGCTTTTGAAAAAGAGCCAAAAGAACATAGCAGTAAAGAGTACCTTAATCTTTTAAGACTGCAGCTCGATCTTCAAGATCAATATGCGGAAGAACTGCCACGTTCCATCACAGGACTTCATCGCTTCTTTAAAATTTATGTCAAAGGATTCAGAGGAGCTGGTGAATTAAGAAGTCAATTGATGAACACAAAATCAACGGATGAAGTGCGTGTATTGCTAGACAACTTTGAATCAAACAATATTGAATGACAATGAAATAATGGAACTACTAATAAAGTCAAGTAAATAACAGTAGAAGTAGGAGCAAAGATTTGAGGATGAGATTTCCTTTTCTTTGCTCCTTTTAATTATCGCTATTGAGGTTTTGGCTTCTAATGCTAGGGGGGAAGGACGCTTGTTTTTATGCTCTTCTGTTTAAATGTAGTTTTTATCTAGTATTATGAACCCTCACAATTGATTTATCCTTATTTTTACAAATTTCTTTAAGTGGTATTAATATATATTGAAACTAAATGGTTAAAATAGTCGTATAAGGTATTATAGATTAGAGGAGGTCGGAAAAATGGATTATACTAAAGTCTATAATGAGGAACTGATTGCCTTAGTAAAAGAGAAAATAAAGTCCGTCGGTGAAATTAAAGCGGTGAAGTTTGTGAGAGAACAAACAGATATGTCCTTAATACAGGCAAAAAAATTTGTCGATTTTTGTAAAGAATAGACATAAAAATTACTGTGGTGCTAATTTTTTATGAAATTATCTTCAATAGTCATTGAACTACTAAATAAGAAATATTTGAGAAAACGCTATTATTAATAAAAATTAGTTATTCAACAATCGGGCGCTTTTCTGTAATAAGGAAAAGCGCCATTCTTTATGAATAGGGCCATATTGTTGAAGAAGACCCTTTAATGAAGAAGATGATAATTTCCTCGAGCAGATCATTGACAGTTTTTATACTGACTTGGTTGAAAGGCTTTGTGGAATACAGAGTCGATGAAATACGAGGAGGACTTGTAAAATGAAAAACAAACCCGGGATTGGTTTCCCGGGTTTGTTTTTACTTATTGGCAACTATGACCAATTTACCTGTATCCAGTTCCTTTTCGAATTGAGCAGCTTCCAATTTACTTAATCCGACAGAAGCTAATTCATTGCGGAGTTCATCACCACGGGAATTCACCAGGTTCTTTAACGAAGTCAGGAACCCTTGCTCGCTAATACCAGCTTCTTCTGTCCCGAGTGCTTCGTTAATATCATCTTCACGTTCTTCATAGTGAGCAAAGATGTAAATGTTATCTCGAAGATATCCTTGCGCTTCTAATTTCTCCACTTCTTGTTTCGCCTGTACTACGTTTTCTACTGTCAATTTGACTGTCATTATTGATCCCTCCTATATATGTTCACATTCAATCTATTCCACTAAATTGAATGAATAAAACATCTTTTTAGTTTTTAATTATGTTAGAGTGGCATGAACAACTAATGGAATACTAGTGAACCACTCGAAAACAATGGAAGTTGTTATTCTAAATCTTTATTCCAAAGCTACGTCTAATTCTTTATAGAGTTGGGCTTTTTTGTTTGCATCAATAGAGGATTTAGAGAAACATCAGAGAATTGTATAGTGAGTACCATTATATGTAATGACGAGCTTATAGGAGTTGTATGAAGATGATTGTGACAACTAGACCGTTAAAAATTAAATATAATAAATCAGTAAGTACTTTTCAGGAGTTTATGCAAATTCATCACAACAATCATTCCCTAACGAAGGAAGTAGTTTTTCTACGCTATATCGGTATACCTGATTCGGTAGATTTTTATAAAGATGAGATTCTAAAAATGGAGGAGTATTTCTCCAAGCAAAGCTTATTTTATTTACGACTGCATAAGCTTGAGGTCATTCGTAATAAGGAAGATGTAGATAGATTGTCAGAAAGTTGGAGAATGTGGCAGACTGTTGCTGAAAACCCGCAATTACTGGATAAGCTATCTTTGTGCAGTACATTAGCGAGTGATCAACTTGAATGGACAAAAAAGCTAAGATTTAAACAGATGATTCAACTATTTAAAGAAAATCAGCCTTATCCTAATGAAACGTTGTTAAAAAATTTTGCAGTTAAATTTTTGTATTGGATGGATTATTATTTACCACAAATTTTTTCTGAGGAAAATCCAATGTCCCCAAAAATTGTTTTTATAGGTGACATTACGCAGCATGAATTACTATTTTTATATTTCTTATCGTCACTGGGGTGCGATATTTGTTACATGAATCCTAAAGGAGATATTGCTAATTTGTACCCTATAATAGAAGCTTCATCTACCTTACATATGTGTCGTCATTTCTATGAAAAGGAAATAACATTGCCTATTCAAAGTACTGCAAGACAATTGAACATTCCTGTTCAAAAAACGAATGTAACAGAAGAGTGGAGCTATGAGCAATTAGCCTCCTTAGCCACATCTGTTGTGATGATTAAGACCTTCGGGGAGGATGATAAGGTTTTATGCTATGGCTCTGGTGTTATTCTCCACCAAGATGGATATATTTTAACAAACTTGCATGTTGTGGGTGGTGGAAAATATTATTCTGTGCTCTATGAAAATGATACTAACGAGTATATAACCCATCAATTTGTGAAATATCATGATATGCATGATTTGGCTATTTTGAAGGTAGACAGAATAAGCCACCCTTTACCTGTTAAAATGGATGGACAATTAGTTCGAGGGCAAAAAATTGTGGCGATTGGCAGTCCTTTAGGATTGTTTAACTCGGTTTCTGATGGGATTGTTTCTGGTTTTCGTGATATACGGCAAATGTCTATGATTCAATTTACAGCCGCTATATCAAATGGCAGTTCGGGTGGTGCCTTATTGGATATGCATGGTCGATTGGTTGGTCTGATTACTGCAGGCTTCGATGATGGTCAAAACCTTAATTTGGCTGTACCTGCCAATCAAATTTATCAGTTTGCTCAAAACTTTATAGAATTACCGAGTTGAATTTCCACTATTCGACCATTGCTTTTTCTTTCTTAATCTTATAGAATGTAGAACGGTATAAATGAACGATATATAAATCCTTTAATACGGTCCAGAGAGGCTGAAAAGGGCTATGTGATATTTTTAAGCTAATATCTTTGCTTTGTCATGCCCTTTTGTCCTCTGTGACGGAAGGGCTTTTATTATTGTTTCATACTCCTCTTTTAAAGGAAGTCCTGTGAGGCTTCAAAAGAGAATGGACAAGATAGCTATAATCCATTCACTAAAAGAGATCGACAACTAGAAAATTGGAGGCTAACAAGAATGGATTATCGTAAAAAAACCGTGGTCGCTTCAGTGGCAGGGCTAACGTTAGAAGGAATGGATATTATGTTCATTTCCTTTGCTATGACAATGATTATTGCAGAATTTAATATTGATCTTGCAACAGGTGGATTGATTTCATCCATCACAAATATTGGGATGCTACTGGGTGGTATTGTTTTCGGTGTGTTAGCAGATAAATATGGTCGAGTAAAAGTATTTACGTATACGATTATTTTGTTTGCCATCGGAACGGCCTTAACAGGAGTAGCAACAAGCATTGAACAAGTTTATGTTTATAGATTTATCGCTGGTTTAGGTGCTGGCGGAGAATATGGTATTGGGATGGCACTTGTGGCGGAGGCTTGGCCAAAGAATAAACAAGGAAGAGCATCCTCTTATGTCAGTGTAGGTGCACAATATGGAGTCATTTTAGCCGCTTTATTAAGTGCTATTATTTTACCAACTTTAGGGTGGCGTGCATTATTCTTTGTAGGATTACTACCAGTTATTTTCGCCTTTATCGTACGTAAAAATATTGATGAATCACCAGAATGGTTAGCCGCGCAGAAACAACAAAATAATAAGCAAGAGAACGGGAAATTAGCACAATTATTTGCTTCACCTCGTATCACCATGACAACACTTTCCCTAATTCTAATGGCTACTGTTCAAATTGCAGGCTATAATGGTCTGATGATTTGGCTACCTTCGATGTTACAGAAATCGCAAGGTTTATCGGTTTCAAGCTCAGCATTGTGGACAATTAGTACCGCAGTTGGCATGATCATTGGAATGCTGACGTTTGGTAGATTTATGGATCGTTTTGGTGCAAAGCGAACATTCGGGATCTTTTTAGTAGCCTCTGCAGGTGCTGTATTCTTTTACTCGTTTGCAACAGGTGCAGTAGCGATATTAGTAGGCGGTGCGGTTGTAGGATTCTTCTCTAATGGAATGTTCGCAGGGTATGGTGCATTAATTAGTAGCTTTTATCCAGTACAAATTCGCAGTACAGCAACAAACACCATTTTTAACTTTGGACGAGCTATAGGTGGGTTTTCACCAATCTTTGTAGGCTTTATTTTACAAAGCTACGATATGACCGTCGTGATGATTTACTTAGCAGCGCTGTATTGTATTTCCTTTATCGTTATGCTAACGCTAAAGAGCTCAGGGAAGGAATTGCAAACAGCATAATTTTATAGAGCACGAAAGAACGAATTCCAATTATGTAAATGGGATTCGTTCTTTTCTTTTTAGTATTTAATTATAATAAACCTTTTGAACGTTTTTCAGCGATTTCAACAAGGCGCTTTGTAATCTCTCCTCCAACGGAACCATTTGCGCGAGAAGATGCTTCTGGCCCAAGCTGAACGCCAAACTCTTGTGCAATTTCATATTTCATTTGATTGACTGCCTCATGTACACCAGGTACTAGAAGTTTATTTGAACTGCGGTTATTGTTAGCCATTGTTCTCACCTCCTTGACCTTAGAATGGTTGCGATTAAACTTTTCATACATTTAAAAAGTAGGAAATGCACACGCTATTTGCTAACAACAACAACTTGTGGAAAGCTAGCAATAATCAGCAAACTCTCTGTTATAATTAAGCCTGGCTCTTTACTATATAAGGTTAATTAAAGGAGGAACATATAATGACGAATAATGATATCTTAATTCGTTTACGCTATGCGTTCGATATAAAAAATGTAGATATGGTAGAAATTTTCAAACTTGGTGGCATGGATTATACAAAGGAAGAAGTATTAAATATGCTAATTAAGATTAATGATGAGGAAGAAGCACCAGAAGAATACATCAAATGTAATAATAAAATGTTAGAGGCATTTTTAAATGGATTAATTACTTATAAACGCGGGCCTCAGAAACCAAGGGAAGGACAGGCTGTTGGACCGTTACCTGTGTCAGGTAAAGAAAGCCCAAATAATATGCTACTAAAGAAAGTAAAAATTGCTTTAGCTTTAACAACTGAGGAGATGCTTGAAATTTTATATGACGGCGGCATTAAAGTAACAAAAGGTGAATTAGGTGCTATTTTAAGAAATCCAAGTCATCGTAATTATAAAGAGTGTGGCGATTCATTCGTACGAAATTTTTTAAGGGGCTTAACATATAAATATAGAGCATAATGCACAATGGATATCAATCATAAAGTGCCATTTTTTTCTTTAAAACTCGTTGACAATTTGTGACGAAATTGTGTACAATAAATTTATCACAAAATGTTCACAAAAAAGATGAAAAATGTTCACAGACAAAGGGGTGCTTGTATGATTTATTTTGACATCTTATTAGTAGCTATTGCATGTATTACAATGCCTTTTATTGTTGCAGTTATGTTAGATATTTTTTATGCAGAACGAAAAAAAGTGCGCTTTTCATTACGTCGTACTTCCGTATGGTATATCGCTATGTTTGCGTTATCCTTCATACCATCCGTATTACTTGTCACACAAAATGTATAATTTATTCAAACACTTAGGGGTAAGTGAAATGAAAGTTGACAGCTACAACGCTAATTGAGGTTGTAGCTGTTTTAGTTTGTTCAATAGTGAAGAAAACCTTCATAATTAAGTAATTTATATAATTATTAATGAAGGAACAGCTAGTATAAAATATGTGCGTTTTAACTAGTGAGCATTGACTACTTTTACCTACTGTGTTAATTTTGGTAGGGAAATATAGGCAAATTTACTGAAAAGTAGAGACGCAAAGCTACAGGTCTAAGGCAATAAATGCTATGACGGCTGGGTTGCAAAAGAGTGCTAGTTGTATCATTCTCATTCTAGTTTTTGTTCTTTTATGCCTATTTCTTTTGAAATAGGCTATTTTTTTGCAAGTAAAGTTCAAAGGAGGAAAAGGGGAAATGAAGTTGTTAAAAAACACATCATTAAAAAATAAGCTTTTACTAACAGTCTCTATCGTTGTATTACTGCTTATCGCTATTATTACGACGCAAAGTATAAGTGAATTGAATAATCGGATGAATGTGGATTTAGAGCAAGAATTAAAAAGTGTTGGTTTATTAACAGCTATGAACTTAGACAGTGATGAAGTAAAAGATTTGCTGTCCGAAAAAGGGGAAACAAACGCAAAGTTTACAAAGATCCAAAAGCAACTTGATATGATTCAGGACCAGCAAGGTATTATGAGCTGGAGTTATATTTGGGATGTGAAGGATGAGGGTGGCGTCAATCCAATTGGCTATACCTCTAATCTAAATGAAGTATATGAAGCTGGTGAAATTTTTACTGATTTAGCGGATGAACATGTAGAAACAGCAAAATTAGCTATTGAAAATAATAGTACAGAGGTAACTGCTATTTTCGAGGATCCTTTTGGTTCTTGGAGAACGGTTTTTAGTCCTATTAAAGATGATAATGGTCAACAAATTGCCCTATTAGGGATTGATTACTCCGCTGATTACATCAATACGATTATTAAAACAAGTGTCATTAAGCAAATTGTCATTGCCATTATCGGCATTTTAATTTTATTAGTTTTAGTTTACATAATTATAGATCGACTATTAAAGCCACTGAAAAAAGTAGTGAACGTTGCCAATCAAGTGGCAAATGGTGAATTAATAGATGTGGATTTAGAGACATCGAAGGATGAAATTGGTAAATTATCTGAATCCATTCGTACAATGGTGGCTAATTTGCAACATATTATTTTAAACATACGCAATACATCCAATCACGTCTCTTCAGCAGCCAATCAATTAACGGTACATGCTGGTGAAACTTATAACAGCTCAACAAATATTGCACTAGACATGAATCAAATTACACAAAATGCTGAGGCCTCGATGACGATGACAGAGGAAACTGCTGCTGCTATGGAAGAAACTGCATCAGGTATTCAGCAAATTGCTGACTCTGCAAATGTAGCTGCGGAATCCTCTATTTCAGCATCACAGGCTTCTGAACGAGGCAATGAAGTTGTCCAACAAGTTATTGCTCAAATGGAGTTAATTAATGATTCTGTTGAGCAAATAGGGACAACCATTAATGGTCTACATATTAATACGAAAAAAATAAGTGAAATTGTTAGCTTAATTACTGCTATTGCCGATCAAACAAATCTATTAGCATTAAATGCTGCCATCGAAGCGGCACGAGCAGGCGAACATGGTAAAGGCTTTGCCGTTGTTGCGGATGAGGTGAGACGCCTAGCTGAACAATCCTCTCAATCAGCAACAGAAATTTACAATTTAATTAGTTCTATTCAGTCTGATTCAAACGCTTCTATCACGGTTATGGAAAAAGGCAAAGAGGATGTTAAGGTAGGGATGGCATTTACTAATGAAGTAGGCGAAATCTTTAAAGAAATTCTTACTTCCTCAGAAGAAGTCGCTAGCCAAATACGTGAAATTTCCGCTGCTTCACAACAAATTTCTGCATCCTCAGAAGAAGTGGCGGCATCTGTAAATAATATTAAACAATCTGCAGAGCAGTCAGCAGAGTTCTCTTCAAATGTCTCGAAATCTACACAAGAGCAATTATCTACCATGCAGGAAGTAAAGGATGCCTCTTCATCACTGGGCAAAACAGCAGAAGAGTTGCAAGGTCTTGTGGCAAAATTCAAATTGGAGAATAATCATAATGGACATTAATTTTACAGGGAAAAATGTTTTAATTACAGGTTCTAGTAAAGGAATCGGTAAAGCCATTGCATTAGGCTTTGCACAACATGGAGCCAATATTTTAATTAATTATATTGGGGATGAGCAAGAGGCAGAAGCTGTACGTGCAGAAGCGGAAAAGTTTGGTGGGAAAGCTTTAATATTCCATGCTGATGTTTCTAATTCACAAGAAGTACAGGCGATGCATCAATTTATGGACGAGCATCTCGGGGAACTTGATATTCTTGTAAATAACGCTGGATTTGCACAGGGTTCCAGCATTACAGAATTAACGGATGAGCAGTGGGATCGTATGATTAGAGTTCACTTATATGGCTGTTTCTATAATTGCCGTGAAGCAGCTAAAAGAATGAAGGAACGTAATACAGGAAAAATCATCAATATTTCATCTGATATTGGTAGCTTGGGTTGTGAAGAATTCACGCATTATTCAGCTGCGAAGGGTGCTATCAATGCTTTTACAAAGGCTTTAGCAAGAGAATTAGCACCTTCAATACTTGTCAATGCAGTTGCTCCTAGTGGAACATTTACGGACATTCTACAAGAGTTTGGCGATAACTATGTGGAGGAAGAATCTGCAAAATATCCATTAAAACGTTTAGCGCAACCAGAAGAGATTGCGAAAAGTGTATTATTTTTAGCCTCTAATCATGCTGACTTCTATACAGGTCAAATATTAACGCCAAATGGTGGGGTCGTAATGAACGGATAATGGAGAACGAGGAGTAAATAATGTTAAATATTATTATCTTTAGCTTATACTTATTATTTATCTATTATATTGGCTATAAAGGCTATAAGCGTGTCAACACAGCCGAGGATTTAATTGTTGCTGGCTGGAGCATGCCTTTATCCGTTGTAACGGGTAGTTTAGTCGCTGCTTTATTAGCAGCACCCTTCTTTTTTGCAGCGGTAGGCTCTGGCTATACAAGTGGTGGGTTTGAAGGTTCGGCAACAATGGGGGGTCTAGGGACTTGTATGATTCTTGGAGCACTCATTTGGACAAAGCCATTACGACGTCTAAAGGGCTGGACATTAGCAGATTACTACGGTTTACGCTATGGCAGTAAAAAGCTAGGAGCCTATACAGGGGTTGTTATGGCAATTGCTTTTGGTGTTTTTAATGCAGCGGCGTTAACAGTTGGTGGAACTTATATTATTCAGCAATTGTTGCAAATTGATTTTATACCTGCGGCGCTGCTATTTGTATCGCTAACGGCTATTTATTCAGTTATTGGTGGTTTATGGGCTGTTGCCTATACTGAAATCGTACAAGGTGCGCTTGCAGTGGCAGGTATTTTGGGTATTACCATTTTTATTTTGTTTTACTATCCAGACGTTACATTTAATCCTGAGTGGTGGAATATCAGTACATTATTTGAGAAAGCAGGAGCAGAATTCTGGACTTTGTATCTTGTACTAGCACTTGGAGATATCCCTGCAGTTGACCTTGGGCAGAGGGTAGCTGCTGCGAAAAGTCCGCGAGTGGCACAACGAAGCATGATTATTGCAGGTATTATTGTCATTGCAATTAGCTGGATTCCAGGGATGCTAGGGGAAGCCTTTAAGTCTATTTATCCTGAGAGCACAAACCCGGAAACATTGATGCTTACCTTTGCACAAGGTTATTTTCCACCTTTATTAGCAGCTATTTTCTTAACAGCCATGGCAGCCATGGGGATGTCTACAGTAGCTGCATGTTATGTAGCGACTTCAGGGATTGTGACAAAGAATATTTATTTAGATTTTATTAATCATAATCCTGATCCTAAAAAACTATTAAGATTTTCACGATCTATTATTCTAGCTAGTGCTTTATTAGGTTTAGTGCTAGCTGTAAGCTTCCAAAAAGTAATTGATTTAGCTTATTTAGCTTGGGATATTATATTCGTAACAATATTCTGGCCAATCGTTTTAGGACCATTTTGGAAACGTGTCAGTACACCAGCAGTTTGGGCAAGTATTTCCGTTGGCTTGGTTTATTACATTGTGACATCACTAACATTCGTCCCTAGTCTGACAATACAATCAGAAGGCTTCATAGGTCTATTAAATGAATTATGGCAGGCTCCTGTATTTTCGGGTGTTGTTATAACTGGTATCACAATTATCGTGGTGAGCTTACTCGTTCCACCATCTGAGCATGTTCTTGAGATGCACAAAATAGAAAAAGATAAAACATTAGACGACGTAAGTAGTAAAGAAGAGCTAATTGGTCGTTAAAAGCAAAAGCACGGATTCATTGAAAAGTTCAATGAATTCGTGTTTTTTATTAGAATGAAAAGATAGAATCAAGAATACTATTGCTAGTACATCATCTGAATTTTTCTAGTGATTAACTTGATAAAGGCGGGAATTGAATGAAAAATATTTTCTTCATTTTATTAGGGATTGTCTATCTTTATCTAGCAAATGCCATTGAATTAGTCATTATTAAGCAACTATTTTTTTTAATTGGGCTGGCTTTAGTCGGTCTAGGGAGTATCCGTTATTTAAAAGAGCGTTATATTGCCATACAAACTTTGACAGCCATGACGGATGCTAGTGAGGAGGAGATAAAGGCTATTCCTCATACACATTGTACAGTTTCCAATGATGCTTTAAATGCTTTATTGTTAAATGAGCAGACAAACACGCTTATTTTCGCACGAAGAGAAGCTTTAGACGAAGAACTAAAAATAATAGAGGTTCCATTTAACAGAATATATGAGGTTGCCATCATGGAAGATGAAGTATTTACGGTTAGAACAAAGAATCATCTAATGAGTGGTTCCTTACTTGCTGAAGCAGAGGAAGTAGAAGAAGAGGAGGTAGAAGAAGATACAATCTCACAGCTATCGTTAAAGCTAGTAGTAGATCATTTATCAGAGCCTATTCAAGAATATATGTTTTTGGATAATAGTGAAGATCCCATATCAAAAGAGGAAGATGACTATAAAGAAGCCATGGAGCTTTGTGAGAAATGGTTTCAAAAGATTAGTGTTATTATTAAACGTCATGAACTGGAACGAGTGCCAATAAGTCATTGGCAATAAGAGAGAAGGCTATCTCAAAATAGAAAAATGTGAGATAGCCTTTGTCGTTTAGATGATTAAATTTTAAATTGCTGTAGCTGCGTATTTAACTCCTCGGCCATTCCAGCAAGCTGATTTGCACTTCTAGCGATTTCATCCATTGTAGCGGCGGTTTCCTCAACAGTTGCTGTTGTTTGCTCAACGCCAGCAGCGGATTCCTGTGAAATCGAGGCCATATCATCAATAGAAGCATTAATGGTTTCCGAATTTTGAGCAAGCTGATTTAGATTCGTTGAAATGGTTGAAATATTATCAATCATATCTCCTACAGCATCAGAAATTTTTTCAAATGTTTCATTTGTTTCATCTAGCTGTGTTGTTCCTCTTTTTACTTCCTCATAGCCAGTCTGAAGGGCAGATGTTACATTGCCAGTCTCACCTTGAATACGGTGGACAATTGTTGCAATATCTGTGACAGAGAACTGTACTTGCTCAGCAAGCTTTCGGACTTCATCTGCCACAACAGCAAAGCCCTTGCCATGCTCACCAGCTCGAGCTGCTTCGATTGCTGCATTTAATGCAAGTAAATTTGTTTGGTTTGAAATATCATCGATAACTGACACAAGCTTGGATATTTCAGCAGACTGTTCATTTAAATTTTCCACCTTTTTCACAGAGTCTAATACAATTTCATTTATTGTAGCCATTTGTTGGGTAGATTGAACCATTAAACTTTTCCCTGAAACCGTTAATTTCTGAACATGACTAGAATGTTCGCTTAATTCAATGCCCTCTTGTGTAGTGTCGTGAATGCTACGCTTAAATGCTGTCATTGTTTCTGCCAAATCACCTGTGGTAGATGCCTGTGTTTCTGTACCCGATGCCAGCTCTTGCATCGTTACTGTAATTTGCTCAGTACCTGCTTGTACCTCATTTGATGATTGAGCAAGTTCTTCACTACTAGCTGCTACTGTTTCAGAAACCGTGTAGATAGAATGGATCGTTTGTTTTAATTTTTCGTTCATGTCATTGGCAGCTACCATTAACGTTCCAATTTCATCACGCGTTTTTACAGGTAGAGGCTCTAGTTGTAAATTTCCATCTGCTAATTCTTTCATTCGGTCAGCTACGACTGTAACAGGTTTAGAAATGGTACTGGCTGTGATAATGGCAATTAGAATACCAGCTATCGTTAGAATCAAGCTAAAGGCGATACCAATTGTTCGATTCTCCGAGCTAGTTGATACAACATCGTTACCAACATCTGTAATGGCTTTAGCACGTTCATCTGCCAGTTTTTCGTAACCGTATCGCACTTTCGTTACGAGTTCATGTGTATCCATTAAATTTTCTAAAGCTAATTCTTTATTGCCCTTTTGATAGATATCAAATACCTCTGTATTAACAAGGGTACTCCAATCACGGGCGATTGATACAAGTTGATCGCGTTCATCTGATTTTTCATATTTGTCTAGAATAGCGTTATTTTCCTCAGCCATTTTGCGATACTCATCAAATGATTCTTTGTATTTTTCGTCACCTGTCAACACATAATTTAACGCTGCAGATAGGCGGACACTCATAGAGAGTGCTAAATTTTTACTTGCATTTAGAACAACTAAATCTTCTTTTACTAAATCTTTTGCCTGTTTTTCCATATTTGTATTGGAATTGTAAGTGTAGGTTGTAAAGCTAACTACTAAAACTAACAAAAGAATAAATGCACTTAAAATTCGAGTTTTAAGTGTTTTAAACTTGATAATGCCTTTCATTTTCCCATCCCTTTACTATCTCATTGAGAAATTTTTTCAACACAAGTATTATTTTATAACTAATTATGCGTATTAATAAGCCTTTCGATAGAAATATTTAAAAATAGTTTTTTAGTACAATGATATAATTATTTTCCTTTTATTAATAGTTAAATATATATAGATGTCTAACAACTATTTTAAATATTTATGTATAATTTCCTATGTAGAAAGAAAATGCACCTGAAGCAAAATGCTTCAAGTGCCATAAGTAAAATATTCTTTATTGTTTTTGATTTTTCGCCTTGCGCTCCCACTGTAGAAGGGAAGGATAAGGGTCAAAAGCCCATTCAGTTTTTCCATTAAATTTATAAATACCATAATGAAGATGTGGAGGGAATTTGCCCGATGTACCTTCTTTTCCATATCCAGAGCTTCCAACATAGCCAAGAACAGTACCAGGTTTTACAATTGTACCTACTTCAATTTCCTTATGATAGCTACCGAGGTGGGCATAATAGTGGTAGGAATTATGATTGTCGCGAATACCAATACGCCAGCCACCAAATTGATTCCATCCTTTTACCTCAACAACTCCAAAAGAGGTAGATAATACAGGTGTTCCATAGCTGGCAAAAATATCAGTTCCCTCATGAATACGGCGTCCACCCCAACCGCGATTGGCGCCCCAAGTGCCCCGGTAACTGTAATCAGATCGGATATTTAGCGGGAAGGTATGTGCATCAAGTTCAATGGTTTTAAAATGTCTGTACAATGTGGAGATGGTAAATATCTGATTGACTGCTTCTTCGCTTCCGTAATATTCCCATAAAGCTAATTTAAAATCCTCATCAGTCGTTCCAAATTTCCCTAAATAACTAGCCATCGAAAATATGACATCCTCATCATCCTTTGGACTAGCGATTCCATCATGATTACCATCAAGGCCCATTCCTCCGAAATAGCTAATTGTCTCAGGAGAAGTGTCTTCCTTTACAGGATTTAATGCACCTGACCAGTATTCATCAGAAAATTGGATAGCCAAATAGCCTTCTCGTTTAGGGATGTCTTTACGAACTGATTGTAGGTTTCTCTCATACTGATCGATAGCAGCTAAAAAATGCCATGGAATGAGTAATTCATCGAATTGTACATAATAGGACATACGCTGCTGTAAAATTTCTTCTTCTGTAAGATCCTCCTTAGCAAAAGAGGCAGAAGGGTACAACATAATCCCTAAAAATAAAAATGTGAAAAGAAATATAAAATGGCGATGCAATGATGGACCTCCTTTCTAACGTTAGAATAACCGAAATTTTTATCTTCATTCAGTAAGGTTCTATGTTTGAAAACAGTTGATATATCCGCAATTTTTTTGCCCCAAAAAATAGAAATAATAAGAAGAAACTTCATCAAAGAAAAAGTAATGGTATCATCATGCCATTAACTTCATACTATGTTATAAATCAAGCCCTGAATGGAGGGAAGGCTATTAACATTTTAGATAAAGTGAAAAACTATCGCGAAGAAGAAAACAGGCTGAAGTGGGAAGGGACATTTGCAGATTATTTAAACATCATTAGGGAAAGACCTGAAGTTGCTCAAACAGCCCATTCACGCGTCTACAATATGATAAAAAGTTCTGGTGTAGAGGAACGCGATGGGCAAAAAATGTACAAATTTTTCGGACAAGAAATTTTTGGGCTTGAAACAGCAATTGAAAGACTGGTGGAGGAATATTTCCATCCAGCAGCACGCAGGTTAGATGTTAGAAAACGTATTTTATTATTAATGGGACCAGTTAGTGGTGGTAAATCAACTATTGTTACCTTACTAAAACGCGGATTAGAGCAATATTCGCGAACAGATGAAGGTGCAGTTTATGCAATTAAGGGATGTCCAATGCATGAAGATCCGCTCCATTTAATTCCACATCATTTGCGTAATGAGTTCTTTGAGGAATATGGGATTAGAATTGAAGGAAGTTTATCGCCTTTAAATACAATGCGTCTTGAAAAGGAATACGATGGACGCATTGAAAATGTAATGATTGAACGTATTACTTTTTCAGAAGATAAACGTGTGGGTATAGGGACATTTACACCATCAGACCCTAAATCACAAGATATTGCAGATTTAACTGGAAGTATTGATTTTTCTACAATCGGTGAATTTGGTTCAGAGTCGGATCCTCGAGCTTACCGCTTTGATGGGGAGCTGAATAAGGCCAATAGAGGAATGATGGAATTCCAGGAGATGCTAAAATTAGATGAAAAATTCTTATGGAATTTATTATCGCTAACACAGGAAGGAAATTTCAAAGCAGGAAGATTTGCTTTAATTAGTGCAGATGAGTTAATCGTTGCTCATACAAATGAAACAGAGTATCGTTCATTTATTTCGAACAAAAAGAATGAGGCATTACATTCTCGAATTATCGTTATGCCAATTCCCTACAACCTCAAAGTTAGTCAGGAAGAGCATATTTATGAAAAGATGATAAAAGAGAGCGATATGTCCCATGTCCATATTGCACCGCATGCTTTAAAGGCCGCAGCAATCTTTTCGGTTCTCACTCGTTTGGAAGTTCCGAAAAAACAAGGTGTGGATCTAATTAAAAAAATGCGCTTGTACGACGGAGAAAATGTGGAGGGATTTAATTCCGTTGACTTAGAGGAGCTGAAGAAGGAGTTCCCGAATGAAGGCATGAACGGTATTGATCCACGCTATATTATTAACCGTATTTCTTCTGCTATTATCCGCAAAGAGATACCATCGATAAATGCATTAGACGTTTTACGAGCATTGAAGGATGGGTTAGATCAGCATGCATCTATTTCTCAAGAGGATCGGGAAAAATACATGAATTACATTGCGGTTGCTCGTAGAGAATATGATGAAATTGCTAAAAACGAAGTACAAAAGGCTTTTGTGTACTCCTATGAGGAATCGGCAAAAACATTGATGAACAACTACCTCGATAATGTAGAAGCATTTTGTAATAAAAATAAAATTTATGATCCACTTACTGGGGAAGAAATGAACCCAGATGAAAAATTAATGCGCTCGATTGAGGAGCAAATTGGCATTTCAGAAAATGCTAAAAAGGCATTCCGTGAAGAAATTCTCATTCGAATTTCTGCCTATGCACGAAAAGGTAAACGTTTTGATTATAATTCTCATGAAAGATTGCGAGAAGCCATTCAGAAGAAATTATTTGCAGATTTGAAAGATATCGTGAAAATTACTACTTCTTCTAAAATGCCAGATGAATCGCAACTGAAGAAGATTAATGAGGTTGTGGCAAGGCTTGTTGATGAACATGGCTATAATACAACATCAGCAAATGAGTTGCTACAGTATGTAGGAAGTTTGCTAAATCGATAACGATAACTTGATGTTCATTGTTCCAAGTCAGATAGGAGTGTCCCAATTTTAGGGCACTCCTTTTATTATCAGGAGGAGAGATTTCTGATTTGACGGAATCAACAAAAAAGCTCCAGAGGATGTCCGAGACTTTGAAGAGAAACTTTCGTTCATGGACAAAAAAATCTGGACGCATTGAGGTGTGATTAATAGATATACAATTGATTTTATGAAAAAAGTTCAAAAATTTGGCTCACAAGCATAGTATAGAAAAAGCGAATTTGATAGATGGGTGAGGATAAAAATGACTGAACACGAAAATAAACGCTTTGTCATTTCTCAGGAAAATTGGTCCCTCCATCGTAAAGGGCACCAGGACCAACAACGCCATATGGAAAAAGTGAAAGATGCGATTAAAAATAATTTACCTGATTTAGTTAGCGAAGAAAGTATTGTGATGTCCAATGGTCGCGAGGTTATTAAGATACCAATTCGGTCACTTGATGAATATAAAATACGATATAACTATGATAATTCTAAGCATGTAGGGCAGGGACAAGGGGATAGTAGTGTTGGAGATGTAGTGGCGCGCGATGGCAGTAAGGCCAATCAGGCTCCCGGTAAAGGAAAAGAAGCGGGTGACAAGCCTGGCCAAGATTATTATGAAGCAGAAGTCAGTATTGAGGAAATTCAAAATGTTTTATTTCATGAACTAGAATTACCAAATTTACAGCAGAAAGAAAAGGCAGATATCAAAACAGAAAAAATAGAGTTTAATGATATTCGAAAAAAAGGTCTCATGGGTAATGTCGATAAAAAGCGTACCATTTTAAATGCATTAAAGCGCAATGCGATGCATGGGAAAGCAGAAATAACGCCAATCCACAATGACGATTTACGTTTTAAAACATGGGATGAAGTGGAGAAGCCAGAATCCAAAGCAGTAGTGCTCGCCATGATGGATACAAGTGGCTCAATGGGAGCATTTGAAAAATATTGTGCGAGAAGCTTCTTCTTTTGGATGACGAAGTTTTTACGGTCAAAATATGAAACAGTAGAAATTGAATTTATTGCCCATCATACTGAGGCAAAGGTTGTCACAGAAGAGGAGTTTTTTACTAAGGGCGAAAGTGGTGGCACTATTTGTTCTTCAGCTTATAAAAAGGCATTGGAATTAATTCAGGATAAATATCATCCGTCTCGCTACAATATTTATCCTGTCCATTTTTCAGACGGTGAAAATATATCGATGGACAATGAAAAGTGCCTGAAGCTAGTAGGGGAGTTAATGGACGTATCCAGCATGTTTGGCTATGGTGAGGTGAATCAGCATAACCGATTCTCAACGCTTATGTATACGTATAAAAAAATTGATGATCCTAAATTCAGATACCATATTTTGAGAAAAAAAGGCGATGTCTATGACGCCTTAAAGAGCTTTTTCAAGAAAAGTGAAGAGTAACATGGAAGTATCCTTAGCACCACGTTCAAAGGAGGGGGCGTAAAATGAACACAAAAGAGCTTCATCGAGCAATAGATGAAATTACCGAAATTGCCTCAAGCTTTGGCTTAGATTTTTATCCAATGCGTTACGAAATTTGTCCAGCGGATATTATTTATACATTTGGCGCCTACGGTATGCCCACGCGCTTTTCCCATTGGAGCTTTGGAAAACAATTTCATAAAATGAAGCTTCAATATGATTTAGGACTTAGTCAGATTTATGAGCTTGTCATTAATTCAAATCCTTGCTATGCATTTTTACTCGATACTAATACTTTAACCCAAAATAAATTGATTATTGCCCATGTTCTAGCGCACTGCGATTTCTTCAAAAATAATATACGTTTTTCTAATACAAGAAGAGATATGGTAGAAAGTATGACCGCAACTGCTGAGCGAATAGCTGGCTATGAGAGAGAGTATGGTAAAGATGAGGTGGAGAAGTTTTTAGATGCTGTTTTAGCTATCCAAGAACATATTGATCCATCCATTTTAAGACCGAAGCTATCCTGGAGTGAGGAGGATGAGCTTGAGGAGGAAAAACCACCAACAAAATCACCGTATGATGATTTATGGAGTATAGAAGAAAAAGAAAAAGTTTATAAACCAATCCGACGCAGATTAAAGCAATTTCCTCCTCAGCCAGAAAAGGACCTATTGTTATTCTTAGAGGAGCATAGCCGTGAATTGGAAGACTGGCAACGAGATATATTAACAATGATGCGAGAGGAAATGCTTTATTTTTGGCCTCAATTAGAAACTAAAATAATGAATGAGGGTTGGGCCTCTTTCTGGCATCAACGAATCATGCGGGAGCTAAAGTTAACTACTGCTGAAACTATCGAATATGCCAAATTAAATGCGGGGGTTGTGCAGCCCTCCAAAACATCGATTAATCCATATTATCTTGGGATTAAAATTTTCGAGGATATTGAAAATCGCTATAATAACCCTACTGAGGAAATGAAACGGTTAGGTGTTTTGCCAAATACGGGACGTGAAAAGATTTTTGAGGTAAGAGAAGTAGAATCAGATATTTCCTTTATTCGAAACTATTTAACAAAGGATTTAACGAAGCGTGAAGATTTGTACTTATTCCAAAAGAAAGGGAATGAATATCGTATAACGGATAAGGATCACGAGATGGTTCGCGATCAACTTGTATCCATGCGTGTAAACGGTGGCTTCCCATACATTGTAGTAAAAAATGGTGATTATTTGAGGAATGGCGAGCTATATTTAGTTCATGGCTATGAAGGGATGGAGTTAGATCCACACTATTTAGAAAATGTATTACCTTATATTTACCAGCTATGGGGACGTCCTGTTCATTTAGAAACCTATGTGGATAAAAAGCCGATGCTTTATTCATATGACGGCACAAAAAACTATAAACGCAATGTATAATAAAAAAACTTCTATCTGTTGAGGGTACCATCAAGCAGATAGAAGTTTTTTCATCGTGTTGAAAAACAAAACCATCAATAGTATTTTTGTGAAAGTTCAACAATTGGTTGCAGGCTACTTGTTTTCCAGTGGCAGAGCACAGAGCCTCTTCGTGTCAAATGGCCTTTTTTTACTACTGACATGTTCTTTTGAAACCAATCTACTTATCTTCTTCAGTTAATACATCAGTTTCTTCATTACTTTCACTATGGTTAGAGGATGAATGAATATCACTTTCAATGACAAGACTATCCCGTACTTTAATGCCTTGTTGCCCACCAGCCTCGTCATTATTATTACCAGCAATACCACTTCTTCCATTACCGTCAGCAAATTGCGAATTGACGTTGCGTGTATGACTACCGTTACTAGCATTTTGTCCACCTTGGTTGGCATTTGTGCCTACATCATGATTGATTTGGCCTCCGCCTTCTGCACGTTGCTCAAAGTGAAAATCAGTATTTCCTATATTGAATGTGAAATTTATTGTTATATGATTTTTCCCTTGCTTGTTAGATGATTCCTGCTCAGGTTCGTCAGGTCCATAAAATTTTTTAGAATTAAAACCAGACATCGTTTCTCCTCCCTTCCTTTCCTATTACTATTAGGATATTAGCGCTTCTTGAACCCACCTGTACGTGTAGCCATGTTACCTAGAGAAAAGGTAGGAGTGTCCAGAGGAAAGCTCAACGATTTTTGCTAACTATCCAATAAATTTGTTAAAATGAATGAGATTTGATTATTTAGTGAATGGGAACGGAGAAGCAACATTGAGAACATTTAAAAAGGTTTATATAGAAATTACGAGTGTTTGTAATTTAGCATGCAGTTTTTGTCCACCTACAGCGCGTGCAAAGGGGCTTATAAAAGTCGAACAATTTAATAAAATATTAGATGAAATTCGTCCACATACAAAATATATTTATTTGCATGTGAAAGGAGAGCCTTTACTACATCCAAGAATTGATCAACTATTAGATGCTGCACATGCAAAAGGATTCAAAGTCAATATTACAACGAATGGTACGCTAATCAAAAAAAATCGCGAGAAAATATTAGGAAAGCCAGCGTTACGTCAAATTAATTTCTCGTTGCATAGCTTTGATGGGCATGAAGGCTCCGAAAATCGTGAAAAATATTTAGAGGATATTTTGGATTTTGTGCGAGATTCTAGGGAATTCAATACGATTATTTCCTATCGTTTATGGAATCTACAACAGGATCATGTTTCGGATGTTGCAGCTCGTCGCAACCGCGAGACTTTAGAAATATTAGAAAATGAGTATCATCTTGATTATCGTATAGAAGAAAAAGTAGAACCTGGTAAAGGGGTAAAAATTGCCCCTCATGTGTATTTAAATCAGGATCATGAGTTTAGATGGCCAAGTCTTCTAGAGCCAGAGGATGAAGGCAAGGGTTTTTGTCATGCACTGCGTAGTCAAGCGGCTATATTGGTGGATGGTACCGTTGTACCTTGCTGTTTGGATGGGGAAGGTGTGATTAATTTAGGAAATGTACATGAAAAATCCTTCTCCGACATTGTAGAAGGGGAGCGTGCCAACAAGATTGTTGAAGGCTTCTCAAGAAGAGAAGCTGTGGAAGAATTATGTAGAAAATGCGGCTATCGTCAAAAGTTTGGTATGTAGCTACTAAAAGTTACTTTGAAATAAAAAAGCAGCTCCAATGGTCATTGACCGTTAGAGCTGTTTTTCTTTGATTGAGAATCAATCGTATCTAAAAAATCCTTCGTTATACGAACTACATATTTTACCTCGTCTAAATTTCGTTCTCTTAATAATGAGCGATGAATGTCTAGCATGAGGTTTTTCTCCTCAATATCAGTAACGCCAGATAATTTTTGAAAATTAAATAGCTCCTCAGGGGTAATGTCTAATGCCTTCATGATTGTTTCCAAAGTACTTAAGGTAATATTAGATTGTCCATGCTCAATATTGGAAACTCTTCCTTTACTGAAACCTAACTTCCCTGTTCTTTCAGCCACTTCTTCTTGGCTAAGTCCTTTGGATAATCGAATAATCCGAAGTTGTTCACCTACTAGCTTTAAAAAATCTGACATATGATTCACCTCTATGTTAAAAGCTAGTGAAAAACAATGGAAATGACTATACTATTATAGTGGTATAATAGAGAAAATGTTACATTTAAATGGTACAATATTTAGAGTAATACTTTTATCCATACAAATGATCTAAATAAATAACTAGGTATGCGTTAATGAAGATTGTATTCAGGGTATTAATTGGGACAGAGGATTGGAGGGTTCATACATGGTGAAGCAGTTTTTTTTAGAAGAAATAGCAAAAGTCCAAATTGGTCATTTAATTGCGAACGATCAGTGGTTTAAAAGGGAAGGTACTCCTTTTATCACCAAAGCAACACTATTGAAATTACTGGTAGATGATGATGCTAGTCAAGTGCCAAAGGTTGATCACACGATTGATTCATTAAATTTGTCACTAGTGCCTGCAAAAAGCATTCTACTCAATAAATTAAATTTAAAGGAAACCATTATTTATCAATGTAAAAAAGCTGTATGCATCGGTCATGATATCATTGCCATTATTCCAAATGAATCCATTGTTGTTAGTGACTATTTATTTCACTTTTTTAAATGGTATCAAATAAATAAAGAGAAGCGTCCTATCTTTCGTTTAATAATTGAATTACCTCCTCTTGATATACAGCATAGAGCAGCTCAACTATTAAACGCTATTCAGCATTTATTAATGAATAAAGATTCTTTAGTCACAGCGGTAGAAAAACTTCCACAGTATTTCGATAATGTGTCAAAACAAGTAAATCAGCATGCAAAAAACTTACATCATAGCTTTGACCAGCTCCAATATCTATATGCTGATATGTTACATAAGGTTTATAATGGAGATTTCCTAAATGATTCCTTTCAAAGGTTGAGCAATTAACATAAGTCGGTGCAAATGGATTGGGCAATCCTTGCACCGACTTGTTAAATTTCAATAATAATTGGTAAAATCATGGGCTTACGTTTTGTTTGGGTAAATAAATATTGTCCAACAGCTCTTTTAATTTCTCGGCGAAGAACATGTATTTGCTGTCTGCTCTCTTCTTGAAGCTCATTGACGATTTCTTTGGTAAGCACATTGACTTTAGTTAACAGTGCCTCGAAATCTTTAGCATAAACAAAACCACGTGAAATGGTATCGGGTTCTGAAATAAAAGCACCATCAGCTTTATTGAGTGTCAATACAATAACAAGCATTCCATCTTCTGAAAGTTGCTTGCGATCACGCAGGACAATTCCTTCGACCTCACCAATGCCAATCCCATCTACATAGGTATCCCCAGCAGGAATTTTCCGTGTTTGCCTTGCCTTTGAATTTTCAATATCAACAACATCCCCATTTTTCATAATAAATGTATGCCCCTTTTGAACGCCAATAGATTCTGCTAATAAACGATGTTGATGTAACATACGATACTCACCATGAATAGGTATGAAAAATTTAGGCTTCATAAACGTCAGCATAAGTTTTAAGTCCTCTTGATGACCATGTCCTGATACATGCATACCTGTATGACTGGAAGAACCATAAATAACTTTAGCACCAAGCTGAAACAAATTGTCCACAATACGAGAAACACCCTTTTCATTACCGGGGATTGGTGAAGCGGCAAGAATGACTGTATCGTCTGGTAAAACTTTAATTTCACGATGATTACCATTTGCTATTCTTGCAAGTGCAGCTAGAGGCTCGCCTTGGCTACCTGTGCAGAGGACCACCACCTCTTCTGGAGGGAGGTATTTGACCTCTCGTGCATCAATTAACAGATCTTCTGGTACAAATAAATAACCTCGTTCAATTGCGACATCAACGACATTGACCATGCTACGCCCTACTAAAGCTAGTTTCCTATTGGTTGCAATTGCTGCATGTACAATTTGCTGAATACGATTAACATTTGAAGCAAAGGTAGAGATGATTACTTTTCGTTCAGCATGTAAAAAGGCTTCCTCAATATGATGCCCTACAAGTTGCTCTGAAGGCGTCAAACCTGGTCTTTCCGCATTTGTACTTTCCGAGATAAGAACTAGCACACCATTTGAACCGATTTCAGCCATTTTATGAATATCAGCATATTGGTTGTTAACAGGCGTTAGGTCAAATTTAAAGTCTCCAGTATGGACAACGTTTCCTTCGGGAGTGGCTAAAACAATACCTAAACAATCGGGTATACTATGATTGGTTCTAAAGAAACTAACATCGAATTGTCCTAAATGTAGAGCTGAGTCTGCATGAATTTCAATTAAATCGGTTTCTCGTAAGAGTTTATGTTCCTTAAGCTTTAATTCAATAAGTCCTAGTGTGAATCGGGTAGCATACACAGGGACATTTAATTTTTTTAGTAAGTAAGGAATACCACCAATATGATCTTCATGTCCATGCGTGACAATTAATGCCTTAATTTTCTCCTTATTATCAAGTAAATACGTAATATCTGGAATGATTAAATCAATTCCGAGCAGGGTTTCGTCAGGAAATTTTGCTCCGCAATCAATAATAATTATGTCATCTGCATATCGTACTACATACATATTTTTACCAATTTCATTTATCCCACCAAGGGCGAATATGGATAATAGCTGTTTACTTGTTGACAACGTATTCCCTCCTATAGTCTTAAATATCTAAATGCTTTTGCCATAAGTAGTATAGCTTTTAGCATTTCATCCTATACGAAATTTGCTATACGACTAACTGTAAAATGTAAAGAATAGAATGGAGAGATAACAAGAATATTTCTCTAAAATCAAATTAAAAGGAGGTAAAGCTTTGTCTAGTTTTGTGCAACATGCTATTTTTGAGCATAGATTTTGGCTAGAAATCATGCAAAATCACGCTCAATTTATTCATGACGCCCTCTATCCCTCAGAAAAGGATGATATTCAAAGAGCCCATACGTATATTTATCAATTCTCGCAGCTACTTGCATATGTACCATCGCTCGATGATTCAAATGCTGTATCTTTTTCAGTGTCCGTGGACGACAATGTTGAGCAATTTAAGCAGTTCAAGCTTCATCTACTCAGACATCAACTATTGGGGGATATTGGGATTCATTTAACGCCTACGTTTGTCAACCATATGGTCAATGAATTAGAAGAATACCAAAATGTGCTGAATTACTTGAAAAAAGGAGAAGCACCACCGATTTTTCATGAGCTTCATCATCATTTAGTTTGGCTTTTAGATGCTACTGGACACGCAGGCATTATTAATGATGATTTAGATGGTGTTGAGAAGCGTTTGAAGCAAAAGAGTCATGAGTTTGCTCAACACTTTGAACAATTTTACTTAAAGGCCGTAGAATTAACAGGCTATTTACGTACGAATATGGATTCCTTTCCTGCTTTAAAACGCTTTAATAAAGATGTTGAGCTTGAAATAAAACATTCCTTAAGAGAATTAGAAGAAATGGAGCTAAGTGCAGAAGTGCTAGGTACATTTACAGCTCCGATGGCGGATCATATGTGGCGTGAAGAGCAATACTATTTAACAAAGCTTGCACAGGCTAGAGAACAAGATAATTAAAACAAAAGGCTATCTAAGCTGACTAGATAGCCTTTTTGGTTAGGGGTGAATCACTACCTCTGTACCTATTGGCACAATACTGGCTAGCTCTTCAACATCTCGATTTTGCATGCGGATACACCCATGTGAAACAGCATGCCCAATAGAGCTAGGATCATTTGTGCCATGAATTCCGTAGTGTTCTTTAGAAAGACTCATCCACATCGTACCAAAAGGACCGCCAGGGTTTGGCGCTTTATTGATGATAATAAAACTACCTACTGGTGTTTCGTGAAGCATGCGTCCAACTGCAATTGGGTATTGTTTTTGAAGGATATTGTTTTTATATAAACGGAGCCAGCGATTATTGGTAGATATCTCGATATGGTAAGGAATTGCTTCGGGGTCGGGCAAGCCGGGGATGATAATTTGTTGACCATTGAAAAGATGGTCAGGCTGAATTCCTAGATTAGCAGCGAGAATAGATGACAAAGGTGTACGGTAATCTTGAGAAATTTGAACAAGGGTTTCACCAGCTTTGACTGTATGAATCAATTTTTAGTCCCTCCAATGCAAAGGTTTATTGCTCTACTATATGCTTCAGAATGTTTGATGTAATTTTAGGAATGCAAGATTTTTCAGTTTCTGGACAGAATAAGCGGTGACATTGCAGGATTAAGGGGCATAAAGATGAAGGAATTTAAAATTACGTATTTTTTTGATGAGGTACATTATGTTCGAAGGTTCATTTTTATTGAATCACAACAAGAGGCAGAAAAATTAGTGAAAAATGAACGTGATCAATATATCTCCTTTACGGATAGTAGGGGGATATACCATGAACTGCACACAAAACATGTACGAGTTATTCAAATAGCTGAGTATCATCGAATTAATAAAAGTGCGAATGAGAAAGACACATAATCTGTTCAGCATTACACACATTATAGGAAAAGGAGTGTGACAGAATGGATATCGAAAAAATACCACATGAAAAGAAAATGTTCATGAATTTAAATAGTAAGGACAAGCCTGACATGGTTGAATCAGATACAATTAGTCTTTTCGATTTGCATGAGGATATGCAAACTGTGGATGCCATTCCGATAGAGGAACTCAATAAGCGAGTCAAAAGAGAAGGCGACGAATTAATTGAAATGCAGCCAGATGAATTATAGGAGGTGAAAAATCAATGAATCATGAAAAAGACGTCCAATTTACAGCTGCAGGAACAAATATTAATGAAGTGAAGCAAAAAAATGCACAGGCAGGATTATCCTATAATGAAGTAAAGGCGTTGTTAGCTAAAGGTGGTGGACATGGTACGTCTATTTATAGCGACACAGACATTGATGAAGTCAAACAAGACATACACAAACATCAACAATAAACGTTTTGGAGGAGCAAGGTATTGAGCGCTCTTCCCTTTTTATTTTACAATGGTGAAAAATAAAGGAGTTGTAAATCATGTCAACTGGAGAAATGAGATGTCCATTATGCGGAGGCGAAAACCATTGTGGCGTGGCAAAAGGCAAAAAAGAGTGCTGGTGTATGACAGTTAGCATTCCAGAAACCCTGTTAACTACAGTGCAAAGAGAGCCAAATCTATGCATTTGTTCAACATGCATAGCTACATATAAGAAAGAGCAAGTATAGTTTTTTACGATGATAAAGGTTGATAAAAATTGAGCAATTGGTACAATTGTCTATCGCACAACAACCTAGCAGGCATACATTACTCTGAAAGGAGTGTGTCTAATGGCTAAACCTATTGAACTCAGTAATGTGACAAAGGCATATTTAGAGGAATATCAGCGAATCCTCAAAAAAATGATGCAGGGTATGACCTATGTAACCATTACTTGTAGTATCTCAGAAAATTTTATTAAGCAAATCATCCCTCATCAAGTTGCAGCAATCCAAATGTCTGAAAATGTTTTACGTTATACAACGAATATACCTGTGCAAAATCTCGCCTTAGAAATCATTCGCACACATACAGAAATGGTTGAGAGTCTTGAAGCGATACAAAATCGCTGTTGTGTCGTACAAAATTCAGAGTATGAATTATACGAGTATATGTGTGCTTACAAAGAAATTACAGAAGCTATGTTCAATGCAATGTGTGCTCCACCAGTCTCTAATAGCATTAATATCAATTATCTTCGGGAAATGATCGTCCATCATCAGGGTGGTATACGACTGGCACAAAATGTGCTTAGATTCTGCATCTGTCAAGAGTTAATTCCAATCCTACGTTGCATGATTCAAACGCTGTGTGAGCAACTAGAAGCCATGGAAAAGCTACTGGATAGTTTACAAAATTGCGATTGCGAGTGCTAGCACTAACGAGAAGTTTATATGGGAAGAAGGCGCTAAATCAATCGGGATTTTAGCGCTTTTTCTGCGTAAAGACAGTGTTTAACTAAGAAAATAAGAAATTGTCAATAAAGTGGACGGAAAAATAATAAAGTGTAAAGAATTAAATGAGAATCTATTTTTGTTATTCTATTGTTGGTAAAATATATATGTTTTATTAGTTGAAGGTAATGAAGAGAAATCTATAATTGGCTTTAAAATATTGGTAATTTTATTTTACTTGAATACAACTAGGAGTGGGAGCTATGTTCAAAAGGAAGAAGATTAATCAAAGTTATGATTATTTTTCGGCTACGAAAAATTCAGACATCGAAACAAATGAACGCTTTAAGGAAAAATTGGATTTCCTTGCTTTATCTAGAATTAGAAGAGAATCTGTTGGATTTTTACGTAAAATTTATGAGAATAATCGACAGCATATACTCGATAATTTTTATGCTCGTCTACTGGAAATCCCAGAGTTTAATCATGTCATCAATACACATTCAACAGTAGAGCGCTTAAAAGGATTGTTTGATACACATTTCATTAGCTTATTTGATGATGAATTAGATTTAGATTATGTCTTTAAGCGTCGTAAAATTGCATATGTTCATGCAAGAATTGGTGTACTACCGAATTGGATGATTTCTGCCTATACACTGATTAATCAATTAATCATTCCACTTATTGTCAAAGAACTATCTCGTGATGAAGAAAAAATGCTGGATGTTTTATTGTCTTACGATAGCTTAGTAACAATTGATCAACAAATTATTTTAGAGACCTATATTGAAATTCAAGCAGGATCTGTAGTAAATGGATTAGGTGAAATAATTACTTATAATACACAGTTAGATACCATTAAGGAACTGATTGAATTTCAGGAGATTCAGCAACAGGAGATTGTTGCAGCAGATCAATTAATGCATGAGTTAGACGAAAGTATTGAAGAAATTGCCACATCAGTTGGTGATATTTCAGAGCAAACAAAGCATGCCTTTAAAAAATTAAATCAGGATTTGGAATCATTACAACAAGTATCATCTATTTTACAGACGACCGATGAAGGCCATAAATCAATGCAGGAAGACATTAGGCGTTTAGTTGAACGTGTAAATAGTGTAGCGAAATTAATGGAATTAATTAAAAAAATTGCAGATCAAACAAATTTGTTGGCTTTAAATGCATCAATAGAGGCCGCTCGTGCGGGAGAAGCAGGAAAAGGTTTTGCGGTTGTTGCAGAGGAAGTTCGGAAACTTGCTGATGATACAAGTACATCTGTCAAATCTATACATACAGATATACAGGAGCTACTTCATATTACCCATAATATTAGTTCATTGACGACTCAATTTTCCCAAGATTTACATCAAGGTGTTACAGATACCTTATATATATCACAGACGCTAGCTGAGCTAAATAAAAACTTACAGCAGCAGGGGGCGCGCTTTGAGGAAATAGCTACAACGACAAAGGTTCAGGCACAATCTGCTACTACTATTTCTGAACGTAACCATACAATTACAGAGAGCATGCAAAAAAGTAAGGTAATCGTTTTTGATATGGGCTCTGCCATTTATAAGTTAAGTAAAATGATTGATGGATACAGATCCACAACAATTTCTAAAAACTTTATTATTAGCCAAGAGGATATTATTGAATTAGCTATTACCGATCATCTATTGTGGAGATGGAAAATCTACAATTTGCTACTAGGCTTTGAAACGATGACGGAGCAGGATGTAGGGTCTCCAAAAGAATCACGCCTTGGCGAATGGTATTACGGCACAGGAAAGAAACTATTAGGTGATGAGCGTGTCTATGCAGAGTTAGAACAACCATTTATCCACGTCCATGATATAGCAAAAAAAGCAGTGCGTGAATACAATGTAGGCAATAAAACGGGCGCTGAAAAATACCTGAAAGAAATTACGGATGAATCGTATGTTGTAATTGAAAAATTAAAAGAGTTAAAGGAAATTTTATTGAGCGAGAAAAAGCAATATATTCATTAAAAAATGGAAAGCAAGCTAGTCTACATACTAGCTTGCTCTTTTATAGATGAATAGGTGGAACACACATAAATGTCACTGTACGCTTTTGGCTATCATAAAGACACCATTCACGGTGATTGATAACAGAGCCTACATTCACACCATATTGTTTGTCTTGTAACGCAATTGGTTGCCCGTAGCGAATACGAATCGGCAGCTTTTTTTGTTGATGATAAAGACCTGATTCGTGACTATGCCCAAAGAAAAATAATGGTTTTTGAAAGGGTGGGAAAGTCGGTTGCCAGCTTACATTCCACTTAAATTGATGTCCGTGCATAAGCGTGGCTCCTTCAATCTCTATTGTCTCAGGTAAAGCTTTAAAACGTTCAATGCCAGTGACCTGAGTAATACGTTCTTCTTGATTGCCTCGAATAGAGGGGAAGGTTAGTAGTTTTTCAAATTCACTTTCTACTATGGCCGCCTTTTGCAAAGGTAAGCCAGATATGGTTTGTGCCTTTTTCTTACTAACAGTGCATTCATATAAATCCCCTAACCCAATGATTTTTGCTTCCTCTGCTGTTTGTTGAATATGAGCTAGAACAGCTTTAGTGTCTTCTATATTAGAATGTAAATCTCCTAAAAGTGCATAAAGCATTTAAACCCGGCCTTTCCTAATAATAATGGTACAAGTATCATACACCCAATAGAAATTGCTAGAAAAGTAAAATGTCTAAGAATATTTCGTTACTTCAGCTACATATTTTGAATGTGTGGAAAAATTGCCAAGAAATACATTGCTTGATAAAATATAATCATAATTTTCTGAATATTAAGAAGTTTAATAGTTTCCCATTCTTGTTTATTCAGTAATAATAAAATGAATGTATGGAGGGCTTATAATGACGAAGTTTATGACAGATATTCTTGAAGACTATGCAGGGCAGCAACCAAATGCAATTGCAACCTTGTATGATGGAAAGGCATTAAGCTATCATGATTTTTATCAACGTGTAGAAAGATTTGCGGCTTACTTGCAGGAACAAGATTTTGAAAAAGATGATGTGATTGCCCTATATACGCTCAATTCAGATTTATTTTTAATCGCTTATTTAGGTGTCCAATTAGCTGGATTTATTGTGATGCCTATTAACACTAAATTAGCTGCTCCTGAGGTTGATTTTATTTTTACTCATTCACAAGCAAGGGGCTTAATTTTTGATGAAAGATTAACAGAGGTATTAGAGGACGTTTCCTATTCATTCCAACATACAATCGGATTTCAAGAAATGAAAAACATAATTGAGCATGATAATCATGCTAGAAAAATTGTGCAATTAGAGGCTGACGATACGGCAGTGGTCATGTATACGTCAGGAACAACAGGTAAACCCAAAGGCGTCATGCTAACGCATCAAAATATCGTGGCTACAGCAGATATTTGGTCATCTTCTATGAATATGTCGAGCAAGGACAAAATGTTTATTTGTACACCTTTGTTCCATTGTGCAGGTCTTCATGTATTTGCTATGCCTATGTTTTATCAAGGAGGAACAGTGGTCATTGAAGAAGCATTTTCACCAACTAAAACGTTAGCTCAAATTGTAGCTACTGAAACGACAATTTTCTTTGGTGTTCCATCTATGTATACGATCATATTAAATACTCCAGGATTCAAGGAACATAGCTTTAAGCATTTACGTTTATTATGTTACGGGGCTGCCCCTATGCCTTATGAGCTTGTAAAGCAAGTGAAAGAAGCATTTCCAAATGTAAAGGTTCAAAATCTTTATGGTCAAACTGAAAATTCACCTGCAGCTACCTCTTTATTAGATACAGATGCATTGACGAAAATTGGCTCAGTGGGAAAACCATTAGCACAGACAGAGGTTTGTGTAGTTGATAGCGATGGAAAGACCGTACCAGCTGGAGAGGTGGGCGAAATATGCGTAAGAGGACCACAAGTAATGAAGGGCTATTTGCGCAATCCAGAGGAAACAGCAAGAGCGATTAGGGATGGCTGGCTGTACTCAGGCGATTTAGGACGCTTTGATAAGGAAGGCTATTTATATATTGTAGATCGAAAAAAAGATATGATTATTCGCGGTGGAGAAAATATTTACCCAATCGAAATAGAAGAAGTTCTATATCAAATGCCGGAAATTTTAGAAGCAGCAGTGGTTGGATTGCCACATGAAGTATATGGAGAAGTACCAAAAGCATTTGTGGTGTTAAAGGAGGGGAAGTCTCTTGATGAAAATTCGATACTATCCTATTGTCAAACACGACTTGCCAAATATAAAGTACCATATGAAATTGAATTTTTAATAGAATTGCCACGTAATGCCTCTGGGAAGGTACTAAAGCATACATTACGACCGAAAGTAACAACGATTTAAGACAGTTCAATTATCCTTTGGCATAATTGCTATCCAGATTTTTGGAGTTTACTCGAAAAAGAGTCTTGTGAAACTCGCTATTAGTACAAAATATAGTTATTAAATCAAGATAAAATAGGAACGGCTATGAAAGTATCGTATAATAGAGTCTACGACAAATGGAATAATGAGTATGGCGAAGAGGCTGCTCTTCGCCTTAGAATAGGAGCGGAATTTGTCTTGTGGACGGGGTATAAACGCCTTTTACTTATTGGCATTTTGATTATTATGTTACTTTCAGGCTGTCAGCCATTTTCTCAGCAAGATGCTGAACAAGAAAAACAATTAACGGTTTTAACAGTAGAATTTAATAGCGGGGCACCTATTCCAAATCTCTTCCTTACGGTTACAGATGTACAAACAGGTGATGTAGTGGAAGAAGCGATTGGTTCAGAAGAGGGAGAAGCTATCTTTTCGAAGCTAAAGGCAGGGAGAGAATATGCAATTGCGGCAACGACACTTGAAAATAGTACGACAAATAATGGGTATACAACAATCGAGAATTTCACTTACGATACAACAAAGCCCTATTATCGATTGCAAACACACTTTTTAAGAGACGATCAGGAGTTAGATGTCCCTGTTGTCATGCAAAACCCTGAGCTGCCACATGGCTGTGAAATTACTTCACTTACAGCCGTATTAAATTATTTTGGAATGAATGTGTCAAAACTCGAAATGACTGACAAGTATTTACCAAAGCAAGAAATACGAACTGTAGGCCATCAACGTTTTGGACCAAATCCCAATGAAGCTTTTGCAGGTAATCCTCGTGATAAAGCTCGAGGCATGTATGTTTTTGCTGCTCCAATTGTCAAAGCGGCTGAGGCAGTTATTACAGATAAACAAGCTGACTTACATGTCAAAAATATGAGTAACGCCTCACAGGATGATATTTTACAGCTTGTGCGTGAAGGTATTCCTGTCGTGACATGGGTAACGCTAGATCTATCGAAGCCTAAACGAAAAGCAGAAAGAGGCTGGATTTATACAGGAGAAACGACTCCGCATGATGCTTTTATGAACTTACATGCAGTCGTCTTAACGGGACATTTAGGTGATAAGGTAGTCGTAATGGATCCTTTAAAAGGGTATGTGACTTACAATGTCGATCAATTTTTCAAAAGTTATCAGGAATTAGGCAAACAAGCTGTAGCTGTTCATAAATAAGCTATAAATCATTAGTATGTTACACTAATAAAAAAGTAAAAGTGAGTTGAGTAGAATGGCCATTGAGCACGTTTTTTTACCTGTTTTACTTGGAGATGAAATGAATGCTTATGGCATGGCCAGAGCATTTTACGAAGCCTATGGTGTGAAGCCACTTGCACTAAACCATACGAATATGGAAAAAATTCAACAAAGTGATTTATGGACTTTTCGTGAGATACCGCGACTTCATATCGAAGAAAGGTTTGTGACCGCTTTAAAAGCTATTGCGGAGGAGTTCCAAGACAAAAAATTACTGTTATTAGCCTGTGATGAATTTTATGTCAAAAAAATCGTTGAACATAAAGAGGAGTTAGCAGAGAATTTTCTAGTTCCTTATGTAGACGCCCCACTTGCGCATCAACTTTTAACTCGTGAAAGTATGTATGAACTATGCGCACAATTTGGTTTTCAATACCCTGCCACACATGTATGCACGGTGAATGATTATGAAGACTACGACATGCCATTTGATTATCCAATTGTCATTAAGCCGATGAATATGACAAAATATGCTACATGCATTTTTCCTGGTAAGAAAAAAGTATATATTGCATACGATAAGGATGAAAAGGACAGTATATTACGTGCTATCTATAAAGAATCAGCATATCGTGATGATTTGATGATACAACAATATATTCCTGGAGAAGATGCTAACATGCGGGTTGTTAATGCATATATAGGACAAGATGGGAAGGCAAAACTTCTTGCCGTAGGAAACCCTATTTTAGAAGAGCATTCTCCAAAAGGGATAGGACGTTATGTAGCGATTATGACAACCTATCATCAGGAATTAATGGATAATGTTAAGTCCTTTCTCGAAGCGATACAATTCCATGGCTTTGCCACATTTGATATGAAATATGATGATCGTGACGGTCAATATAAATTGTTGAGTATTGAATTACATAATGAACTTTCCAATTATTATGTGACGGCCAGTGGCTTTAATTTAATGCAGTATGTAGCGGACGATTATGTTCGAGGAAGTAAACAACAACTAACATATTTGAAGAACAAGCATCTTTGGACAATCGTACCGAATGGTGTGCTGTTCAAATATGTTCAAAATGAACAACTAGTAATGGAGGCGAAAAGTTTAATTCGACAAGGAATGGCTACAGATTCTATTTTTAACTATAAGGATATGAATGCAAAACGTTGGTTGAATGTCACGCTTGATAATTTAAGCTTCTATCGCAGCTATAAGAAATATTTTAATAACAAAGGTCTGTCTAACACATGAAAAAACAAACTTTAGGTATTATTGGTGGCGTTGGTCCACTTGCAACAATGTTTATAGGAGAAATGATTGTAAGGCGTACAAAGGCACAAAAAGATCAGGACCATTTACATACCATTATTGATAATGATACAAATATTCCTGACCGTACGGCTTATATTTTAGATAATACAAAGGAGAATCCGGTACCAGTGATTATTGAGGATGCAAAAAAACTAGCTTCGGTAGGAGCACACATAATTGCGATCCCTTGTAATACGGCGCATACGTTTTATCAAGAAATTGAAGAGGGTTCTCCTATACCTGTCTTGCATATGATTCGCGAAACAGCGAAGCGTGCTGCTGATTTAGGAGCAAAGCGAGTAGGTATTTTAGCAACAACAGGCACGTTAACATCACGGATGTATCAGGAAGCACTTGAGCAGTTTGGTATTACACCAGTTGTTCCAGATAATGAAATGAGATCCTATGTGATGTCAATCATTTATGATTATGTCAAGGCTGGGAAGGATGTTACGCTAGAAGACTGGCAACCGATAGAAGAGGCGATGCTAGCATTAAATTGTGATCGAATTGTATTAGGTTGTACAGAGCTTTCTATTGTTAACAGAGATTTGAAGCTAAGTGACATTTATATTGATTCATTAATCGTTTTAGCGGAATGTGCCATTTTAGCTTGTGGTTATGAATTAATCGATTAGTTGAATTGAAAAGAATCTGCTTGCTTTTCACGGGTAAGCTACAATTCTTGAAAGAGTTGTGGACAGGCTTACTTTTCCGTGTTGAGTGAAGCAGATTTTTTATGAAAGGAAGCAATGTTTCTTGAAACGATTAGATAATTGCTTACGTACATATAAAGTAGGAACCTACGGAGTGTGTTAAACTAGTGTCAAGTAGATAGAAGGTGGGAAATAACATGTCAGTCATTAATTTATTAAAAGAAGAACTACAAGCAAAATGGAACTTTGAAACACCCATGAAAATTCAAGATGAAATGATACCAGCTATGCTTGAAGGCAAAGATATTGTCGCGGAATCACCTACAGGATCAGGTAAAACGTTAGCATATGTCTTACCATTATTAAATAAAGTGAATGGGGCAAAAAAGCAAACGCAAGGACTGATCGTAGCTCCCTCGCAAGAGCTCGCTATGCAAATCGTAGAAGTTATACGTGAGTGGACAGCTGGAACAGACATTACTGTTCAACAGCTGATTGGTGGTGCCAATTCTGCTCGTCAAATTGAAAAGTTGAAGAAAAAGCCAACGATTGTTGTTGGCACACCTGGTCGTTTAAACGAATTAGCACGAGCAGGAAAATTAAAACTCAAAGAAGTCGAAACAGTTATTTTAGATGAATGTGATCAATTACTAAGTCGTGAATACCGTGTTGTTATCAAATCCTTTATCGAAGGTTCTGCCTATGGCCGACAAGTTGTTGTTGTGTCGGCTACGATTACAGAGGAAATTGAATTAGTGGCGAGTCGTATGATGTTTGAGCCACTGCGTTTTAAAATTAAGCCTGAGGACATGTTAAAGGTTGGTAAAGTTGTCCATTCTTTTGTGAAGGTAGAAGAACGTGATAAAACGGATTTCCTCCGCCGACTTTCCCATACAGAGGGTTTAAGAGCGTTGGCTTTTGTTAATAATATCGATCAATTATTAATGAAGGAAACAAAACTACAATACCGTTCAGCACCGATTGTCACGCTCCACTCTGATATGAAGAAAGAAGAACGGAAAAAAGCGTTAGATGCATTCCGTAAAGGAGACGCACGTATTTTAATTGCAACAGATATTGCAGCTCGTGGTTTAGATATTGCTGGTTTAACACATGTTATTCATGTTGATGTCCCACGAACAATTGAACAGTATTTGCATCGTTCTGGTCGTACTGGGCGTGCTGGAGCAGATGGTGAAGTATTAACCTTATTATCTTATCGTGATGAAAAAACCTATAAAAAATGGACAAGGGAAATTCCATGCAAGCCTGTGCAAAAAATATGGCATGATGGCGAGCTGATTGAGGGTAATTCTAAAACAATTGGACAGAAGCGAGGGAAATAGTATGACATTTGAAGAGAAATTACAGGCATATGCAGAGCTTGCAGTAAAAGTTGGTGTGAACATCCAACCAGGTCAGTACTTATTAGTCAATACATCTGTGGATGCTTTAGATTTTGCCCGTTTAGTTGTAAAAGAGGCTTATAAGGCTGGAGCAGGCCGTGTTCATGTAAATTTTTCCGATGATGAATTGGATCGTGCTTATTTTGAGCATGCTTCCGATGAGGAATTTAATCGCTTCCCTGAATGGGTTGTGAAAATGCGTGATGAACTGATTGAACGTAAAGGAGCTCTTTTATGGATTGATGCAGCAGATCCTGATAAGCTAACAGGAATTCCAGCAGACAGACTAGCAATACATCAAAAAGTATCAGGGGCAGCATTGAAAAACTATCGCAATGCAGTCATGAAGGATTTAATTGCCTGGTCCATTGTAGCAGTTCCTTCAGCTAAATGGGCAGCAAAGGTCTTCCCTCAATTAACAGAGGAGCAGCAAGTACCTGCATTATGGGAAGCTATCTTTAAAACGGTTCATATTGGAGAAGGCAATGCAGTTGATAATTGGCGTCAGCATGTAGCTAATTTAGAATCTCGTGCACAGCTTTTAAATAATAAAAAGTATGCAAAGCTTCACTATACAGCACCTGGTACAGATTTAACAATCGCTTTAGCACCACAACATAAATGGCTAACTGGTGGTAGTAAAACACCAGAAGATAATGTCTTTGTGGCCAATATGCCAACAGAAGAAGTTTATACACTGCCAATGAAACAAGGTGTAAACGGTTATGTTAGTAATACGAAGCCATTAGTCTATCAGGGCAATATCATCGATGGCTTTAAATTAACATTTGAAGAGGGCAAAATTATTAAGGCAGAGGCTGAAGTAGGACATGATTTATTGCAAGAGCTTATTCAAGTGGATGAAGGCTCAAGCTACCTAGGTGAAGTAGCACTTGTCCCTCACGAATCACCAATTTCAGCGTCGGAGATTCTATATTTCAATACGCTGTTTGATGAAAATGCTTCAAACCATTTAGCTATTGGTGAGGCATATCCGACTTGCTTAGAGGGCGGTAGAGACCTAGAAAACGGTCAACTTGAAGCATTGGGTGCCAATATTTCTGTGACACACGAAGATTTCATGATTGGCAGTGGTGAAATGGACATTGATGGTATTTTACCAGATGGTACGGTTGAGCCAATTTTCCGCAAGGGTAGCTGGGCTTTTTAATTTTTAGTCAATAAGAAAAGAGGGAAGCAGATGAAACGATTATGTAGCTTGCTAGGTATGACAGTATTATTCATGACAATTTGGGTTTCATCTGCTTTTGCTCAAACAGAAACCTATGTGGCTATTGGCGATTCCTTAGCAGCAGGTCAAACACCCTACAAAGAAATTGATGTAGGGTATAGTGATCTGATTGCCATGAAATTAAGTTCGATTGGTCAATTATCATTTTATACAAAAGAACTTGCTTTTCCAGGCTTTACTACGGCGGATGTATTAGAACGAATACGATCTGAGGAAGCGCAAAATTTATTGGCAAATGCGACACTTATTACAATTTCGGCAGGGGCTAATGATTTATTACGTCTTGTCCAAGTAAACCCAAATGCAGGGACCTTAGCTTTTTCACAGCTTCAGGCAGATTACGCTTTAAATTCGGCTAGAAAAAATATGCTATCGATTTTGGATGAATTAGAAGAACGTGCGCCTAAAGCAAAAATCTATGTCATAGGGTATTATTTTGCTTATCCAACAGTTCATCCGACGCAAAAAGAAGGAACAAACGCCCAGCTAGTTAGATTAAATACAATTTTACAACAACAAGCAGAGCAAGCTGGCGCAGCTTATATAAATGTCTATGATGCCTTTGGTTTGAATGCAACCAACTACTTACCAAATAGTGCCGATGTTCATCCAAATATTGAAGGCTATCGACAAATGGCTAACTCATTTTTACAGATTTATAGTGGGAGTGATGCTTTAAACATCTCTTCAGCAGAATTGCCAGAGCCAAATCCCAAATCATTTGAGGAAATCCTAAAGCAACAATCATCAGAGAAGCCTCGGAAGCAAAATGTGGCACAACATCAATCTCCTCGTATGACTTACGTAATTCAGGGATTCCCAGGATATAAGGCATTTATCAAATACATCTAAATAATCGATATCTAAGGCATCTTACCTATTAAGATGCTTTTTTCTATGAAAACCAATTTTGGCTAGAACTACTAAACCTTTAGTATGCACTAGATGGGGAATAGTCATGCTAAAATATAGAGAAGACTAGGAGGTACTAGAATGAAAATATTTCATACAGCAGATTGGCATTTAGGAAAGCTTGTTCAAGGTGTCTATATGACAGAAGATCAACATTATATTCTTCAACAATTTATACAAGCGATAGATGAGGAAAAACCAGATGTAATTATCATCGCAGGTGATTTATATGACCGTTCAATGCCTCCTATTGAGGCAGTTAATTTACTAAATGATGTATTAGCGAAAATAGTATTAGAAAAGAAGATTCCTGTTCTAGCAGTGGCGGGAAATCATGATAGTGCAGGTCGTTTAAATTTTGGTAGTCGTTTAATGCGTGATAGTGGTTTATATATTAAGGGCCAATTTACAAAAAATCATGCACCTATTGTTTTGAATGATCAACATGGAGAAGTACATTTTCATTTAGTGCCCTATGCAGAGCCAGCTACTATTCGCAACATCTTTGAAGATGAGTCAATCCGTTCTCATCAAGACGCCATGCGAAAAATTATTGAGCATATCACAGAAGACATGGACACAAGTAAGCGTCATGTTTTTGTTGGACATGCCTTTGTGACGAAGTATGGTGAGGAGGAAGCAAATACTAGTGATTCCGAGCGACCCCTTTCCATTGGAGGCTCAGATTGTGTGAATGCAGCTTTATTCAAACCTTTTCACTACACGGCTCTTGGGCACTTACATAAGGCACATTTTGTTTTAAACGAAACCATACGCTATGCAGGCTCTATCTTAAAATACTCGTTATCTGAGCATTTACATGAGAAAGGTTTTTTAATCATCGAATTAGACGAGCAAGGTAACACCACAGTAAGTAAAAGAAAGCTTGTGCCAAGAAGAGATCTACGAGTAATAGAAGGTCAATTAGAGGAGTTATTAACCTTCACACCAAGTGAGGATTATGTATTTGTTAGATTGACGGATAAAATATCTGTGACTTCACCAATGGAACGCATTCGTAGTGTATTTCCGCACGCTATGCATGTGGAGCGGAAGGTACTAAGACAAGATATGCCACGTGAACTACAAGTAGTAGAAGCTGAAAAACTAGAGGATATTGATTTATTCCGTTCATTCTTCACTGATATTATTGGCATTCAGCCTGATGAAGATACGGAACGCCTATTCACAGAGATGTTACAGGAGTTATTAGATGAGGAGCGAGAGACTGTAAAATGAAGCCATTAAAGTTAACAATTACTGCGTTTGGTCCCTATAAAGACACGGAAGTAATTGATTTTCAAGAGCTAGGGGAGCATCGATTGTTTGCCATTTCTGGAAAAACGGGTGCAGGTAAAACAACCATTTTCGATGCTATTTGCTATGCTCTTTACGGATCAGGTAGTGGGGAGGATCGACAGGATACAGCTTTACTAAGAAGCGGTTTTGCACATGATGAAGTTTATACAGCTGTAGAACTCGTCTTTGAAATGCATGGAAAAGTCTATCAAATAGTACGACAGCCAGGTCATATTAAAGAAAAAAATAAAACGGTTACTGGAAAGAAAATAGAGTTAGCAGAAGTAAAAGAGGGAAAGCTGGATTATAGCATTGTAGAGAAACAGCAAACGCTTGAAGTCGATAAGAAATTGCAGGAAATTATAGGTCTCACAAAAGATCAATTTAGCCAAATTGTCATGTTACCTCAAGGTGAATTTAGAAAACTATTAACCTCTGATTCAACAAATAAAGAAGTAATTTTACGGAAAATCTTTAAAACTGATCGTTTCGGTGTCATGGCAAAAAAGCTTGATGCCAAGCGTAAAGAAGCAGAAAGTGATCTTGAACGTGCCAAACAATTAAAAGAACATTTACTTGGTCAAATTGTGGGCGCCTTACCACAGCGTTCTTCCGCTTTATTCACATTGATTGCTGATAATACGGAAAATTTACATCAACTAACAGAGGCACTTGATGAGGAGCTTAGTTACTATAAGAAATGTGGAGAAGATGAACAGTCATACTATGAAGAAGCATATAGCCTTCATCAAAAAGAGCAGGAATATTATCGCTTAGCAAAAACGCTAAATGAGCAATTTGATGAACAAGCTAATCGACAGCAACGGCTGCAAATGCTTTTACAGCAGCAGGATTTATACCAAGCAAAGGAGAAGGAGATTGCTTTAGCAGAACAAGCAGAGCGACTTGTGCTGCTCGAACAACAATGCAAGGATTTACGTGCTGAACTGAATGTAAAGAAACTAGCTTTTCAACAAGCAAAGGTTAAGCAACAGCAGTCACAAGAAAAGTTGCAAGAAGCACAAGAAAAATATGAGATGGAGCAGGCTAAAGAATCTGAACGACAGCAAATCTTACAGCAGGAAATGCAGATGCTAGCGCTATTGCCGAAATTTGAAGCCTATGAAAACAATATACAACAGCTGCAAATAGCAGAGCAATATGCTGAAAATGCAAAACGAGCAGTAAATGATAACCTCAAACTTTTGGAAAATGAACAAGAGCAATTCCAGCATTTTTCTCGATCGTTAGAAGGCTATGAAAAACAGGTTGAACCCTATGAAAGCTATTTAGACCAATTACCGAAACTACGGGAACAAGTTGCTTTAATCAAGCAAGCGGAGAAATATGAACATGCCGTAGAGTTAGCTAAGCAGGATGTAGTTGCTTTAGACAGTCTCTATCAAGAAAGTAAAGAGGCTCTTCAACTTTTGCAGCAACGATGGCTGACGAGTCAAGCTAGTATTTTAGCAGAACAACTGAAGGAAGGAGAACCCTGTCCTGTTTGTGGTAGTATGACACATCAGAAAGCGCACAATGAGCAACTGGAAGTTATTGAGCTTGCTCAAGTGGAAGCATTAAGAGCGAAGGCATCATCAGACGAGCGTAAGTATTTAGAGAAAGAGGCATTTTTAGCATCAGCGCAGCAACTTCTTCAAGATACATGGCAACAACTTGAGGCGCAGCATATTAAACAAGAAGACCAATCACAGATCACCGCTACTTTACATGAAGTGGAACAAGAGATTGCTGCATTAAAAATTATTCAACATCAATTAGCTGATGTGCGATTGAAAATAAAGCATCAGCATGATCGAATAGAACAGCTACGAAATAAACATATGAAGCTAGAGCAATATTTAGCAGAGCAGATAAAAGAATGGACAAAATTACAAGCGGTTGTAGACGAACAACTTAAGCAGATGCCCCCTAATTTACCAACTTTACAGCAATTAAAGCAACAACTTAATGAAGTTAGCAAACAGAAAGAAGAGCTTCAAAAAAGTTGGCAAGTGAGTCAAGAAAATTTGCATGCAGCAAAGGAAACGGCTAGCAATGCAACACTAACTGTAGAAATTGCCAAACAGTCCTTTGAGGAATTACAGCTTAAAATGAATGAAAAGCTTCAGCAATTTACAGCAAATATGCAAGAATTAGGGTTCGAAAGCTATGAGGCTTATGCTACTGCTAAACGGAGTGCCATACAATTAGATGCACTTCGAAAAGCATGCAGTGACTATACTTTACAAGTGCACACGTTGCAAATCCAGATTACCGAAGGGGCTACCTATCTTCAAGGGAAAGAGAAGCAAGATTTAGAGGCAATGGAAGCAAGAGTAGAACAGCATCGAGTTTCCTATGAGGAAGCATTTAAACGTTTGCAACAGATGAATGGCTTTATACAAGCATGCCAAGGCTTTAGTGAAAAGGTGGAAGAAATAGCGAAAGAGCTTCATTTACTTGAACAAGAAGCAGGGCGAGTAAAGGAGCTCTATGGATTATTAAATGGACAAAACTCGAAAAAGCTATCCTTTGAGCGTTATATACAAATTAACTACTTAGATCAAATTACAGAAGCTGCCAATATACGTCTGTATCATTTATCAAACGGTCAATTTGAGCTTAGACGTTCAGATAGATTAGAAAAGCATGCGAAGCAAAGTGGCCTTGGTCTTGATGTTTATGATGCTTTTACAGATCAATTACGAGATGTCAAAACTTTATCAGGTGGCGAAAAATTTAATGCTTCGTTGAGCCTTGCATTGGGGATGGCAGATGTGATTCAAAGCTACCAAGGTAATATTCATATTGAAACGATGTTTATTGATGAGGGCTTTGGCTCGCTCGATGAGGAATCACTAAATAAAGCAATCGATACATTAATTGATTTGCAGGATTCTGGTCGTATGATTGGCGTTATTTCGCATGTGCCTGAATTGAAATCCGCGATGCCAGCAGTTTTACATGTGGAAAAAACATTAAATGGCCATAGTCAAACCCATTTTGAAGTGAAATAAAACGAAGGCGTATTTCCTCTAAAAGGAATACGCCTTCGTTTTATTTTTTTCGGGTTGTGGTTGTAGGCGTTGTGCCCTTTTTTGCAGCCATTACTTTTTTTACGATAGGAATAACAATAGGTGCTAACTTAACGGCAGTTTTTACAACGTTTGATACTTTCATCCCAAAACAGCTCCTTTTACAATTACTACTACCTGTTTCTCTTAAAAATAAAACATTAACGGATAACACGAACAGCCTGAATTATATTCCAAATCACAATACCGAGTGAGACGAGGGCATAGATGGCGAATGAAGCAAACCAAATAATCATCATCGTCTTGTTATTGGAGGTTGGATCTAAACTAAATGTAGAAAAAACAAAGACAATAAAGAATAGAATGCCAAAAACAAAAGGTATTAAATGAGAGACAAGTGCACGAATCGAATGGCTTTTTACATCACTGTCTTTTGTCACGAAATATACAATTAATGGAACGATAAAAGGGGCGAAGAAAATACTAAGATAACTAAAGGCAGCTAAAATTTTTTGATTCTCCATAGTTGTATCTCCTTTTTAAATATTTACGCATGAAAAACAGCAAAGTTTCAAAAAAATGATGTATGGAAGGTTGTAATCCTTCAATCCTTTGCGTACAATGAGATTGTTCAAATAAATTCAGATGTAACGACCACAAGGGGAGCTGATGATGTCAGCTGAGACTGGGCACGTAATGCCTTGACTCTTCGAACCTGTAAGTTAATGCTTGCGTAGGGATGTGGATAGAAACCGACACTTGTACGATGTGAGGCTCTGTCCTGACATCGTTTTTTCGTCCTTAAAGGAAAAAAGGTGTCAAAAAGAGACATATCAGCGCTTTTCTATTCCTGCTCTTGTATCCTACATCGGAACAAAGGAGAGAATATGTATGGACAAAAAAAGACTATTAATGCTAGTGGAGATTGCGATTTTTGCAGCGATTGGTCTCGTACTGGATCAGGTTTCCTTTAAAGTATGGGCACAAGGCGGCTCAGTTAGTCTTGTTATGGTACCAATTATGTTAATAGCATTTCGCTGGGGCTTAGTAGCTGGGCTAACAACTGGATTACTCGTAGGTGTAATGCAAACCATGTTTGGTGCTACGATTGTGCATTGGCTACAAGGATTCCTGGATTATGGCGTTGCTTTTACTGTTGTAGGATTAGCGGCGGTTGTACGTGGACCAGTGTTAGACGCTGCTAAACATATGAACAAAACAAAAATGGCACTTTATATAATCATAGGTACCGTTTTCGCAGGCTTCTTACGATACACAGCACATACAATTGCTGGTGCTGTATTTTTTGCCGAATATGCGGGTGACCAAAATGCATGGATCTATTCCATCATCTACAATGGTACATATATGCTACCAGCAACCATTTTAACGGCGATCGTTGGTGTTCTTTTATTCACAGCCGCTCCACAATTAATGCAAAGAAAAGCTTAATGCTAGTCCCTTCACGTGAGTGGAGGGACTTTTTTATCGTGAATAGCTCTTTTAGCACTTTGCAAAGTAGGAAAGCATACAATATTTAAAGCGTTTATCGTTATACCCATAAAAAGTTATGTTATATTAAAGAATAGATATTAGATGAAAGGGACGTTATACATGATTGTAAAAACGCAAGAAGAGATTGAAGCTTTTAAAAAAATAGGACGCATTTGTGCTGAGATTCGTGAAGCGATGAAAGCTGCAACAAAGCCAGGAGTTACAACACTTGAGCTTGATGAAATTGCTGGTCGCATGTTTGCAGAGGCTGGCGCTATTTCAGGACCAAAGGGAGAATATGATTTTCCAGGGTATACATGTATTAGTGTCAATGAAGAAGTAGCACATGGTATTCCAGGAAAGCGTGTTATTCAAGAAGGAGATATCGTAAATATTGATGTTTCTGGCTCTTTAAATGGCTATTTTGCTGACACAGGTATTTCATTTGTTGTGGGTGATGGCTATGAGGACAAAGAAAAGCTTTGCCGTGTTGCTAAAAGTGCCTTTGATCGAGCAATGACAAAAGTAAAGGCTGGATCTAAATTAAATCAAATTGGTAAAGCTGTTGAACGCGAGGCAAATGCTAATGGGTTAACTGTTATTATGAATTTAACAGGTCATGGCTTAGGTCAATCTTTACATGATGAACCAAACCATATTTTAAATTATTACGATGCATGGGATTCTACTATTATGAAAGAAGGTATGGTCCTTGCGGTTGAGCCATTTATCTCAGCAAATGCAGAGCATATCGTAGAAGCAGGTGATGGTTGGACATTCGTGACGCCTGATAAATCACTTGTAGCTCAAATCGAACATTCAGTCATTGTAACAAAAGATAAACCAATTATCTTAACGTCATTAGACGAAGAATAGGATGCAATGAAAAAATCCTGCTAACCAAATTATTTTTGGTAGGCAGGATTTTTTTTAATAAATAAAATGCCAACAAAGAGAACACCGCATAAAAATAAAGCGGCTGTAGTGACAAGTAGCTCATCAAAACCATTATGTATGGCGATTCCAATATAAGCCCAAATAAAAACACTTGGATACATAACATCAAAGTGATGGAAACGGATATGTAGCGCAATGGCTCCTCCTAAAGTAAGTAAAATCACTGCCCAAAGAGGCGTACTAAGACCAAAGCCGTTCCAACCATAAGCCGTTAACGTAAAGCTTGTATTTGTGATAAAAATAAATGTCATCCATGCTAAATAAATAGAGAAAGGAATACGACCAAACAAGGATTTGTTCTGAAGAGGGTACGTATTATACAACATAAACAAATACAAGACTAAGAGTAATGTAATGCCAAGAGAAACAATAAATAACTCATGGTGCCAGACATATATCATTAATGCTTGTAATATATTTATGCAACTAAAAAGCGCAGACTGTTTCAAAGTTGTCTTTTTTATGTTCATAACTAACCAATAACCGAGTAAAAAATAAATGATAATCCAAATTACATGACTTACACTAACTGGTGCAAATACTACAGAAAAACGATTAGCGATTTCTAGCGAAGATTGACCGTTGATGTTCACGAAAAAGGATGAAAAGGTTAGGATGATTGAGACAATATAAGAGATTGTCATCATGATAAACCGAGGCATGTTTTCCTCTCCCTTCGTGTTAGATTGTATAGGGAAAAGACAAATAAGTATAGTACTGTCACTTTTTTTATTATAACGGAAATTTCCAACAATGTATCGTGTTGTTTTACTAATAATACCTACAATTTACCATGTCTGATAGGCATCCATATATTTCTTTAGTACAATAAGAATAGCCAAATAAAAGGAGTGAAGTTTCATGACACAAAATTTGAAGAATCTAGATCTAACTGTTGAACTAGACAAAAAGATGTATAAAAAGAAATTAAAAGTACTCCAATATGAAATGTTGAATGCACAACAATTTTTATTAAAAAACAAGATTGGCTTGATCTTGGTATTCGAAGGAATGGATGCGGCTGGTAAAGGTGGCGCTATTAAACGATTAATCGAACGTGTCGATCCCCGCGGTTATGTTGTACATCCTATTTCTGCCCCTCAAGCTCATGAATTACGCTACAATTATTTACAACGGTTTTGGAGAAAATTGCCTCAACATGGGCAAATCGCTATTTTTGATCGCTCGTGGTATGGTCGCGTATTAGTAGAACGCATCGAAGGATTCGCAACAAAGGATGAATGGTCTCGTGCTTATGAAGAAATTAATAATTTCGAGAAGATTTTAACTGCAGGAGATTACATAATTATTAAGTTCTGGCTTCATGTTTCAGATGAGGAGCAATTAAAACGCTTTAAAGAACGTGAACAAAACCCTTATAAATCTTGGAAGTTAACAGCCGAGGATTGGCGCAATCGAGATAAAACACCTCAGTATATTGATGCAGCAAATGCGATGTTTGAAAAGACAGATAAAAAAGATGCACCATGGATCTTAGTCGCTGGAGATGACAAAAAGTATGCACGTGTTCAGGTGCTACAGGAAACTATTGCACACATTGAACGAGAGGCTCAAAGACGTGGTCTTCATTTAACAAATGTGTTAGACAATACACAACTAGAAGATGCTGATTCTTCCAGCTTAGAAATAGTAAACGAGAAAAAGAAAGAACAAAAAACTAAATAATTAAATTGTGCTGCTATGACAATAAGACATAAGCTGTTTTGGTTGTAGCAGCCTGTTTTTTTACATACAATGAAATATAAATAGGGTTTATAGCCAATGTAACAAAGAGAAATGTATTGATTTTTATTGGAAGGCTAGTGTGGAGAAATGGTGCTTAAAATTTGGAATCTATTAAGAAAAAAGGGTGGGAATGTGGTAACAATAAAGGGGGAAAAATGCTACATCCGCACATTCCAAGAAAAAGATGCACGAAGTTTAATGGGCCTCGTAAGCCGTAATAAATACTTTTGGTCTATTTATGAGCCACTGCAAAGACCAGAATACTATACAGTCGATGCTCAATACAAAAAAATTCAAGAAAGTCTCTATTTAATGGAGTCAAAGCGTGAATTTACTTTTGGTATTTTTGAGCATGGTACAAATAATCTAATAGGGCATATTGCACTTTATGCTGTCAAACGCTTACCGTACTCGAGTGCATTTGTTGGCTATGCGATGGATGAGATTTATGTTGGAAAGGGCATTGTCACAGAAGCTGTGAATATGGTGGTCCGATTTGCATTTGAACAAATTGGTCTACATCGTGTAGAGGCCTATGTATCGACACAAAATACTGCCTCCATGCGTGTATTAGAGAAGGCTGGATTCCAGCAGGAGGGTCTGCTAAGAAAGCTACTGTATATCAATGGTCATTGGATAGATCACTATATGTATGCACGTTTAGAGGATGAATAGAATAATAAGTGCCTATCTTCCACATAGTGAGGATAGGCACTTGTTCTTTTATTAATGTATCAAGAAATAATTTTTATTGTTTATTTCCATCTTCAATTAAATCTAGATGACCTGTATTTGGATCAATTATTAAACCATGAACAGGTACGTCTTTTACCATTAAGGGGTGATTACGAATTGTATCGACACTTTTCTTAACACTTGTTGCTACATCACCGAAACCTCGTAAAAATTCCTTTAAATCAAAACCAGAATATTCCAACATTTTAATTGTTTCTGGATCGATGCCTCGTTGTACCATTTCGCTAAGCATGGCATCAGGATCAACCGCGCTCATACCACAGTCATAATGACCAACAACATACACTTCATCAGCTTGTAGGCCATAGACAGCAACTAATAAACTACGCATAACTGCACCGAAAGGATGGCTCACTAACGCACCAGCACTTTTCACTATTTTTACATCGCCATTACGCAAATTCATCGCTTTTGGTAAAAGCTCTACAAGACGAGTATCCATACAAGATAAAACAACAATACGTTTATCAGGATATTTCGTAGTGATGAATGGCTCATATTTTTTTTCTTGTACAAACTCTTTGTTAAATTCTAGAATATCTTGTAACATTGTCATGAATATTGCTCCCTTCCTTACAAAAAATATTGTAGAGCAAAATTTTCAATATGCAAACAATAAAGACTTTATTCAGATAATTTTTACAATAAAGGAGCAGTTTCATACGCTTTAGTAGATGAAATAACTTGTAAGCTATAAAAAAACAGCTACCTATAATAGTAGCTGTTTTTTACACATTAAAATTTTTCGTTTGGCTTTGGATCTACAGTTACTGAAGACTTGCTATCTAAACCAACTTGTAGGTAGTGGATGAAGAATCCCGTTGAAATTAATAAAACTGCTGAAAAGCCAAGAACAGTTGTAATGAACATTATTAGAGCTCCTCTCTACTTAAATGATCTACTAAAATTCCCTAAAACAATTATACAATAGGTTACTAGGAAAATCTAAGGATAATTTATGACAACCTTAACATACTTAGCCTAGAATACTATTAGTAGGAATGGATTATTTAGAATGCCCAATTTCCATCACGGAATATTGGGTCTATTTGATCATCATGTGTTATTCCATCTATATTCATTTCGGTAGAGCCGATCATAAAATCTACATGTGTCAAGCTTTGATTGAGACCATGCGCACTTAGTTCCTCAGAAGTCATTTCTTTGCCGCCCTCAATGCAAAAAGCATAGGCACTACCAATGGCAAAATGATTGGATGCATTTTCATCAAACAATGTATTGTAAAATAATAGGTCGGATTGTGAAATAGGTGATTGATGTGGTACTAATGCTATTTCACCAAGGTAATGAGCACCTTCATCTGTTTCAATAAGAGAAGCTAAAATTTCTTGGCCTTGCTCCGCCTTGACGTCAATGATTCGACCATCTTTAAATGTTAATGTGAAATTATCTATAATATTGCCGCCATAGCTTAAAGGCTTAGTGCTTGATACATAACCATTCACACCTGTTTTTAGCGGTGCTGTAAAAATTTCTTCAGTTGGCATATTGGCCATAAATGTTTGGCCTTGTGTACTTATGCTACTACCCCCTGTCCACACATGGTGTGGAGGCAGCTCAATTGTTAAATCTGTGCCTGGCGCAGTATAGTGTAGTGACTTAAATTGCTTTGCATTTAAATAATCAGCTTTGCTGTGTAATTCCTGATCATGGGCATGCCAAGCTTCAACAGGATTTTCAACGTCTATACGTGTGGCTGCAAAGATAGCTTCCCATAATGCATCCATTTGCTGTTCTTCTGGAAGGTGAGGAAAGACCTTTGCTGCCCAAGCTTTAGATGGAGCAGCAATGACAGACCAGCTAAACTTATCTGCTTGTAACCATTGATAATAGTTGGCAAGTGCTTGGCCAGATGCTTTTTGGAATGCCATGATTCTATCACGCTCAATACCTTTTAATAAATCAGGATTTTGTGAGCTAATGCTTAAGAAAGCAGCACCATGTTCAGCTAACCATTCACGTTCCTGCACTTTCCAAGGTGGGAAGAAATCAAATGAGTCTTTTGGTGCCCCTTCATAGCGAGCACGTACAAGTTCATCATCGGATATATCGACAAAAACTTGTTTTGCACCATTTTTATAGGCAATTTTAGTAATTATTTGTGCGAGTTTTAGGTTATCAGTCGAACAGCTTATATAAAGATACTGATCTTTTTGGATATTTACTCCTACTTTCACCGCTAACTCGGCATATTTTAGTAATTTTGTGTCAAACGATAATAACAAAATCATATCCCCTTTCAATTTAAGACAGTTAAGTGTAATATTCTTAATTCAATATAATCAAAAATGGTCGAAATGTGAATAAAAAGCATTAATTACATCGAAAAATATATGAAATACATTTATACTAGGAATATATATATTTAAAATATGGAAAAAAAGACGAAATAACATTAGATAGTAGATTTGGAGGTTCTAGAATGGATAAGTCGTCAATTATAGGGTTAATACTTGCTTTAGTAGCACTATTAACAGGGATGGTAATGAAGGGTGTAAGTTTATCAGCATTTTATAACCCTGCAGCTATCCTAATTATCATTTTTGGTACTATTTCCGCAGTAACAATTGCCTTTCCTATGCAGGAGTTAAAGCGTGTGCCGAAGCTATTTAAAATTCTTTTTAAAGAAACAAAATTAGCAAATGATATAGAGATTATTAAAATGTTTTCACAATGGGCTGACCTAGCTCGTCGTGAAGGGCTATTAGCACTTGAAAGTAAGGCCTCAGAGATTGAAGATCCATTTTTAAAAAATGGCCTTACATTAGCAATTGATGGTCAAAATGCTGACTACATACGTGATGTCTTAACAGAAGAAGTAGAAGCGATGGAAGAACGTCATACTAGTGGAGCAGCTATTTTTACACAAGCAGGTACATATGCACCTACTTTAGGGGTTCTTGGTGCAGTAGTTGGGTTAATCGCCGCATTGGCTGATATGAATGATATCGAAAAGCTAGGACATGCTATTTCAGCTGCCTTCATGGCTACATTACTCGGTATCTTTACAGGGTATGTTTTATGGCATCCATTTGCGAACAAGCTAAAACGTAAATCTGCTTTAGAGGTAAAACAAAAAAGAATGATGATTGAGGGTATCCTTTCAGTATTAGAAGGGGAGGCTCCACGTGTAATTGAACAGAAACTATCATCATACTTAACGATGGAAGAACGTCGTCAAATTTCTGGTGAAAGCGGGGCGGGTGGCCTTGGCAAAGAAAGCTAAGAAAAAAAAGCATGATGAACATATTGATGAATCTTGGTTAGTGCCATACGCAGATATTTTAACTTTGCTTCTAGCCGTATTCATTATTTTGTTTGCCTCAAGTTCAGTCGATCAAGAAAAGCTAGAAAGAATGTCGGCAGTTTTTAATCAAGTCTTTGATGGTGGAACTAGTTTTCTAGAGCAACCTGCACCAGTGCCTACTCCGAATGCAGATAGCGACCAAACGCCACAGCAAAATTCTGCCTATTTAAAGGATCAACAGGAGTTAGCTGAAATAAAAGATAGTGTGGATAATTTTATTGCAGTAAATGAAATGGAAGATCAGTTTGCCACAGAAATGACGGATGAAGGGTTGCTTGTAACAATCCGCGATAGTATTTTATTTGACCCAGGGCAGGCAACAGTTAAACCTGAGTACGTCCCTATTGCCAAAGAGCTATCAACTATGCTGGAATCTGATCCAGCTCGAAATATTGTCATCACAGGTCATACAGATAATGTGCCAGCAGGTCCGAATTTTACATCGAATTTTCAGTTATCTGTAATGCGTGCAACTAAATTTTTAGAACTGCTTATTGAAAGTAATGACAAATTAGATCCTACGCGCTTTAGTGCAAAAGGAAACGGTGAGTATCGTGCAATTGCACCAAATGACACAGCCGAAGGACGTGCGAAGAATCGTCGTGTAGAAGTATTAATTCAACCATTAGTTACTGAGGATGGTTCAGAAACTTAGAGTACACAGTAATAAAAAGCTATTAGCAGCAGACAAATGTCTTAGGCTAATAGCTTTTCGTTTTACCTATTTTCGTAAAGATCCTAATTCAGCAACAATCGCTTGCATTTCACTTGGACTAAAAGTTTCTCTTTTCATAACCATTTCATATAGATACACTAAATCTTCATAATTTGCTTCATCGAAGTTTTCTGATTTCATTGCATCGACATTCACCATACGAAGCTTGTCCTTCATTTGATCAACCATATACATAACGTTTTCTTTAGATGGAACTGATAAATCCATTTTTTACCCTACCTTTCGTAATCCTCGCACATATCATTTCATTGAATAAAAAAAATGTCAACTCCGTATTTGGGCATTGCTTTAAAAATAGACTGTTATTGGGTAGAATAAGTGCAGAAGACTGTTTATTTATGAAATAATAGGGAATATACAACTATACAAGCAGGGGGTTTTAATATGGGTCAAAGTAAATTATTAGCATCTATTGTAGCAGGAGCAGCAGTAGGAGCAGCATTAAGTATGTTAGATCGCGCTACACGAGAAAAAACAATTGCCTCAACTAAAAAGATGAAGGAAGCCGTCTCATATTATGCAGCAAATCGAGAAGAATTGCAGGTTTTGGTAGAGGAAAAGGTACTCGCGGCAAAGGTGCTTTGTGAGAGTGTGTCAGATAATGTCAACACTATTGCTGAAAAGGTGGATGAATTTAAGGATTTACCTTCCACGATACAGGGAATGATTGAAGATACGAAATCAGCCTTTACTTTGCCTCATAAGGAGTAAAGGTCGTTTTAGGAGGAATTGTATGGAAAAGAATAAAGCAACATTGCATAACGCTTTTGGGTTTGTAAAATCGTTTGTCTCTCCAGAGGAGGGAGCGATTGATATTATGACATCCAAAGGCTTTATCCAAGATTTAATAGGTCGGCTCAAGCGAGTTGAAATATCTGCGCTTGCTGCACAATTGGCTTATTTCTTTTTACTATCGTTCTTCCCCTTACTTATTTTCTTAGTGACACTATTACCATATCTTAACTTAGAAACCACTCAGGTCTATTCATTTTTAGTGAATATCTTACCTGATGAAGTGTATAAGCTTATTGAAAATACACTGAATGAGATTTTAACAAATCGCAACAGTAGTTTACTGTCCATTGGGGTTTTAGGTACTATTTGGTCTGCATCTAAAGGCATTAATGCATTACTTCGTGCTTTAAATAAAGCCTATGATACAGAAGGGAGAGCAGGCATATTAGATAGGGGTTTATCACTTGTTTTTACAATCGCTCTCGTTATTGTTATTGCCGTTGCGCTCTTATTACCGGTCTTTGGTCAGCAAATTGGACATTTCCTATTCTCAATCGTCGGAATAGAGGAGCAATTTGAATCAGTTTGGCATAGATTAAGATGGTCAATCCCGCCATTATTGATTTTCATCGTATTAATGGGCATCTACTGGTTTGTGCCAAATACAAGTCCTCGTTTGAAAATAATGGGCGTATGGCCAGGAGCGTTATTTGCCACGCTTGCTTGGTTAGCAGTCACATATGGTTTCTCTTTTTATATTAATAATTTTGCAAATTATTCTGCTACATACGGTAGTATTGGTGGCGTCATTATTTTAATGCTCTGGTTATATTTTACGGGAATCATTTTAATCTTTGGTGGCGTATTAAATGCTACAATGCAGAAAAGAGCACTTCAAAAGGAAATTCGTCGATAAGGAAATGATCATTCATTAAAAATAGCCTCGCTAAACTCCTAAAGAGTAGCGAGGCTATTTTTACTTGATTTTAGCTGATTAAATCCATCAATTCCTCAATAAAAGCCTCAGCGGATGTCGCAGGAAGAGTAGCTTTCAAGCAAGCTGGACGCAATTATGCTGAGGCTTACTTGATGTTAAACATTTTTATTAAGCATGCGTAAACCATTTAGAATAACTAGAATTGTACTACCTTCATGCCCGATTACGCCTAAAGGCAAGTCGACAACTTGTAAAAAGTTAGAGGCGATTAATAAGACAATAACTCCGATAGAAAAGAAAATATTTTGTTTCACAATACGTTGCATTTTACGTGATAAACGAACAGCATAGGCGATTTTTGATAAGTCATTTTTCATTAGCACGACATCCGCTGTTTCAAGCGCCACGTCTGTGCCTTCACCCATCGCTATGCCAGTAGTTGCGGTAGCCAATGCAGGGGCATCATTAATACCGTCGCCGACCATGCCAACAAATTGATGCTGTGTAAGTAGGCGTTTCATTTCAGTTACCTTCGTTTCTGGCAAACATTCTGCGACGAATTCAGTAACGCCAGCCTCCTTCGCGATAACTTTGGCTGTTTTTTCGTTGTCGCCTGTAAGCATCACCACTTGAATACCAAGCTCTTTTAATAATGTAACAGCTTTCTTAGCTTCGGAGCGTACAGTATCTTTTAATGCTGTTAATGCAACAATACCGTGTTGATCGCGAATGAAAATAACTGTTTTTCCCTCTGCTGCAAGTTTAGTTACAGCATTATTTGCAAAAATGTTAGCAAGTTGCACATCAACAAATTCTGGTTTGCCTACTTGATACTCCTTGTTTTGAATCGTTCCTTTAATACCCCAGCCAGGAATATCTTCAATTGTTGCTTGTGGTAGTATGTCGATTCCTTCAGCCTTAGCATAGGAGGTAATCGCTTGGGCAAGGGGATGATTGGATTGAGATTCAATTCCTGCAAGAATTGCTAAAGCCGTATCACGTTCTACTCCATCACGGACAATAAAATCTGTAACAACTGGTTTTCCTTGCGTTAAAGTACCTGTTTTATCGACAGCCAATGCACGTAACACACTAAGATGCTCTAAATGTAAACCACCTTTAAATAGCACACCATTTTTTGCACCATTTGATATCGTAGCGAGTGTTGCAGGCATAATGGAAGCAACGAGTGCACAAGGTGAAGCAACCACTAATAACACCATTGCTCGGTAAAAGGTTGTTGTCCAGTCCCAGCCGAGCAAGAAGTGGGGAAGAACCATCATAATGGCAACACCAAGTAAAACAAATTTTACATAAGTCCCTTCAAATTTTTCGATGAATTGTTGAGATGGAGATTTTTCACTTTGAGCACTTTGAACGAGCTGTATAATTTTTTGGAAAAGGGTCTCTGAATTCGCCTTTGTCATTTCCATAGTAATAGCACCATTTAAGTTGACTGTGCCTGCAAAAACTTCGTCTCCTTCGCTTTTTGAGATTGGCAGTGGCTCTCCGCTAATAGCTGACTCATCAATAGAAGATTGGCCTTTAAAAATAATGCCGTCTGCTGGAATTCGTTCACCCGGTTTAATCAATAAATGATCCCCGATTTGTAATGTGGAAACTGATACTTTCATAGGTTCAAATCCACCACGCACTAACCAAGCTTCTTCGGGCTGTAAATTCATAAGGGCAGATATTTCGCGATGACTTTTATTCATCGCATAAGTTTCAAGTGCACCACTTACTGCAAAAATAAATATTAGGATGGCTCCCTCTGTCCAATAGCCAATTGCAGCTGAGCCAATTGCAGCTAATACCATCAACAGCTCAACATTTAGCTTTCGCTCTTCTATGGTCTCTTCAATGCCTTCTTTTGCTTTCGCGAAACCACCTACACAAAAGGCAATTAAATATAGTAGAACAGAAGCTGTTGTTTGTCCATTTGTGTCTAAACGCCATGCTAGTAAGATGAAAATTCCAGCCATTAATGCGGCAATTAGTTCGGCATGTTCTTTTATTTTCTCAATTACTCTTACGTTTTCTCGATTAGAGTATTCCATCTCTATCCCTCCTGATAATGAAAATCAATATCAAAGCCTTTATAAAATAGCGTTATTTTGAGCTGTTTAATTGAAAATGGATTTCAATTACCATCTCTATTATTTAGAATTATTATAACAAAGGAATTTATAAAAATAAAGTAGGAAGTTTGATGGAGATTTTTAAACAATTTGCGAAAGAATTGAAAAAAGCACAGTCTATTCACTAGGAATATTCTGTGCCTTACAAAATTGTGCAATAAAACGAGTTACTACTGCTATCTATTATTTAATTAGAAGACTCTTTCTGCATGCAAAGCAAGTTTTTCTAATGATGATTTATCCACATCTGCATGTAGTGAGTTACCATGTGAATCCATTGTCACAACTGCTGTAAATTTTTCAACATTTAAGTGCCACATAGCTTCAGGAATACCGAATTCCATTAAATCAACACCATCAACGCCTTTAATACAGTCCGCATAGTATTGTGCTGCTCCACCGATTGCATTCAAGTAAACGCCACCATGCTCATTAAGCGCTTTTAATGTTTTTGGCCCCATTCCACCTTTACCAATGACAGCACGGATACCGAATTTTTTCATGATATCGCCTTGATAAGGCTCCTCACGAATAGAAGTAGTTGGACCAGCCGCTTTTACTGTCCAATTGCCTTCTTCATCCTTAGCCATTACAGGTCCACAGTGATAAATAACTTGGCCATTTAAATCAACTGGTGCATCGTGGCTCATTAAATGGTGGTGGATGGCGTCACGGCCAGTATACATACGACCAGTAATAGAAACGACATCACCAACTTTTAGTGAACGAATTTGTTCTTCAGTAATTGGCGCAGTAAGCTCGACTACATCTGTAGTTGTATCTTCTGTTGTAGCAGCTACTTCATTCTCTTTGAAGGTAATTTTTTCACCTTCTTGGTAGTGCCAATTCATAATTTCGCCAGTTTGAGGATCGATATCCACAGCCATACGACGGTAAGCCCAACAATTATATGCTACTGATACATAGAAAGAGGCAGGAATACGGTGCATTACGCCAATTTTACAGCCTAATAATGTTGCTTCACCACCGAAGCCCATTGTACCAATACCAAATGTGTTAGCCGTTTTAACCACATACTCTTCTAATTTAGCAAGATCTGCATTTGGATTTGTATCTTCAACATGGCGGAATAATTGCTCTTTTGCTAAATCATAGCCAGAAGAACGGTCTCCACCAATACCTACACCAATGAAACCAGCAGAACACCCTTGACCTTGTGCTTGGTATACAGAGTGTAAAATACATTTACGAATACCATCTAAGTCACGCCCTGCACGACCAAGACCTTCTAATTCACATGGTAGACTGTATTGAATGTTTTTATTTTCACAGCCGCCACCTTTGAGAATTAACTTAATTGTAATGTAATCTTTTTCCCATTGTTCAAATTTCATTACTGGCAAACCATCACCAAGATTATTACCACTGTTTGCACCAGATAATGAATCCACCGCATTAGGACGTAATTTTGCATCTGCAGTTGTATCATTGATTGCTTTTTTGATTGCAGCTTTAATTTCTAATTGATTTACGCCAACAGGAGTATAAATTTTGAAAGTTGGTAGCCCTGTATCCTGACAAATTGGTGACACGTTATCTTCTGCCATAATAATATTATTTGCGATTGTGTCTAAGCTCATTGCTGCACGAGTACCAGCATTTTCAGCTTCTTTTGCTTTTTTAATAGCACGACGTACATCCTTAGGTAAATTCGTAGATGTTTCAGTAATTAAATCGTAAAGACTCTTCTCCAAGTTTTGTAGATTCATTGGTATTGCCCCCCATAGAAAAATTGATTATTTCCACGTTACATTATACTCTTTTCAACTAATGAAAAAAAGAGTCCTTATCTGAGACTGCTAAATTAAAGCATATTTTAATAATATAGAAGGAGAGTATTGATTTTATAGAACGTTTGTTCTAAAATAGAATAAATCCAATATTAGGAGGAACTTGCATGACTGCTAAAACTTTACTTGAATTACCAGAAGCATTCGAGCAATATAGACCATTAATAGAAGGGACAATGAAGCCTGTTGTAATGGTTAATACGGAGATAAGTAAAACAACTTTATTTCAAAGTAAGTTTGCAGGAGATCCTTATTTCCCATTGGGTATGGAATATCCAAAAAACATGAAGGGACAACCGTTGAAGCTATTAGCTCAAATTAACTTTGCAGAGGTTCCTACGCATTTACCCAATTTCCCAGAAGAGGGAATATTGCAGTTTTATATTGATGGTTATGACGATGTTTTAGGAATGGATTTTGATAATGGACAAAATCAAGAAGGCTTTCGTGTAATATTTCATGAACAAGTTATGCAAGATGAAGCACAGCTTATTCAAGATTTTTCTTTTATCGAAATAGATGATGAGGAATTATATTTTCCTGTCGAGCGTGAAATGGCATTATCCTTTACTACAAGCGTTGAGCCGATGTCGATTGATGATTTTAGAAGCAATGACAAGTATGCTAGCATCTTAACAGCTTTGGAGGATGACGAAGCATTAGAAGACAGCTTCTATGATGCTTTGACGGGTGATGGTCATAAAATTGGAGGGTATCCATTCTTTACGCAAGAGGATCCTCGAGCATATGGAGATTATAAAGATTCAATCATTATGCTGTTACAGATTGATAGTGTTGGCGACAATATTCTTTGGGGCGATTGTGGCGTTGGCAATTTCTTTATCACAGAGGAAGAGTTAATGAATAAAGATTTTAGCAAGGTACTTTATAATTGGGATTGCCATTAAAAAACAAGCGAGCACACGACGCTCGCTTGTTTTTTATTCATTATTGTTCACGAGCTTGAAATTGCTCCATTTTGTCCTCTAAATCATCCATCATTTGGATTAAGCGATCAATATCTTCTAACTCAGCTGTTTCAGGATCAAGGGCATCTAATACTTCTAGAAACATCTCAAGACGCTCTTTTAAATAGGTTACTTGTTGCTCTTTATCAGTGATTGGCTTTGACATTCGTACACCTCATTTCATCCCTTTCATCGTAGCCGATTTGAGCTTAAATTTCAATGTTTAGGGAAACACCTAGGACTAAGAGATTAATTTTAAAAAAACAATAGACAGAATATTTACAATATTGAGGATGTGTGTTAAATTTGTTTTAAGATAAAGTAAAGGAGCTGATTGAAAAAAGTCATCTGACCAATGCTAACTCGAAAAGGAGGGAGTTTAAACAAGTAATCGGTAATATTCAAAAGCCGAAAATCGTGTTTATACAATTAAATGAGGATAAGTATTAGTTAAGCCTTAGCGTAAAATCACATGTGGTGAGCGCTAAGGCTTTTTGGTATGCTGTTCTTTGGGAGAATGACTAGTTATTGGAGGGAAAAATGACGTACTTCTCAGATTACAGCACAAAAAGATTTACCATTTTAGTAGTAATTGTATCCATATCAGGCTTTTCACAAGGGATGCTATTACCGCTTATTTCGATAATATTTGAACGTGATGGGGTATCCTCTGCATTGAATGGCTTGAATGCAACAGGCTTATACATAGGAACACTACTGATTTCACCATTTATCGAGCAGCCGTTACGCAGATGGGGCTATAAACCGATTATTTTAATTGGTGGAGCACTAGTTTTTGCGTCTTTACTTGCATTTCCTCTATGGAAAAGTGTGACCTTTTGGTTTGTCCTTCGTTTATTAATTGGTGTAGGCGATCATGCCTTGCATTATGCGACACAAACATGGATTACTAGTACAGCAGATCATAAAAGCTTAGGAAAGGGAATGGCCATCTATGGTTTATCATTTAGCATAGGTTTTGCTGTCGGACCACTTATGGTGAAGCTCATTGAAATTGCTGAAGCGCTACCGTTTATCGTATCTTCAATCATGTGCCTATTTGCATGGTCCTTTGTATTTCTCTTACAAAATGAAAAGCCTGAGCGTTTAACAGGTGACTTAAATGCCAGAGGATGGCAACGGTATAAACTGGCTATTTTATTTGGGTGGATTGCCTTTTTAGGCCCATTTGTTTATGGTTTTCTGGAGTCTTCACTAAATGCCTTGTTTCCTGTCTATGCATTACGCAAGGGCTTTGAAGTCGGCATGATTCCTATCATTTTATCTGTGTTTACATTTGGTGGTATTTTAACGCAAGTGCCGCTTGGTGCACTAGGAGATAAAGTAGGGAGAAGGAATATTTTGATGATTGGGTCATTTGGTGGCGCAATTATTTTCGCGATTACAAGCTTTTTAGAGCATTCACAATTCGCTGTGGCTGTCGCATTTTTCTTAACGGGTACGCTAGTTGGCTCGATGTTTTCTTTAGGGATTACATTTATGGCTGATTTGACACCAAAGGAGCTACTGCCTACGGGGAATTTACTTTGCGGAATTGCTTTAAGTATTGGTAGTTTAACAGGTCCATTTTTAGGTGGAGTTTATTTAGAATATGTAAAAAATTATAGCTTCCTTTTACTTGTGGCTATGCTTTTGCTAGCCGTTGCAATCGTTTTATTTATATTTGGACGCCGCAAGCATCAACAACCAACGATGGCAAAATAAAAAGAGCGGGGCTCATCTCCCGCTCAAAAAACAAAAAACGCCCAGCAAATCCGTGCTGTTATGGCGTTTTTTGCGTAACAAGGATGTTCCGTCCAAGTTACATAGGTTTGGCACCTAGAAAGTTATTATACAGACATGTTCTAATGAAAGCAATAAAAAAGAAAATGGGTATTTTTGGACATTATCCATCTTTCTATTTATAATAAAAGAATACTTGCTTAAAAAGGAGGTTTTTATCATGACAGAAATGAAAAAACTATCTATCCACCGTGCTTTAACAGAATTAAAAATGCTGACTCTACGAATTGAAGCAGCAACAAATGAGGTTAGCGCAGTCGTAGCTAATCGAAAAAGCAATCGTAAAATTAATGGTGTAGACATTCCTGAATATGAAAAACAAATGCAAGCATCCTATGATAAAGTGGTAGGTTTAATTTCCTATCGAAATAAAATAAAAGCGCTAGTTGTGCAGTCCAATGCAAACACAAAGGTGTTGGTGGGCAAAGAGGAAATGACTGTAGCGGAGGCAATTGAACGGAAACAATCCATTCAATACGAAAAGAATTTGCTAGAAGTTATACAGCATCAGCATCGTTCAGCTATCAATACGGTTGCAAAAGAAAATGATGCTTTACCTGCAAAGTTGGAAACCTATTTAATTAACATATTGGGCAATAAAGATAAACAATCACCAGAGGAAGTCAAATTACATACCGAAACATTTATGAAAAGAAATGAGTTTGAAATCATTGATCCCCTAAATGTTAAACAACAAATTGAGAAATTGAGCAATCGGATTGAAGAATTTGAATCAGAGGTTGACGCTGTCTTATCAGAGTCGAATGCCACAACCTTTATTGAAGTACAAGTTTAACAAGATTTGCATGTCCTAGCGAAAATGGAAAACGAAAAGTCGCTCGCGCTTCAAGGCATGTGTGCGAGTTAAAACGTAAAACATGCCTTACTCCAATGGTAACTTTCAACTAAATTGATTTGAAAGCTCAAAGGTAAAAGGTGAAAGTACAAAGCTTACGTTTGAAAGTTCTTTGAATAAAAGCTGAAAATTTAACATTTAATAATCATTTAAATCCTGGGTTATTGGTTAAGGTATCGACTTTTCTGGACCATCCATCATCCACCAGGCAGCTTGTGCTGTGCATTAGAAAAAGGACGTTTCTATAAGAAACGTCCTTTCAGATTAAAGAGAACAACAGGATTAATACTAGGGCGTCCTTTAGCAGAGTAGAGGTTTTCTACTAAGGGATAGATAAATGAAAAATCAATAGCCGCCTCTAGTTTTCGTACTAAATGATTTTGGGGAACTAATTGATCAATCGTTAGCATTTCTAATTGTTCACGTTCATTGATTTGATTTTTCGTCATGATGGCTGATCACCTCGAAAGTGTACTTTTTATCAATAGATGAATAAGGAATTCTTTATGTAGAAGTTGATTGGAACGAAGGGTGGCGACTCCTGCGGGAAAAGCGGGAAAGTCGAGATCCTGGACTGAGCGAAGCGAGGGAAGCAGCTCGACCCCGCCCGCGGAAAGCGTCCGCCCGTAGTGGAAATCAACGGCTTTACTTTATTTTATTGTAAAAGAAAAAAGACTGTAGGCTAACTCAAAATTCATTGAGTTTGTCTACAGTCTGTAAGGACCTTTCTATAAGAAACGTCCTTTTTCATACTGATGTGTTTCTACAACAAAGGTTTTAAGCTTTGATTAAGAATGTATTGTAAAATCACAGTTGGTAACGATTATTTTAATGTTTAATTTGAAGATTATCAATCGATTCCTCGTTATCCCAAACGAATGTGGTAACTTAGAGGCTGTCTTTCATTATATTTTTATAATTCTAAGATGCTATTAAAGTGACTGGAGAACGTGCATCACCTTACTAGGTTCTATACGTTTTTTATAGTCTGCCTCCACGCTAGCTAAACGGATGATTCCTTCTTTATCAATTACATAGGTAGCGGGTACGGGAAGTTCCCAAGAATGATCGCCATTAAATGTTTCGAGTGAAATATCGAGCGATCTGTAGATAGGATAGACATACTCAGGTAATTTAAATTTAAGCTTATATTTTTCAGCTGTTTTATTTTGCAAGTCGCTTAAAACATGAAAATTTAATTCGTTCTTGTCTTGCACAGATGCAGAATAGTTTGGGGTTTGCGGGCTAACCGCAATCAATTGGCCTCCAATTGCCTTAATGTCCTCATTCATTCGCTGATATGCTTTCAATTCAAGGTTACAAAATGGACACCATATACCGCGGTAAAATATAAGAACAACTGGACCTTTCAAAATTTCTTCAGACAATGTTATCTTTTGACCTGTAGAATTCACTAAAGTAAAGTCAGGCGCCTTGACGCCAGCTATTAAACCCCTACCCGAATCAGATATTCGTAAATCATGTATCGTTTTTTCAAATATATCCAGCACTTCCTTTGACAGCATCTCTTCCATATGTGTAGCTGCTATATCTAATTCTCTTTGCAATTTTTGAAATGATGTGTTTTCCATTATCTCATCTCCATATCGTATATATTTTGTATATAGTTATACGATACATTTTTTTCTTGAAGGAAGATGTAATATTGTTTACAACTCATTTTGAAAATTTCAATGTTACTTGATACTACCCTGCATTTTTTCAGCCTATGAAATGCTTCTCTCCAAAAGCTTTTTTCGATGGATGTAGATTGTTTTAAATCCTGTTTGAATGACTTCTTCTTTAACAAGCTCTTGTAAGACCCCAGTTACAGCTTCTCTGGTTGCACCAACTAAATTGGCGATTTCTTGATGTGAGAGGGGCAAATCTATTTTGTAATATTCATTATCGCCAGTAAGTCCAAACTGATCAGAGAGCTTAATAAGTGCATATAAAACTTTGTCATGTAGTTTCCCAAGAGCTAGATTTTGCGTTAATTGACTCATATCGATAATTCGATTACTTAGTACTTTTAATAATGTCATCATAAATTGAGGCCGCTGAATTAAAAAACCTTCAAATCTTTCCCTATTCATCAAACAAATGTGGCTTTCCTCTATCGTTTCAATATAATTTTCTCGAGTACCAAATGAAATGATATCCATTTCACCAAATACATTACCTTCGTTAAGTATATCCGAAGTAAATTGCTTGCCTTGAGCATTTACTTTATACAGGCGCAACTTCCCCTTTTTAACAAAGTAAAGCCCCTCTGAAAAAGTTTCTGGTGTTTGAATAAAAGTGTTTTTCGGAAAGGTGGTTATTAAAGTTAATTGCTCCATTTCTATTAAATCTTCCCTCGAGAGCGAATTAAGCAGATTAAATTGTGATAAGTATTGAATGTTATCCATTTTTCCTCCTTAAAATTGCATGGGCCCAACAAGACTATAACATAATGTAAACACATTGAAATCAATCATGAAACGGTGACATCACTTAATATTTTTTATTTTGTTCTTCAGATGTTTAGCTATTTTTTCTTAGACAATAAAACTTTAGAAACGACTATCAAAAAAGAAAAAAGCGCAGTCTACAATATGCAGACTACGCCTAATCAAGGTCGCCAAAATTTACAAAGTAAATATCATTTTCGATGTTCTATTTTAAGAACCATAGAGCAAACGCATTCCACCTGCGCAGTCTGTGCGAACATATCGACGGGTTGAATATATTCAACATCATAAAGCTTCGTTAACTGTTGTAAGTCCTTTGCCAAAGTGGATGGGTTACAGGAGGTATAAACAAAACGTTTAGGTTTTAGTTTAAGGACTGTTCGAATAAATTCAGGTGCTAGTCCTGTACGTGGTGGATCTACCGTAATCACATCAGGAGTAAATCCTTCCTTGCACCATTTCGCTAGGACACTTTCCGCTGTACCGACTGCATATTTCGTATGTTTGAAGCCATGATTTCGAGCATTTTTACGAGCATCCTGAATGCTTTCAGGAATGACATCCATTCCACGAACTTCCTTCGCTTTATCCGCTAACCATAATCCAATTGTGCCAACGCCACAGTATGCATCAACCACTGTTTCTTTTCCTGATAAAGCGGCAGCCTTTTTAATTTCATCATATAGATGAACTGTTTGCGTTGGATTTAGTTGGAAGAAGGCGCGGGCAGATAAATCAAAAGCCAATTCGCCAAGCTCTTCATGAATGGTTTCTTTGCCATCAAGTACAACAGTTTCATCACCGAAGATTAATGATGTTTTTTCACGGTTAATATTTTGCGCAATGGATACAATACTCGGATCAATTTTTTTCATACGTGTAATCAATTCAGCTAAATGAGGGATTTCTTTCCTTGTTGTGACAAGAACGACTTGTGTTTCCCCAGTACGAATACCTGTACGTACAACAATCGTACGCACTAAACCATTTAGCGTACGACCATCGTAAATAGTGATATTTAGCTTTTGCAAAATTTTTCGAGTAGCAACTGTGATTTTAGAAGTAATTGGGTGCTGAACAAGGCAATCATTAATGTTTAACAGTTTATTACTTCCTTCAGCAAATAAACCTGCGTAAACACGCTTGCCTTCTTTACGTACTTGGAATTGGCTTTTATTACGATAATGCCAAGGATCATCCATACCAAGTGTTTTTCGCACTTCAATTGTTTCGAGTAAAGGTTTGGCATAGCGCTCTAATGCTTGTATAACAATGTCTCGTTTTTCTATTAGCTGTTTTTCATAGGTCATATGCTGAAGCTGGCAGCCGCCGCACTCATTGTAAACTGGGCAAGGTGCTTCCTGACGATATTTTGAAGCTTTACGAATGGCTAAAATTTCTGCTTCAGCAAAATTACGTTGTGTTTTTGTTACTTGAGCTGTGATCTCTTCACCAGGAATGGCTCCTTTTACAAATATCACATTACGTTTATAAAAACCTACACCTTCACCATTAATGCCTAGCCTTTTTATTGTTAGTGGGAATTTTTGTCCCACGGTCATTGTTGTTTGCTGCGTCAAACGTTCCACGTCCCTGCTCTATATTGTCATCTCCCCATTATAGCGAAGGAGCAGGCGATTGCAAAGCAACAGGAAAATCTTCATATTCTAATACTAAATCGTCAAGCGATAAGAAAGTATAACCTTGCTTTTTAGCTTCTGCAATAAACATTGGTAATGCTTCAGCATTATCTTGTGCTACTGTATGCATTAAAATAACGGCACCAGGATGCAGTTGTTCCATAAGTGCATTATAAGCATAATCTGCACCACGACGCTCATCCTTCATCCAATCCTTAAAGGCCACAGACCAGAAAATATGACGATAACCTTCTGCATTGCCCACCTCTAGCACTTTTGCATTAAAAATCCCTTCAGGTGGACGAGCATATGTTGTACGATCGATGCCTGTCAATTCACGTAACTTGCCATCGAACTTTTGCCATTCTGCACGCATGCCATCTGGCGAAAGTCGAGCCATATTAGGGTGACCATAGGAGTGATTCCCGATAGTATGACCATCCTTCACCATGCGTTTCACTAAATCGCTAGCACTGTCTAAGTAATGGCCTGTTAAAAAGAAAGTAGCAGATACATTTTCTTTTTTCAATGTATCCAAAATACTTTCAGTAAAGCCGTTTTCATAGCCATTATCAAATGTTAAATAGGCAATTTTTTTATCTGCCTTCCCTTTATAAATCGCACCATATTTGTCGAGTAACTGATCGAGCTGTGCTCCTGCCTCTGCCTGTTCACCGTTTTTAGCGCGTTTAAAGCCCCAATGGTGTTCATCAGAACCAGCAGCAAAAAATGGATTAAAGCTAATTCCTGCGGCAATAATAAAAGTAGCAATTACCGCACCAACAATATGTTGTTTCCACATAAAAAACGCATCCTTTCTTTTTCATTAGAATGCGTAATTAGTAAAAAAATTATCCAACTTAATTTTTTCTAATTTTGAGCCTTTAACAAATTTTCAAGTGCTTGCTTTAGATAAGGGTATTTAAATATAAAATGTTGTTGTTCTAAAAGGGTTGGTAGCACTTGTTGTCCTTCTAAAACAAGTGTGCTTTGTTCGCCGAGAGCTAAACGCATCGCAAAGCTAGGAACAGGCAGCCAATGACGTCTGCCCATGACTTCTGCAATCGTTTGACCAAATTCCTTCATTCGCATCGGATGCGGTGCTGTTATATTAAATGGTCCATGAATATTTTCATTTGTAATAGCGAAATAAATAGCACGTGCTACATCCTCAATATGTACCCATGAAAGCCATTGCTCTCCAGAGCCTATCGTTCCACCTATATGCATTTGATAAGGCAATAGCATTGGTGGAAGTGCGCCACTATTTCTACCTAAAATGACACCAAAGCGTGCAAGAGCCACACGAATACCTAATGCTTCCGCTCGTTTCGCATGTCGCTCCCAATCGTGGACTGTAGTGCCTAAAAAATCAGTTGCGTAATCCATAAAATCTTCATCATAGATGGCTTGTGTGGAAGTTGGGTATATACCAACTGCACTAGCATTGACAAGGACTTTTGGTTTTATCGTGAGCATGTCCATTATTCGTACAATCTCTGATGTGGCATTCATTCTGCTCCAATAGATAGCTTTCTTTTGTTTTTTTGTCCAACGACCATTATTTAATGAAACACCTGCTAAATTCACAAAGGCATCTACACCTTCAAAGATTGTCAAAGCTTGCTCATGCTGATGTAGCCATTGAACATAGTGAACGCCATTTTCGTGCCTTGACTCATGACGCGTTAGGACAAAAATGTCATGTCCGTTGTCCTGCAATAGCTGTATAAGGGCTTTTCCAACAAAGCCAGTGCCACCTGCAATCACTATTTTCATAACATGCACCTCTTTTCTCGAATAAAACGCTTACTAATAAGTTTATCATGTAACCAAAAAGTAAACATCTTTAGGCTTTAATTGCAGAGCAGGAAGTTTACCCGTGGAAGGGAAAAGAATGCCCGCGAACATAGGGAAATTAACCGTGCTAATTGTCAGTTCCCTCATAAAGAAATGCTATAATGATAATAGTGAGGTGTTTACTATGCGTATGATTACAAAAATTGCACGTCAAAAAAACAATCCTGAACGCTATAATATCTATTTAAATGAAGAATATGCTTTTCCGGTTGATGAAGCCATTCTCATTCAATTTGGTTTAACAAAGGGAAAGGTGCTCGATGAATTCGAAATTCAAGAGATTGCCTATGAAGATGAGATACGTAAGGCATTTAATAAGGGATTAAACTTCCTTTCATATCAAATGCGAAGTGAGCATGAGGTTAAGAAAAAACTGCTCAACTTAGAATTTGGAGAAGCTGTAGTGTTAGAGGCAATCCAAAAGTTAAAATCCTATGGTTTTATTAATGATGAAAACTATTCAAAGGCTCTGCTTGATACAAAGAAAGCTACTATGAAAAAAGGACCAAGAGCCATTAGACAAGACATGATCAAAAAAGGCATTGAGAAAAACTTGCAGGATGAGGTGCTTGCTACATATAGTTTTGAGGAACAAGTAAAACTGGCGAAGCAACTGGCAGAGAAAATTGTTCGAGCGGAGAGCAAGAAGACCCCAACACAAATTAAGACCAAAATTCAGGATTACTTATTAAGAAAAGGGTATGCTTTCTCGATTGTAGAAGAGGTGCTTAGCCAAGTTGAGATAGGGCAGGATGATGACAACTGGCAGCAGCTCCTTGATGCTCAAGGCGAAAAAGTTTGGAAAAAGTACGTATCGAAGTATACTGGTTATGAGCTAAAAATGAAGGTTAAACAGGCGCTCTATCAAAAGGGTTTTCCTATAGAAGTAATAGATCGTTTTATAGAAGAGAAGGAGAATGAAGAATGAGTGAAAAAAATTATGCAGCTATGTCTGAACATGAATTGCGAGAGGAAATTGCCTCTCTAAAAGAGAAAGCTCGAAAGGCAGAACAGCTAGGAATCATCAATGAGTTTGCTGTTTATGAACGCAAAGCTTTAATGGCTGCGGCTTATTTAGTGGATCTTGATACGATCGTTCCTGGAGAAATGTATCGTATTGATGGTTCAGATAATGAATTTTTCCAAGTAGATTATTTGAAGGGACGCTTTGCTTGGGGTCATCGTTTAGGCGGAGACAAATACCAAGAGGCATTACCAGTATCTATCCTTTCCCCAGTAAAGGTGGGCAAATAAATGGATGAAAAAATTGAGAAATTAACAGCAGAGTTACTTGCAAAGAATCCTCAGATGTCTGTTGGACGGGCACAGGTTTGGGTGGAGTTGTTATGGAGTGACTTTGAATCAACTGCCGCGAAAGCAGGGTATGATTATCGTGGGGCAGATTATACAGAAAATCTTGTTCGTCAATTAATTGCTAGCTACGGTGATAAACTACATGCCTTTGCAGGGCGCAATCCGAAGTATATACATTTACTAGATGCTAGTGATGATATGATACAATAATAAAACCCTGACCAATATTGGTCAGGGTTTACTGATTAATTACTTGCACCAATTTGTAGTTTTTTCTGGAGCTTATCTTCTGTAAAGATCCAGCCTGTGTAAGACGTAATAATGTCATTAGCTTCATTTAAATGTGCTACGGCAACGAAAGGATAGCGATTGTCACTACGGTAACGCAAATCGATTAACCTTACTTCTATTAGGCCGTTTTCAAGCTCGGAAATCTCCCATCGATACATAGGAGAGAAAGACACAAATGCAGCTAAGTTAGGATCTTTCATTGCAGCATCTACAAGCGCAGTTTTAGGCAAAGGCTTAATTTCAAATTTATCATAAATATTAACAGTTCTTCCGTAAGCACGGCCAACATAATAATGAGTTTTGGACTTGGCTGCGATTCGCCAGTGGAAGAAGCGCATAGTAGGTGCTACAATGACATATTCCTCATCTTGAATAGTATGATGCACCGCGTTTTTTACCGCTTTTTGCACAGCAAATCGTAAAATATAGTAAATCACGATAACCACGTACATGATACTGAATGTCCATACTGGATTTGTGCCAAATGCCCATAATACAATACCGAGACAATGTAAGGAAAAAATAATGGGATCGAAGGTATTAATGACACCTAACGCAACCCATTTTCGAGAGAAAGGTCGAATTGCTTGTGTACCATACGCGTTAAAAATATCGACAAAAACATGAAGTGCGACAGCTAAAAATGTCCAAAGCCATAAATGTAACACATTCACATCTTGCAAAATCAGTGATAAAACAATTGTAATTAAAATAGGCCAAATAGCTACAGCTGGTAGTGAGTGTGTAATTCCTCGGTGATGTCGGATATAAATGGCGTTATTACGTAGTTTTAACACAGTGTCAACATCTGGAGCTTGTGAGCCAATAATTGTACCTGCCATTACTGCTGTAAAAGTCATTGAATGATTGGCTACTACAGGGTCAGCTAATGCAAGACCGCCAAGGGCAATACCCATAACGAAATGTGTACCTGAATCCAAAAATATCCACTCCTAGTATGCATTAAAATCGAGTACAATGTGCATACAACTTTATTTCAAACATAATAAAAGGTATATTGAAATATTCTAACATTCTTGCGAAAGAGACGATTATTGTCGATCTTCCGCGAATATTCTTTTCTTCATTGTATACCCTTTTCATCATAAATTAAATCGTAAAAATAACGGAGGTCACTGTGAATTACCCATATGTAACAGAATTTCGACAATCATTAGTTGACTGGTTTAACACAGAGAAGCGTGATTTACCTTGGAGACACACAACAGACCCTTATAAAATTTGGGTATCTGAAGTGATGCTACAACAGACACGTGTCGACACAGTTATTCCTTATTACAATCGCTTTATGGAAAGCTTTCCAACATTAGATTTGCTTGCGGAAGCACCCCAAGAATACTTATTAAAGCATTGGGAAGGCCTTGGCTATTATTCTCGTGCTCGCAATTTACAAGCAGGTGCTCGTGAGGTTTTAGCAAATTACGGTGGTATAGTACCTGACAATCGCCATGAAATATCTAAATTAAAAGGTGTTGGTCCCTATACTGCAGGTGCTATTTTAAGTATTGCCTATAATAAGCCTGAACATGCAGTTGACGGTAATGTTATGCGTGTTCTAAGTAGAGTGCTTGATATACATGAAGATATTGCTCTTCCCAAAACGAAGAAAATTTTTGAAAGTGCGGTTGAGGAACTAATTGATCCTGATCATGCTTCATCGTTTAACCAGGGCTTAATGGAGCTAGGCGCACTTATTTGTACACCTACCTCTCCAAAATGTTTATTATGCCCAGTAAGAGAGTATTGCACAGCTTTTAATGAGGGAGAACCAGAAAAATTACCTGTCAAATCAAAAAAGATAAAAATGAAGCATCTCACATATAATGTGCTCGTATATGAAAATGACAAAGGACAATTTTTAATGCAACAACGTCCTGAGGAAGGCTTGCTCGCTAATCTATGGCAATTTCCAATGATTGATACAAGCCAATCTTCAGCAGAAAATTTTACAAAGGAATATACAGTAAATGTCCAGGCCAAATATGAACTGCTTACATTTAAACATGTTTTTTCACATTTAACTTGGCATTTAAATAGCTATTATATAAAATGCGAATCGACTGAGCTAGGTAATTGGCTGAACTATGAGCAAATAGAACTTTTACCGATGCCTGTGCCTATGCTAAAAATTTGGGATGAAGTAAAAAAGCTAACGGCAGGAAAATAAATCCTTCTTAAAATCATTGATTCATGAGCATAAAAGTCACCACCTCCGTACACAATAACTAGCGTGGAGGTGAATGAATGATGAAAAAACAAAACAACCAAAATTTCCAACCGAATAAAAACATGCAACGTCAAAGTGAAGAGTTTGGTTATGAAACGGACGTAAATGAAGTGCAAAAGCAAAATGCGAAAGCAGAGCAAAAGAAAGCTCCAGCTTCTGGCCGTTTCTCAAAAACTAACCAAGATTTAGGTGAGTAACACTTTGTAACTGCATAATTGCATTTACCTCTAAGGGGCTGTCTTAAATCCGAAAAGATGAAAAAGACAGCCCCTTTCAAATTGTTTAGGTAAGTAAATGGTCAGCATAAAAGGAAATCCTCTATAGCATTAACTAAAAAATCCCATCAAAGCTGACATTATAATAAAATTCGCTTATAATTGACTAAATTTTATACAAATTCAAAATAGCGTAGTGAAATTTGTGGTTTTCTAACTACACCTTTCGCGTACACATTGCTATAATATACTAGAGACTGCTAGATTTAGGTAGCATAGACGAAAAGGTGGGCTAACAAAATGGCATTACCGGTAGAAGGAGAAACGATACAAATACATAGTTATAAGCACAATGGCCGCATCCACCGTGTTTGGCAAGAAACGATGGTTTTAAAAGGAACGAAAAATATCGTAATCGGTGCGAATGAACGGACACTTGTGACAGAATCCGATGGTCGTACATGGCTAACGAGAGAGCCTTCTATTTGCTACTTCCATGCGGAACACTGGTTTAACATCATCTGTATGCTACGTGAAGACGGTGTGTATTATTATTGCAATCTAAGCTCACCATTTGTTTTCGATAATAATGCCATTAAATATATCGACTATGATTTAGATATTAAAGTTTTTCCTGACATGTCTTATACCCTTTTAGACGAGGATGAATATGAGCTCCATCGTAAGGAAATGTCTTATCCTGATGTCATAGATAAGATTTTAAAGCGCAATGTCGATAAATTAATAAGCTGGATTCAACAAAAAAGAGGACCATTTGCACCCGATTTCATCGATGTTTGGACAAATCGTTACAAGTTCCAGCTTGATATGCAGTCAGATGATCAATCATGACACCTATTAGTTAAACTAATAGGTGTTTTTTTATTGGAGGGAACAGAGTGTTGTTAAGGTAAAGGTAAAATAGTTCGCTATAAAGTCATCATAACTGTATTTTAATCAAAATATTGCTATAATACTTAGGGCATTCATCTTCGAATGTCTGTTTCTTTTTGTAAGGATGTGATGATAAATTGGAAAGCATTAAGCGATACATGCGCTTTGTTAAACCATATACATGGGAAATTATTTTAACGATTATCATTGGTATAGTAAAATTTGCTATTCCACTATTTATTCCACTGCTCATTAAGATTGTGCTAGACGATATTATTGCAGCAGATGACTTAACAGATGTAGAAAAAACAAAAGAACTATTTTATTGGCTAGGTGGCACTATTATTGTGTTCTTTATTATCCGTCCACCTATTGAGTATTATCGACAATATTTTGCACAACACGTAAGCAACAAGGTGCTATTTGATATTCGTAAGGAAATTTATGCACATTTACAGCGTTTAAGCTTAAGGTACTATGCCAATACACGAGCAGGGGATGTTATTTCAAGGGTAATTAATGATGTTGAACAAACAAAAACCTTTGTCATGACAGGGTTAATGAATGTTTGGTTAGATTTGGCGACAATTGTAATTGCGATTGCCATTATGCTAACCATGGACGTGAAGCTAACACTAGTAGCGTTAGTCGCATTTCCATTTTATGCTTTCAGTGTGAAGTACTTTTTTGGCAAATTGAGAGATTTAACACGGAAACGTTCTCAAGCTCTTGCAGGTGTACAAAGCTATTTACATGAACGTGTAGCTGGTATGAGCATTATTAAAAGCTTTACCTTAGAAAAGCATGAACAAAAATTGTTCGATTCAGCAAACGGTGAGTTTTTAGAAAAAGCGCTTGATCAAACAAAGTGGAATGCAAAATCATTTGCTGTCGTGAATACCATTACAGATGTAGCGCCATTACTAGTTATAGCCTATGCGGGCTATCAAGTAATAAATGGGTCACTTTCAGTTGGAACAATGGTTGCTTTTATTGCTTATATTGAACGTCTGTATGGCCCACTTCGTCGACTGGTTAGTTCTTCCACAACTTTAACACAGTCAATCGCTTCAATGGATCGAATGTTCGATTTAATAGATGAGCCTTATGAAGTGAAGGATAAGGACAATGCTGGTGAACTCCCACGTGCAAATGGGCAGGTTCGCTTTCACAATGTATCCTTCCAATATGAAGAAGCTGGCTCACCTATTATAGATGCTATTGATTTAACGATAAATCCTGGGGAGACTGTTGCCTTTGTAGGGATGAGTGGTGGTGGTAAGTCAACGATTATCAGTTTAATTCCTCGCTTTTATGATACAACAAGTGGGCAAGTGACCATTGATGGAAAAGATGTACGGGATGTCACTTTACATTCCTTACGATCTCAAATTGGTATTGTCCTGCAAGATAATATACTTTTTAGTGACTCTGTCAAAGAGAATATTTTAATGGGGAAACCAGATGCAACAGATGCACAGGTCATCGAGGCAGCGAAAGCGGCAAATGCCCATGACTTTATTATGAGTCTACCTAATGGTTATGACACAAAGGTTGGGGAAAGAGGAGTAAAGCTCTCTGGCGGACAAAAACAACGAGTTGCCATTGCGCGTGTGTTTTTAAAAAATCCACCAATTCTAATCCTTGACGAGGCTACTTCTGCATTAGATCTAGAAAGTGAAGCACTGATTCAAGAATCATTAGACAAGCTTGCTCATGAACGAACAACTATTATTATTGCGCACCGTCTTTCTACAATTACCCATGCTGACAAGATATTCGTCATCGATCATGGTCAATTAATTGAAAGTGGAACACATGAACAGTTAATGGACAGTCAAGGGACATATTATAATTTATTCCAAGTGCAGCATTTAGATTAAAATTTTCCGTAAATTACACGGTTTAAGAATTTTTTTCAAAAAAAGTCTTTCATTTATTCGAAAATGGAAGGCTATTTTTTTTTGAAAAATGTAAAAAAATATCTCTTTATAAGATTTTATTATTAATGAAGGCGATTATTGTAGAAATTTTATTTAATTTGCAGAATATTAATTATTGAAAGAGTAATGACTTTTAGTTAGAATTATCTGAAAATAAGGAATTTAACGAAAGTTATAGTATTCTAATATTATTATACATTTAAGTAAAATATAGGTAGGTTGGGGCGATACACATGAGGAAAAAACTACTAGAAATAAAAGGTTTGAAAACAACCTTTTTTACAGATAATGGGCAAATTCCTGCTGTAGACGATATCGATTTTTCTGTCCATGAAGGAGAAATTTTAGGGATTGTAGGAGAATCGGGAAGTGGTAAAAGTGTTACTTCGCTGTCCATCATGGGATTAATTCCATCACCCCCAGGTAAAATAACGGGTGGAGAAATTTTGCTAGATGGCAAAAATATTGCTAAATGTACGGACAAACAAATGCAAAAAATACGTGGAAAAGACATTGCAATGATTTTCCAAGAGCCCATGACTTCGCTAAACCCTTTGTTCACGATTGGTGACCAGTTAAAGGAAGCTATATTAATCCATAATCCAAAATGGTCAAAAAAGGAAGCGTTTGCAAGAGCGGTTGAAATTATGAAATTGGTAGGTCTACCACGTGCTGAGGAATTGCTAAAGGACTACCCACATCAGCTGTCTGGCGGTATGCGTCAACGTGTGATGATTGCTATGGCACTTGTCTGTGACCCTCAAGTATTGATTGCGGATGAGCCTACAACCGCATTGGATGTTACGATACAAGCCCAAATTTTACAGCTTATGAAAGACTTAAATAAACGATTGAATACAGCTGTGTTGTTAATTACACATGATCTGGGGGTTGTCGCGGAAACTTGTGAGCGAGTGATTGTTATGTATGCAGGACAAATAGTGGAAGAGGCGCCGATTCATGAAATTTTCACTAATCCTAAACATCCCTATACACAAGGACTCATTCAATCAGTACCTGACATGCGTTATAAAAAGGAAAATTTATACTCCATTCCTGGAAGTGTACCGAAACCAGGAAGTATTCAGGTAGGCTGTCGTTTTGCGGCACGCTGTGAATATGCAATGGAACGTTGTTTACAGGAAACACCACCTTTATTTGAAGCAGCAGAGAATCATAAATCGAGATGTTTTTTACTAGAGAAGCAGGAGGTGGAGCAACGTGTCGAAAGCGTTATTAAAGGTTGAGGGGTTAAAAAAATATTTTCCGATTCGAAAAGGAGTCCTTCATTCACATGCCGGGGATGTAAAGGCCGTGGATGATGTTTCCTTTGAAGTATTTGAAGGAGAAACATTAGGAATTGTTGGCGAATCAGGCTGTGGTAAATCCACAACGGGTCGCTTATTGATGCGTTTACTGGAGCCAACTGGAGGTAAGATAGAATTCGCAGGTAAAATAATTTCAGAATTATCCAATAATGAAATGAGGAAGGCACGTAGAGATATTCAAATGATTTTTCAGGATCCCTATGCCTCACTAAATCCTCGCCATAACATCGGCAAAATTTTAGAGGAGCCTCTTATTGTTCATGGGATAGGTAATGCCAAAGAGCGAAAACAGAAAGTGTTGGAGCTACTTGAGATTGTTGGATTGAATGAATATCATATCAAGCGCTATCCGCATCAATTTAGTGGAGGGCAAAGGCAACGTATCGGCATTGCTAGAGCCCTGATGACCAATCCTCGCTTAATTATTGCGGACGAGCCAGTATCTGCACTTGATGTGTCCATTCAGGCACAGGTTTTGAATTTATTGCAAAAGTTGCAAAAGGATTTAAAGCTAACTTATATTTTCATTTCCCATGATTTAGGGGTTGTGCGTCATATTAGTAATCGAGTTGGCGTTATGTATTTAGGTAAATTAGTTGAGCTGACAGCGAGTGAGGACTTATATGCTGAACCGCTTCATCCATATACACAGGCACTTTTATCGTCGGTCCCTGTTCCAGATCCTACATTTGAACGTGAGCAGATCATCATTTCAGGAGATATTCCAAGTGCATCAAACCCACCAAGCGGTTGTACGTTCCATACGAGATGTCCGTTTAAAAAGGATCAGTGCTCACAGGTAGTACCTAAAATGCAAGAAGTGAAACCAGGTCATTATGTTGCTTGCCATCTTTACGAGGCACTCCAACATTCAATGATATAAAAACTCATAGGGGGAAATTCGATGAAGAAAAAGAAGTTTTGGACTTTAGGTGTAATGCTACTCCTTATTCTCTCGACAATCTTAGCAGCTTGTGGCGGCTCAGATACTAAGGATACGGGTAGTAAAGATACTTCAACTGGTGGCGATACAGCTGGCAGTGGAGAACCAAAAATTTTAGTGTATGGTCGTGGTGGAGATTCTGTAGCACTTGACCCTGCTGTTGTTACAGACGGTGAATCCTTCACGGTGACAGCTAATATTTATGAAACACTTGTAAACTTTGGAGAGCAAGATGTAACAATTCAACCAGGATTAGCCAAATCATGGGAGGCATCAGAGGATGGTTTAACGTATACGTTCCAGCTACAAGAAGGTGTGAAATTCCATGATGGCACAGATTTCAATGCTGAGGCTGTTGTTAAGAATATTGAACGTTGGAAAACAGGTGCGGATAAACATCCTTACTTTAGTTCGCAATTTGTCGTTGGTGACAAGCAAGTAATTGAATCAGTAACTGCAGAGGGAGACTACACAGTTGTCTTTAAGTTAAGTCAACCTCAAGCACCATTTTTAAAAAATTTAGCAATGTCTCCATTTGCAATTGCTTCTCCAACAGCATTTGAAGCAGATGAAGAAGGTTTATCTGCAAATCCTGTAGGAACAGGGCCATTCAAGTTTGTTAGCTGGGTACGTAATGACTCTATCACAATTGAGAAAAACCCAGATTACTATATTGATGGCTATCCTAAATTAGATAAAGTAATTTATCGTTCTATTCCAGAAAACTCAGCACGTTTAAATGATTTATTAGCAGGCAATATTGATGTAGCTGATGGCTTAAGTCCTTCTGATAAAGGAACAATTGAAGGCGATGCAAATTTACAGTTAATCGAACGTCCATCTATGAACGTTGGCTACCTTGGTTTAACTGTTACACGTCCACCTTTTGATAATGTAAAAGTACGTCAAGCAGTCAACTATGCAATTGATAAACAAGCATTAGTGGATGCGTTTTATGAAGGGCTAGCTGAACCAGCGAAAAACCCAATGCCACCAGTAATTTCGGGTTATAACGATGAAGTGACTGGCTATACGTATGATCCTGAAAAAGCGAAAGCATTACTTGCTGAAGCAGGTTACGATGGCAAGGAAATTGAGCTATGGGCAATGCCAGTACCACGTCCATACATGCCAGATGGACAAAAAGTGGCTGAAGCGATTCAAAAGAACTTAGAAGACGTAGGTATTAAATCTAAAATTGTATCATTTGAATGGGCTACGTATTTAGAAAAAGCTCAAAATGGTGAAGCGGATGCATTCCTACTTGGCTGGACAGGCGATAATGGGGATGCGGATAACTTCCTATACACGTTATTAGACGCCGATAATATTGGTTCTAATAACTATACGTTCTATGATAATCCAGAATTACACAAGATATTAACAGCTGCTCAAACTGAGATCGATGAAGACAAGCGTAATGAACTTTATAAGCAAGCTCAAGTAATTATTTCTGAGGATGCTCCATGGGTTCCACTTGCTCACTCTATTCCAATTTTAGCTGCTAACAAGAAAGTTACAAATTACATTGCGCATCCTACTGGCTCTGACCGTTTAGATGCAGTAGATATTCAATAGTAATTTTCATCATTTTTAATTGAACAAAGGAATGTGAAGAATCTGCTTGCTTTTCTGCGGGTAAGCCGTGGAAATCTCGCAGATTCTTTTCAACTAAAGATCATGATTATTTCCTGTATGAAAGAATTCAACTAAACACTCAAAACCGTTTAGTGAAGGCTCAACCTTTCAACAGTATATAAAGACTTCACAGTAGATTATGAAAATCATAGAGAGGTGATGAAAATGCTTCACTATATGGGAAGACGTTTACTTCAACTAATCCCAGTTTTGCTTGGAATGACTTTTATCGTCTTTATGTTGATACGGGCAATCCCTGGAAATCCAGCACAGGTTATTTTAGGACAACAGGCAACAAAAGAGGCGGTCGAGGCGTTAAACGCAAGTTTAGGATTAGATAAGCCGTGGTATACACAATATTTTAGTTACTTAGCAGGTATTTTTCAGGGGGATTTAGGGGTTTCCCTACGTACGAAACTACCTGTATCAGAAGAAATTTTCCCATACTTAGCAGCAACGGCCGAACTTGCACTATTTGCGATGATTATTGCGATCGTTATTGGTGTGAATGCTGGCATTATTTCTGCATGGTTCCAAAATTCTTGGTTTGATTATACAGCGATGATTATAGCGTTAATCGGTGTATCTGTACCTGTGTTCTGGCTTGGATTGATGGAGCAGTGGACATTTAGTAGTAAGCTTGGTTGGTTACCTACATCTGGTCGAGAAGATGTACGAAATCCAATTACTGCCATAACCCATTTTTATTTACTAGATACACTCATCCAAGGACGCTTTGATCAATTCATCGAAGTCATAAAGCGATTAATATTACCAGGAGTAGCACTTGCCACGATTCCAATGGCTATCATTGCCAGAATCACAAGGTCCTCCATGCTGGAAGTTATGCGTTCAGATTACGTAAGGACTGCAAGAGCAAAAGGACAAAAAATGTTTATTGTTGTTTATAAGCATGCATTAAAGAATGCGGTTATTCCTGTGTTAACGGTAATTGGTCTACAAACAGGATTACTGTTAGGTGGGGCCATTTTAACAGAAACGATTTTTAGTTGGCCAGGAATTGGTCGTTATATTTATGATGCGATTGGCTTCAGGGATTATCCTGTTATTCAATCAGGTATTCTCATCGTTGCATTTATTTTCATCATGATTAACTTAATCGTGGATTTACTGTATACAGTAGTCGACCCACGGATTAAATACAAATAGAAGGGAGTTGCAATGATGACTGGAGCAATCGATATAAAAAAAGAAGTAGCACCAGTTCGAGAAAAGGCTGTAGGTCCATGGCTCGAAGGCTGGCGTAGTTTTAAAAAGAGCAAAGTATCCCTTGTCGGAGCAGGAATTGTTATATTTTTTATCTTACTAGCTGTCATTGGTCCGTTCATTGCACCACAAGGCATCAATGAACAAGATTTAACGAAACGTTTACTGGCACCATCCGCTGATCATTGGTTTGGAACGGATGATTTTGGGCGGGATATTTTTTCGAGGATCATTCACGGTGCAAGGATTTCACTATGGGTAGGCTTTTTCTCTGTTATTTTGTCCGTGATAATTGGTAGTTTACTTGGCATCATTGCAGGTTATTATGGAAGATGGGTCGATACGATAATTTCTCGTATTTTTGATATTATGCTAGCTTTCCCTAGTATGCTACTAGCGATTGCAGTAGTATCAGTGCTGGGTCCATCTTTACAAAATGCATTAATCGCCATTGCTATTATTAACGTACCGAATTTTGGGCGCTTAATCCGCTCTAAAGTTTTAAGTGTCAAGGAAGAGGAGTATATAGTAGCGGCAAAAGCAATTGGTATGCGTGATGCACGAATACTATTTTCGCATATTTTGCCGAATTCCATAACGCCAATAATTGTACAGGGGACATTAGCAATTGCGACAGCTATTATTGAAGCGGCAGCATTAGGCTTCCTTGGGCTAGGGGCTCAAGCTCCAGCACCAGAATGGGGAAAAATGCTAGCGGATGCACGGAAGTTTTTATTAAATGCTCCGTGGACGATGATTTTCCCTGGTTTAGCTATTATGTTAACCGTATTAGGCTTTAATCTAATGGGGGATGGACTACGAGATGCATTAGATCCAAAAATGAAAAGTTAGTAAATAGAAACATAGCCTTCTACAAGTTAGAAGGTTTTTTAGCTGCTTGGACCAATGGATATAAAAGGAACATTTTTACTACAAAAACGTTCTATGTTATAGAAAAAGGCGTGAGGGGCTTTCTAAAATAAGTGAAAACACCTTTTCGGAGCCATTAATTGAATTTTTTGTCACGTTATTTTAGACTTAATTTTAAGTAGAAATCTTATAGCTTAGTAGATTATTGCTTACCATAAAATCTTTCGACTGAAATACATATTTTAGGAGGGTGTTAGAATTGGGGATTAATTTACAAAAAGGACAAAGAGTTGATTTAACAAAGGGTAACGCAGGACTAAATAAAATTAAAGTTGGTTTAGGGTGGGATCCTGTAGGCCAAGAGAAAAGTGGCGGCTTTTTAGGTGGTTTATTTTCTAGCAGAAATAGTGGCAGTGGCAGAAGTATCGACTGTGATGCTTCGGTATTAATGTTACAAGATGATAAGGTTGTAGCGGGTGACGATGTTGTTTATTTCGGGAAATTAACAAGTAGCTGCGGTTCTGTTCGACATTCAGGTGATAATTTAACAGGTGACGGCGATGGTGATGATGAGGTAATTACAATTGAACTATCGTCTGTACCTTCGCACTATAACAAGCTTGTGTTTGTTGTAAACATCTATGATGCGGCAGGTCGCAATCAACACTTCGGTATGATTCATAATGCATATATTCGTGTATATGATGACAGGACAGGAAGCGAACTAATTCGCTATAATTTAACTGATAATTATTCAAATTTAACGACGTTAGTATGTGGAGAAATTTACCGTCATAATAACGAATGGAAATTTGCTGCGGTTGGTACGGGAACAAATGACATAAAGCTTGGCGACGTTGTTCGAAGATATCAATAAATAATTGACTAAATAGGAGGAATAAAAATTATGGGCATTTCACTACAAAAAGGTCAAAAGGTAGATTTAACTAAAACAAATCCGGGGTTAACAAATGTTGTTGTAGGTTTAGGCTGGGATACAAACAAATATGATGGTGGTCATGATTTTGACTTAGACTCCTCTGTATTTTTACTTGCTGATACAGGTAAGGTTGCAGATCAAAATGATTTTATTTTTTATAACAACACTAAGGGTGGCAATGGTTCAGTAGAGCATTCAGGCGATAATTTAACAGGTGTAGGCGAAGGTGACGATGAAGTGGTGAAAGTGGCATTAACTCAAGTACCTGCTCATGTTCAGCGATTAGCCTTCACAGTAACAATTCATGATGCAGAGTCTCGCAGTCAAAACTTCGGTATGGTGTCTAATGCCTATATTCGTATTATGAATGCTGCTTCCAACGAAGAAATTATTCGCTATGATTTAGGCGAGGATTTCAGTATCGAAACAGCTATTGTTGTAGGGGAATTATATCGTCATAACGGAGAATGGAAATTTAATGCGATTGGTGCAGGCTATCAAGGTGGCTTAGCTGCTTTATGTAATGATTATGGCTTAAGTGTAAACTAAAATTTCATCTTTGGACAGAAAGGGAGATTTTTGAATGGCTATACAATTAAGTAAAGGGCAACGTATTGATTTAACAAAGCAAGATCCAGGCTTAAATAGCATTGGTATTGGTTTAGGCTGGGATGTAAAACAATTTGATGGTGGACAAGACTTTGACTTGGATGCATCTGTTTTTTTACTAGATGCTTCAGGTAAATGTCGTAATGAACAGGACTTTATTTTCTATAATAATCTATCGAGCCCAGACCAGTCAGTTGTCCATACAGGAGATAATCGTACAGGTGCAGGGGATGGGGATGATGAAAAAATTCTTGTCAACTTAAAGCAAGTATCACCTCAAATTGAAAAAATTGTAGTGACGGTTACTATTTATGATGCCGAGGGACGTCATCAAAACTTCGGGCAAGTCTTAAATGCCTATGTACGATTGACGAACGAAGAGTCGGGATCAGAGGTATTGCGTTACGATCTAGGCGAAGATTTCAGCATTGAAACAGCTGTAGTATTTTGTGAGCTGTACCGACATAATGGTGAGTGGAAATTTGCTGCAGTAGGTTCAGGTTACCAGGGTGGACTAGCTGCTTTAATCAATGCATATGGCCTACAGTAACTATGGGACATAGGTGCATGGTGGATCATCTGGTGTAGGTGTATTAAATGAGATAGTAAATACATATGCACAGTTTTTAAACTAGCAGATGTAACTGGCCTTAACTTAATGCACCGAAAATGTGTGTTAGTATTTGGGGGCTACCATCCTTCGCATGAAATTTTCGTTATTATTTTAATAGCTGCATTCTTATTGATATTTGTTGTTTACAAGTTGAAAAAGAAAACAGCAGTGTAAACAAGGCACTGTATTAGTCTGTATGGAACAGGCTGATACAGTGCTTTTTTCACAAAAGGCATAGTTACTGGGGAGAGGATTAGATGCAACACTTTACAACAGAAGCAGAAACGATTTTTTATAAGAAGCCACAGCCTTTTACAAAATGGGAAACGTCGGATATTTTGTCATATGCCCTAGGTGCGACTTTGTATATGCCAGCTTCCATGCCTACGATTGTGAGCTTAATCCGATCACAAAAATATAAGGAACTCACATCACTTGTCATTGATTTGGAGGATGCAGTTGGAGATGCAGAGTTAGTAGATTGTGAAGCTAAGTTGATAGAGGATATTAGTGAATTATATGTACTCTATCAGCGAAAACAGCTATTACTTCAGGAGCTCCCTTTACTTTTTGTTCGAGTACGTCATGTTGAGCAATTTCAAAAGTTAACAACTGTTTTAGGAAAAAAGCAAGAAATATTAACTGGCTATGTCTTTCCGAAGTTTACAGCAGAACAGGGTGCCCGTTATTTCGAGTTGCTTGAACAAACCATTTTAGAAAATGATTTAATTTTATATGGTATGCCAATTTTAGAAAGTCGTGAGGTACTATATAAGGAATCTCGCATGGAAGCGTTATTAGACATTAAAGCGGTTCTACATCAATACAAAGCCCGGGTATTAAATGTACGAATTGGTGCTACCGATTTTTGTGGTATTTACGGAATTCGTCGGCGTATGGATTCTACCATTTATGATATTAGTGTCATACGAGATTGTATTGCAGATATTGTCAATATCTTAGGTCGTGAGGAAGATGGTTTTATTATTTCTGGGCCTGTGTGGGAGTATTTTAATAATCAGCGTGTATTAAAGCCCGCACTTAGAGTGACACCATTCAGTGAGAAAGGCGCGCTTGATACAAGGAAAGCGTTATTAGACGATTGTTTAGATGGATTAATGAAAGAAGTTTTAATGGATAAACAAAATGGTATAGTGGGAAAAACAATTATTCATCCGAGCCATATCCGTGTTGTGCATGCCCTGTATGCTATTTCGTATGAGGAATACTTAGATGCGCTAAGTATTATAGAAAATAATGATGGACAAAAAGGTGTTATGAAAAGTCACTATGCTAATAAAATGAATGAAATTAAGCCACATATGAGATGGGCACAACGGATTTTAAAACAGGCTCATGTCTATGGTGTTTATCATGAATCTGTCGATTTTGCCTCACTTTTATTACAGTCTGAAATAGGTGGTAGTGTATATGCAACAACAAATGAGTAAATTAAGCATTTTACCGAATTATTCAATTGATATTGAAATTACCTACAATCCGCATAATTTTGCGCTAACCGATTTGTTTAGAATGGCGGCTCGGATTAATAAGAAGAGACAATTTTTGTTTGTAAGCACGGTACTAGGCAAACATTTGGCTGTCCGTCCGCAAATCCCTTTACTGACAGGAACTCTTTTAGCAATGCTGTATCAGCAGCATCTTACTGGACAAAAGGCAATGGCTTCGTCTGTCGTTAAAGCTTTAAAAGACGGAGCTAATTTGGATGAAGTACAAAAATCCATAGAGGGAACCCTAGAATTAACGGATGAAACATTGTTTATTGGCTTTGCTGAGACAGCAACAGCACTTGGACACGCAGTATTTAATGCCTTTCACTCGAATGCTATGTATATCCACACAACACGTGAAGTGTTGCCAGATTTTGAGCCATTTGTTACGTTTGAGGAAGAACATTCACATGCGACTAGCCATAGAATTTATACGGAGGAACCAGAATTTTTACTGCAAGCTAAGCGCATTGTGTTAATTGATGATGAGATTACTACTGGAAATACGGTCATTAATATTATTGAGACTTTAATACAGAAATTTCCTTTAGTGAGACAATATGCGGTACTATCTATTTTAGATTGGCGTTCCCAACAGCAGCAAACAATCTTTAAGCAATTAGAAGTACAATGGGGTATCTCTATACAATTCATCTCCATTATGTGTGGGAATTTTAGCTGTTCAGGCACGCCAAGCTTAACCAATACACAACCAAACTTACTAACACAGGTTGCACGAGATATGGACATTTGTCCAATTCAAGTATCTGTTGATCGCAAATTCTATCGATCTGTTGCGGAGAATGGATTAATAAATAAGCACCCCTATTTACTAGCAACAGGGAGATTTATGCTCACGTCAAAACAGCACGTTGACCAAAAGCAAACGATTCAAGCTATTGCTATGCAATTACAAGAACTAAGAACAACTGGGCCAGCGCTTGTTATTGGTACGGGTGAATTCATGTATGTTCCTATGCAAATTGCCTCTTATTTAGGAAATGATGTTTACTATCAGTCAACTACTCGTAGTCCAATCTATTGTACGGATGATTTAGGATATACGATTAACGAAAAAATAGCCTTCGAAAGTCCAGAAAATAACGGGGTCACTAATTTTTTATATAATCTTCAAAGCCAGTCTTACACGGAACTTTTTTTCATAGTGGAACGTATAGCAAGTAAAGAGGTAGTTGCTCGTGTGGTAAAGGCATTACAAGAAGCCACTAACGCCAAAGTATATGTAATTAGTATGCATGAATTGGAGGTAGAACGATGATATCGACTTTGCAGCCAGATAAAATGGGGAGTTATGCACCAGAGGATGTTATTTTTTTATTGCGTGATATTGGAAGTGCATTCCTTGAAATGGATAATGAGAAACGTGAACAGCTCATTCAAGCGGGCATACATTATTCGGAAATGCTGCCAGTGGAGAAGCAACCATCTGATACCTATATGAATCTTTTTTATAAATCGCTAGATGCTCATGCAGAAAGAATAGCAATCGCCGTTGGAGTAGTGGCAGAGCAAATCATTGAAAATAGAGGGCTAGAAAATTTAATTCTTGTGAGTTTAGCTCGTGCAGGTACACCCATTGGTATTTTAATCAAACGGTATATAGCTATGCATTATCATGTGAATGTTCCACATTACTCCATTTCTATACTGAGAGGTCGTGGGTTTGATGAAACGGCAATTCGTTATATTTTGACACAGCATCCTCTAGGAAGTCTTCAATTTATTGATGGTTGGACAGGAAAAGGGGCAATTACCAATGAATTAATTCAATCCTGCCAAAAATTTAATTTACAATATCAAAAACAGTTAAGTGCTGATTTAGCTGTTTTGGCTGATCCGGGGCATTGTGCCGCTATTTATGGAACTCGTGAGGATTTTTTAATACCATCTGCTTGTTTAAATTCGACTGTATCTGGATTAGTGAGTAGAACGGTATTAAATTTGCAGTTTATGGATGCAAACGATTTTCATGGTGCAAAATACTACAAAGAATTAGAGGCCATAGATGTCTCCAAGCTGTACATAGAACGTATCGTCACATGTTTTGAACAAGTACAGAATAAAATTGTGCAACAAATTCAAGAGCAAGAAATCTCTCCAATTACTTGGGGAGGTATGAAGTCCGTGCAAACAATTCAACGAGATTTTGGTATTGATAATATTCATTTCATTAAGCCAGGTGTTGGTGAAACGACAAGAGTTTTGCTGCGAAGGATACCTTGGAAGATTTTAATTAATCCACATTACATGCATGAATTGAAACATATTTTATTATTAGCACAGGAAAAAAATGTATTGGTTGAAGAGTATTCGAATATGTCCTATGCATGTTGTGGTTTGATCAAAGAATTGTAGAGGAGAATATGATGATATTATTTACATCTGATTTAGATAGAACCCTTATTTATTCTAAACGCATGATGGAGATGTTTCCGCCAGCTACAGAGACAATTGTCGTTGAACACAAGGTCGAAACAGCAATGAGTATGATGACACAGGCAACAGCACCTCTATTGCAACAGGTACACCAACAAACTTTATTTGTACCTGTTACGACAAGAGCCTTACATCAATATAAAAGAATCCATTTTATTCATGATTTATGCCCTGCTTTTGCAATTACAAGCAATGGGGGTACAATAGTAGAAAAGGGTCAGCCATATGAGAAATGGACACAAACATTATCTAGACGTATTGAAGATTCCTCGATCCCTCGTATGGATATGCTAAAGCTTTTTCAGACGATTAAATCTGATACATGGCTACAACGATCTCTGTATATAGATGAGCTTTTTTATGTACATCATATAGATATTGATGTTTTACCATCCGATGAATTACAAGCGATGATTCAAGAGTTTGATATGCATGGTTGGCATGTTCTGCTACAAGGGAAAAAATTGTATTTTATGCCCAAGGTGCTGACAAAGGAAGCGGCTATAGAATATATAAAAGAGTTCTGTACATACGATGTGCATATAGCAGCAGGTGATTCTATTATGGATTATGGCATGCTTGCAATGGCTGATTTAGGTTTTACACCAAATCATGGAGATTTAAAGGATAAACAGCCAAAATGTTTACAAAATACAACTTACTCGCCTCACAATGGTGAAGCATTTACAAAGAATTTATTAGAAACAGTTTTACAGATGGCATCACAACAAACGATCGTATAGATGTTCAAATATTTTTGTTGTCATTAGGTGAGACATCCTATGACAAATGAATGCTTTAGCATAGGCTGAGGATGATTTTTAGGAGGTGCGTTTGTATGCAAACAATCACAATTAAATCAGTGTTGGAGCGTCATCCTGATGATTGGCTACAGGCGTTTCAAGATTCACCAAAGGATCGTGCATTTTATGAAACAACAGAGCAGCAAGTGAGCTTTAGTAGAATTGCTGTTCGTGTATTGGGCATACCAATCGAAGAAGATGATTATTTCAATTCATTATTTACATTGTCACAGAACACTAACATCCATATTTTAAGTGAAGAATTAAATAAACATATCGAACCAAAAGACTTTCAGGCAATACAAACAATCCTTTCGCAGCATCAACAAACTCCACAAGGTCTATCTATAAATCGTTTAGTGGCAATGATGTATGGTTATCAATTAATTCCTAAGCATGATGACAGTGTAATGAATCGTCATTTACAGTTAGCAACCATTAAAGTAGTAGAGCTCTTTCAAAAACAGCAATCGTTAGGTTTGCTAGCAAATGACTTTCGCCGTTTTTTAATTGATATGGTGAAATGGTTGAAAAACCATTGGATTCTATGGACAAAATCCATGAAACCAACAGATGATTTTCCTAAAGTAGTTTGGTATGGGGAAGCAACTCTAAGTCAGCGCTATTTCTTATTGTTATTAATGGAGCTTGGTTGTGATGTGTTAATTTTTCATCCAGCTAAAATAGATGAATTTGCTGAGATTGATCCTAATGATACTTTCTCTACCACATATGCATATGCCAACCAAACAACTTTACAGCCATTTCCTGATAAGTTGCGTGACCGGCAGGCAACGGTTGGATATCGATCTAGTCAGCATTTTGAGCAATTAATGCATGATCAGCAATCAGGTGTCTATAAGCCTTGGCAGTTTAAAGATTTTATGCCACGCTCCTTAACATTACGGATGACATATGATGATATATTTATTTATGCAAAAGAGAAAGCTTTGGTTCGACCACAGTTTGAAGTAATTGGGGATGAGATTGTCATTCCAGTCATATTTGCCAAAATTAGTGGGGTTTCGAGCAGACGGGAAGAATACTGGTATTATATGCATCAGTTATTAGCAAATCCGCAAGCTGTTTTTGTCCAGAAATTCCCCTATGCACCAACGAGTAGAGCCAATTTTCACTTTCACTATAAGCATTGCCTAGTAAATGGAGAACTATCAGTAGAGCGTATTATGCAAAGTGATTGGTGGCAATACGGTGAGTTAACATTGGAGCTACAGCGTGCGATTGCACACACAATAAAAACTTCCTGTGAGCAGCCCATGTTGAAACAGCAGCCAAATGAGACCTTATATGATTTACAGTTATTTTTATTTAAACAAATGTCGATGATTCCACAGGAGATCCTAAGATTACTACAAAGCTTTGACTATTCCCAAGAGGTACCGAAGATGGTATTATATCAAGCACCTCAACAACCAGCTTTATCACGTGAGGATATGGCATTATTAGGGTTTTTAAATCGATTTGGTGTGGATATTGTGTTTTATAATCCGACAGGTCAACTAGATTTAGAAAAACATTTACAAGAAGATAGTTACGATGTACATCGTTTAGAGCATATGCTGTTTGACTTGCACTATGAAGAACCAAAGCCACAGAAAACTGCACCCGACAAAATCATAAAAAAACTCTTTAATCGTTTTTTCTGATGATAGAAAGGAGGCGGCATGAATGTCAAATAATTCTTTGACGCTGAAGCAGCTGACACTGGAAACAGCAGAAGCCTTCAAAGAACAGTTACGTGATCATGCAGAGGTACGGCAAATTGCCAATCAAATCAATATAAAAAATCAGATAGAGCTATTAGCTTTGGGAAAAGAGCCGTCTACAAAATTAGCTACATTTGCAGATCAAATTTTAGACATCATCACTCAGTCAACATCTTTCGAATCAAATGAATTATTTAAGCAGCTTGAAGCCCTTATGCAGACATTCGACAAACAAGATTTTACAGAACAAAAGGGCTTTTTTAAAAAGCTATTTGCACGTAAGACCCAAAATGATGGCGATTTATTTACGAAATACAATAGACTGGGGAGAGATATTGAGAAAATTCATTATCAATTTGTACTGATGGAAGAGGAATTAGCGAAGGATAATCGAGTACTTGCACGCTTATATCAAGAAGACCTCATGTACTATCTTGAGCTAGAAAAGTATATCGTAGCAACTGACATGAAGCTTCATGAGGTCCAAACAACATTGATTCCGATGTATGAAAAACAGAGTGAAGCAGGTAATCAGCTCGCGAAAATGGAGCTAAATCGTTTGCAAGCTATTGCAGAGATGCTCCAGCAAAAAATAGATGATTTAGAAAAATCACGTATGGTGGCTATTATCATAGCCCCTCAAATCGATATGCTACGTAATGGTAACAGTGAATTGATTGAACAAATTAATGGGGCTTTTGTTAAAACCATTCCTGTTTTTAAAATGGGTTTGATGAATGCAGTTAATGAAAGACGTCAACAATTACAAAGTCAATCAGCCTCTGCCTTTGAAGAGCGTATGAAGCAATTTGGGGGAGCTAGCAAGGAAGCGGTGCAATTAAGTACTGCCATGGCTCAACAATCCAGCACTACCCAGACTCTTGAAGAAATGTGGGATACTATTATATCAGGCATTGCCAATTATCAGCAATTACGTGATGAACAAACGGTTAAACGCCAACAAGCAGAGCAACAATTGCTAACATTGCGTTCTTAGCTCCTTTCCTCTAAGTAGATGACTACTTGGAGGTTTTTTGTATAAAAAAAGCGACAGACTTATCTTCATTCAATGAGGGATCAAAAGCCCCCTGAATCAAGGTAATCTGTCGCCAAAATGTTAGCTAAATGAATTCCTCTTCAAATTCTACATTGATTTCATGTCCATGATAGCTTTGGTAAGAAACAATAAGTGTATCAAGATGTTCTAAGTTTTCCTCATAATCTAAAATACGCGATAAAATATAGAGTAGGTGATAGCTAGAAAACTCCGTATCGCCTTCTTCACGAGCAAAGTTGATTTGCTTGATGAAAATTTCCATTAGCTCATTACGTTGGACATAGTCAATGCTTTTACTCCACTCCGAATGCTCAGGCTTTAGCTTTCCTGTATATTTTAAGAGCAATTGCTCATGGTACGTTAGCAAGGAATCAAGTCGCTCCTGAATCATTAAATGAAATTGTGTAGGGAGCTGCGCTAATTCATTTTCGTGATTATGCAACCGCTGTAGCAATTCCAAGCTTTTCTTGGAAGTTAAAATCATTTGACGATAGACTACTAGTTTGCGTGCTTTCACATATTTTTTATTTTTAAAATAATTACGCTCTTCCTTATATAAATCATACAGCGTATCCACTCGTAGCATACGGTTTTTAAACTTACTTAATGCTGTCTTTGTGGATGTGTGCTCAGAAGCTTGACGTACAGCCAGTCGTGTCCAACGAATAATGTCATCTTGTAAAATATAAATTTTGCGAAATAGTTTTACCTCGTATTTAGGTGGTAAGAACACAAGGTTTACGACAAACGCTGCTAATACCCCAACTAATATCGTAACAAAGCGTATTAAACCAAATGTTAAAAAGTCATCCCCTTGAAATTCCATAATAGCCACAACTGATACCAACGCTAGCGAAAGTGATTTTTCCAGTTTAAACTTTAACATTAAACCAATAGCTATTATGACAGCTATACCAATGGCAACGACATGATGGCCAAAAAGTAAGCCGAAAATGACTGCAATTGTCGCACCTATGATATTCGCTTGTACTTGCTCTACAATGGTTTGGTAAGAACGATAAATAGAAGGCTGAATAGCAAAAATAGCTGCAATTCCAGCAAAAACAGGTGAAGGTAATTTTAACAACTCTGCAATGAATAATGCAAATACGATAGCTACACCAGTTTTAAATACACGGGCACCTAATTTCATAAAGATGTCCTTTCTGTCTAATATTTTTTAGCTTCTTTACATTATAGAAGGAAGTGCTCATAAAATACATAGATTTGCATGGATGAATAAGAAAAAGGCGACTTCTACTTGCAAGTCGCTTTTTCTTGTCAAGATTACAATTGAGAAAACGCAATATCTACTGCTTCAATTGTTTCCTGAATATCTGCTTCTGTATGCTCAGTTGTTAAGAACCATGCTTCATATTTAGAAGGAGCTAGATTAATGCCTTGTTCAAGCATAAGTTTAAAGAAGCGTCCGAATATTTCACCGTCAGAGTTTTCAGCTTGCTCATAGTTTTCTACTTTCACGTCTGTAAAGTAAATAGTCAGCGCCCCTTTGAGACGATTTAACGTGATGGTTACGTCATGTTTTTTAGCAGCAGCTAAAATTCCTTCTTCTAAAATTGCGCCCAATCTATCCATTTCATCATAAATGCCTGGCGTTTGTAGCACTTCTAGGCAAGCAATACCGGCTTGCATAGATGCAGGATTTCCAGCCATCGTACCCGCTTGGTATGCTGGACCGAGTGGTGCAACAGTATCCATAATCTCTTTACGCCCGCCATATGCACCGATTGGTAAACCACCACCAATAACTTTACCAAGTGCAGTTAAATCAGGTGTAAGGCCAAGTAAATTTTGAGCGCCACCGTAGTGGAAGCGGAAGGCCGTGATGACTTCATCGTAAATCGTTAAGGCCCCTTTTTCTTTAGCAGTAGCGTGTACTAATTCAAGGAAGCCAGGATGCGGTTCAACAATACCAAAGTTTCCTACAATTGGTTCGATTAAAATAGCTGCAATCTCCTCGCCCCATTTATTCATGGCTTCTGTAAAGGCTTCAGGGTTATTAAAAGGTACAGTAATAACTTCTTCAGCAGTTGAAGTTGTTACACCTGCTGAGTCTGGTGTTCCTAATGTTGCTGGACCTGATCCTGCAGCCACTAGTACTAAATCGAAGTGTCCGTGGTAGCAGCCAGCAAATTTCATGATTTTTGTACGGCCTGTATAGGCACGTGCCACACGAATCGTTGTCATAACAGCTTCTGTACCAGAGTTGTTAAAACGTACTTTATCCATAGATGGAATGGCTTCCTTTAACATTTTTGCGAAAGTAACTTCATATTCAGTCGGCGTCCCAAATAATGTACCATTTTCAGCAGCATGCGTTATGGCCTTTGCAATATGAGGATGGCCATGACCAGTAACGATTGGACCATATGCTGCTAGATAGTCGATATAACGATTGCCATCTACATCCCAAAAATAAGCGCCTTTTCCTCGCGCCATGGCTACAGGAGAACCGCCACCTACTGCTTTATATGAACGAGAAGGGCTGTTTACACCACCAACAATATGCTGTAATGCCTCTGCATGTATTGCTTCAGATTTTGCATGATTCATAGAATTGCCTCCTAACTTTTTATACGTAATCTATTGTAGACCTATCGGTGTAAGAAATCCAAAGAAATTAAGGGATATGACTTGATTTGTTACTTAGAGTAAAATAGGACCTACAGAGGAGGAGATTGTATGACATTACTAGAAGGACAAAAGGCGCCGGATTTTTCTCTATTGAACGAAAAGGGCGAGATGGTGCATTTAGCTGATTTTAAAGGAAAAAATGTTATTTTATACTTTTACCCAAAGGATATGACACCAGGCTGCACGACGGAGGCATGTGATTTTCGGGATAAGTTTGAAGACTTCAGTCATTTAAATGCTGTTGTTCTGGGTGTTAGCCCAGATAACGCAAGCAAGCATACAAAATTTATTGATAAGCATGGTTTGCCATTTTCACTATTAGTGGATGAGGATCATGCTATTGCTGAAGTATATGGTGTATGGGTTTTAAAGAAAATGTATGGACGTGAATATATGGGCATAGAGCGTTCAACGTTTTTAATTGATGCTGAGGGTATGCTTGTAAAAGCTTGGCGCAAAGTTCGAGTGAAAAATCATATTGAAGAAGTATATGCTTATTTAGCAGAACAGGAGGCAAAATAATGAGAATCTATTTTACATTTGAACCTAGAGCAGATTTACGAGAACCATTAGTGGCAGAATTTCCACAGCTTGAATTTATCTTTGAAAAGAGTTTATCAAATGAAGAGCTTCAACAAGCGGATGTATTAGTTACATATGGTGAAGATTTAACAGAAGAGAGTATTCAATCTGCGACAAAGCTAAAATGGATTTTTGTTGCATCGGCAGGTATAGAAAAAATGCCAGCTCAGGCTATTATTGAACGTGGGATTCTAGTTTCAAATGTTCGTGGCATTCATAAAACGCCTATGGCTGAATCCATGCTTGCTCATATTTTAGCCATTAAACGAGCTTTGCCTTGGATATATGAGCAGCAAAAGAAAAATGAATGGTCGAAAAAAACACAACAAACGGAATTACGTGATAGTACGGCACTTATTTTGGGGCCAGGTGCCATTGGGTCAGAAGTTGGGCGTTTATTGCAAGCTTTTGGTGTTACGACGATTGGCTGTAACCGCTCCGGTAAAGAAGCGGCCTATATGAATACGATAATTAGTTTTACCCAATTAAAAGAAGCCCTACCTCTTGCAGATATCGTTATTTCTGTACTACCAAAAACAACAGAAACGACCCATTTATTAAAAGAAGAGCATTTTATTGCGATGAAAAACAATGCGATTTTCATGAATTTTGGTCGAGGTAATTTAGTTGATGAAAAGGTACTCATTCAAGCGATTGAAACAAAGCAAATTGGACACGTAGTTTTAGATGTATTTGAAGAGGAGCCTCTGACATCTGATAATCCATTATGGACATTACCAAATGTCATAGTATCACCTCATGTATCCAGTCATTCTTCTCGTTATGTTGAGCGTAGCTTAGAAATTTTCAAGCCAAGCCTAACAAAATGGCTAAAGGGTGACACGGATTTAGAAAATGTTATGGATTTATCAAGAGGCTATTAAGGAAAATACCATTGATTTATTGAGGATAAGCAATGTGTGATTGTTGACGAAGTAGTACGAATTGGATACACTATTTATAACAATTATAAATTAATAATACTTATGGAAGAGGTGCATGACGATGTCTGCTACGCATTTACAAGATGCACTGGACACGTTGAAAACAACTGGTGTACGTATTACTCCTCAGCGTCATGCTATTTTGGAATATCTAATTCAATCAATGGCACATCCTACTGCCGATGAAATTTATAAAGCTCTTGAGGGTAAGTTCCCTAATATGAGTGTAGCGACTGTTTATAACAACCTGCGTGTATTTCGTGAAGTAGGTCTTGTGAAAGAGCTAACTTACGGGGATGCTTCAAGTCGCTTTGATTTCGTGACAAACGATCATTACCATATGATTTGTGAATGCTGTGGTAAGATCGTCGATTTCCATTATCCTGGACTCGACGAAATAGAGCATTTTGCATCACAGGTAACAGGCTTTGATGTGCATTCGCATCGCTTAGAGATATACGGCACTTGTCCATCGTGTAAAGTTGCTACTGCTAAAGTACAATAAAAATCCTAGCTCTTAAAAAGGGCTAGGATTTTTTTGTTTTATTATTATAGGATTGATCGAACTCTTTACCTTCTAGAGTAGGATCAAGTGTTAATGGCTCATTGCAGTACATGCACATATCTACTCGGCCTAAAACCTTTGTGTGTTTATGGCAATTAGGACACTCTACTTGAATAGCTCTTGTTGACAGTAGTCCGATCCACGCATATACAACTGTGCTACCGATAATACAAAGAACACCTAGTGACATGAAAATTAAAACTAATATCGGGCTATTTTTAAAGAAAATGCCTCCGTACATGACAATAAAACCAAAAAAGATTAGTGCTAATGCGAATGAACGAATTTTATTAATTTTACTTTTATAAGGTTTCATATTTCATCTTGCCTCCCAATCTAAAATCTACTATAACATATAAGGGCAAAGTATTTTAGCTTTGAACTGAATGAAAGAAGGAATACTTTTAGAGTATGTCGAATTTTTAACGGAACAAAAGAACCTATATGAATAAAGGAGGGCTGAACATGGAGCAAGTACTGCGTCCAATATATCAAGAACGTGCGAGTCAGTCGAATACATTAGGCGTAATTTTAGTGGAAAAGCGTGAAGAACAAAGTAACGTTACAGATACATTTGATACGGTTTTACTCATTATCGTAAAAGAAGCAGAGCAACCAGTCTTTTCAAAACATTACTTATATGAAGGAAATAAAATCGCTCTACATACTGTTACGGAGAAATTAATTCGAAAATGGTTACTCATCGGTTCAAATAGAAAGGTTGTTGATTGGATATTCTTCGGTAGAGTATTATTTGATCGGAATGAATTTCTGCATAAACTAAAAATAGAATTGCAGGAATTTCCGTATAGTGGTCGTAAAATTAAAACAGGTATTCAATTTTCAAAGTTAATTCGTCGCTATTTGGAAGGGAAAGAATACTTCGATAAAGGAAGTTACTTGGATGCTTATAATCACGTTGTGGACTCCCTACATCATCTAGGTCGTTTATCTATTATCGATAGTGGCCTGTATCCTGAAGTAACTGTTTGGGCACAGGTAAAAAAAATTGAGCCAGCCATCTATAAGCTGTATGAAGAGCTAGTGACAAGTAATGAGCCAATAGAAAAGCGCTTAGAATTGTTGTTTTTAGCAAGTGAGTTTTTAATTCATTCTCGTACACGAGATGGGGCACAACATATATTAGAAGTCATGCAAACAAAAGAAATGTGGACCATTCAGGAATTACACGATCATCATGAGCTTGTGAACTACTCAGTGGATTTAGAAGTGTTTGTGGAGTACTTAGTGGATAAAGGCTATATTCTAATTGAACCAATTGCAGCGAAAAATGATAGGATATTTCACCGTCATTACAAGGTAAATAAAGATGCTCTAGAAATGGGGCAATGACTGTAGTATGCTTGTAATCGAGGTATCTAAAAATACCTCGATATTTTTTTATAAAAGTAGTTGACGAATAATATCTTAGTATTGTATTATATTAATTGTCGCTAAGACATAAACGAATAACTCAGAAAAACACAAAAAACTTTCTAAAAAAGTTGTTGACATGTTTTGAATGAGATGTTAATATAAAGAAGTCGCTGAAAAACGACTTAAATAATGAACCTTGAAAACTGAACAAGCAAAACGTAATCAATAAAGTTTTAAGTAGCTAGCTTTGCTAGTGAACGAAACACAATTTTGGACATCAAACATGATGCCAGCAAAACAATTTGAGCTAATCAAATTTCTTTTATGGAGAGTTTGATCCTGGCTCAGGACGAACGCTGGCGGCGTGCCTAATACATGCAAGTCGAGCGAACAGAAAAGGAGCTTGCTCCTTTGACGTTAGCGGCGGACGGGTGAGTAACACGTGGGCAACCTACCTTATAGTTTGGGATAACTCCGGGAAACCGGGGCTAATACCGAATAATCTCTTTTGCTTCATGGCAAGAGACTGAAAGACGGTTTCGGCTGTCGCTATAGGATGGGCCCGCGGCGCATTAGCTAGTTGGTGAGGTAACGGCTCACCAAGGCGACGATGCGTAGCCGACCTGAGAGGGTGATCGGCCACACTGGGACTGAGACACGGCCCAGACT
>NZ_JAENHX010000013.1:0-110584 GCF_016757845.1 Lysinibacillus sp. HST-98
ATAGGTAGCCCAGATTCCCTTTTAAATACTCATTAACGATCTTTAATTTAAAACCTTGGCTATATTTCGCCATACAAAAACACCCCAAAAATTAGATTTATTACTCTAACTTTTGGGGTGCAGCACCTAATGCGAGAGGCTTTTACTGTATTTTCGTTCCATTGGGCAGCTGCTGATCAGGCGTTAACAGAATTACATCTCCCTCCACAGGTACACCACCAATGACTAATACCTCTGACTTAAAACCCGCAACGCGACGTGGTGGGAAATTAACAATCGCTACTACTTGCTTCCCAATAATGACTTCGGGTGTATAACGCTTCGTAATTTGTGCAGAAGACTGTTTAATGCCCAGCTCTTCACCAAAATCAATTTTCATTTTAATCGCAGGAACCCGAGCCTTTGGTAGTTCCTCTGCCTCTAATACCGTGCCGATTCGTATATCAAGTGCTATAAAATCTTCTATTGTCGCCATCACTGTACTCCTTAAGTTTTATGACAATGTTAGCATTTAATAGAAAAAAATACAAAAAAGAAGAGCACATAGCGTGCCCTTCTCTCGTTAACGACGATGCTCTACCAGGTCAATCGCACCTAACACAATGTGCGCTAAGCCAAAGCCAAAAATCGTATTGGCCACCATTTTGTTAGAGCCATGTTTTTGCTTCATTGCATAGCCTGCCGCCGTAACAGCTGACCCAAGTATAGTGGGGATTAAACCTTCACGAATTCCATTCATAAATTGATCCCTCCGTCGTATGATTCGGCGTGAGTTTCACACCATACTTACTATGAACGTTTGGCGAGGATACTATACTAGGCATCAACCGTATCAATCATAAAAGCAGTGATCTCCGTTTGATCTGCATTTGTATAGGCCTTGCAAAAAAGAACCACAGCACTTTCTTCATCATCAAACCATAAATAACGAATTTCTGTTGTAAAGCAACTTTGGTCATCCATTTCATACACATCAATAGCTACGGAAGCTTCATCCAGCGGCCATGTTAAGGTACCTTGCAAGGCGAAAACCTCTTGCAGAAAAATAGCAGTATCCTCTGTTAATATCTTCGCCTGTTGAAGTTTCTCATATCTATTATGTACTAAATCATCTAAGGTCATTTTCGTTAACGCTCTTATTTTGTCTTTCATTTGCATAGCCTCCCTCCTTATAGTTATTTTACTGGAAAAGGAAAAATTTCGTATAAGAAAATAGGGGTTTATTGAAACGAAAAAGAGCGGTTAGCCGTATAATAAACGAAGGAGGGCTGAAAATGAAGTATATAGGCATTGGCACCATCTTGTCCATTCTAGGTGTGATATGCTCCATTCTCATATGGGGTACAGAGGAAGCCCATTTGCTTTCAGGGCTACTCGGTGGAATTTTCATCGTTTCTGCCATGTTATTGTCAGGAGCCATCGCAAGCGGAGATAGAATGCGCGCCAATTTCGCAACAGAAACAAATGAAGACAGAAGTGAACGAAATCTCCTCATGAATAACGCTTTACTATTAGCCATACCAAACATTATTGTAGCAATCTTTGCATATTATCTATGAAGCTAATAGTGGCCAACAATCAGAAAAAGCATTGTATTCATCACATTTAGCATTCAAACCACCGATTTGAAGGAGCAATCCAATCTAAGCGATTCTATCCATCAAAATGAGCGTTGTATCCGTCAGATTAGACATTGTATCCGTCACATTTAGCATTCTATCCACCACATTTTACAGGTTATCCATCAATCTTTACATATAAAAATCATAAAAAATGTCACATCTACCCTAGGTGTGGCTTTTTTCGTTGCATTTAATAGAGAGGAGTACATTTGCAATAGAGAGGTGGTACTATGCAATTAACAGATGGTACACAGATATTTGACACGGACATCATTGATGAGGCTGCTAAAAAGAGGGAGCGTGATGAGCAGGAGCGGGAGATGCTCAACGCCTTTGCCCGCTATGCTTATCTACGATATAAGCAAATACGAGACAAAGTAAATCCGCGAAAATGTAAATATATGTATATTCATCAGGTGCGTCAGCAATTAGCATTACCTGCTAGACTACAGCGTGTTTGCAAGCTGCTAACGATGACAGAAGAGGAAGTTCTCTACATTGTAGAATTTGTGCGGAAGTATTTGAAATACGTTAAATAAGCCTCATCTTCATAGATGGGGTTTTTTTACATAATTTCTAGGGAGAATTGTTTCTCAACACCCGCTCCATATAGTATGATGAACGTGTATAAAGGAGTGAGCGTAGTTGAGATTGATTAAATTTCTAGTGGTAATTGCTCTATTCGTTGGTGTAGTGGGGTATGGTGTGCTGCATTTCGGCACAAAATTTGCCTCTGAAAAAATTGTAGATACCTTGTCGACAGAATTAGAAAATAGCGGACAAAAGGAAAACATCAAAAGTACCATTGAAAATGACCCACAATTAAAAGCCTATATGGAAGAGGCGAAAACGGTCGATAGCAGTACATTACCGTTTACGACAAAAGAAGAGGCAACGAAAGTCTTAATTCAAAAAGTGGGCATTACCGATTTGAACGACATGCGTGTAAAATTGCAGGACGGCTCGATGACGCAGGAAGAAGCACTGCAAATGGTGGAAGGCAAATTATCCGATGAAGAGATTGCCGCTTTAAAAGTCATCGTCTATAAAGAGCTTTATGAATAAAAAAGCAGAAGCAATTGTTTGCTTCTGCTGCTTTCATTATACTTACAGATCATGATTATATTTCCATCTAAATCTTGAAGTAGGCAAAGTCATCAAAACGTTCTATAGCATGAATTGGAATGCCTTTGTCTTAATAGGAATTCGCTAAAAAATTCATTTCATCTGCTTAAAAGGGCATGCTTCATGGCATGTACTTTTTTTTATGTCCCATTTTTAAAAATTTTCTTTATATAGTTAGAAAGGACATTAGATGGAAAGAGGGAGCGTCATGATTTATCGAGTAGCTAAAAAGGAGAATTTTGTGGTTTTGGATAAAGCATTCTTAAACGATGAGCAATTAAGCTGGAAAGCAAAGGGTCTGCTTGCCTATATGCTGTCTTTGCCAGATGATTGGTCATTTAGTCTTGCAGATTTAGCAATTCGTAGTAAATGTGGGCGGGAAGCGACAGCCAAAATTTTGGATGAACTCATAGAGGCGGGCTATCTTCAAAAAGTACAGGAACGAGGAAAAGACGGCAAGTTCGGTAGGGTAGAATTTTTCGTCTATGAAGCATCAAAACGTGCTGCTATACCGTCAACGGGAAATTCGTCAACGGTTGTACCATCGACGGAAAAGCCCACACTACTAAATAATAATTTACTAAATAATCAATTACTAAAAGATAAAGATGATAAGGAGTCTACTAGCACTGCCCATCACTTTTATGTGCAACAAGGCTTTGGCACACAAACAACCTACATTGCTAGTAAAATTCGTCATTGGCTCACTATTTTTTCAGAGGACATGGTCATCTATGCGATGAAGCTAGCGGTGGAGCATAATGTTTTACGCTGGCGGTATGTAGAGAGAATCTTACAAAATTGGTGCGATCAGAATATAAAGAATCTTGCAGATATTGCTATCGAGCAGCAACGTTTTCAAGCCCGCAAGCAGCAAGTGTCATCACATTCTAAAGCCAGACGACGGGAAATCATTCCGCAGTGGTTTCAGCAGCGTGGCGATCAGGAACCAAAATCACAGCCAACAATTGATTTTGCAGCAGAACGACAAAAAATATTAGCCCTCTTACGGAGTGAATAAATTCTCCACATACCATAAAGGTTTAATCGATGAAAAGTCATCATGGTCCTGTAAAATCATGTGAATTCTTTCCAACGCATCGTCAAAGGAGCGTGGGTCATAGTGACGAGTCCAAACAATGGTTGAAAAGATAGTCATGGCTGCATAGAGAGCATATAACCGCCAAAACATATCGTCTGGTGCAGATGAAAAATAGCCATCAATCTGCCCAATACAATAGGGGATACTTTGTCGTCTACTAAATAAGGCAAGATTATAAAAGTCATGATAAGGATCACCCACATCATAGCCATTAAAATCTATCACCCCATTGTAAGTATGTCCTTTACAAATAATGTGACCGAGATGAAAATCATCATGAAGCAGGGTGATGGGGCGTTGCTTTAACAGTGGTAAGTGCGTTTCAATAAAGCGCAATAGTTTAGCTTCTTGTGGAAGTTGATAGGCATCTTGTTGGTATGCCTTCAAATAGCTAGAAAACTTTTTGAGCTGTGTTGTCTCCCAATGAATTATTTGCGGAGGGCTCACTTGATGTATTTTTTTCAATTCTTTCCCTGCCGCAAGACCAAGGTGGAATTGCTCAGAGTCAGAAAGTTCCTGAATAATTTCATCTGCTGGTGTTTCTTCTAAAAAGCTAACGACCATTGCGGATACGCTGGCTTCCTGAAACAAGGTATAGTCAACGGCTTTATGTGTTCTTACACCTTGCTTTGCTAACTCTTGGAGCAAGGAAAACTCTACTGCACATTTGTCATGATGTGCTAGATCTGACAAGCGCACCAAATAGCGCGTTTCACCTACTGTTACCAGATACTTGCTATCAGGTGAATAGCCTTTGTTAATTTTCACTAGCTGTGTAAAGCCGTGTAAGCTTGGTAATTGACGAATAATCTCTACTGCCTGCACACTTTCTTTCCTCGCTTTCAATATTTTAGAAGAACTAAAATACTACAGAAAACAATACTTTGTCAATGCTTGGAAGCGAGAAAAGAGGTTATAAAATCATAATGAAAAAATAGTAAAAGAGCACAACTAACTAGAAAACACTTTTGTGCGCGCATTTACTAATAGTAAGTGGATGTCCTTGTGACATTCACTCTTCATAGCTTCGAGGAAAGAGAGGTGAAACGATCGCAGTAGCCTTAAGCGCGAAAAGAAGCTAATAAGCCTCAAAAGGAACCTCTAATTATTTGTTGTTTACCCTAAAAAAACCCAAAAAGACAAAAATAACATAGCGTCAGTCACTAAAAAATAATAGGAAAGGATGGTGCAACATGAGTTATGTTATTGAAAAACAGATGATGTCAGGGCTACCAAATCAGACGCTAACGGCAGTCAAATACATTGTGGCGCATGAATCAGGTAATGGCAGCAATACAGGTCCAAAGGCATTGGAAAACGAAATCGCCTATATGAATCGAAATAAAGCCAATGCCTTTGTTTCTCACTGGGTAGGTGGTGGTGGAAGAATCGTGCAAGTAGCCCCAGTCAATCGCGTGCAATATGGCTGTGGACCAAAGGGAAATCCGTATAGCTATGCCCAGGTGGAACTGGCACGGACTGCTGACAAGGAACAATTTAAAAAGGACTATGCAGCTTATATTTGGCTGTTACGTAAACTTGCTATAGAGGCAGGGGTTCCCACTGTTTTAGATGGTAGCGGCAACGGCATTAAGTCACATCGATGGATTGCGGAAAATCTAGGAGGCACTACGCACAAAGATCCTTTTGACTATTTAAAAAGTATGGGGATTACAGAAGCACAGTTCCAGCAAGATATTAAAAATGGGCTTGAGGAGGGATTAACAGTGTCACAATATAATGAGCTAAAACAAGAAATAGAGACGTTGAAAAGCATACTAGCTGAAAAAGCTAGTTTACAAACAAGCAGAGAAGTGGGGGCAGCCCATAAAGAGGCTTGGGAGTGGGCAATTAGCGAAGGCATTATCCGAGGCGATGGAAGTAAAAACATGAATCCAGCAGGCGCCTTAACAAGAGAGCAAATGGCGACCATGCTGAAACGCTATTACGACAAATTTATAGCCAACTAATTGTGCAGGATAAAGCTCCTAGTCATCGCGAGCTTTATCCTTTTTCATTAAATAAAGGTTTTTTCAAAATTTTGTCGAATGTAGTAGAAGAGAGGAGGGGTTTTGATGTTAACCAAAATAAGAAAAGTAAAATTTGAACAAGAAAGAAAAAATCCATTATACCAGGTGGTGATGGAATGTCCCGATGGTAAGCAACTCTATGTAAAATTTGATTATACGTATAAAACAAAAAATTTCTGGCCATTAGAAGTGAATTATAATAAAAAGAACTATGGTGCAAAGCTAGCATGGTATACAAATGAAGTCGAGAATATGACAGTGGCTTTATTTCTAGAAACGATTGCTGGTAAAATCAACAAGAAGTATGATTTTAACTTTAGGAAACAATAAAAAAGCAGCACCTTGTAGGAGCATACTGCTTAAGACTTGTCCATTATTTAGTTGAGATATAAACAACAAGTGCTGCCTCATCAAATGTTACATTTGCGCCAAGTGCTTGACTGACAAAACGTAAAGGCACCATTGTTGTACCTTGATATATTTCAGCAGGATGGCTGAGTGTGATTGTTGATGCAGAACCATTTGTATCAACATAAGCCGTTTTATTCCCCACACCAATCACAATTTTTTTACTGTCCTTTGTGGCCGTTACTTTTTTCGTTGCATTATCATAGCTAACCGATGCCCCAAGAGATTCAAAAATTGCCTTCATTGGCACTAAGGTTGTGCCATTTTTCATATAAGCGCTAGGCGTATAATTTTGCTTCACGTCATTTAAATAGACAGCAACCTTCGTTAATACAGGTGCTACCGTTGCTTTAGGTGCTGGTGTAGAATAACTTTGACCGCCTGAAGAAGTCCCTGTATTATTGCCACTATTGCCATTATGATAATGATAGCCAGAACAAAGCCCTTTAGCCTTTGATTTGTCAGAACAGTTGTGACCGCCATTGCTATCTAAACGCCCTGGATGTGCGCTCGCAATAGAGGCTGTGGTGAAAAATAATGTAAGCATCGCCATCAACAAAACCAATTTCTTCATATAAATCCTCCAATTATCAAAATATGTAATTATTATACTATCGAAAAGAGAATTTTGATATGTTTTTATAGGAAATTAGTTTTAAATACTTTCGAAACATGAAAAGGCACTACCAGTCAAGAATGGTTAGTGCCTTTTTGTTATATGGTTAATTGATTTTCGTTTTGGAGATCAATGGCTTTTTGAAGTAGTCGATGCAGAATGGCTGCAAAGGTTGCAATCGTACTTGTTACAAAGATGCTGATGAGTGTCAGTGTAATAATTCCTGTAATATCTTCCTTGCCAGTAAACATCATCATAATTGTTGCAATACCTAGCACAAGGCCGGCTACAATCGTGAGAGCACAATTTTTGATCGTTCTCAAAGCCCGTACAGAAGATTTGGAGAAAGCTTTATGCTGGTCGATGTTCGTTAAGAGGCGATAGGTCTGATACAACGCTGTGTAATAGGGAATACATAGTACATACACATAGAGTAAAAAAAGATAAGACAAATAGGAGGATGCGGGATGTGCCACTGCATCTCTACTTGCCATCCCAGGTAGCCATAATAGTCCTAAAGCTAATACAGGGATACCTAGCAGTATGATCACACTCTTTAGGAAAAGGGTTGACCCCTTTTTATGTTTCATACAAATCACCTCACTGGTAATGATATATTGATTTTAAAATAAAATTTATCGTTTTTCAATAAAAATATATTATTATTCAATGATTTTTCATTTAAAAAGACATCCATCCTTATGGGATAGATGCCTTTAAAATGCGATGATTAACATCTCACATATTTACGTTTAAAGCCAATTCTGCCTCGTTCTATTTCCTTTTGAATTGTTTCATAAGCATTTAGCTGCGTGCTTTTTTTGTTGTCTCGCTTCATCTCTACAGGACCAATCGCCTGTGCGGTTGCTACTGCTTGTTCGTGGAGCGGCACATAGGAAATAGCTACTGTGTATAAAAAATTATTCATGGCCGATTTTGTGCGTTCAGGTGCATCGTGAATGGTATTTTTTACGATTTCCAGCATATGAGCTAGCTTGCTCTCGGAAAATTCGCTGTCCTTGCGATTCCCTAATAGCCAGCAATAGCAGCTCCAGCCTGCAGACATTTTCAATTCCTCACTACTGGCAATCCACGCATCCGCCACTTCCTGAGCAATCGGTGCCTCTGCTAAAGTAACCGCTACTACATAATCCGACAGCATATAAAAATAAGCTGCATCGATCCATCGATTAAAATCTTCCACAGTCATGGCTTTTGGATCTGCAATGACGCCAGCAAAGTACATTGCATCATAGTTGCCAGTGGCATAAAGCTCTTCTGCTAGAGTTTGATCGATTTTAATTTTCTTCGCAATAGGCTTCATGGCACCTGTTGCCACACCAAATAACGGCTCATGGGCGCCATTTGATATATACATTTTTTTCGTCCGTTCCTTGCCAAGAGCCTCTAGCTCCTGCATCACCAATTCAGCATTCAAAGTAGCACTTCCTTTTTTTCTGTTTTCTCGATTATTTTTATTATCCTATAAAGAATGTCTTTTTGTAATGGAATAAAAGCATATCATATTGGAATATAAAATATCATATCTGAATATATTTTTGTCAGTCATTTTATAGAGATGGAAGTACCAAATTACAAGTAGCTAGAGCCTATTCCAAATAAACATAAATTGAGCTGCATCCGATTCGAGGGCAATTTGATGATAGTCCGTTGAATCATCATCTGTGATCAAGCGACCTTTTTGTACGTTTAAAATGGCGTGTTTAACAGAATCAGGGTGTTCGACCGCATAGTGGGAGTCCTTTAGAAGAGTGAGGGCAGATCGACATTTATGTTTATCGATGCGCTCATTTTTTCCTTTAAAATACAGCTTGATTAAATAGGGTACATCGTCAATGATTAAACCGAGTTCAGGATTGGAACGCACAATTAAATCGTCGCAATACCAATTCGCCTTACCTGGTTCAAACCACTGAACGTTTTTATTTTTTACAAATTTTATATAGGCTTTAACGGCTTCTTGGTAATTTTTCTGGCGTGCAGGTAGGGCATTATCCACGAGGTCTAGTAAATAGGTATCATTAAAACGATGTTCATGGTATTTTTTTAATCCATCACGCAAGGCTTTCCAATAATCTTTTATTGGATGGTATTCTCCCTGATATTTTATATCCTTCACAAACTTTGTTTTTGCTGCGCTTCCCTTCATTGTGAAGTCTGTAAATTGTGTTAAACCAATAGATGGCTTTGTGAGCGTCGTCATTTTTCCATCACCCTTCTTTCATCATCGATGACATACTATAGATTAGTATTATATTGGAAAGGGTACATGTATATGATTGATGGGTTTGTTAACAATCCGCACCTAACAGCGTTCTATTCCAATAAGAAAATCAATTTTTTAAAAAAATATGTTTAGATGTGTTTTGACTGGGAATATAAATAGCGAGCTAGTAAAAAGCTCAAAAAATATTTAGGAGGAATAGAAATGGCTAACAAGCAAAACAATCGCAACAGAAACAACAATGAAAACATGTCTGTCGAAGAAGCGGGACGTAAAGGCGGAGAAGCTACCTCCAGAAATCATGACCGTGATTTTTATGAAGAAATAGGACGTAAAGGCGGCGAGGCTACGTCTAAAAATCATGGACATGAATTTTATCAAGAAATTGGTCGCAAAGGTGGAGAAGCTACGGCTGAAAACCACGGCGAAGAATTTTATGAAGAAATTGGCCGCAAAGGCGGAGAAGCTACCTCTGAAAAGCACGACGACGATTTTTATGAAGAAATAGGACGTAAAGGTGGAGAAGCACGCAGTAAACAGCGTAGTAACAACTCCAACGGCAACCAAAATCGTCGAAATAACAACAATAACTAATCACTTTTAAATAGCTTGAAACCCTTCACACACAGGGCGTTTGTAGTTTTAAACTACAGGCGCCTTTTTGGTTGTTAAGTTCCTCTCAATCCACAGGATAAATTTGTTGAATTTCTCCTAATTGTAGTATATATTTAATCCGCTTCTACTTGTTTTTAGCGGAAATGAGGATTGAGAGAATGACACAACTTAAAGAAAAAGTACTATTTCAGGTAATTCAATCCGTCGTGCAGACTGTGAACATGACGGTTAAGATAAAACAAGACGATTCAGGTATTAATATGAGCTATAACTTTATTGGGGATTATGTTGGATTTGATGCGAAACGATTAGTAGAGGCAAGAAATGAACTAATGTTTCCAACTTCACTTGAAATTTATGTCAAAACAATGACCCTACATGAGCTAGGTCATGCAGTGGATCGAGAAGCATTACAGGCATCACTTCCACGTACAATAGAAATCTTTACAATGAAAAAGCAACATGCCTTAAAAGAAATATATCGTCAGGAACAACTACTAGCCATGCTGATTGAAGAACATAAAATGAATATTCAATTTGAGCAAACAGCTTGGGAAAATGCATGGATGCTTAACCGTACACATCGCTTAGTTCCTGAAAAGGACTTTGACAATATCAAACAGCATAGCCTAGCGACCTATCAGCGTTTATATGAGCAAGATTTACAAGTTTATCACCATCTTTTGAACCAGCAGATGGTGCAATTAGTTTAGCTAGAAATAATCATTTCATACCGTCGCGGGAATAGATCAAACCAAATAGGGCAATGTAATACTACTTGGAGGTGATCATTTTGACAAAGGGCAAGCAATATAAACGTCAGTCAGAGTTGGCGGAATTAGCGACAGATTTAAGTCCAGATGATTTAGATGTGCGCGAAGAAAATGCTTTAACACAAGAGCAAAAGAAAAATTCGAGCGAAGAAAATCGTTCAAAAAAATCTGCCACACGCAAATCGCAATCATAACGTAAACACCACAATCATTTTCGATTGTGGTGTTATTTTATCTATTGCCACGTTTACATAGATCTCTACTAACAATCGTGGATTTAATGTTACAATTTATAGAATGAATGAAAGGAGCTGGAATAAATGATTTTATTTATCGTATTTGTTGGAGTTGTGGTTGTTATAGGCATCGTCAGTAATGCAAATAAAAATCACAGTAAATCGAATGAGCACAACCACCATATCCATTCCACTAACGAATTTTCAACAAATGATGCATATCTTTCCTCCCAGGACAGTCAACAATGTGCTGATTCTAGTGCCACTTCGAGTGACTCATCCTGTGGCTCCGGCGGGGAATGAAGGTGGCCCTTCTGAAATATTGAGAGATTGATTGAGGTGATCCAAACTAAGGAGAAGCCGCTCCAAAATGAATCCCAAGTAATCAAACAAAGAGGAAATTGTTTATAGCGTGATCAAAGCGGATGAGATCTGCTTGGCATCGATCTCCTCCGAAGTACAAATTTAAAATTTCATCACCTCATAACTAACAACTACTGTGAACTGTTCTTTAAGATATAGCGAAAATGAAGCAACAGGCGTAAGATAGAGGAATAGATAGAGAGAATTTGGAGGTAGTAGTAGCTATGATTCGATTCGAGAATGATTATGCAGAAGGTGCCCATCCACAAATTTTGCAGCGGTTAGTGGCAACAAATGAAGAACAATCTCCAGGGTATGGTATGGATGAGCATTCCGAAAAAGCAAGAGCGTTTATTAAAAAAGCGATTGCAGCGGAGCAGGCAGACATTCACTTTTTAGTTGGTGGTACACAAACGAATATGACCGTGATAGCGTCTATTTTGCGTCCTCATCAGGGCGTCATTGCTGCGAGTACAGGGCATATTGCAGTGCATGAAACAGGAGCTATTGAGGCAACGGGTCATAAGGTGCTGACATTGCCTAGCGATGATGGCAAACTAACTGCGGCACAGGTGAAAGCCTGCTATGATGCGCACTGGCTAGATCGCACACATGAGCATATGGTGCAGCCAGGCTTAGTGTACATATCTCATCCTACGGAAAATGGCACGACCTATAGTAAAGCAGAATTAACAGCCTTACGAGAAGTTTGTCAAGACTGTGACCTACCGCTGTTTATCGATGGTGCTCGTTTAGGCTATGGGCTAGTGGCACAACACAGTGATTTATCTCTCGCTGATATCGCTAAGCTTTGCGATGTATTTTATATTGGTGGCACTAAAATGGGTGCATTGTTTGGAGAAGCAGTCATCATCGTGAATCCTGCTTATCAAAAGGATTTCCGCTACATGATCAAGCAAAGAGGGGGGCTGCTTGCCAAAGGTCGATTATTAGGCATTCAGTTCGAAACGCTATTTGAAGATACGCTCTATATGGATATCTCCCATCATGCGGTAGATATGGCCATGCTGATACGACAGGCATTTCTCGATAAAGGCTTCGCAATGCGCTATGATTCAAAAACGAATCAGCAATTTCCAATTTTACCAAACCATCTACTTCCAACGTTAGAAGAAAAATATTCCTTCTCCATTTGGGAAGCATACGATGATACTCATACGGTTGTGCGCTTTTGCACAAGCTGGGCTACGACCAAAGAAAATGTGGATCGCTTAATAGAAGATATCCATCAATTAGTATAGCTAATCAAGCTGCGCCCTGCATGAAAGGGTGCAGTTTTTTCCTATTATTCCCTAATTATTGCTATACTATAGATAAAAGGAAAGGTGGAAGCGAATGACTAAATACGTAGCACTTTTAAGAGGTATTAATGTAGGCGGGCACAATAAATTAAAAATGGTTGAATTAAGAGATGCGCTGCAACCACTAGGGCTCCAAAACATTCGGACCTATATTCAAAGTGGCAATATCCTGTTTGAATCGAGTGAATCAGCAGAACTTTTGCAACAGCAAATTCAAGAGACCATCCAAACTACCTTCACTATTACGAGTACAGTGATCATTCGTACAGCTGAAGAATTCCGCTCTATTGTGAACAATTGTCCTTTCTCAGAACAAGACTTAGCAGATGCAAGTGCAACAGCTACAGGGGAAAGTCTCCATGTTGCACTACTTTCAACAGTTCCAACTGAAGAGAACGGTGCTAAGTTATTACAGTATGTAAGTGAAAAAGAGCGCTCCATTATTAAGGGGAGAGATGTCTATCTTTTATTTTACGATAGCATTCGCAATGCCAAGCTTAGTCAACAACTGCATAAGCTAGAGGTGCCTGCTACAGTTCGCAATTGGAAAACGATGATGAAGCTTGCGACGATGATTGGTGAGTAGGGAAAATCATCTTTTCTAAGAGGAGGCGTGTTTAGTTGCGACGGGATCAAGTAGGTTATTTTATTTATCCTTTTTTGTACTTCATTGTTAGAACGGTGAATCAATGGAGGAAGCATGAGTCGATTGCATGGGGAGAAAATATAACGATGATGGTCATCACAATGGTCTTCATCTATTTCTTTGTTTGGATGTGGAATTGGTCCAAAAAGCCGTATCAATGGGGAAAGAAGAATAATAAAGAAACATAAAGCAAGAGAGCAAATTTCATTATTGAAATGATGCTCTCTTGTTTTTTACTTGAACTTTTCAGGTTTTGTAGCTTTAATAGAGGCAATTTCTCCACATTGCGTACAGACAGTGAAAATAAGGGGTGAACCTGTGGAAAAGATGGTATTCACGGGTCTTAAAGCAGCATAGCCATCTAATTTCCCTTCAGAAAAAGATTGACCGCTACAGGCTTTACAACTATAAGTATTTGTTTCCATATTCTCACCTCGTAATGTAAGTTTAAGGAAATGATAGCATAGAAAAAACTACAGCGATATGCATCACTGTAGCTCAGAATTGGTTAATACCCTTTGAGGTTTTCTAAAGTATTATAGCATAACAACATATTCATTGTATAGATGAAGGAAAATATATAGATGTTGTGACTTCATTTGACTTTATCGAATTGGCTATTTGTACGAAAAGATTGGGTGTTTCCTGATTCGTGCTATCTTTATAAATGCCGAGAAGATAATGTAAATTGCTTTCTTCAAAGACAAAGAAGTTAAAAAGCAGCTGCTCAAAATAAATTCCCTGACGACCATCTTGCAGTATATATGCTTTTCCTGAAAAGCTCACTTTCGGTTGAATAGGTCGAATATCCATTTTAAAAATATGCTGTTTCATTTCGTTATGAACATAGAGAATGTTAAGTGAATCATACATGCCATAGTGATGATCTTTGTAAAATCGACCAAACTTATGTGTGATGGAAAACGGGGGTAAAACAGTTGGGAGTTTAACCTTACTATAATGCTGTTCAAATTCCTTCACAGCCGCTTCAACTGATTGATAGCCAGCTTCATCAAATTTTCCCTCAAAAGTGGGTGGCTGAGGATGCGCACTTGCATGTTCCGTGGTTTGGTAAAATAAAAAAATACATAGTGAAAAAGTAATTTTCTTTAGCATTTGCTTGCACGTCCTTATTTAAATAGCACTTTATAGAAGTATTTCGATTCAGGATGAAAATATACGTGTTTACATTTAGAGATATTAGTTTAAAAATAAATAGTTTAGTGTTAAACTATTTTACGTTAGGAGAGCTGATTTGCTCTTTTTCGTGTGAGTTGAAGGAGGAATTGAAAATGAATCGAGTAAAAAATAAAGTGGCATTAGTGACAGGTGGAGCTTCTGGTATTGGTTTATCAGCAGCTAGCTTGTTAGCAAAAGAGGGCGCAAAAGTAGTCATTGCTGATTTTAATGTAGAGGGTGCTAAAGAAGCAGCAGCAAATTTAGTCAATGATGGGTATGAGGCGGCAGCCGTTTTCCTTGATGCAGGGGATGCTTCCTCCATTGAAGCGGCCGTGAACTTCACTGTAGAACGATATGGCTCCTTAACGGTGCTCTTTAATAATGTTGGTCTAACTAACCTGAAGAAAGATTTAGATGTATTAAATATTGATTTAGATGAGTGGGACCGCTTAGTCAATGTGAATTTAAAATCTATATTACTAGGAAGTCGTTTTGCCATTCCATATATGCAAAAAGCTGGTGGGGGCTCAATTATTAATACGGCTTCTATGGCTGCGTTCGCCAGTGACCAAATTCGTACAGCCTATGGGGCAACAAAAGCAGGTGTGGTGAATATGACAAGAAACATTGCCACACAATTTGGGAAGGATCATATCCGTTGTAATGCGGTTGCACCAGGTCTTATTTTAACACCTGCCGCGAAAAACAATATGCCAGAAGAAATGCTGGCAATTTATGCGAAATTTAATGCGCTACCATATCATGGAGAAGCGGATGATATTGGCCATGCAGTTGTATTTTTAGCCTCTGACGAATCAAAATTTATGACGGGCCAAACACTGCAAATTGAAGGCGGACATTACCTCGCTAACCCAACCATTGCTGATACTAATAACTTGCTAGCATCTTTATAGTTAATAAATAAAAGAGGTTGTCTTAAAAAATAGACAACCTCTTTATTATTTGGCACAAGCTTAGCTACATTTGAGGAGCTTCCAACCCAAACTGAGCCCATTCCTCTTTCGCTGGACCATAAATACCTGGAACAGTTAAACCAGCCTGACGCATCAGAACCGTCATTTGACCGCGATGATGACTTTGGTGCTGTAGTAAAAATAATAACAGGGAACCATTGGGCATTTGTTGACCAATAAATTCAATCGTTTCAGTCATTGTCTTGTCAGTCCATTGCGATTGTATCGCTTCCACAAAGGCTTCACTCGCTTGGTGATAGCCATCTGCAATGAACTGAGCAGAAGTAGGAACTGGAAAATCCTTTGCTGGGGCTTCAAACGCTAAATTCGAATTCGAGGTAATAATTCGAATAGCAGTAACCGTGTGCCAAGCAATGCGTCCTAAAGTCCAGTTTTCGGGAGTGATTGCCTGATGTAGCGATTCATCTGTAAGGTGATTAAGTAATTTTTGCGTAGCAGCGGCTTCAAATGCCCAAGACTGTAAAAAATGATCGATTGTTTGAAACATGAAATCCCTCCAAAAATAGCCTATGATGTATTATTTTCCTATGCTCCTAAAAGAAAAGCAAGATAAAGCACTGCATAAAGGGGAAGGGCAATAGAGAGCAGGATGTACATGCTCCATTCACCAATCGATAATTTTCGTTGCCACCTCGTTAATTTTAGCTGTCGACAATAAATCATACTAGCAAGTAAAAAAATTAATAAAGTAAAATCCTTTAAGTTATCTAAAAAGATGTTCAGAATATCAACTCCTTTAGGCATTGGCAATATATGTGTCAACAAGACGTTCAATGACCATAAGCTGAGCCAACATAAAAAGTGCGTTTCTATCTAACATAGAAACGCACTTCGATTTATTCGTCTCGAATGACAATAAAAACGCCACTAAAAATTAATAGGGAGCCTATCCAAAAGGAAAGCCCAATCGTCTCTCCTAATAAGGTCCAGCCTAAAAAGGTGCCAACAATCGGTTGAAAGAAGAAAAATAAGCCGCCACTAGACGCATTCATTAGTTGAAGCCCTTTATTCCACAATAAAAACCCACCGGCTGTTGAGATAATGCCTAAGTAAAGCAAGCCACCTGAAATGGTCGGCTGTAAAACACTTGCCAGATCTAAATTGTTTAGCCTTGGAAGGACAAAAGGGGTCAATAGCATCACGGCAATCATAGATGTATAGGTTGTGACAACAATTTGTGAGTAATCGCTTGGTACCTTTTTGACGAATACCGACATCAATGCCCACGTTAAGGCAGCAAGCAGTAAATAGAGTCCGCCTAATTGCTGTGTCACATCGATTTGACCATTGCCTACAACGATTCCAACACCAATCGTGGCAAGAGCGATGGACAAGCATTTTTTCAGCGTAATACTTTCTTTTAAAATCAAACGGGCGAAGACAACCATAAAAGCAGGGGTTGTAGCAGTAATAATTGCTCCCATCTGCGCGGTGGATAGCATTGTGCCCATTTCCTGTGTCACAATTGAAATCGTGTTCCCAATAAGGCCAACAAGAAAAATGATCAGCCAATCTTTTTTAGCTATTTTCCAGGATTGCCTCAACATGATCCCGATGATCCCGAGTGCAATCACCGCAATTAAATAGCGCATCCAAACAAGCTCTAATGGTGGCACAACCTCCACCACTACTTTAACGACTACATACATGGCACCCCAAATACTCGCAGCAAGCGATAAAAAGATGGCACCGATTACTAGATTTCTCATATTTTTTCCTCCGTTTTCATAGATACCTATGCCCATAACGGAGAAAAAGCGCTTCTACCGTTAAGGAAGAAGAAGTGCTGGTACGTCCTGTTCAAATAATGGAGCAAACATCATAATTATCCCACCATCCTCAAATCATTTTTTATTAGTATAATAGAATAAACATCGTTTTCATAGAGAGATTTCATGAAAGCAAAAAGAGGAGGATGAAAATGGTAATAATTCAATACAAGATGGAAGAGAAGGATTTGCCAGTATTAAAGGAAGTCTATCAATCTGTTGGGTGGAGGAAACATGATGAACAGATTATCAAACAAGTTTTCGATGCAAGCACACATCAAGTTTTCGCCGTGGTAGATGGAAAAATAGTGGGCTTTGCTAGAGCTTTGTCAGATGGCGTATTTAATGCCGCCATTTACGATGTGGTTGTGCATCAAGCCTATCAAGGTACAGGGATTGCTCGTTTACTGCTAGAGGATATGATCGTACAGTTAAGGGAGGTATCCTGCATTCAGTTAATTGCCACAACAGGGAATGAACCGTTTTATGCAAAAATGGGCTTTAGAAAATTGAAAACGGGTATGGCCATCTATAAAAATCAACAACTAGCTCAAGAATATTTGGATTAAAGGAAATGGTCGGAAACCCACAAATGGTTTCCGACCTTACGATTTCACGCCATTATTTTTAGACTGGATGAAATAGCTGTTAGTTGATACCTGCTTATAGTGCCCTATATTCCACTCATTCAGGTTGATTAAATCTTTAAGGAATTTGGGGACAGGACAATTCCAATCTACATTTACTATTGTTAGTGGGAAATTATCCTCAGCTGGATTGGGTGTATGGATAGTAACTGAATCCAAACCAGCATTCTCCTCTACAAACTCCATCCATAATTGATATGGTTTTCTGAATGTCGAGAGCTTATGTGATAAACAGTTATACAGGTCTATATGTGCTCTCTTCGTATCTTCAAACCATAATGTACGGAAATAACGCCTTTTCCCACTACTGTTCCTCCATTTAAAAAGCTATTCCTTTCATTACTTTGCCCTTTATTAAAATAATGGCTTTGGCAATCCATTAAGATGCGCGATAACGGAGATTTGCCCAACATGGTAAGCTTCATGTGAGTAAACATGATGAAACAACCAATTAAGTGTAGGGACGGAAGGTGGCGTCCAACCATCAGAAAACTTCGGCACCTCGACTAATTCATTGAGCTGCGATTCGTCTAATGTATGTAGAATGTCATCCGTATAATTTCTAATTTGAATATAGGAATCTAGTATTTCCTTGGGCGAACAATTATCGTGAAGGTTTAACATACAAGGTTTCCTAAGTCCAATTTCATTCACCCAATAGTCTTCGCTACTTGATAAATGAGATATAATCCATGCGACATTATTTGGATAAAAATCAGATGTCTTAAACCAAAATGCCTCATCAAGTGTGCTTAGGTAAGGGATTAACGTTTTCCTAAGATCATTACGATATGGAAATAGCACATCTATACATCCTTTCATTTATTAATAGGTTTGTTGTAAAGGAACAAGTATGGGATAGGAAATGAATACTTTATTTCTCAAGTTGAAGGAGGTCTGGAATATTAAAAAAATCACCTAGAGGAAGGTGATTAAATCGGATTGACTTTAAGTTCTCTTAGAATTAAAAGCACGCCCATTCCATACACAATAGAAATGGCTAAAGGTACAAGTGTGAAGGCTTGATCGACAAAGAAGCCACCTAAAATCAAAGCAGAAAAGCAAACGCCTAAAGTCACAAATAAATAAGCCTTACTTTTATAAATCCATATGTATGGCAGAAAATGAGAGCCTGCAAGTAAACCTATTGTAAAGGGAAGGTATTCAGGTATGTTCATATACACAATGATAAATACAGGTATGTAAAAAGCTTGAGGAGCGGCAACAATTCCTCCTAACGTCCCTAAAGGATTGCCAGTAGCGTTTAAATTAATCCCAAGAATTTTACTAATGCCAAAACCGATAGGGAAAATGGCACCTAAGCCAAAGATCCAAATTAAACGTACAGCTTCAATTGGTAAAAATAAGGGCATTAGAGTAAAAAGTAAAAAGACAACCGCACCAGAAAGTAAAATGGGAAATCCCTTCTTTACTTCACCAATCATTTCCTTTTGTAAATCTTCCAGTGTTTTATCCATCAACGCACCATCCTTCATAAAATAAATAGAATATAACCTATAATATACCAGTATATTTCTATTTTTACCACAGATGATTTTAAATGGATTTTTTTGTAAAGCTGGCGATGAAGAAGACCAAGATGATTATTAAATTTGTTGATTAGTGAAAGAAAATCATTCCTTTCATCTTTCTTACGTTATAAATACCTATGGAGATTTGACAATATTGATTTTGGAATTATGAAATGGTCGTCACCTTCTATCTATAGAATAGTTTTTACCATTAACAAAAAGGCCATCTACTCAATCATCAAGCATGTTTAAAGGTTACTCGCTTTTTTTGTGTCTCAATGTTAGCATTGTAGAATATTGGAGGTATTATATGGGACGAGATAAAAAATTTTCTGAACAAGACCTTTGGCATCATACACATCAGCTTTTGCTATCTGTTGGATATCAAGGGTTTACAATGAGCTTGCTTGCACAAAGTATTGGCGTATCAAGGGCCGCAATTTATAAACAATATCCAAATAAAGAAGAACTTATTATTCAATTTATGGTTTGGCAAATGGAAAAAAGCATCGAGAACCTTTCAAATGTTAATTTTTCGCAATCATTTGAACAACAGCTTGAGGATTTACTTGTTCGTATGTTTGATATGCGTGACCTACATCAAATTTTAGGATTCGCCTCACAGATTAATGACGTATCACTAGTTGTGAAGCAAAAAAAGGAAGTATTAAATAACATGCATGGTGGACTCTACATACCACTTCAACAAGTAATCAAGCAGGGTAAGGAAGAGGGGATCATTGCAGAAGATCGTAACGACTTTATTTTGCTTAGCTTCATTTTTCAATTGATTGATATGCCAAACCATCTCAATATGCCTATAGAAAGCTTTTTAAAAGAGATCCAATTGCTTATTTTACATGGTATTTCAAAATAAGTAACAAGTATGTCACTTATTTTAGTTACACATGTGTAACTTTTGTGTATAATGAAAAAGAATTCATATTTAGCAGGATAAAATCTTTGCTCATATAAATTCTATTTCAAATATGGAGGCTACATCATGTTTTTAGCATTAAAAGAATTAAAATATGCGAAGTTCCGCTATTCTTCCTAAAGGCTCCTAACTTAGAAGATCCAACTACTATCGACAAAGCCGTAAAAGATGTTGAAACGGTTACAAAGAAAACAGCAATCAACGGTATGCCAGGTTATAAAGAAGAAAATGGCACTATTATGATGATGCTTGCTTTTTGTATCGTTATCTCTGCATTCATTATCGCTGTATTCTTCTATGTCATTACAATGCAAAAGACACAACAATTTGGTGTCATGAAAGCAATTGGCGCTAGTAATGGTTTCATCGGTAAAGCAATTGTTGCACAAGTAGCGATTCTATCAGTATTAGGTATCCTTATTGGTATAGTCCTAACTTACTTAACGGCTAAAATTTTACCAGAAGGTATGCCATTTGACTTAGAACCGACATTAATCATATCCTATGCGATTGTTTTATTAATTATTGCATTATTAAGTTCAATTGTTTCTGTACGTCAAATCGTTAAAATCGATCCATTAACAGCATTAGGGAGAGTGGAATAAATGGCCCTATTATCATTACAAAATGTTTCTAAAAGCTATAAAGAAGGCGCTAGCACTGTTCAAGCATTAAAACAAGCAACACTTGAAGTAGAAGCTGGGGAGCTAGTAGCCATTATCGGTCCATCAGGTTCAGGTAAAAGTACACTACTTTCCATTGCAGGCGCTCTATTACAGATGTCAGAGGGTACTGTAGAAATTAACGGCAGGAATATTATTGATCTTTCAGCAAAACAATTAGCAAGTTTCCGTTTAAAAGAGCTTGGTTTCATTTTACAAACATCAAACTTAGTACCTTACTTAAATGTACTTGATCAATTACTACTTGTGAAAAAAATGGGTGGTAAAGTGACAAAAGATGATAAAGAGTTTGCAAAGCAACTACTTACAGAGCTTGGCTTAAGTGATAAACTTAAAAAAATGCCGAATGAATTATCAGGAGGTGAGCGTCAACGTGTTGCGATTGCGCGCGCATTCATGAATAACTCAAAAGTGATTTTAGCCGATGAACCAACTGCTAGCCTTGACTCTAAACGGGCACTTGAGGTCGTAAAGCTTCTTGCCAAAGAAGCAAAAGAACGTAACAAAGCTGCCATAATGGTCACCCATGATGAACGAATGCTACAGTTCTGTGACCATGTATATCGTATGGAGGATGGCGTGCTCACGCAACAATCTTAATCCACACAAAATAAAGGCTGGGTATAAAACTCTAGCTTTCATCAAAAAGGACTAGTGCTTTGTGTCAGTAAAAGTGCGAGTCCTTTTCGTTATAGAGAGGAATTTTAAATGATTTTTATTGTTGTTTAGAAGGATGATCGTTTATCTGTCAAATTCATGATGATAACGATCAACCTAAGCTAGGAAAAACAGTTGATGATTATGCACGGTTATCAAGCCTCTTCAAAAACTGCTATACAGGTCATTTGGATGGAATGCTACAATAAAGACGAAGGATGCTCTGTATGTTTTAAAGCCTGATCTTGATGCCATAACGGAGTATGCAAGGCTGCATAATATAGGTGGATTTCATGCGTTTACGCTTGATACAGCAGAGAGCCGATACTTTTACCCACTCTATGGCATTGATGAGGAAGCTGCCACATATGGTGATATTAGTCAAACGAAAACGGCTCATAGAAGAGATGTAGAACCTATCAGTTAGAATTCGGAATCCTATGGAAGTTTAATAGTGACGCAAGTAAATTTCTAGATATGTAGTTTAATCTTTTACATTAAAAGGAGCTGATCCACTTTTATTCTACTTTTGCTATACTTTATGAAATTGAATAGTATAAGGAGGCTATAAAAGTGGATTGGAAGATAAAAAAGTTTGATGAGTTAACAGTAAAAGAACTATATGAGATACTGAAGGTTCGTGCGGAAGTTTTTATTGTAGAGCAAGAGTGTGTCTATCAGGATCTAGATACAAAAGACGAAAATGCTTATCATTTATTTGGTGAAGACCAAGGAGAGGTAGTTGGGTATTTAAGGATTCTTCCCAAAGGAATAGCATATCAAGAAGCAGCAATCGGCAGAGTGTTAACAAAGCAAACATACAGAAAAAAGGGATTGTCTCTGAAAATGGTTAAAAGAGCAATTGATTATATTCTAGAGGAGATTGGAGAAGACGCCATCCGCATTTCTGCGCAGGCATATTTGCTAAAATTCTATGAGGGCTTTGGATTTGAAACGACATCCGATGTTTATTTAGAAGATGGAATAGAACATATAGAAATGCTATATAAAAGGCTGTCGGTCGAATAATAATATGAATTTAATAACAAACAAGGCGTCTGATAGCATAAATTATCGGACGCCTTATTTAAAGTGGAGGATAAAATTGAAAAAGTAGCGGATAGAACGTTTAAAGTGAGGGATAGCCCTCAAATAGCAGGATAGAATTCTAAAAGTGGAGGATAAAACTAAAAAAGTAGCGGATAGAACGCTTAAAGTGAGGGATAGCCCCGCGAATTAGGAGGATAGCCTGTAAAGGGAAGGATTGCAACAATTGAGCGCTATCCGAGCATAAGGATGAGCGCTTCATTTTTTTTCTTGAACATTTAAGCCCTTAAACTAGTATTTAACCTTCAATCCTAGTAAGGAGGCAAAACCGATCGCTTGTTCAGTAGAGACTTCACACCCATGTAAACTTTCTGGAGTTACTTGAAGTCTTTTAAATTTACATGTACTGATGTCTATTCCTTTTAAGGAAGTTTGAGAGAAATCCACATCATTTAGATCACTTTCCTGAAACGCCACTTTATTTAGTAAACAATCATAAAAATTCGCACCTTGTAGGGAGGTACTATCAAATAGCACTTGTTTAAAGCGCACTTCAGGGAAATTGCATAAGTTTGCAAGACAATTTTCAAATGAAACATTGCCAAGGTTTGCTTCAGTTAAATTCAATCCTAATAATTTACAGTTTTTAAAGGTCACTCTATGAATGATGCCTTCACTTAAGTTGGCGTTAGATAAATCGCAGTTTTCAAAAACAACATCCGTTAAATCAATTTTTTGAAAGGTACAATCGATGAATGTGACATTTTTAAAGATAACATGAGAGACGATTAATCGTTCAACATCCTCGTGATCAATGACGGTATCCGTAATCATGCAATTTGTTAAATAGGGTTCCTCCTCATAAAAAATATCCTGAAAATTTGCCTTGTCAAGATTCGGAGGTATTTTTGGTGAGGTAAGTTGAAAATTGTATGACATATTAGCACACCCTTCAAATGTAAATAAAATTCTTCTAGTTAGTATAAGTGCAAATCTAAAATAAGAACACCGTCTATACGGTGCTCTTATCTGGTTTATACAACGGATTCACCATCTTACTAAAAACGGAAGCTAGTACCTGTTGAAACAGCATACCGAACACAACAGGCATGGCGACTTTACCTGGAAAGTACGTTGTGGCCACGATAACACCGACAGCAATATTTCTCATGCCACCAGTAAAAACAAAGGTTGCCATTTGAGGGCCATCTTTTAACAGGTATCGACCAATGAGGTAAGCAAATAGATAGCCTGATACTGCAAGCAAGAACACTAAAAGCACCACGAAGAAGAGATGTATGTTGATATCCTTTAAATAGGGAGCAATGGCGCTGCTATTAATCAGTATGACCGCAAATAAACATAGCTTTGAAAAAGGAGCAAGCTTTTTACCAATTTTCTGGGGGATGGCTCCTTTCGACAGTTCATTCACTAATATACCTAAAATTGTGGGTAAGACAATCATCCATAGTAAATTCAGAATCAGGGATGCCACATCCAACTCAATTTTTTCACCCGAAACGATATAGAGGATGAAGGGGAGGATGATGGGAGAAAGGAGGGTATCAATTAAAATAATCGATAAGCCTAACGGTAAGTTCCCTTTGCAAATATTGATCCAAATAACACTCGTTACGCCTGTTGGGAGTGCAACCGCTAAGACAAAACCAACAGTCAACAAATGGTCATCAAACAAAACGGTGGATAAGAAATATGCCCATAAAGGCATCAAGAGATGAAGAAAAAGGATGGAGAATAAAATGAGTATTGGATGCTTCATGAAAATTTTTACATCTTTAAATTTCATATGTAAGCTTCCTGAGAATGTCATAAAGGCAAATAGCCAGGAGACAAGGAATAATAAATGATGTCCAATGCTTTCTAAGAATACACCTACAATTAAGCTTAATGGGGTCAGGATCGCAATGTATTTTTGGAGAAATACATTCAGTTTTTCTAACATACAAAGACCTTCTTTTTTTATCTGATTTTATCATTTTATTATAATCGTAGGTAAATTTACCGTAAAAAAAAGCAGAAGATTTACTCCTGCTAAGAATTTACATGTTTTTTATCGGTTTCTTTAGTAAACGGCATCCATACGATGCCTACGATCAATAAAATATTACCTGTCCACCTAACCCATAAGTAATAAGGATGGTCTTTTAAAAAGTACAACGAGGCTAGGATAATAAGCATCCCAATACCAATCATCCATTTTAAATAAATCGGAGTTTTTGCCATTCTACTGCCTCCTTTCTGTCTTTTCATGAACATGTATCTATATCACTCTTTTTCCTATCCAATGCGCAGTAAAGACAATAGGGAAAAATAGTATGCCAAAAGGCAGGCTTAGCAAAACGATATGCCAAGTAAGGATGCCACTAGTAAACAAAGATTTAAATAAAATAATGCTATAAGGAATAATAATGATGGCTGATGTTATCGCTCCTGGTGTGATAGAACGAAATAATAGCGATTGTCCAATATGGGTAAAAGCATGGATAAAGAAAACAAGTGTGACAGCTGTGAAAAAATAAATAGTAAAAGCGATTCCGTTTAGAAAATAGTAGTTAGCCAGAATGGTAGAGAGACTGACAAACAAAAAGATAAATAATACAGCAACAGCAAATTGTGCGGTACTCATTGAAAATTGTTTTACCACTTTATCGGCTATTTTTTGGGGTAATCTTTCATACAGCTTATGACGATTCTTTTGAAACCATTTCTCTACCATAATAATTTCTTCAAAATCGTGGATAATAAATAAAATAGGAAACAACCAAATTAGTGTTTGTACATTCAACCATTCCATATGAATACCTCTCTCCTTATCACTATGCTGGAAGTGTTACTAAAAATACCATATTTATATAATATATGTTAATAATAACATATTAGAAAAAGTTGTAAGCTAAGATTCTTTTATTATTGAATCTAATTATTAAGAAATCGGGTATGAAACTGTTAGTGAAATCGATAAACGTAATAGACTAAACGAGGAGCCATTCACGTTATGAAGGAAAGCAAATTAAAATCGTCAAGTAGAAAGAGGCTGAGCGCTATTGTTAGCTAAAATTACGGGGAATTTTAAACGAGGTAACGAGAAATTGGCTAAACATCAAAAAGGGAATGAAGGTTAAAAAAGATTTATTGAGATAATAATTATGCAAAGCGAATAGTAACATATTGAATTGGTTTTTCCTTTTTAAGGCAGGCGTTAAGGGGGTTAGTACGATTATTTACTGTACGGTTCTCTTTTATAAAAATACAAGCACTTGCTTTGTCCAATGAGAAGAGGAGATAAATTAACGCACAATTAGCGGATTTGAATTTTTTGTTAATTATTAGCTCATTTTACCATTTAGCCGATAACCTATGATATTCTATATTAGAATAATAAATTAGGAGGCGGTAATATGTATTACAGCAATGGTAACTATGAAGCTTTCGCACGTCCTAAAAAACCTGAGGGAGTCGATGAAAAATCTGCTTATCTGATTGGCTCAGGTCTAGCCTCACTGTCAGCAGCATGTTTTTTAATTCGTGATGGCCAAATGAAAGGTGAGAACATTCATATTCTTGAAGAGTTAGATATTTCAGGAGGAAGTCTTGATGGTATACTTAATCCAACGAGAGGGTTTATTATTCGCGGTGGACGAGAAATGGAAGATCATTTTGAATGCTTATGGGATTTATTCCGTTCCATTCCTTCGTTAGAAGTAGAAAATGCTTCGGTTTTAGATGAATTTTACTGGCTTAATAAAGAGGATCCTAATTATTCAAAATGTCGATTAATGAAGGATAGAGGCCAAAGACTAGAGGATGATGGCAAGTTCACCTTATCAGACAAATCCTCAGAAGAAATGATTAAATTATTCTTTACGCCTGAGGAACAATTAGAGGATAAAAAAATCACAGATGTTTTCTCTGAAGAATTTTTTGAATCGAATTTTTGGCTCTATTGGTCCACAATGTTTGCGTTTGAAAAATGGCATTCTGCGATGGAAATGCGTCGTTATATTATGCGCTTCATTCATCATATTGGCGGATTACCAGATTTATCGGCCTTGAAATTTACAAAGTATAATCAGTATGAATCGCTCGTGCTTCCAATAATTAAATACTTAGAAAGTCATAATGTTGATTTCCAATATAATACGGTAGTAGAAAATGTTTTAGTTGATAGGGTAGGAGACAAAAAAGTAGCTCATACATTGGTGTTACGAAAAGACGGTGTGAAAAAGAATATTGAACTAACAGAAAATGAGTTCGTGTTTGTGACAAATGGTAGTATTACAGAAAGTACAACATACGGGGATAATAATACGCCAGCCCCTATCAATAAAGATTTAGGTGGCAGCTGGTCCCTGTGGAAAAATATCGCTGCCCAAGGTGAAGAATTTGGTCGACCAGAAAAGTTCTGCGATAATCTGCCAGAGGAAAGCTGGTTTGTTTCCGCTACCCTGACAACATTAGATGATCGAGTGGCTCCGTATATTGAAAAAATCAGTAAAAGAGACCCATACGCTGGTAAGGTCGTAACAGGAGGAATTGTCACAGCTACCGATTCTAATTGGATGCTAAGCTATACATTGAACCGACAACCTCACTTTAAAAATCAACCAAAGGACCAATTAGTTGTTTGGATTTATGGCTTACTATCAAACAAGCCAGGTGATTTTATTAAAAAAAGTATTACGGAATGTACAGGCATTGAAATTGCACAAGAGTGGTTATACCATATGGGTGTACCAGTGGATGAAATTCCAGACATTGCACAAAATTCTTGCAATACGATACCATGCTATATGCCTTACATCACCTCTTATTTCATGCCAAGAGCAATGGGTGATCGTCCACTTGTTGTGCCAGAAGGGTCTGCTAATTTAGCCTTTATTGGCAACTTCAGTGAAACAGCAAGAGACACTGTCTTTACTACGGAATATTCCGTAAGAACGGCGATGGAGGCAGTCTATCAACTATTAAGGATTGACCGAGGTGTGCCAGAGGTGTTTGCGTCTGCCTTTGATGTTCGCACATTATTAGCATCGACGGCTCGTTTGCTGGATGGTAAAAAACTAACAGATATTGAAGCACCATTTATCTTAAAGCAAATCGGTAAATTGGGTATTCATAAAACAAAGGATACAATCATTTATGATTTACTGAAAGAAAGTAAACTAATATAGTGTTGAAAAATAGACAAAGCAGTTTGAGGGGCTTTGTCTATTTTTTTACAGCCAATCCTTTACATAGGCAAGTAAACCGATAAACGCACCTAATCCCATGCCAATAAAGACAGGCACGACGAGGTTGGCTTTCTTTTGTACGGTTTTCATTTCTTCCATTGAAATCCCTTCTTTCTCATCACATACTTAAAATTCTAAGCGCATTGTCTGGTTTGTATCCTTGAACCCGTGTTTTTCATATAAGGATTTAGCGCCTTTATTTTCAGTCAATACATTTAACTCCAAATAGTCCAAGTGACGATAGGCTGCCCATTTTTTTGCTTCATCTAATAAAGCAGAGCCAATTCCTTTATTTTGGTAATGCTTGCCAACAATCACATCCACAATAAAAGCATATTTGTGTTCAACCAAGCAAGTATAGGGTGGGGTCGTTGTTTCTTGAATTAGCAAAAAGCCTACTACTTCGTTCTCGAATGTTGCGATTAAAATATCTGAATCATCTTCAATGATCGTAAACCTGATAAAGTTGGCATCTTGTTTGGCAGGTTTGATATATTTAGGTTGAAGAATCGACATCTCAAAAAAAAGCTCTTGGTATAAACGCTCAATTTGCGGAATTTCATCGAGCGTTGCAGTTTTTATTTCCATACTATCCCTCCGTCAGTTTTAGCATCATAGTAAGTAATATTTTACATTAATGGTTGATTAATAGAAAGGGGAAGGCACATGAGGTTATGGCATATAGATTTAATTGCGTATCTACCAAAGGGACAACTATTGTCGCAGTGGAGAGAGCTAAATAGCATATTTGCGAAAGAGGATCAGCATATACTGATTAATTATATATACGAATACCCGAAAGAAGACTTGTATTTGTATACTGAAAAAGTCATGGATGAAATGAAGAAGCGGGGTTACCAAATTCGAACCTTCGAAAAAAAGAATAACTACTTTAAGGGTTTAGGCCCAGTAAAGGATAGGAGACCCTTTCAACAGCATCATAATCAGGAATATCTTGAAATATGTTTTTATAATTTAAAGGAGAAATTTATAAGAGGCCAGAAGGATTATGAAGAGGAAATGTATCAGCAATTATGCGCATATATAAATAACGTGCTTTAACTAGGAGGGGTATACATGTTAAGAGCGATTATATTTGATGTAGATGGAACGATTTTGGATACAGAGCAAGCGATTTTACAGTCATTGCAAAGAACCTTACGAAAAGAAACACAAAAGGATTATCCCTTTGAGGCATTACGATTTGCTTTAGGCATCCCAGGAAAAGATGCATTGCAGAGGCTCAACGTGGATGACATAGAGGCTGTGCATCAGAAATGGTCTGCGGCTGTGCTGGATTTTTCACATGAAGTGGCTGTTTTCGAAAGTCTAGAGGACGTTATTCAGCACCTTGCAACAAAGCCGCTACAATTGGGTATTGTCACTTCTAAAACAGCGCAAGAGGTAGTGGATGAGTTTGAGCCGTTTGGGTTAAGTGAGTATTTCCAGCATATTGTAAGTGCCAGTGATACGGAAAAGCATAAACCAAACCCAGAGCCGCTGTTAAAATGTCTGGACGCATTACAGGTAGCACCAGAAGAGGCCATCTATATCGGTGATTCTATCTATGATTTCCAATGCGCAAAGCAAGCAGGCGCCAAATTTGCCCTTGCCCATTGGGGAGCTAAATCCACCATTGGCTTTGAGGAGGCAGATTACGTTTTTTATGAGCCAAAGGATATTTTAGCAATCGTTAAGTAGCATGAAAAATAGAAGATGGTGTCCTATATTTCACACCATCTTTGCCTATGAGGAAGGTAAATAGTTAAAAAGGTTAAGACAGTTAAATTCCCAATATCTACAATCACATGGGATAAGATATTGAACGTAAATAAATGGCTCACCTGATATGGATAAGTACAGTCGCTTCATAAGAATGTGAAAACTTAATGAAAGAACATGGAGTTGCGTAGGCAGCTCTTTTTTTCTTTCTTGAGTAGTGGCATCAAAAAATTTATAAGAAAAATAATTGACACTCGAACTACTCGGTGCTACTATGTAGTTGTAATAAGTATTACTTAATAGCTCTCAAAAGCGAAAAAAATTTACCTAAGTACTAAGTTATACAGAATAGTGAAGCAAAAAAGAGGTGGTTCTGCATATGGAAAATTTAACGGAGATGCTGAAGGGGTCTTTGGAAGGCTGCGTACTGGAAATCATTAGCCGTCATGAAACCTATGGATACGAAATTACCCGACGCCTGAACGAGTTAGGGTTCACTGAAGTCGTGGAAGGGACGGTCTACACCATCCTCGTGCGTTTAGAGAAAAAAAAACTGGTGAATATTCAAAAGAAACCATCAGATATGGGACCGCCCCGCAAGTTTTACTCACTTAATGAGGCTGGACGTGACGAACTAAAATTATTTTGGGAAAAATGGGATTTTATCTCGTCAAAAATCAATGCGCTTAAGTCTTTTTAGTTTCATATGATAATGCGTCTGATCTTTAGCTTGATAATACAAAGGAGGAAAATAACGTGATCGAATTGTTCAAAAAAATGATGGGTGATAAAAAAGAGTACAAGATGATGATGGCACGGGTCGAACAGCTGCCAGAGGATTACCAGTTTGTATTTAAAAAAATTCAAAACTACATGTGGAATTTCACAGTGGGCAATGGGATGGATATGCTGCACATGCAATATGAATTGATCGAGTTGTTCGAAGCTGGGGCAGCGGAAGGCAGACAAGTGCTGGCAATCACTGGCGAAGATGTAGCGTCTTTTGCTGATGAGCTAGTGGCAAACGCAAAAACCTATATCGCCAAGTACCGTGAAGATTTAAACCAAAGCATTTTGAATCGATTAGGAAAAAAATAAATGGATCAGTAATACCGACTGAATAGCTACTTTCATTGTTGCCTTCGCTATTCAGTTTTAATTTCATACGGTACTAAGTTATACAGGTTATCAGTTAGACTTAGTAGTTAAGAAAGGGCAATCTACTCTGCAAAGAAATTTTTAATAAGGGAGGAAAAAGGATGAGCAAAAATGCGATTTCTGTAAAAGGGTTAAAAAAATCTTTTAAAGAAAAGGAAGTTTTAAAGGGAGTGGATTTTGAGGTGCGGCGTGGCGAAATTTTCGCATTGTTAGGCTCAAATGGAGCAGGAAAAACGACGATAATCAATATTCTCTCCACACTGATGAAGGCTGATGGTGGCAAAGTAGCGATTTGCGGTTTTGATGTCCAGCACCAACCAGATCATGTTCGTCAGAGCATCAGCCTGACAGGGCAGTTCGCCACTTTAGACGGTATGCTCACAGGGCGGGAAAACCTGATTATGATTGCCAAGTTGCGAGGGGTTTCCAATCCCGCTCAAACCGCAGACAATCTACTCGCAAGATTCAGCCTGACAGATGCGGGCAATCGTCGAGCAGACAATTTTTCTGGCGGGATGCGGCGCCGACTTGACATCGCCATGAGCATAATTGGGACGCCAGCAGTTATTTTTCTAGACGAACCAACGACAGGGCTTGACCCTGAAGCACGAATGGAAGTCTGGGAAACAGTCAAGGAGCTTGCAGATGGTGGCACGACCATTTTGCTAACGACCCAATACCTGGAGGAAGCCGAACAGCTGGCGGATCGTATTGCCATCCTACATGAAGGAAAAATGATAACGACTGGTACTCTGATAGAACTTAAAGAGATGTTCCCGCCAGCAAAAGTAGAGTACATTGAGAAGCAGCCAACATTGGAGGACATTTTCCTCGCCATCATTGGTAAAAAGGAGGAGATTTAAATGAAGAGTAAAACAGGGGTATTGCTAGGGCGTTTAATGCGTAACATTATGCGCAGCCCTGATACAATAATCACGGTGGCGATTACGCCAATTATCATGATGCTACTATTTGTCTACGTATTTGGTGGCGCAATAGACACAGGTACAGCCAACTACGTTAATTATTTATTGCCAGGAATCTTATTGATGGCCATTGCATCGGGCTGCGCTTACACTTCCGCGCGGCTGTTTACAGATAGAAAGAGTGGGCTGATGGCACGTTTTATCGCCATGCCCATCAAGCGCTCGTCTGTATTGTGGGCTCATGTGTTGGCCTCGCTTATTTCCAACGCGCTTACTGTTGTAGTCGTTATCCTTGTTGCGTTCTTGATGGGTTTCCGTTCTAGTACGGATCTCTTGGATTGGTTTGCGGTAGCTGGCATACTAGGGCTGTTTACACTTGCACTGACATGGTTGGCAGTCATTCCTGGATTAGCAGCAGGGTCTATGGAGGGGGCAACAGCCTACTCATACCCGCTGATTTTCCTACCCTTTATCAGTTCGGCCTTTGTTCCCACGGAAACCATGCCTACAATTATCCGTGCGTTTGCTGAGAACCAGCCCGTTACCTCAATCGTCAATGCAATTCGCGCCCTCTTATATGAAGGCTCTGTTAGTAATGATATCTGGCCCGCTCTTATGTGGTGCATCGGCATCATAGTCATCGCATATTTTTTCGCCATTAAACAATTTAAACGCCAGTTAGGCTAAATTCGTCATTATCAAATAAGCCATACGACCAAGTCGATTTCTTATTGTATAGGAAATCGACTTGTTCTTCCTTCTATTCAATTTATAGAGATAAAGACAATGCTAATTTCGAAAATGATTTCGTGCTAGCAGGGTAGCTGACTGATATTCAGAAGGCAACTCGTCCTCAAAATAAATCGCTTCTACTGGACAAACTAATTCACAAGCGCCACAATCAATGCAAAGGTCTGGATCAATTACATATTGGGTATCTGTCATAACAATGCAATTTACTGGACAAACATCCAAACAGATAGCCGCTTTTTCATCCCTGCATAATTCTGTAATTACAAATGCCATTATAAATCCTCCTATACAGACAACTGGTGTTTTAATTCTTCGGGTGAGTGTTTCCAATACGCTTCATTAAATTCAGATAAAAACTGATAAAGTAGTTTTTTTGAATGGCTATCCATATGCTGCAAGAGAAATTTCCCTTTCAGTGCCTTATCTAAATAATTTACTTGCTCTGGCAAAGATTTATAGCCAAGCTTAATACGGCGTTCTTCCTTTGATACCCGTACTTCACTTGCGGTACATCCCGCATAATAGGGGCCATTTTGATTAACCTGAATCGCTACCCAAACTATCCAATAACGATAATAATCGCTGCTAGCATGGGCTAGGTCAGGGGAAAAACGAACTTTTTTTTCAATTTTACTTCGTCCGTGTAAGGCGTCTAAATCTATAAACACGTGCTCTTTTTCACAATCTATAATAATTGACGTTACATTATTTAGATCAAGGGTACCTACTCCGTAACCTCCATCTCCGTCAGTTGAATCGTTACTTAAAATTGTAAAGTGCATTTTCTCTTTCATAGAAGTCACCTCGACACATTTGTATTTCCTTATTAATAAATAGTTAATCGGTCTGAACATACAGTTTTGCTCATAGCAAAAATCACATAAAAAAAACATCACTGTACGTTATGTTGTACAAGATGTTCTACCTGTTGGTAATTTTTCAAGTACAAATCTAACAAACACATTACGTATAGTTTTTATAAATTAAGATACTTGAACGTTTTAGTAGTAATTTTTTTCTATACGTAATGGTTGTCTAGGATTTTTCCTAATACTTTTATCGTTAAAAAGTATAAATACAATATACCGTCTAACATCAATGATTGTCTTCAGACTAATGTCTGAAATGTTATGTATTGGAAATTTGACGATAATACAGTGATTAGACCTTTAATTAACGGAACGTGGTTGCTATCAATTTTGCCCTTTCTTTTTAATTGGTAGAAAGCAAGCAGCTGAAAAAGGGACAAAGACTCCTGTGTTGAAAAACAGCTTTTTTTCTATAAAGGAAAATAAAATTGCTTGTTGTTGTAACAACAATAGTGTACGATACATAGTATGAGTTATACAGTGTATGTCATATAGTAAGTAAGTGAAATAGAGGTGAGTGAATGAGTACGCTACTGAATTCATTAATGACAGAACTTAGGAGAGGAACACTGACATTAGCAGTTTTAAGCCAATTACGAACACCGCAGTATGGATATTCACTTGTTCAATTATTAGAAGATTCGGGCATTAACATCGATCAAAGTACCTTATATCCATTGCTTCGCCGTTTAGAAAAACAAGAGTTAGTGACAAGTAGCTGGGATACCTCTGAGAGTAGACCCCGCAAGTATTATGTATTAAGTGAATATGGATTAGACGTCTTTTTGCAATTGAAACGAGAATGGATTAATAATTCAAAAGAACTTTATGAGCTACTAAAAGGAGATGAGGATAGAGATGAATCTGACTGAAATTTATATTCAAGAAGTCACGCGGAGGCTGCCTGAAAAAAATCGTGAGGATATTGCACTTGAGTTACAATCAACCATTGGGGATATGCTGCCTGATGATTACAATGAGCATGATGTAAAGGAAGTGCTGGAAAAGTTAGGGAATCCAGCGGCGTTAGCGAGTGGTTATCGTGATCAACCAATGCATTTAATTGGCCCTCGCTATTTTGATGTATACCTCTCGCTACTAAAAATGATTATTCCCATTGCCGCTGTTATTGCGGTCATCTCCCTGATTGCTGAATATTTTATTGGATTTGGTGGGGAAGAAGCAGTTATGAATGTTGTCCTCAATATGATGGGTGCAGGAATATGGAGAATCATTGAAGTAGGCATACATGTCTTTTTCTGGCTAACACTTGTATTCGTTATTTTGGAACGAACAGATAAAGGAAAAGAGCAGCATCCATTATCAGCAAGTCTTAAAAAATGGACTCCTGAGGATTTGAAAACTGTCATTTATATTCCAAAGAAAAAAGCAATTCCCAAGCTTGAAGTATTTGGCCATTTAATGTGGACGGCCATTTGGGCAACACTATATTTTTATGCAAATCATCTTTTAGGTATATATGAAGGTGGTGGAGAGGGTCTCAAGTTCGTAACCCCAGCTTTAAATCAGGATGTTTTACTTCGTTATTGGCCCATTGTGATCGTTGTCATTGCTCTCGAAATTGGGTTAGCTCTCTACAAACTACTGAAAGGGCAATGGACGAAGAAGGTGGCAATCTTTAATACAATTGTGGAGCTTTTCGTAACCGTTGTATTCATTGTGATAGTAAGTAATCCGAATTTAATGAACCAAGAAAGTATCGCATACATGAGTAATTTATTTACCACATCTACTAAGCAATTTGAAATATGGCTAATTGGCGGCATAATCATTATATTTATTGTATCTGCGGCAATCAGTATATTCGACGGCTTCCGCAAGGCTCGAATTCGTTAATTCATCGTTGTTTAGCATTCAATTAGCACGCAACCATGGATACTTTACTTAAAGATGGCCTCCATATAGAGCCATCTTTTTCTTTTGAAATCTATGTAGGATGAAGTGAAATGACATAAATAAACAGTGGGGGAATTAAAATGGATTTACTAATTGGAATAGCAATTGTACTAATTGTGTTTTTCTCTTCAAGCATAATAGAGAGAAAGTTAAAATCGATTGAAAGGCAAAACAATCGCATAATAGAAATACTAGAAGAAATAAGAGATAGGAAATAAATAGAGTCGTCTACGAACAGCGAAGTTTAGTATAACGATGAAATACCCATCAAAGTAAGACACAAAATCTAGCTTTGACGGGGTGCTTTTATGATTACATCTACCATAGATGAAAAAAAATGCACGACATTCAATAAAGGGACAAGTCTATGATTTTAATGGGAAGGTATTATTCAGGCAGATATTTATACGTTTTGAGATGTGTGTGATGAATCAATTTAACATCTGGTCCTGAAGAAATTTCATAGGTCATTCGATCCTTTCCAATAGGAATCCATTGTCCGCCATCGGTAGGTTCAATTTCAAATGTAATTTGCATTTGAAAGCCTCGGAAATGGTTTCTTTTTGTATCAATCACTTCAATTTTCCAAGGCGTAATATGAGGGGAAACATCCTTTCTAATCGTTGAATAATAATTGGTCAAATCTTCTTCAATATAAGGAGTAAGTAAAAGCATGAGCATATCCTGCAATCTCAGCTCGTCAGAATCCTGGGTTGGTTCAGCTGTTGAAGCGGGTATTGTTTGAAATGAAGTAATTAGTACAAGGGAGAATATAAAAAACAGTAAAATCTTTTTCATTTTCTTCCAAACACCTCTTTGTGATCTTTCCCTAATGCATTGTATTGTTACCTTTTTGGAATGAAGTATGTATGATCGAATTAAAGGTGTTCGAGTATAGGTTATACAAACAATTGAAGATATTTTCTGACATGTCGATTGGCAAAAATAAGCTGCGATACGGTTCATCATATTAAATGGTGTGGAATCAATCATTTTGCCTTGCTATATTTTGATCAACATAGGTATTCGATAAAAAATTTTAAAATAACTTCTAACATAAATCTACGTCCCATCATTATGTATTGGAGGGCGAGGAAGTGTGCAATAGGCAAAAAATAGAAGGGGCACGGATGGAAGTGCCCCTTAGTAACAAATCGGGAGGTGCCATGTTAAACGAATTCGCTTAACACTACTTCTATTTATATGATAATAATACTTGGTTTTATAGACCATCAACTTGCATATGCTAAAATTTACACGTCGTAGCGGAGAATGGCTGTTATCCAGTCCTTTACTAATAGTTCCCATTGTAGCTGTGAACTGTCTAAGGGAAGAGAGAGACTTTGCAGCTCTTTAGGGAGCAAGTGTATTTTATGACGTATTATTTCATTGTCAGGTGATTCTGTATCAATAAATAAAAGATAGCGTCCGATTAAATCTTCCTTATACATAGATGGATAATCAAGGGCTTTTAATACACGTGTAGAAAATTCCACACCATTTAGGTTTACTTCAAAATGTCCCCGCACATTAAATTCACAGCGAATATGTGTACCAGGTAATCGATATAGCGCTTGTAGGAAAGCAGCTAATGTTCTTTCACTAATGAAATAGGTTTTCCAATAGTATTGACTTTCTTCATGTTTACTTGAATTAGCATCATATGTATCGTACCTTATTTCGATTGTTGTTTCTGCTTCGTTAGATTTTTTCCTAGTGAGGTAGTGCCGTGCAATTTTTTTAATGGTGTGATGATCTAAGTCACATCCATAGCTCAGAATAGTTACTTGTCTACGTTGTGCTTTGGCGAATAACCGCATTTCTAAATTTGCATCACTATTTAGATCCCAGCCATAGCGTGGGTTGTAATGAATACATGTACTTTTGTTCATTGCGACCTCCTTTTTCCCATGTCTACTACCATTATAAATAATTTTGTCTAATTTTCCTGATTTTTCTTTTAAAAATGAAACTTTTGGATTTATGTTTCGTATAAACTGGAAAATACTTTTTTACTTTTTTGGGAGGTAGTTATGGCTAAATGGAGAGGCACAATCCTTCTTTGTACATTGCTACTAACAGCCTGTACAGCAGAAACCGTTCAACCTAAAGAACAAATACAGGAAGAGCAAAACGATGAAAATATGGTCGTAACAAAGGATGGCAAGATAACCTTTGAGATTAAGAATGAGATTGGTGTTCCACAAGAAAAAGTAGAGGCTATAAAGGATGAAATTGTGACAGCATACGACCACATAAAGGATTCTATACATACTTCCTACACGCCATCCGAGCACATTAACGTATGGTTTAAGGAAGACGGTCTATCCTGGGGGTTTGCATCGAAAATCGAACTAACTGGTGTTCAAGAAGATTCCTATCCACTTGTCCATGAAATGACCCATTCTTTACTGGGCTATGGCAACAATTTTGGATCAGACCATGGCTATTTTACACAAGAGGGTTTTGCGAGTTATATGGAGGATCAATATGGAAAAAATAAATTATACTTTGAAAAATACATGAAGCATTATTTGGATTCAGATAAGTTAATTCCCATTAGTAAGTTAATTGATCCAAATCAAGATGATGTCTATTTTCGCCCAGCACTTTCAAGTGAAGAACAGAATCGAGTCATGATGGAGATGAGCTACACGCATGCGGCATCATTTGTTAAATACTTAATTGATACCTACGGACTCGAAAAGTTTGAACATATATACAACGAGAAAGAACTAGCGCAAAAATTAGAGGAAGTTTACGGAAAGAGTGGTAGTGAGTTAGAAAAGGAATGGTTAGCATTTATTCAACAACAACAAGGGTTTACGCATGAGGAAAAATTTAAATCAGGAAATTTTTATGATATGAATACAATTCTTCTTCAAATAGACCCAAAATATTTTGCCAAGGAATAATATTTTTCTAAATATTTAAGTAAACCCAAGTGCTCTTTATTTGGAGCTCGTGGGTTTACTTGTGTATGAATTCGGATGAAACTGTCTATGTAATAAATGAACGCCCAGTAAAACGCACAGACCACCAATGCTTCTTAATAATATATTTTTGAGAAATACAGTGTCGTCAACCGTAATGACAATCAACAAAGGGCCAACCATAATCAATGCGATGCCTAGCAATGCTTTAATTACTCTCAACATGTAGAATTCACCTCAATTTTACCATTTCAGATTTGATTATCGCACGATTGTCTGAAAATGAAAAGGGTCACTAGGCTGGTAAAGTGACCCTTATAAAATAGCTAGTATGACCTTACAAACTTTAGGAGTCTGTAAAAGGTTAGGTGCTAATTGGGATGATTAGTACATGAAAGAAGCGCCAACAATAATTAAAAGAATGAATAGAACGACGATTAATACGAATGTTGAACCGTAATAGCCGCCACCGCCAGAGTCGCCGCCATAATAGCAGCTGTTGTTCATGTTACCTACGTTTCCGTTGTATCCCACTGAAAATCCCTCCTTTCTACAACCTATAATATGTGTGCTGGCAGAAAGGAGAAATGGTATTTACCCTATGGTTCTAAAAAATGCTGAAAACATACTTGTAAATTATTTTTATAGAAGAAGGTTTTTATTTACTTAATTTTTATTTTTTTACATAATTAGAGAGTGGTGTTTTAGGTTTGCAAGTAAAGTTAGAAAAGAAAGCGGGCGTTACATGCTAAGGGAAAAGCTAAAGCAAAAAATCATAAGTGAACCAACTGAATGTATGGCTTATTTAACAGAATTAGTGAAGTCAAATCGAATTTATGATGGGGAAGTATTGGCAATCATGATAGATGTTATAACAAATGGACCTGATCAATTAACCAACACGCAGTGGGATGTCTTGTTAGATAAGGGTTTACTACCTGATCTTTATGTAGAATGTGGTGGCTGTGAAGAGACCATTCCCTGGTCAGAAATGTATCGTGCGTGCGATTTTCATAGCGAGAGATCATTATTGTCCCTTTTGTAGATATTTAGCAAATAAAGAGAATACAAGGTTATTAGACGAGGATGGTTGAGGCAATAATGAAATGGTTCATGATAATCGCCGAATGGCTATTGTTTTTATATGTGTTAATTTGTCTATTGAGCTTTAACATAATTCACCTTGGAAACCTTCTCTATGTGGATATGCCGCATGAAGAAGCGATGGCTGTGACAACATCCTTTGCGCAGACATCACTGTTTATTATAGGTATAGGTGTTGTTTGTTTTTTGTATATGAAATATTTATGGGGCAGTAATGCTTATAAAAAGTCAAAGGCAGTGATCTGGGGAAGTCTATTTGCCTGCCATGCATTGGCAAGCGGTTTTTATTTGTTCATGCGATATAGGCTTATATGGAATCAGCATGAAGCAATGGAGCTTTTATTATCGACTTTGATTAGTTTCATTTTAACCATTCAGGCAGTTATGAAATATTACGTGTGTAAAAGGACCGAAACTTGATTGTGTATAAAATGCAGGAACGATTGATGGCAGTGAAATAGTCAAAATATAGGTGAGAAATATGAAAAGAGGATTTAAACGCATTATGTTAATTATATTTACAATTATTATTTCATTATTGGTGTTGATTCTTACTTTGAGCTTTATTAATCATAAAATACAATTATCAAAAGAAGAGGGACGATTTGTTCCAACTGGGCAACTTGTAGAAGTTAATGGTCATCAAATGCACGTTTATACAGAAGGAAAAGGAGAAGATACCCTTGTTTTTATGTCTGGTGGTGGTACGAGCTCACCTGCATTAGATTTTAAATCTCTTTATACTTTGTTAAGCGATAAATATAAAATTGTTGTTGTTGAAAAGGCAGGTTATGGATTTAGCGAAGTCACAGATATTGACCGAGATATTGATACAATTCTAGCTGAAACAAAAGAGGCACTTTTTAAATCAGAAATTGAAGGTCCATATATTTTATTCCCTCATTCGATGTCAGGCATTGAAGCCTTGAAATGGGCGCAAGACTACCCTGATGAAATAAAAGCTATTATTGGATTAGATATGGCTGTTCCTGCTGTATATGAAGAAATAGCAATCAATATGTTCCTCGTTCGATTAGGTGCTTTTACTGCTAAGACTGGTTTGATCAGATGGATTCCAAAACTATCAGAAAGTGACGCAATAAAATATGGGAATTTAACAGACGAAGAGAAAGAGTTGTATAAAGTAATTTTTTATCGAAGAACATTGACTAAAGATATGGTAAATGAAATAGATCACATAAAAGCAAATGCACAAAAAGTCAAAAAAGCTGGAATGCCGAACATTCCTATATTTTTGTTTTCATCGAATGGTGAGGGGACTGGTTTTGACAATCAAAAGTGGAATGGAATTCAAAATGACTTTATTAATAGAATTGATAAAGGTAAATTAATTGAGTTAGATTCTTCACATTATGTTCACAGTATTGACTATAAGCGAATAGCTGATGAATCAGAGGCGTTTATAGAAAATTTGCATCGTTACTAGCGATTATGTAATAGGCGCATTAATTAACTACTATTGAGTTGCAAATGCAGCTCTTTTTTTCTTTATTAAACTAACCGAGTAGTTTAGTACTATAATATATGGGGAGTCCACATGTTGAAAAAAATAATATTATTTTTTTCTCTACTAGCTGTTTTGTTAGTTACTTCGGGTTGTTTGAATGGTTGGGCAAAAAATAACTGTACAAAAACGAACTGGTGAAGAAAGTATTTTTGAAGACTTTAAAGAAGTCAATCAAAAAAACAAGTGGAAAAAGCGATTGATATAGTGAAAAATGCTAATTGGATAAATAAAAAAGTAGAAATGGCACGCTATGCGGACTACCAATTTCAATTTCCATTTCCATTTAAGATCAGTAGCGAAAACAAAATAGCCTCTTATTCGCTTTGAGTTAGCCAAAATGGTGAAAATTTAGAAATGGTTACGGATAGTGATAATTATGTGAAATTAACAAAGCAAGATTCAGAAAATCTCTATGAAATTTTAATAGGAGAAAAATTAATAAAATAATGCCATGTTTTGAATACGCTTCAACTAACAAAGTCTTAACTTGAAGACCAGTGGTAGTGTTTGACTTGCGTCCAACAAACGGGCCAGATAACGAAAGGTTCAAAAACGATGCTTTGGAGATTTTAAAAGTTACACTACATTTTAAAAACAGCATCTATTGTGCATCCATATGGAAGCTGCTCTTTTTCAGCGTAGATGTTGACATAAAATATGATTTTTGCGTTGCCAACAGTATGCGTTTCTTCTTTATCTGCATATACTTCAAAAAAATCAATCGTGTAATGTTTATATCCATCTTTCTCCATGTAACACCAAACTTCATTAGCTTTTCGTGGATCAAGGCCTTTAGTATGTAAAAACGCGACAAGCGTATTATTTTTCATAATTTGCTCCGCATAAAAAATACAATCCTCACATATGCAATGATCGACAGTACCAACAAGTTCTCTCTTTGCATAAAATTGCTCATTTAATTGTTTCGTGTTCATTATGCCCTCCAATAGATTAATGGTTTAATTTTATCAATAATTCAAAAATTTTTGCACGTTTTTTTATTCACATAACGAAGTAGAGTGTTGAAAATAAATGTAATATATTTAAAAAATGTTTGGATAATATATGTTAGAATGGTTATTAATTACACAATTATCGATTAAATAGTTTCAAGGAGGTTGTTTATGAAAATAACCGAAGGCTACGGCAAAGTGATGATAGATGATTTTGAATTTTATGGTGAAATTAAACAAGATAAATGTTCTAAATGCAACTATAATTTAGTATATTACGATGATTTTGATTCTTATTTTTGTCCCAATTGTAATAGTTGGACTGAATCAAAATGTAGTGACCCTACTTGCAAATATTGCTCTAATAGACCAGAAACACCTTTAACTCACAAATAACGAAATTAAACTCCCATGAAGGGACTTAATCATCTTCCATTGTCTATGGAGACATGCTAATTTCGCCCTTCGTTGATGGCTATCTAATTGTGCGCATTTCTTTAAAAAGGAATGCGTCTTTTTTAATGTAAAATAAACAAAAACTCCGCGTTATTAGTGTGTAAAGAATGGAAATCCATGATGTAGGAAATAATGTAGTTCTCAAATGCAAATTACAATTCAAAAGAAAAGCAAATCATTGCGGAGGTAAAAATGACTGTTCTTGATTGTATCATTATAGGCGGAGGTCCTTCTGGGTTAAGTGCTGGCTTAACTTTAGGAAGAGCTAGGAGAAATATTGCATTAATGGATGATGGGACAAATAGGAATAGAGTGACACAGGCGTCACATGGATTTATTACGCGTGATGGGATAAAACCACAAGCGTTTAAAGATATTGCGTTAAAAGAGTTGGAGAATTACCCGTCTGTGTCCTATCTTAATGCGACAGTTACTGAAATAATAAAGGGTATAGATAATGAGCGCTTTACTGTCAAAACATCTACGAGTCAGGAATTTGTTTCAGAAAAAATCATACTCGCCACCGGTGTTCAAGAAATATTTACTATGCCAAGTATAAGAAAGTTTTATGGGAAAAGTCTATTTAGTTGTCCGTATTGTGATGGCTGGGAGCAAAAGGATAAGCCATTAGTGGTGTTGGCAGAACAAGAAGAGCATGTACTGCATTTGACCAAGTTAATTTATAATTGGTCACAGGATTTGGTTGTCTTAACGAATGGAGCTCACTTATCTAGAGAAGGTAAAATGGAGTTACAAAAACACAAGATCAAAGTTATATCAGAGAAGATAAAAGACCTCATAGGTCATGATGGGTACTTACAAAAAATAGAGTTTGAATCAGGAGCAACCATTATAAGGTCGGGTGGATTTGTTGCCCCATCTTATTATCGCCCCAATCAGTTTGCTCAGAAGCTTGGCTGTGATATTGATGAAGATGGAAAAGTGATAACAGATGGTGTTGGTAGAACAACTCAAAAAAATGTCTATATTGCAGGGGAAACCGAAAGATCTAAACCATCCACTTTAATGATTTCAGCTGCTAAAGGTAATAAAGCTGCTGTTTCAGTAAATACTGATTTAACGATGGAACGCTTTTGATGACGTCATAACACTTGAAATAGGATCTTAGCAAAAACATATCAGCTAATGTATTTTTAAATATTGTGTTAGAGTTACTATAAGAAATGACAAAGAACGGATTTTGATTGTAGAATCCGTTTTTCGTGTTGCAAAAATTATAGTTTTACAAGGGTAATAAAAAAGGTAGGAGGAATAAAAATATGAAACAAGTGGGGACTCTATACTTTTTCTGTGGAAAAATGGGGGCAGGAAAATCAACAAAATCAAAACAATTGGCTAAAGAAAAAAATGCGGTCCTTTTATCTGAGGATGAATGGCTTTCCTCTCTTTATCCCGATCAGATCACATCATTTGAGGACTATCTAAAATTATCAGCACAGCTCAAGCCGATGGTGAAAAAGCATGTCCAAAACATATTGAGTGTTGGTACGGATGTAGTAATGGATTTTCCAGGTAATACTCAAAAACAGCGAAAATGGTTTTTGGATATAGCGTCTGAGGTTAATGCAAACCATCAACTAATTTTCCTTAATTTAAATAACCAGCAATGCTTGGTTCAAATTGCGCAAAGGCGTAATGAACAACCCGAAAGAGCAGCTTTTGACACGGAAGCGACGTTTATTGAAGTTACTAAATTTTTTGAAGCACCAGAAGCTTCTGAGGGTTTAAATATATGGGAGTTTAGTGGGAAAGAATAACACAGAGTTATCAGGCTCGCTTATTAAATGAACGTCATATTTTTCTTAAACTAACAGGGGTATTACTTGAAGAACATAGGGCTGTTTAGAAATTAGCTATTATTGTCATTTGTAATGTATGCGGTTTATGAAGAATTTTTTAAAATTATATTGACAAACTATTTTTTTTCTGTAAAATGAAAAACAATTCAAAAATATTTGTATAGAACAAAGGCTATGAAAAGAAGTAGTATCAATTATTTTTACGAACAGAAAGTTACCGGTCGATGTGAGGTGCATGTAAAACAATTGAGAATTCATCTTGGAGCTGTGTACCGAAAGGATTATTCTAAGTAGGCTACGCCGGTAAGCACCCGTAATCATGTGCGAGAGTATCGTCAAATGACCGTACTTCTTAAGGTAAGTAATGTGAATTGCTTATAAATTAAAGGTGGTAACACGAGTTGAATCGTCCTTTTGGTTAATCCAAAGGGGCGTTTTTTTTATTCCTTTTTTGAGCAAGTATTTGAAAATCTAAACGTATGGGGAGTAAGCATTATGAAAGATAATCATCAAGATTCACAACTAAAGCGGGAATTAAGCACGCGTCATATGCAATTAATTGCACTTGGCGGGTCCATTGGGGTCGGTTTATTTTATGGCTCTAGTTCAACCATTCAAATGGCTGGACCATCTATTTTACTAGCTTATTTAATTGGCGGGTTAGTTATTTTCACCATTATGCGTGCATTAGGCGAAATGGCAGTAGCAGAACCTGTATCAGGCTCGTTCAGTATGTATGCGAATAAATATTTAGGGCGCTTTGCTGGGTTCTTATCTGGATGGACATATTGGTTCATGTGGATTGTCGTGGGCATGGCAGAACTAACAGTAGTCGGTGTATATATTAACTACTGGTTTCCAGATATTCCACAATGGGTAACTGCTTTTGTCGTCCTTGTGATGATGACGCTTGTAAATTTAGCAAATGTAAAAGCATACGGAGAATTCGAATTCTGGTTTGCGATGATTAAAGTTGTGGCAATTATCGGTATGATCGTTCTAGGATTAGCCATTATTTTCTTTGGTGTCGGCAACCACGGTGAAGCAATTGGCTTTGATAATTTATGGGCACATGGTGGCTTCATGCCAAACGGTTTTCATGGTATTTTAATGTCACTCGTATTAGTTATGTTCTCATTCGGTGGGGTTGAATTAGTGGGTATTTCTGCAGGAGAAGCAAAAAATCCTAGCAAGGCCATTCCATCAGCGATTAACAACATCGTTTGGCGTATTTTAATTTTCTACATTGGGGCGCTAGGCGTTATGATGGTTATTTATCCTTGGAACGAAGTTGGCTCAGAAGGTAGCCCATTCGTTCAAATTTTCGATTACGTTGGTATCCCTGCTGCAGCTCACATTATTAACTTTGTTGTCATTACAGCAGCAATGTCTGCATTTAATAGTGGCTTATACGGTTCAGGACGTATGCTACACAATTTATCAGTACAAAAAAATGGTCCAGAGTATTTTAGAACAGTAAGCAAAAATGGTAGTCCAAGTCGAGGGATTTTATTTTCTTCAGCTGTGTTATTAATCGCGGTTGTCTTAAACTATGTAGTACCTGAAAAAGTGTTCATCTATATTTCTGCTGTTGCGACGGTTGCAGTTATTACAAGCTGGATGATTATTTTATTTGCACAATTGAAATTTAGGAAGTCAAAAACGAAAGAGGAAGTAGCCAAACTGAAATTCAAAATTCCACTTTACCCACTTTCTACGTATATTGCTATTGCATTTTTATTAATGGTGATTGTGCTAATGGCGTTTATTCCCGATATGCGTGTTGCCCTATATGTCGCACCAATTTGGTTTTTCATCTTATTTATTGGCTACAAAGTAATACATGTTAAGAAGTAGTTACATCTTTTCATATTGATACTTCTACAGCGCAGACATATTGTAAAAAAATTCTTTTGGTATACTCGATTCGTTACATTTATCTAAGGTTTAATAATTTTTATCCATTAGTAATGAATGTGATGAGTGCCTTTCTTTATGAATAGGATCCTAATAAAATTAGTATTTTGATATATAGTAGAAAAAAAGGAGAGTCATGATGGAAGTTGTATATTTGGCAGGTGGATGTTTATGGGGCGTACAAGCTTTTATCAAAACGCTACCAGGAGTTATGTTTACAGAAGCGGGAAGAGCGAATGGAACAAGTCGTACGCTTGAGGGCGATTATGATGGATACGCTGAATGTGTAAAAACGAGGTTTGATCCAACAGTTGTATCCATTCGAGATTTAATGGGCTATTTATTCGAAATCATTGATCCTTACAGTTTGAATAGACAAGGACAGGATGTTGGCGAAAAATATAGAACAGGCGTATATAGTGAAAATCCTGAGCATTTAAAAGAGGCGAGGGCATTTCTAAGAGAGCGAAATGATTACGAGCTTATAATGGTTGAAGTATTGCCCCTTACAAACTATGTCAGAAGTGCAGAGGAGCATCAGGATAGATTAACCAGATGTCCAAATGATTACTGTCATATTCCAGCAGAAATTTTAAATAAATATAAATGACGGAATTCACGAGACCTTTCTATGTGCTAAAACGCAGAAAATTAGAGGGAAATGATTAATCTCAGCGAGTGCTATTGATGAAACAAGAAAGCATATTACTGTTACCCCGTCCTAACTTGGAACGGGGTTCTTCTTATTTAGAAGGAAAGGATCAGCAATTCTATATAGAGAGTTTGGATTAAATCATTTTTAGCAAAGGGGTATATCAAAACTTTATTACTTACAGCACCCTTATGTTGGTATAAAGTAGTAAATGTAGAAAAATTACATAGATATTACATAGTGTTGAAAGGTTGAATGTTAATATGAAAAAAAGTTGGTTGTTATTATGCCTCATGGTATTGATGTGCGGATGTTCAAATCAATCCAAGGAGGAGCCTGGGGTCGAGGCTAGCGCCGAACAAGAAGCGGCATCTAAGTTGGCACAGGAAAAGCAGTTGGTAGATCGTCAATTATATGAGAAATTATCTGAGGCTGTTGAGACAATAGGCTATACATACGATATGCAAACATTTGCTGAAAATGAGTATAATCAGGGCGTTTTATATTCAGAATTAATCGATTTTGATAATGATGGGGTTCAGGAGGTTTATGCCTTCATGAAGGGAGTAGACTACCCATTATCTGCATATACACATCGAAATAAGGATAATTATATCCAAGAAGTTTGGACGGGAAATACGAACGGTGAAAGCGCTATTCTATCTTTTTCAAGTGAAGTTGATCAATTGGTCTGCTCAGCCTGTGATATGAATGTGTCTTTAGTCAAAGGTCAGGATGGTCGAACGTTCATCAAAATGTTCTCCAATCAAACAAGTCAAGGTACTACGGTTGACAAGATCTGGATTTATGCCAAGGAGCCAACTAACTCAGCAATGGAGTTAGTTATTACTGGCTATACAATGGATAATAACAATGTTGAGGGTATCGACTATTTTTTAAATGGTGAAGTAACAGATCAAGCCACATATGACACAGCTTTTGCCCCATATACTGGAGAGGAACGTTCCATATTAATTAGTAATTTTTCTGAGAAAAAATATGGTTTCGATTATACTAGTCCAGCTAGCAATGTTGGCACAGTCCTTGCTGCCCTCGCACCGAGCGTAAATAGTATTGTTGGGCAAGAAGCATTGCTAGAAAAGAAGAAAAGGGAAGAAATCATCAGTGCCTTAGGGGAATTTCATACAGAGAGACGCATCCATCATCAAGACAAAAAAGTCGTCCAATCTTTAGTGTTAGATGTTATTCAAAAGTCCAATCTCGACCATGAGTATTCAGACATGAGTGAAATGGTGTTTGATGGGGCCTCCGTCAAAGCAAAATACAAAGAAACATTTGGCGTTGACTTAGCTATCGAGAAGATGAATTTCCCTTCCAGAGAGAGCCAGTCCATTATGTCTTATGAAGCAGGGAAGTTTTATATCTATCCAACTGGTTTTTATTTCGATGCGATTGACCGCCATTTTCAAGATGTCTATAAAGTCAGAGACGATTTATTCTATGTGACCATCTTAGATAATGAATTTAATCATACTGAATACTCGCTCTCAAAGGATACAAATATTACATCAGAGGAAATGTTTGCGCAGGATTTTGCAAGTTGGCCTAAGGAAGCACGAATTTGGCTAAAACCAGGGATACAAAGATATGCTGTGGTGAAATATATGGATGGGGTACCGAAAGTTCAATACCTCGGTGCACAAAACTTAACAGATCAACAAATAGAGGCATTCTAAGTTTCCCTAGCAATCCCCTAGATTGATATATGGTAAAATGGACAAAAGCATAAGGTTTGGAGGGATGACGTTGGCAGATAAAAGGTTAAAAGTTTGTGAAAAAGGACATCGATTTTACAAAAGCACAGATTGTCCAAGCTGTCCTACCTGTGATCAGGAAAATAAACCTAGCAGTGGCTTCCTTTCCAAGCTGAGTTCACCTGCAAGAAATGCATTCGTACACGCAGGTGTTGATACGTTGGAAAAACTATCTATGTACACGGAAAAGGATATCTTAAAATAGCATGGTATTGGACCAGCCTCCTTACCGTTTATGCGATCATCATTGAAAGAAGTAGGCTTGTCATTTAAATAAGTGAGGGGGAAGACAACAATGTCAACGAAGGAATTATCACAAGAGCAAACCGAGGAACTAATCAATACTTTGCAAGTTCGCTTCGAGAAAAATACATCTCGTCATGTAGGGCTTGATTGGGCAAATGTCCAAGCTAAGCTAGAGGCTAATAGGGAGAAACTATGGTCGCTCCACGAAATGGAAGCAACAGGTGGTGAACCAGATGTAGTAGGCTATGATGCAAACACGGACGAGTTCATTTTCTATGATTGTTCTGCGGAAAGTCCTAAAGGTCGCAGAAGTTTATGTTATGACCGTGAAGCATGGGAATCTAGAAAAAATCATAAGCCTGAAAATACGGCTATGGACGTTGCCAAGGACATGGGCATTGAGCTGTTAACAGAGGAGCAATATCGCCAACTACAGGAGCTTGGCAAGTTCGATTTAAAAACATCAAGCTGGGTACAAACACCTGACAACATTCGCAAACTTGGCGGTGCCATCTTCTGCGACCGTCGCTATGACATGGTCTTTATGTACCACAATGGGGCAGAATCCTACTACGCTGCACGAGGCTTCCGTGGATCGTTAAGAGTTTAAAAAATAAAGGCATATGCCGATCTGCGGATGAGCATATGCCTTTTTCTATGGAAATATAGTTATGCCAATGTCTTTCTAGTTAGCTATAAGCTTTATTTAGTGTATGATAAACTAAAAGGGGAGGTGGAGAATTATGTTAAATTGTTTAAAAATTATTTTTTCCATCACAGGCATATCTCTCGCCGTTTACGGACTAATCACACAAGATTTCCAATTGAATTACCTCATGATATTGTTCTTAGGCCTTTTCATGTTCACTTTAGGCATTCAAGAATTCCAAAAACAGCGAACAGTTTATGGTTGGTTCCTAATGGGGGTATCTATATTTTCAATCTATGTGTCCGTTCAAAGCTTTGTCTTGATTTAAGGGAAGCAGCCACTGTTAATTTTCGTAATACCATACATCAATCACGTCCTTCTAGCCATTTTCATCAATCACTTTCAACTTATATAATGGCCCTATATTGGTATGGGATTCAGTTGAAATTTGCAGGGCATTTTTTATTCTGTCGATGTCATCGGCATGTTCAATAGTCCGTCTCTTTATCTCACGATTTGCCCCTTGTCCCATCACAATTACTTTTTGAATTTCATCAGGAAATTCAAACGTTTTTCCCTCCGTTTTAACCGTTTCATTTACACTCTACAAGAATTAACAAAATGAATAATAAGAATATGACTTAATGCTAATCATTTGATGGGGCAGACCGCTCGTCGCTCATACTAAAGGTTTTTATGCTATAATTTACATAAATTACATAATGAGGTGATAAGATGGAGAATGAAAAATTAGTGTGCAAGGCTTGTGGTCGAGATAAATTTACGACTGGACAGGTGGGAGGTACTACAAGCCAGGGCAATATAAGGCCTATAGGAGCAATAATGGCGGTAGGGTCACCACTCCAAATGACTTTTTGTAAAAACTGCGGGGAAGTTGCTTCATTTAAGGTGGTAAAACCACAGAATTTTAAATAATCGTTGAAAGGGTCACTGATAGGAAGGTGATCCTTTTTATATAGTGGACGTTTAAAAGGGGATAAGAAGTTAAAAGCATACATGATGTTCGACTTTGGTTAATTGAATACCATGATATGAAACCAGCCTTACAAGACAAACACCCTCTAATTCGTTAAAGGGTGTTTTGCTAATACATACTAGATAGAGTTTCGATAAGCTCTCAAAGTTGAATGTAAGTTTGAATTCGAACTTGCGATTGATTTTTTATAGTTATACATACCTAATGGGCTTAAATGATTAGAGCTAGATCCTAATAACCCTTGCTTTACAGCACTTTTTAGCGTATCAATTTGTTTGGTAGATAATTTAGAAGTTTTACTTTCTTCAAGAATTTTATTTACATTATTTATTTTTTCTTGATCCTCTTTTGATGTAGCTTTAACTTCCTTGTTCATTTGTCGCGTCAACCCATAATACTTAGACGAGGATCTACGTGACATTAAATATTGCATAGTAGAAAATTTTGTCGTCATCATGATAAATTGTCACCTTCCCATTCACATTTTTAGTTCCATAGTTGTTATCGTACTGAATTTGAAAAGATTTAGTATATTTACTTTTTTTAGTAATTGATTTTCAGGTTTAATCAGACCAGATGATGGCACCTGTAAGCATTGAAAAAACGTTGAGACATACTAGCAAGAACACAGTATTAAGTCAGTTGGATATAAACTATCATATCTACCACTGCCGAAGAAGCATATATTGAATATGAAAGTAAGCGTTAATTACTGTTTATTTTGTAATTAATATATATTTAACGGATGGATTGAATTACAGAAGGAAAAAAAGTAATAGGTAAAGAATATTTATTGTAGAAGACCTGTTAAAACTAGATGAGTTTGTTGATAGGAGGGATACAATTTAACAAGTAATTTGTGATGATAGAGTTCTAAGTAAAATGAGAAGTCGCTGCACAAGCAACGAATAATTCTATGCTGTTAATAATTAACAGTACTATTAACGTTTGTTAATAGAAACGACATTAAATGGCTATAAAATTAATAATTGAAGATGAAAGATACTTATTCCAAACTAAACTAAGGAGTGTTATTTTGAAAAATATTATAATTAGTATAGTATTTTTATCAAGTTTTGTCGTTTCATTTCTTTCAGTAAATACAGTCACCTTTGCTGCAGTTGATTTCTCTGATATTGAGAATTCCTATGCAAAAAATGCTATCAACGAGTTAGTGGAAAAAGGCATTATAAATGGTTATCCAGATGGTGAATTTAGACCAACATCAGCAATTACAAGACAAGATTTTGCTATAATTTTAGCGAAAGCACTGGATTTGAATCTAACTAACTCTCCAAGTACTCCAACATTTACCGATATTCCAACAACTCATTATGCTTATCCAGCTATCGAAGCAGCAGTTAAAGCTGGATTAATAAATGGGACAGGTGATGGGAAGTTCGGGGTTGGCTCAGGTTTAACACGTCAAGAAATGGCTACTCTATTTGCTAGAGCATTAGGTGGCGAATCTATTGGCCTTGGCGAGCAGCTTACTTTTGATGACCAACATACAATTTCTGCTTGGGCAAGGGATGCGGTAGGTTTTGCAGTAGCATCAAACCTAATGACAGGCGATACATTAAATCGTTTCAATCCACAAGCAATAGCTGAAAGACAACAAGTTGCCCTTGTTGCGTCTCGATTTTTAAAGCAGATTGATAAAGTAACACCAGAACCAAAGCCAGAACCAAAGCCAGAACCAAAGCCAGAGCCAAAACCGGTGCCAAAACCAGAACCAAAACCAGAGCCAACCCCAACCCCAACCCCAGATTCTACACCAACCCCAAGTGTAATTCCTGTAGTCGGGATTACATTGAATGAGGTAATAGAAAATCTTCAAATTGGTGAAACAAAGACACTAACAGTAACGGTTGTACCTGCAAATGCGACAAATAAACTTGTGAGATGGTCTTCATCAGATCTGAACGTTGCAACTGTTAACGGACAGGGGAAAGTAATAGCGACTGGTATAGGGACTGTGACCATAACAGCAACAACAGTAGATGGACTAAAAACGGCTTCAGTTACTTTCACAGTGACTCATAGCAATGGTGCAGCGATTACTGGCGTAGGAACGTCATCATCTGTTTTACAACTGGGAGAGACTACTAGTAGAACAGCAGAAACAACCGAATCAGGCACCATAACCTGGTCATCAAGCAATACTAGTGTTGCAACAGTTCATTCTAGTACAGGTGAAATTACTGCTCACACACCGGGCACAACAACCATTTCGTATACTAGTAGTAATGGTAAAATGAATTCTGTGAGTCTCACTGTATATGATGAGGCAACAGAAAAAAGCCCAACATATTCGCAAGTACTGCAAATGGACGAAGTGATAACAGCTTCAGTAGGAGCAGGCTTATCTGCAACAGCAACAAACAAAAGTTTTGTAGCTGAACCCACAAGTGTAGCGACAGTGAATACTACAACAGGCCAAGTAACAGCTATAAGTGCAGGTAGCTCAGTTATTGCGTATGTAGGAATGGATGCTAATGGCGTAGTAATTGAAAAAGGTACGGCAACTGTGACAGTTCATCCACAAGCAGCAGTAGCAGCAATACCCATGGTGCCAGCACCTTATTCAGTTATTGGCTGGGGCTCAGCAGCAACTAATTTCACGCCTTCAGGAGTCGGACAATCCATCATCTGGACTGTAACAAATGGTACAGGAGCTGCGATAATTCAGCAAAGTACAGGGGCTATAAGAGGTGTTACAGCTGGTGATGTAACGGTAAACTATAAAATAGTGGATAATAACACTAAAGTAGTAGCTTACAAGTCAGCACCCGTAACGGTAACAATTCCAGATACACCAAGAGTTAATATTTCACCACCATATGTTGATGGTGGGACATTTGGTGGACCTTATTCCATGTCAACTAATGTGAATTTGACGGTTGCCATAACAGGGGAAAACAATTCAACTGTCATTTTCAGCAATCCGAGAAGCAATGATGACAATATTGCTACTGCAACGATTACAGGTCCAAATCCCTCAGGACATGTTTCTTTAAATGTGCAGAAGATTGGTATTGGGGAAGCGCAGATAACATTTGATTACACAGATATTAACAATAAAACTGGGTCAATGACATGGACTTTTAATTTCCAATAGAACAAATTTTACAAGCTAAAGGATGCGTCTAGCGATGTGTCCTTTTCTAGTGCCTTTCATTCGTTTGAAAGTGGTTTACGGTAATCTATTATATTGAAAAATATGGAAAATATTATATAATGTTTGAGAATGGAGTGAGTTTAAGTGAAACCAGAATTCATAGTTAAAAAATTGAATGAAGCAGTTAGTAAATACATTGATTTAAAAGATTTCATTACTGAAAATGAAATTATTCAAGTTGTTGGTGATAGTGTGAATGTGGTTAAATTTGTTAACAGCGCCACACGCTATATATCTAATAAAAGGATGATGTCGTTTTTAAATGGGCTGTCAATTAATGAACAATTAACAGAGTCTGAAATTAGCAAACTAACTGATTACATAGATAATGAGGAAAAAGCTGAGTATATAGCAAATGCATTTAGTAAAGTATTTCAATCAAATTCTAATTCAGCTTGTTATATTATGGGGAAGATATTATCTTCTGTAATTGAAAAGGGAGAGACAATATCACATGAGGAGTTAATTGCTTTTAATACACTAACATATCTCTTTGATAAAGATATAGAGAATTTAAAAATATTGCTAGATTTTTTTGATGAAGCAGCTTATTCTGAGAGATCGCTTCCTGTGGTAGATATACGAACAACCTTTTCGTATTTAAATTATATTAATCAAAGTCAAGGAAGTATGTATTTAACAATTGAAAAACTATTAAGTAACGGAATCATATTTAAAATTTATGAAGCAAATACAGATTTTAGTAAAACTGAGGTGAGAGTTGAAAGAGAAAGTTATTGGGAGGTAGCCAATCTTCATAATCCTCCACAAACACACATAAACGAAAAATATGAATTATCAACGGCAGGAATAGTTCTAGAGAAAATTATTAATAGCTTATAAAAAGCTTCATTTCTTCTAGCCAATAATAAAAGCATGCTGAGAGAGCTTATCCAAACTTTAAATGCAAAATATTTAATCCTAAAGTTAAAAATCAAGCTTAAAATAGAAACAATGATGGGGAATTTTATAAAAACAGCCTTTTCAACAATTCTTACATCAGCTATAACTACAATAAATTTGAAATAGATTTTGACAATACGATTATTTTTTTGGCATATCTATTGTTATTATGGTTGGTTTCTTTAGCTATAATTTTATGTTCACACGAAAAAGAGATAGAATTGAAATTTTAATATTCATTCTTGTACTAATTAAAAAGATAAGTAAAGTTATTTGTTATATCCCATTTCGAGTGGTCGGCTCAGAGAACAAAAGTTAATTCTTTGCATCGGTGAAACACCCAAACCTATAGTAAAGGATGGTGATAAAATGCCATTTACAAACGAAACACTTAAAGCAGCAGTACATGACTATCTTAAACAAGCAGATATTGTCGATAGAAATACACGTTATGCGAAATCGACTGTTATTGAACCGATTTTTTAATAATATTAATAAGGCATAAAAATTAAGTGTTTACTTACTAGTTTTAGAGCTTGGATAAAGGAGGAACAGATGTATAGAGCTTTATTAAGATATATCGCTGCTATTTTTGTTTTGTTAATAAGTTCTTACTTTATTTTTGATGAATCATTTATGAAGGCACTTAAATTTACAATTCTTATGGGTATAATTTTCGTAGTATTTGAATTTCTTGATAAAAACAGAGATAAAAAGAAGGACTAAACATGTATCATTTCCAAAGCCCAGGTACTCAATTAATTTTGAGCCGGGGCTTTTTTATGTTTTTATTTACTGTCTCTCTTACTTTTTACATAAAATTAGAAAATCTTTTAGTGACCAAATGAAGAAAAGTAATGGTAAAACAGTGATGAATAAAAACCCTAAAATGAATGAAATCATAGTGATTTCTTCGCTATCAGTTGCCATAACACCGATGAAAAGCAGTCGCACAAAAAATCAAGAAATTGGCCACGCAGGTAATGATAAAGATATAAAATGGGTATACATAATAATCCGAACGATGCGAACGTCATTTAACTCACCTCAATTTCAATTCTGAAAATTTCCCCTTAGAATGTTAGACCTATAAAATCTTAACAATGTATTGTTCTATTTCATCTATGTAATTATTTCCATAAACTAATACTTGATAAAATACAAAACCACTATCCGTTACACAAAAAAAGGCACCAAAATCACGAAAAAGTCACATTTCCCCCGAAAACCCCCGAAATCAGGCAAAAAGCATGTCTTTGTACATTCACACGAAACCTTGCTATAATAAGGTTTGCGAATACATAGGAAAGAGGGTAAAAGCATGAACGCTTATGATGAATATATGAAGCAGGTTGTGAAGCCGATGCGTGAGGAGCTTGTGGAGGCTGGTTTTACGGAGCTAACAACTGCGGATGCGGTGAATGAATTTATGGCAGAGACGAAGGGAACTTCGTTAGTGGTGATTAACTCGGTTTGTGGGTGTGCGGCAGGGCTTGCTCGTCCAGCGGCGCGTGAGGCGATTGCAGCGGTGAAGCCAGATCATCTTGTGACGGTGTTTGCGGGGCAGGATCCAGAGGCGACTGCGGCGATGCGTGGTTATTTTGAGGATGTGCCACCTAGCTCACCATCTATGGCGATTCTAAAGGATGGGGAGTTGGCTTATTTTATCCCACGTGAACAAATTGAGGGATTCCCTGTGGAGCAGATTGTCTCTCATTTAACTGGCGTGTTAGAGCAAACATGCGAGAACTAAAAACGATTGTGACGACAGCGGGCAGACCAGACGATGTATCGATGGCGCTCGCTGCTTTTGCGTGTCAAGAATTAGGTGCTGCGTTTGAGCCACGGAACAAGCGCTCTGTTCGCAAAATTTCGCAGGAGTTGCAGGCACATGTGATGGTCGCTGGGAAGAATCGCTTCGAGTATTATGCCTATGGGGCGGAGGAGCCGTTTTTCTTTCATCCCAATTCTGCGGCGTTTCGATTAAAGCGTGTGGCCCGTGGTGAGGCAGAGCCTTTTTTGGAAGCGGCACAGCTTCAACTGGGGGATTCGGTGTTGGATTGTACGTTAGGTTTAGCGGCAGATGCCATGTTAGCGGCTTATACAGTGGGTGAAGCAGGTCGTGTTGTGGGACTGGAAGCGAATCCAAATGTAGCGTTTATTGTTAGACAGGGGATGCAAGCCTATGATACATCCGAGCTACCGTTAACTACCTGTATGCGACACATCGAGGTAATACAGTCTGAGGCTGTTCGCTATTTAAAAACCCTACCAGACAACGCATTTGATGTGGTTTATATGGACCCAATGTTTGAGAAGGTTATAGAAGAGGCCAATAATTTTCAGGCATTACGGCTAGCAGGGGAGCATGTCACATTAACCGATGAATGGGTTTATGAAGCCAAGCGTGTAGCGAAAAAGCGTGTGGTGTTAAAGGCACATTTTCGCTCAGAGTGGTTTGTGACCTATGGCTTTCAGCAGCATGAACGGATCACTGCAAAATTTCATTATGGTGTGTTAGAGGTATAGAGGCTTGTTCTTGAGACAAGCCTTTTTTTAGTATATGGTAATAAAAGAGGAGAGTGGAATAATATGGTGAACAATGATAGACGAACTCCCTTTGAGCTAGACTTGCTGGCGAATGCGCAGTCGTTGATCTGCACGAAACCTCCTATTCCATGGGCGTATGAAACGAGCATTGCTGCCAATGGTGTTTTGGCTTGCGGTTGGGATCATGAGGAAAACATCGTACTAATTAGTGGCTCTGGCTATAGTGTCACTGAGCCTATAACAGGTCGTCGTCTTCATCGAGAACGAGACGTGGATGAAACCGACGACAGAATGAGTAATGACCGTTTAACATTTCAATTGCCTCAGGGGACAATATCTATTTTCGGCTTTGAAGCTGGGGATGGGATGCATATGACAGCAGATGGCTGGCAGGTTGAAGTTATTTATCCTTGGTGGCCACGTGCAACAGTAGTACTCGATTATCTTTATACAACTAATTATACTTATTTAAAAAATGCGACAGCTATTGATTTACAGCGATTAGATGGCATGATTAAATGTGGATTTTCTCCATCTGGCAAGCATTTAATAATAATGGGCTCAGGCGGTGCATTGATTTATTCGAGAAAGGGATGAGGTCATGGATGATGAACAAAATGGCTATGTTTCCATATGGGTTGGTAATTTTACAAGTGAAGAACAGTTACATACATATCTTGCCACTGTCTATCAGGGAGAAGATGAAACAGACGAAGCCTTTTCACAAAAGTTAGCAAAGCTTTTTTTACCAGAAAATCAGCACCGTACTTGTGAGGAAGAGTTTCAAGCACTTTATGATGAGTTCTACAATCAATTTGAATACGATTTCGGCTTAACCTTCGACGAGGATTTTTGTGAAGCGCTATTTTACGAAGCAGCTTCAAACCAACTTAAGCAACTACTTTGTGATGAATTTTCCTATTCGCAGCAATTTAAACATCAAGTGCTAGCCAAAATGGGGAATGAACTACAGAAAGCTTATAATACAATGATTTTACTATATGATATGAAATATGAGGGTCTTATTCAAACGGTAAGTCATGAAGCGTTTCATATCGATTTTGTATGCTCTATTAAATTGCAGGAAATGTGATGAAAGGAGATTTTGATAATGTCACCAGCAAAAATTCCTCGTTAAGCCCGTGGTCCACCTTGGTTCAATAACAACGATCTTACTTATAAAAGGAGCGATGTACATGATTGGACCAAGAAAAAAGACAAGTGATGAACGCATGCAGATTGCCCATTCGATTGCGCAACAAGTTCTCGCAAAATATGGAGGAAATGTTCGAGCAATTGGTATTTATGGCTCGTTGGCTAGAAAAACGGATGGTCCGTTTTCCGACATTGAGCTTAAGTGTATCTGTCATCAATTAGAGCATAGCTATAGCTATGAATGGACAGCAGGAGATTGGAAGGCAGAGGTTAATTTCGATCAAGCAGAAGTGATTATCGAAGAAGCCATAACGGTTGAGGAAGATTGGCCATTAACAAATGGGAAGTTTTTCGATTTACAGCCACTTTACGATCCTTCTGGCTTTTTTCTAGAACTCAAAGACAAAGCGGCCACTGTGGAGAATGCCCGATTTAAGGAAGCAATTTGCAAAACCATTGTAGAAGAAATGTATGAATACATGGGGAAATTAAGGAACATAGCTGTTCAGGGTCCCACCACATTTTTGCCGATACTGGCGATGAAAATAGCGATGACAGGTGCCATGATAGTAGGATTACACCATAAGCAGTGCTATACAACATCTGCACAAGTATTACCTGAGGCTTTAGCGATGGATGATCAGCCACACGGGTTAAAAGCATTAGCTGAAATGGTCATGGCGGGCAATCTAACGAATCCTCAGCAAATCATAGCTGCCTGTGAAAACTTTTGGCAAACACTTCTTCAATGGACAGCTGAAAAGGGCTATCAGATTAAATGCTCTAAGGGGATTCCTTGGTAATTGTTTGTAGTACTTTACTTTTATAGTATAAGATGCTATAATAGAACACGTGCTATTTTAGGTAGCATATTTCCGTAATCTGGCATTCTGCTTTTTGTTTTTGTAGATACTTATTCACACTGGCGCATGCTTTGGGGCTGCAAGGACGCAAAAGATGGTAGGGTTTGCGTTGCTTAAGTTAGAAGGCACACAGTGGAATTTTACCGCGGTGATGAAACGAATTTGGTTTCAAGATAATATTCCCCAGACGATTGGGTTGAGACTTTTACAATTTACGAGAATGTTACCTATAAATACTAAAGGGGTAGTTTCGCAACAGCGAGGCTGCCCCTTGTCTAATTTTAAAGCCTGTCATGTTCAACCATGACAGGCCTTATTGGTATACATTACCGTTTACTCTCTTCCATAAATAAGTGATAATAAAGGCATGAATTTTGGTAAAAATCTAAATTCTGTTAAAAAATCAGAAAAATCAAAAAGGTGAGGGATGTCAATGGGAAATATCGACACACTATCGACGAATGTCGTGACACAATTAGAAGAAATGGTTACACGGCAAGACAATATGGATCAGCTAGTATCACGCTATTGCCAAGAAAGACTGCTTTATCGTCTATCCGTATCCTCCTATGAAGATCAATTTTATCTAGATGGGGATCTACTTTTATTTGCTTTAACAAATGGATTGGTGAACCCTTCCAAAGAAGTCACGCTGACAGCGCAAGCAAGCGTTCATCAACACGATATAGTGAAACAGGCCTTTAATGAAATTTGCTCACTAGCAATACCAGCGGATGGTATTGAATGGAATGCACAGCAGATCAAATCGTCCGTATCGAATGACAATATTCAACTAAGCATACCAGCTACATTGGGCAAAATGACAGTATACATAGAAGTAAGGATTACCTTTAACGAAAACATGCGAATAACACCAAAGACCATTAATTTTCCGAGCTTGCTAGACAATAAGGCTGCGGTGGTTTATACATATCCAACAGAATTTGTGCTTGCGCAAAAATTTATCGAAATTTACCAGTACCCAGCATTAGAAAAGACTGAAAAAACAATAAATGAAGTACAACAATTGCTACAAACGCAAACTATTGAAGGACGAAGATTGCAGGCATATATTGTGGACTTATTTGATCGACATCATTTTACAATCGAGCTAACTTCTACACTTGAGATGTCAGGGATTCTGAAACAATTCTTTATCCCTATTTATGAAGCTATCTTGGCTGAGGACGAATTTTTCAAGCAATGGAACAATCGAGTTTGGCAATGAGGAGAGGGACCCGCAAATCATCTACGGTTTGCGGGTTTTTGCATGGCTATTATTCAGTAATTTATGAGAGGAATACATTTGTATGTCCCATGAAGAGTCTCTTCTTTTTATTAAAATGTAAGCTAAAGTGTATCTGTTGCACGAATAGATAAAGTTGAATCGTATTATGTCATGAAGGAGGTTAGGTGAAAAATATGATAAAGTTTGCTGGCTTAAGTGTGCAAGAAATTGTTCAAACATATAGTGACACCCTTATACGAATTGCTGTGCAACAGACCAAAAATATGGCTGAGGCAGAGGACATTGTGCAGGAAGTTTATATGACACTGATGAGGCAAAACAAGCCCTTTGCTCATGAAGCACATTTAAAGGCTTGGCTCATAAAGGTGACATTCAATAAGTGCAAGGATTATTTTAAGTCTTCACGTGTGAAGAAGACAGTACCCATTACAGAAGAAATGGCCTTTATTGCAAAAGAGGAGCAGATGGTTCTTACTGAAATTTTTGAGCTTCCTTCAGAAGAGAGAGTCATTGTTTATTTACATTATTACGAGGGCTATACAACCTTAGAAATGGCTGATTTATTAGAGATCAACGTAAATACAATAGGCTCAAAGCTCAGAAGGGCACGAATGAAGCTGAAAACGATTCTAGAAGAGGGGAGCAAAGTATGATGAATGCTTATAAGAATGTGATGAAGCAGATTCATGCTTCTGAGGAATTTAAGCGTAAAATGCAGGAAGAGATGATGGAATATGAAAAGAGGTCCTTTATGAAAAAAGTGAGAATTAGTGTTGGAAGCTTAGTAGCCTGTGCAGTGATTGCTGTCCTTGCTATGGTAAATATAAATCATGATACACCAATTGATTTGACGGAGAGAATTGTTGCGGACCATTCAGCTCCTGCGGCAAGTGCGCTAGTAAATATCGAAGGGACCATTACAGAAGTCGGAGAAGATGGATTGAGCTTTACATTGGATAACGGTATGAAAGTAGTCGTGACAGACAAAACCAAAATAGGAATAGACGGACCGACAGCACCACCTAAGGAGGAACAGCTATTTGAGCCTACTTTTAGAGTAGGTAATTTAATTGGCGGCTATACAGAAGATACCTCCTCAAATCCAGTTCAGGCTGCTGCCATTTATACAAATTGGAACTTTGAACATCCAATACGATAAAGATTTAAATGCTCAAAAAAGAATTTCCTATGGGAGATTCTTTTTTTATATCTTTCTATTAACTATTTATTCCTTTTTATCCTAAAAACGAGATTGGATAATACTATTTATAAAGAAATGATTATTTTTATACAAAAAAGTATTGTCTAAAGAGAATATTGTCACTATAATTTACGTAATAGTCTTACATTTCCGAATTGCGAAAAATAATACGCATTATGGAAAAAATATCATACTAGGGGGATGGGCTATGAAAAGAAATTTAATGGTGTTGCTTACAATTATGGCAGCTTTCACGCTAGTTTTAGCGGGTTGCGGCTCGAAAGACAATACATCATCAGGTGAAGGGGATAGTAAAAAAGTTTATAAGGTAGGTACTGAGGCTACATTTGCACCTATCGTTTCACTTGATGATAAAGGGAATATTGTAGGGATTGATGTGGATGTGCTACAAGCAATCGCGGATGAAATGGATTTTGAAGTGAAGTGGGAAAGTATTGGTTGGGAGCCTGTATTCCAAACAATTAAAAATGGTGAAACAGATATTGGTGGTGCAGGGATTACCATTACGGACGAGCGTAAGGAAACATTTGATTTTACTGAGCCGTATTACGAATCTCAATTATTAATCGTGGTGAAAGAAGATTCAAAGATCCAATCATTGGATGAATTAAAAGACAAAAAGATTTCTGTACAAATTAATGCTACTGGTCATATGGCTGCCAAAAAGCTACAGGGTGAATCTAGTCCCAACATTTTTGCTTTCGAAAATCAACCAATTGCTATTCAAGAGATGCTGAATGGCAACGTAGAAGCGGCAATTGGAGATAATTCAGTTGTTTATGAATATATCAAGGCACATCCAAATGATAAAATCAAAGTAATTAAAGATGATTCCTTCGAAAAAGAATACTATGGTTTCATGGTTCAAAAGGGGAACAAAGAGCTTTTAGATAAGTTAAATGAAGGCCTTAAAAAGATTAAAGAAAACGGTAAGTTAAAAGAAATTACAGGTTCAGACTTTTAGTAATAAATAAACCGTAGAAGCTCACCTCAAGGGGAGTTCTATGGTTTATTTTTTAGGTGCTAGTCTTGCGCTTCAGCAACTGTTTTGACCCGTTCTAAAAATTGTACGACTACTTTGTCCGATGCAAACAATAAAAATAATTTGACGAACCATTTTAACGCATTATTTGTTACGGTATAAGTAAAGGAAGTCACTGTTTCATTTATTTTGTTTAAGTCATAGTAAGCCGTAATTTCAAACATATTAGCGAGTACAAAGCCTACTTTCAATATTTTTTTATCAGGTGTATTCGAATATTCCAATGTTTCTACATCATACGTTTCGATACGTTTTCCTTCTTTATATTTTTGGCGATAAATACTGCCAACCCCTTCTTCTGTTACTTTTACAGGCTTGTTTTCAAGTACCTGTGGCATAATCTTCTGCATGTCAGCTAAAGAGCCATCAAGTAATTTCCAAACGTTTTTGATGGGGGCATTTATGTTTATTTGTCCATGTTTTCATCCAAACACCTCAACTATAGTCACATGATTATTAACAATTTGAAGAGATGAGGGAGAGAAAAACAAAAAAGATTGAAGCCGATGTAGCTCCAACCTTCTTATTTGCACTGACAGGTCTACTTTATTAGGTTTGCTGATGGGGAGACTAATCCTATTAATGGAATAGCTATGCGTTAATTTTCATCTTTTATTTTCCAGTCGTTGTAAACGATATCTTGAAGTACATTTTTCAGCTGTACAAATTGCTGCTCTGAGATATTAGATTGCTTCATCACTTGGCGGGACACTTCAGGTAGTTTCCTTCTTACATCTAAGCCTTCCTTGGTTAAATATATTTTCATTAATCGTTCGTCCTCCTTAGAACGCTCACGACAAATGTAATTCTTTGCCTCTAATTTTTTTAACAACGGTGTTAATGTTCCTGAATCTAAAAATAAACGTTGGCCCAATTCTTTCACCGTGATCTGTTCGTTTTCCTCTAAAGCTAATAAAGTGATATAGCCTGTATAAGTAAGATCGTAAGGCTTCAATAATAATGTATATTGCCGAGTGATTTCCTTTGATGTTGCATACAAAAGAAAGCACAGCTGATTATCTAAATGATTAGGCATAAAAATCCCCTCTTAAAGTTCTTCTACTACCATTTATATTAAAAATAAAGTTCCTACTTGTCAAACGCAATTAAATTGTGTACAATTCAATTTGTGAAAATTAGATTGTACACAATTTAATTAATAACAAAAGATAAGGGGTTTTCAGTAATGAAAGAATTATACGCAACTACAATGATTAATGAAGGTGGCCGTAGCGGCACATCCTATGCAGAAGATCAATCTTTATCGTTAAAAATTGCACCACCAGGCTCAAAATTAGCCGATGTGACAAACCCAGAACAATTATTTGCAGCTGGCTATAGTGCTTGCTTTAATAGTGCATTAGATTTAATCAAACGCCAAAAGAAACTAAAAAATGCATCAACCATTAAAGTAACAGTGAAATTAATGGAGCAAGCTTCTTTTGACTATGTACTTGCTGTGGAAATCGAAGGGCATATTGAAGGACTAGCAGTGGAGGAAGCACAGGAATTATTAGAGGTCACACATACGGTATGCCCATATTCAAAAGCCACAATGGGCAATATTAATGTAACAATAAAAGCAGTTTAAATTGTGAAAAGAGGGAAACGACATGTTATCAACAACACCATTAAAACAAATGATGCAAATGCGTAAATCTGTTCGTAAATACAATGCAGAGACTAAAATTCCGCGTGAAACAATCATGCAGCTGTTGCAGGATGCTACTTCAGCACCTTCTTCAAGTAATATGCAGCCATGGCGCTTTCTTGTGATTGATGATAAGGAAATTCAGAAGAATATAAACTTCTTTTCATTTAATCAAGAGCAAATCGAAACAGCCTCGGCTATTATTGCTGTCATTGGTGATATAGAGATGTATGTAAATGCTGAGGAAATCTATGCAAAAAATGTGGAGCTGGGCTATATGCCAGAACCAATTGCCAATAAGCTTGCACAAGATGCGCTGACAATGTATGGTTCAGCACCAACAAAAACATTAGAAAATATCGTACACTTTGATGCTGGCTTAGTATCGATGCAAATCATGCTATTAGCGAAAGAAATGGGCTATGATACCGTTCCGATGGGTGGGTTTGATAAAGCAAAATTCGCTGAATACATGGAATTACCAGCAAATGAAATTCCTATTTTATTATTAGCCATTGGTGAAGCGGCAGCCCCAGCATATGGTTCTTCACGCCTACCAATAGACCGCATTGTTCGGTTTAATAAATAGTTTCAAGCAATGTCCTTGATACACGTGAGGACATTGCTTTTTTTAAGATTTTTTAGGAGGGAATAGGATGTCTTCATTAACTTTTATGTTAAGCTTAGTCGTAGCAGCTGAGCATTTGTATATTATGTATTTAGAAACGTTTGCAACTACTTCTAAACGAACAGCAAAAACATTTAATCTGTCTGAAGAAGCATTAGAAAATGCAAATGTTCAAGTTTTTTTCAAAAATCAAGGCGTTTATAATGGTCTGATTGCGATCGCCTTATTGTATGGATTATTTTTGTCACATCAGCAAACGGAAATGGTTGCCATTTTCTTAATCTTTGTAATCATTGTCGCTTTGTATGGTAGCTTAACAAGCTCTAAATCGATTCTATTAAAACAAGGTGGACCTGCTATTTTAGCACTTATTAGTTTATTTTTCTAAAGGAATTTCTACAGAATGCGTAAGATGTTATTTAATCATAAAAACTTAATGTAAACTTGTCACCCTATCCTACATATCAGGAGCTTTATCAAAGATATAAGCAGAAGCCAAGCAATGGTATTTGGATACTGTTCTTTATAAATAAATGCTTGATGCATCTGTAACTATTAGAAAAAGTATTATTGTTCAATGAGTTAAAAAGATTAAATGATATAATTTTTAATGGAAATATTCGTCAAGATATTACCTACCATCGATATACGCTCAGCTAAGCGAAAGCTTGGAAAGGACAACTTTAATTTCAATTAAAACACTCATGTAGAGAGTGGTTGTTTTTTGCTATAGGGCCATTGAAGGTAGTAATGCTTATTGTAAAAATGGGTATAATTTGAAATAATTTAATGAAACACTCATAAATGGGAGGGCGAAAATGCGGTACTTTACAGGTTACAGCTTGTTAATAATGTTCACCTTGTTGTTGTTAATTGGATGTGCAGGAGTTGAAAAGGAAAAATCCCCATCAAATACTAAAATAACCATTGAGCCCTACAACATGAGTGAAAAAGAAACTTTACTCATCAGTAAAACAGGTGTAGAGCAAATTAATTTTTTCAAGTTGAATGGCACTTTGAAAGAAGATGATGATTTGCAATTTTCAGTGGAAGTGTTTGAAAACGGGAAGTTTAAAGGGGAGTTACTAAAGACTTGGGGTGAACTGGAGACAAAATATAATGATAGCCTTATTTCTTTTGGAATAAGTGACAGTAGGGACGAAGACTATTCTTTAAAACTGTTAAATGGTATACCTTCTGGGCTTGCAACAACATTTTATTCGAATAACATGACAACTTCATCTTTCAGCTTACTAATGGACGAAAAAATGACTTTAGAAAAAAATAAACCTATTTATTTAACAGCGTGGCTAGGCACTACTAAAAACGAACTACATTCTGGTAAAGGCAGAAATGGGGAACTACCTCCGGGTATTGAAGGAGCTGAACTTGCATTTTTTTACAAAGTGCTATGGACGGATAAATAAAAGAGATAAGTTCTATTTAATCCAAAATGTTTGTAGGTAGGCTTGTGAGATATCTGCTTTGACACCCTGTTTTGTCGCAACCTGTTCAGAAGTTTTTGGTAAAACACTGAGTTTACCATCTGTCTCAAGTAATGCATATTGTACATCTTGTACAGAGAAAATAGCTTGTTCGCGTAACATCATTGTTAACTCTTCCATATGCATTCGATTTTTTATAAAGGCAGACTCTAAAAGATGTGAATTAACTTGTGTAAAAAGCTCCAAGAGTATACGACAAACAATTGATAAAGTTATATTTTTTAATAAAATAAATAATAAAAGCCAAGAGGACTACGATTCTTGGCTAATTATCAATTGAAGATATTTTGAATTTTGTTGTTAATTATTAATTTTTTGGAAAGGTTAAATGATTGTACAGAGATTTGTTTACAAGCGGTGGCGTTAATGTCTTGTACTAGTGCTATTACTAAGCAAATTTGCAACATATGTACAGAAATTTGTGAATCATGTGCATAGCATTTTTGAAAATTTCAATATGCATATTGCCAACCGAATTATTTTGGTGATAGTTCACTTTCTACTAACCACTTATGATTTTTAACTATTTCTCCTGTAGTAGAAATATAATCTACCATATACACAGTTGTATCATAAGCACCTATGATTGTAGCTTCAGCCCCTTTCATGTTAGGCATATGTTCAGCATTTATAATAGCTTTACTTCCTATTGGGAAAGCGGGATTTTCAGCTACCTTTAAACCTTCTAGAATTTCTCCTGAACTTGAATTATTCATTTTCATATTGTCCATCATCAATATATTTTGTAACCAAGTTGCATGTCGTTGTTCATCATGTGAGGCATGCATAAAGTGCATTTGAACATAATGAGTTGTTGCTTTTGATGCAATATCCTGATAATAAGCAGAAGCCTCTAATTCATTTTGAATCGCTTTTTGGACACCTTCTTTAAAATCTCTTGGTATTTCCCCAAACGTAATTTGTGGTTCTTGTCCACCCATCATCCTTAAAATCATTGTGAACCAATAATAATGCTTTATTTCATCGTGCTGTATTCTTAAAATAATCTGTCTGAACTGTTCATTGGGAGTTAATTGAATTAATCTTTGATAAAAATTATAAGCATGAACTTCTAAATTAATTGCTCTTGAAACGTCTTCTATTAGATGAGTGTCACTAGTTAAATTCATTCCCATCGGACCGCTAACATTTTGCATATTAGATTGCCTCCATTCCTCTTTCTAAGCTAGTATACGGTTAGCTAGTCAATATGTTTGTTTTTTAGCCTAACACTTTTAAAAAGCATTCATATATAATGAGGGCTGAGAAGGCTATTCTCTTGAAAAAGCATATGAGACAGTCGAGGAATGAGAAAGTACAGGGTATTCTAACATCTTCAACAATGCAAAAAAACGTAAAAATTTAATAGATATATGGGGAAATTTTCTTTAACAGTAATCATTGCTACTTTGACAAAATTTCTTGTTTTTTTGGATATACATAAAACTAATTTTTAATGAAAGACGTTTCTAAAACAATTGCATATGATAATATGATGAATCTGTGAAGGGAATGAATTAAATGTATTATCAATCTAACGGGTATCCACAACAAATCCCTTATTATGGAAATACATCAATCCATCATTATATGGAATACCCGAATTACTGGACATACCCTTATGGTCATGCTTCTAATGGTAATAATGAAATAATGTTAAAAGATTATGGAGCTAACCCATTTGTTATTAATATTAACGAGGCGTCAAAGCAAAACAATACGTATCGTACAGCTTTATGGACAGGAAAGCATTTACAGCTAACATTAATGAGTCTAAATCCCGGAGAAGATATTGGATTAGAAATGCATCCTAATGTGGATCAATTCTTGCGTATAGAGCAGGGTCAAGGGGTAACTCAAATGGGCAAGAGTAAAGATAATTTAACCTTTAAAAGAAATGTCCATGATGATTTTGCTATTTTTATCCCTGCTGGAACATGGCATAATTTAACAAATATAGGTAGTGTTCCACTAAAACTTTATTCTATCTATGCTCCGCCTAACCATCCGTTTGGAACCGTTCACCCTACTAAAGCTGCAGCAATGGCTGGTGAAAAGGATAAAAATAATAGTAATGGAAATACAGTTATTTCTGGCAAGACTCCAGATGAATGGGTGCGGTACACGGAATTCTTGGTAAATGAAGGATTAGAGGATGTTCAAAGAGGAATAAATCCAACACACATTCTTCAGGAATTTATTCTTATGGGAGTTCTAGTAGGTAAAGGATATTCTCCAGTAGAGGCATATAAGACAGTGGAAGAATGGGAACAGACAGGGGAATCTAAACTTCTACAACAAAGCAAAAATATGTAGAAAAACTTTAAAGATAATGGATACAGGTAAAAGACTTTTGAAATTTCAACTTTTTTCTTTTTCGGTAAAACCTTTTATACAAGCGATGATTTACAAGATATGCAGTATGCTTGCAAGCAAGAAATCATTACGCCAATGTATTATGCGGTGGAAGCGAATGAAAACGCAATGTCTACGGTGAAAGCTATCATGGCCGACATTTTAAGTACAACTGTGCGATAGGTTGAACGACAAACTGGTCATAGAAGTGTTAGGGGCATATTTCCGCAGGATTTGCCCCTTGTTAGCTGCAATAGAAAAAGCGATCTCTCATAATGAAAAAAATCGCGGGTATCTATTTTTTACTTTTTCACTGAGAGCGTACATACATTCACCTTGATAAAATGTCGTTTAGTCGTCCATTATTGCAATTCGCTACAAACTATAAGAAAAAACAAAATAATTTATTATTTAGTGAAACCTTTTCATCTAAAATGTTACTCTAACAATATAGGAGGTATTTAGATGGAACAATTAGTAAGAGCAGCTATCGGTGGACAGCAAGCTGCATTTGAGCAGCTAGTAGAAGCTGAAAAGTCTAAGCTTCTAGCAAAAGCTTACTCCTATGTTAATAACAGAGAAGACGCATCAGATATTGTACAAGAAACATTGCTGCAAGCTTTCAAATCAATGCATCAATTAAAAGAACCAAAATATTTCTCTACCTGGCTGTTTAAGATATTAATACGACAATGTTTTGCTTTTCTACGACAAAAAAAGCGTACACTAGTAGTGGAAACTGAGCTTATACAGCAACAGCTAGTTGAACAAGAACAATCAGTGAACTACGAATTTGTCCATGAGGCATTGTCTTTACTTCGAAAAGATTATCAAACCGTACTTATATTATTTTATTTTTTTGATTTTAAAGTACAAGAAATCGCCTATCTCTTAGATAAGCCAATCAATACGATCAAAATGTATTTACATCGTGGTCGTATCCAATTAAAAAAGCAACTTGAACAACGCATAAACAAGCCAATTAAGCAGAAAGAAGTGATACATATGCTAAAGGAACAACTAGCGAAATTAGCGTTAAACTTTGTGTCAATTCCTGATAACTATCAATTACTAGTAGAGGATTATTCAAACGAACAAGCTACATTTATGTGGTCGACAGACGAATTAGAAGAAGGAATTGAAGTGTCACTTGATCCGAACGGAAAATTATTAGATTTAACTAGACCTCCTTCAACAACAGGTACACTTGTCACAACGCAGCAGCAGCAAGCCATTGCAGAACAATTTTTAACAGCGCAATACACTGAAGCATTAGATTATTTAACTGTGTCTACAATCATTGAAAAAGAGGATGAAACAAAGTTTTTATATAAACAATTTGTGGGAGGCTATCCTCTTGCAAGCTATTACACAAAAATAATCGTTTCCAAGTACGGAGAAATCATTGATTTTAAGTACAATGGCTACACGAAAGCTCCACCAAAAATCCCTACGCAGCTTGCCAGCAAGGACAGGATTTTACAACAAGTACTTAAAGCTCCGTGGACATTATCGATGAAGTATTTAGTGAGTGACAATTGTTCTGTTCCACAGTCTGGCCTGTACCCGATTTACGAGAGTCCAATGGTATACCAGTCATTTAATGCAATTGATGGAAAAGCATTATTTGAAGAGGAAGTTGAGGAAGATGTAGCTTCGTTCACCAAGTTTCCTTACGTACAACCGCTCGAAAAGCAGAAGACACTTGAAAATATTATAGGTGTAACAGATTGTATGGAAAAACTACGGGAAGTCGAAATGGATGAAAATACACTGGGCATTGTATGGCGAAAAAAAGAGAGGAAAGCTCCGAAAGATAAATCGATAGAAAATTTCCTACTTGAACGTATAGAGGATACGGTGAAGGCGAAGGTTGATAAGCATTCAAGGAATTTAAAGGAGTTCATGTGGTTTAAAGAGCGTACAGGTGAATTGGATCTTTCGTTCGAAGCTTGTCGCGATATTGCTTGTACATTTATTGCGACACATTTTAAACAATATGTTCCTTATTTACAAATGCAAATCAAGAAACCATCCTTTAATGAGGCGAACCGTGCTTTTTTCACTTTTCCGCTGCACGTAGCTCATGGCTTACAAATAGAATGGGAACATTTTTACGTTGGCGTAAATAAAACGACGGGATTCATCGATATATTCAGGTCTCCTAGTATTGACCTAGAACTCCTTTACTCCTATGATTCTGCAACTATTCAACCTATAGAGAACGTAATACCTGCCTTAAAAGAGGCCGATGCCTTTTTACAATGGTCTAGACAGTATGATGAAAATAAAAACGATGAAGTATTACAATATCGATTGGGACAATCGGAAACAAAACAACGAATTGTTGGTATAGATGCAAAGACAGGACAACTTATCGTCAGTAAACTTTAATTAAATCAGAGTAAAATAGCCCAGGGAATATATAATTTTTATAAGCCTACAAATGAAACAAAGAGACCCAGAACAAGTTATATTTTCATACCAAATTGTTATCAAACTAAAAACGCTCCTATTCATTCTATAGAGAAAACCACCTAAAACATTATTACATTAATGTTCTAGATGGTTCTTCTCATAAACTACGCTTGCTAATGATACGGTTCACCAAAACTAATCGTTAACTGTAATACTTTTTTTCGTCCATCTTTTCCTATAGTTGTGAAAAATCTTTTTCTACTAAAAGGGATCACGTCAGATTTATACCAATAAAGCGTCCAATCGAGGGCTAATTTTGTGCTTAGTCTAAGGCTGTTGTCTTAAAGATTGTTGCTTTTGAATAAATAAGGATAATATTCACTGTTGATATAATTACATTAAATGGAGATAAGAGATTTTATGGATTTCATTGAATTTTGAAGCATTATTGAACTAATGAAAGCTTCATAACAACTTCGTTTCCTTCCATTTCTCCGGTTTCTGAAAAACCAACTTTTTGATAAAGTTTTTTTGCTACTAGATTTTCTTCAACATAATTTATTTGGATATAGTCGAATAAGTTTTCTTGCTTCAAAAATTCTATAGCTTTATTTAACGCTTCCTTACCATAGCCTTTTCCTTGATATGCACTCCCTAACATAAAACGCCAAATTTCTACTTTCCTATTTTCTATTCTATAGTCAAACATTATAAATCCTACAATTGTATCATCACTATAAATAGCATAGGGTTGGGCCCTATCGTAAAATACCCATGCTTGTGCAAGTGATTTTATATTTGACGAAACAAAATTTTGCTGTTCTCCTACAAGTTCTAAACCAAAAACTTCTTGGTAGTTATCAGGGGTCACTTTCTCTAATCTAATCATTCTAAATACCTCCATACTTTGTTTGAAAACTTAAATATTGCTATAATTATAGCAATATTTAAAAGGATATTCATTTCTTTTCTGATTGGGGTTTCGATATATTTATGCAGATTAAAAACATTAAGTAAAGAACTGTTACCTAAAAATGATTTAAGAGGGTTTGACTTTAACTATTGGAGGAGGTAAATAAATGAAATTTAATTTAATTTAATTAATATTGATATGGGATAGAAAACCTTATTTTGAGCATTTTTTAAATCATACAACATGTACATTTAGTATTACTGCAAATATAGACATCACACAGCTATTACAACAGTTACGAAAAAAGAACATCAAGTTTTATCCTGGTTAGTTTTACAGGGATTACCTAAATATTTTTAATGACGGAAGGTATTTATTTCCAATAATCACTAGCGGTAGGTATTTTGAACAAGAAAATAAAATATTTTTACCTTTATCATTGCAAGTACATCATTCAGTTTGCGATGGATATCATTCCAGTATATTCTTAAATGAGTTACAGCAGTTAGCAGATACTATTGGTGAATGGTTGTATATACGTGAGCACTAGTAGTTGTGACTAATAACCAGTTTATTTTCTATTGATCTCCATGAAAGAACATATTAATCTTTCATTCTTTGTATTGTAGCGCTGATTTTCTGCTTTATGGATGTCTAAGGGGAGACAATTAAACAAAATAAACCTACTTAGATGTTTATTTTTAAAACTCAACCTTTTTTATTAATCAGATGAACTAGCGCATTTCTGTAATTAAAACTACTTTGGCAATGAAATCTCTTTCCATTTTGTTATACAAAAATAATCGTCTTCTTTTGTTAAAAGAAGTTACCAGACCACATTCAACATAAAGCACGATTATGGATAACCAAATGATTACACAAGCAGATTATTATATGAAAATGAAGACAACTTCACAAAAACCAGGTAAAATGCTTTTGTTTATATTCTATACGAATACGCTACTCTTCTAAGCTCTATTCAATTTATGGAGTAGCGGGCATTAAGCCTTTTCTTGAGATGCTGATATACAACTGGCCTCCTTGCTAGAGAATTATGCCCGCATAGGTTCCCGTATCATGGACTATCGCCATTCACACTGAAATGATTTTAGACCAATAACCGTATAAATTTTTTAAGAGATAATGTGTAAATTAGGTACATAAAAATGCTAGTAATAAAAATGATAATCAAGTTAATACCGAGTGAAATATATTCACTCGAAGTGATATGCCTGCTATTTCCATATAAAATTGCAACATATAGGAGATAAATAGAAATGCTGCCAACCATGTTATTATTTATAAATAGTTTAACCTGTTGCTCAGCATAATACTTATTTCCCTTATTCCCTGCCTGTTTTTTCTTATTCATCAAATTAGATGCTAACCGCCACTTCTTCAGAGCTTCTTTTAATAATTTCATTTTTAAGGTCATTGGAAAAGAATAAGTTTCATTTGGATTTTCTACATTAAATAATATAAAATTTTCAAAGTTTTCCTGTTGCATAACCGCCATTTTCTTCTTTAAAAAGTGTATGAGAAATCTTGATACAATGAGTCTGTCCATTCATATACTTTATACAGAGAAATTCTATTACCCAATGTCTTTCCTCAACAATATAGTCTTTAACAAGATGGACACTTCATAGTTTCTCGGAAAAACGCCCGATTGTGAAATATGGAGACCATAAAGTATTAAACAATGCAGCTTAGAATCCTACTTAATATCCCCATAACCACCAACTATAGTAATAATAACTGAAGAACTGAATACACTAACCTTTTTTTTTATAATTGTTATTTTTCTCATTCCTTTCGTAATTTAAAAATCAGTAATTCTTCAAGAGGAGGGACCTAAAATATATGACAATGTAAATGCCAATTTTAAACTTATTGAATTGAGTACCGTATTAGCTGATGATTCTGAGGTGAAAATCCTGCGCTTTCTTGGCATTCCAGTTACTACGGAGTTATGGGATATCTTTTCTGCTTGATAACCTTCCTCCAATAGTCACAAAAAAGTCATAAGGAATTCATAAGGTAATCATAACCACCCATTATCTTAATAGATAACAACTAAAAGAAGGGGTGGTTCAATGATAGAAATTAGAAATGTTAGTAAAACCTATTATCCTGATAAATCAACACCAATTCCAGCATTGAAAAAGGTAAATTTAATATTAGATAACGGTGAGTTTGTAGCGATTGTAGGGGCTTCGGGCTCTGGAAAGTCCACACTTCTCAACACACTTGGGGGTCTGGATAAACCCGATTCTGGAGAGGTGTACATAAATGAAATGCCTATGTCGACGTTTAACGATTATCAGTATTCTGATTACAGGAAAGATAACGTAGGATTTGTATTTCAACATTTTCACCTAATTCCTCACCTGACAGTATTGGAAAATGTTGAATTGGCTTTGGCTATGAGCTCGTATGAGAAAAAGGAAGCTTACCAAAAATGTGTACAAGCCCTTCAAGAAGTTGGTCTGGAAAAAGCGATTCACCAAAAAGCTAATGAATTGTCAGGAGGACAGCAACAAAGAGTCGCGATTGCAAGAGCATTAGTTAAGTCGCCAAACATCATCTTAGCGGATGAACCTACGGGTGCCTTAGATTCCCATACTTCTAAAGAGATAATTGATTTATTGAAAAGTATTTCTGAGCAAGGCCACTTGGTCGTTGTAGTCACCCATGATGAGGCGGTTGCTGAGCAAGCTTCAAGAATCGTTCGAGTTAAAGACGGAGAAATTATCGAGGATAGGAAACAATGTACTCAGGATTCTGTTCATATGGAGATTACAGAAGAACCCCGGAAACGTTCTTTTCAACTGAAATCGGCATTTAGACTTTCTTATCACAGGATTAAGGAAAAAAGGTGGCGCTATTTCCTTGTATCCATAGGTATTTCTATCGGGATATGTGGATTTTTACTGGCTCTGGCGTTCGGGAGTGGAATAGACAACTATATACAGTATTCATCTGATAAAGTAATAGATAGTAAAAAATTAAATTTTAAAAAAGAACAAGATTATATGGTTAGTTCCGATTATTATGAACTCAAGAAAAATGAGCATATCAAATTAGTGCAGCCTGAATTCGAACTATCGGCAAGAATCGAGAAAAAGCCAGATATCATCAGTTTTGATGTTAAGTCTTTACATAAAGAAAAAAATAGAAACGATTACGCCTCGCCGAAGGTATTGTATGGTCAACTTCCAAACGATGAGAAGCACGGAATAGCCTTGTCAGAAAGCACAGCCAAAAAAATGCTGAAGGAAGGCGGCAATTTGGAAGAATTAATCGGTAAAGAGATAACTATTAAATTTCTGTCTATGGACGAAATTACAAGCTATCCCTCTAGATGGGACACGCAAAAGCTGAAGATTTCTGCCATTACGGAACAATCTTTTATTGGAAAAGAATATTCTTATATTCCCTATGATTTCCATACAGAAGTAGTTAAACGTTCAAGATTTATCGGAAAAGACTCAGAAATAACGACCAACAACTATGAAGTGTATGTGGATAATAAAAGTTCAATCAAATCAGTTGTCAACCAGTTTAAACAAAGCTATACCATTACAACACCTGAAAATGTATTGAAAGAGTTAACTAAAACATTTAAAAATATACAGCTTGCTATTACGGGAGTTTCTATGCTAATTCTCTTAATCTCCTCTATTATGGTAGGAATTATTCTTTATATCAGTGTTTTAGAGCGAAGAAAAGAAATCGGTTTGTTCAAAGCAATTGGCGGCAGGAACAAAGAAGTTCGTTGGATCTTCTTTTCAGAAGCGATTTTGTTGGGTGGCATGGCTTCTATCAATGGTACAGTGCTAGGCATTGTGGTTCAGGTTATTTTAAATCGTGCACTAGAAGCTAAAATTCATTTCGAGCTGTTACAAATAGATGTATTTACAATACTGTTAACTATAGGATTTGGCATCGTTATTAATGTATTGGCATGTATGATTCCAGCTAACCAAGCAGCAAAGTTAAATCCGATTCAACTGCTTAAACAGGATTAATTATTAAAAAAAGGATGATAATTATGTTAAAAACAGTACGTTTAATGCTCATGATTTTGATCATAACCATATTAACGGCATGCAACAACAATAATCAGGAAACAACCGAAAAACCTGAAAACAAAAAGGTTGAAGAATCCCAGAAGACGAACGAAGATTCAATGGACAGCAACCCGATTGAAAATAGTAAAAAAATTAGAGAAATAACGCCTGAATTAGTGAAAGATATTAAAAAGATTTTGATAGACGATGCAAGCAAGCTATGGCCATCGTTTAATAATGATGATAAGCAAATATTATTATTAAATCCTTCAAATAAAATGGCCTATTTGATTAACAACCAGAAGACCGATATTGGAACTAAAGACGAGGTGATTGAATACAGTACGGATTCCATTAAGGATACACAATTGTTAGTCACCCCCTTCCAATTAACAACATTTAACGATCATCCTACCTATGCATTTAACCTTGATTTTGCGTCAGACTTGTATTCTGACGCAGGTGAGAAAACATACGAACGTGTGTTTAAGTTTATTGTGCATGAAGGGATTCATATTCTACTACAGTCTGGAAATTCTGTGGAAGGACTTGGTACAAGAGCTGAAACATATCCTGAAGATACTGACAGTAGATATTACCGAAATGAAATGTACCAGTACCTGAAGGAGGCTATTGGCAAGGACAAAGATGAAAAAATAAATCAGCTTCAAAAAGCAGTATATTTTTATGAATTATATCTAAATAGCAACCAAAAGAATAAGCAGCAGGATGGCTTCGATAACATTGAAGGAATGGCTACCTATCTAGACGCAAAAGCATATCAGATGATTAAACATCCAGACGCAACTACAGAAGAAATAAATGAGTTGACTGCACAAAGTATCATAGATAACTTTATTCCAGCTGATCAAGAGCAAGAAAAAGTACTCTTAATGAAGGGTCAAGAATTTTATGATATTGGAGCTTTAGCAATTGCATCTGCAGTTGACTTGAACCTTAATGACAAAACAATATTAACAGCTTCTCCTTTAGGATTATTAAATTCTCAATTCGGTAGCAAAAAAGCTGAAGGTCATCAAAATATTAAAAAAGCTAACGCTGATTATTACAATTCTTATAATAGTAAGCTAAAATCTTATATAGATGATATAGCATCCAAACAAAAGGATGACAAATATGTAGCAGTCAGAATCCCTGTGACAATCCAAAACTCTTCAGTTATGTATGAGGATATGATTGTAGAATATCAGTATAAAGAGATTCCGGCAGAAATACAGACAGCGACTAGAGAAATTCTCCTTCCAGATACTCGAATTAAACTTAATAAAATGAAATCTATTTTCATAGAAGCTCCTATGGAAGGTTTGGAAGGTTTGGAAAATCTAGAGAAGATGAATCCAACAATGATAATGGGTTACACGATTGTATTTATTCCTAAAAAAGATATCGAGTTCTCTCAGGATAAACTACTTACGATTCAAAGAGATGATTTATTAATTTTTGATGCCAAGTATGTAGAAAAAGACGGAGAGTATCAACTATTGGTGAACTAACGTATCCATATATTTAGCAGGCATCCTTCTTCGTACGGTAAATAAATCTACTATGAAGATGCCTGCTTTATCCCGTATTAACGGGTAGTAATTTATTTGTAGTGAAACCGAAGCGTCAGGTACAAGACTCAGACCTCAATATTCAGCGATGCAAAGAAATTAGCTGGGAGTATTTACTGTTCGTAAAAGCCGATTAGTGAAGATTACTAATGAGAGAGGGTTAAGTAATCTCCACTGATTATAGTTACACTTTATTGATTGAGGAGATAATTAATGAAGCGAACGATTTTAATTATAGAAGATGAAATAAAAATTGCTAATATAATAGCTGACTATTTTACCATGAACGAATACAAAATCCTAATTGCGACGGATGGTAAGGTTGGTCTGCAAATGTTTGAAGAAGAATCAGTCGATTTAATTATTCTTGACATCATGCTACCAGAGATCGATGGATTCTCCGTGTGCAGAAGAATTAGAAAAAAATCAGACATTCCTATCATCATGCTGACAGCACGTTCAGAAGTAGAAGATCAGTTGATGGGCTATGAATTTAAAGTGGACGATTATATGACTAAGCCGTTTAATCCTGAGATTCTAGTAGCTAAATCTAAAGTTCTTCTCGATAGAATCTATACTGTTAAAAAAGAAGAAAAAGATAAAGAAACCTTGACACTAAAAGGAGTCACGATTAACAAACTTACACGTGAAGTATGGATAGATAACACGTCCATTGAATTAGAGCCAAAACAATTTGATCTTTTACTATATTTGATGGAAAACAAGCATATTGTCTTGTCAAGAGATCAAATATTAAATGAAGTATGGGGATATGATTATTTCGGAAGTGCAAGAGTAGTTGATGCGCAAGTCAAAAAACTTAGAAAAAACCTACAGCATAAAGCCTACTTAATTAAAACCGTATTTGGTTTAGGCTATAAATTTGAGGTGGAATAATGCGAAAAAGAGGAATTGCCTATAAGCTTTTTTTATTTCATATCTTATTATTTACCTCTATATTTATAATCCAAATCGTCTTTCAATCGATTTATTTCGAACCGTATTATATCCATAAGAAGAAACAAAATATGGAAGAGTTTGCTCGAACAATTCAATCAAAGATGAATAATCATGAGCCAACTGACGCTATTAACCAGTACATTTCCGAAATATCAGAGAGTAATAATGCTATCATTTCGGTTATCGATGATCAACTTCAGCCTCATTACGGATCGTCACTAAACAATAACTACACACAATTTGTGGTCAAAACGAAGGACAACAAGAAGTATAATATCATAGATGATTTACTAGCCATCGACTATAAAGAAATAAATGAAGAAGACATCATAACCATAGACGGGCTTTTATTGGATGATAAGGAATCCTTAGTTCTCCCGAATAAAATCAAAATTGGTACCCAAGTCTTAGTGCCACCCGAGATATCCTCGATATTTTTTGAAAGATTCACTATAGATGATAATGACATAATAAATCAGCAGCCTAAGCCTATTGCAATTGAAGGAAAAGTGATTTCGAAACCAACTGAAAGTAAATCCTTCATAGCACAAAAAAATGTCCTCATTCAAGAAATGCTTGTCATGATGAATAGAAAAGAAGAACGAGTATCTCCAAATCAAATATATACGGTACGGGATACACAGACAGACATTAATAATTTAGTGTTAACTGAAAATGTGGGAGGAACAGATTTAGTAATATTCGCTGTCACTTCACTTCAATCTGTGGATGAGGTTATTGGAAATTTAAATCAGTACTATATTATTTTATTTGTTTTCACAATGATAATTGTTATTTTAATAGCAATTATTTTTTCAAAGACATTATCCAAGCCTCTAGTTAAAATGAGCACTATCGCGAATCAGATTGCAAATCAAAATTTCAGCGAAAAATATCCTGTCCATTCCAAAGACGAGCTAGGGCAAATGGGCGAAGCATTGAACAAAATTTCTACAAACCTAGAACAGAAAATTAGGGAATTAGTCCATGCCAATGAAAAACTTGCACAAGATTATGAATTACAGTTGAAGTTGAAGAAAAAAGAAAAAGAGTTTGTTGCTAATATATCTCACGAATTAAAGACCCCTTTAACTGTAATAAACGGATATATTAAAGGTATAAAAAATGGGATTTACGACCAAAATGACTTAAAATTTTGTGATGTTATTTTGGATGAAGTTGACCGAATGACAGAAATGGTGCAAGAAATGCTTGATATTTCGAGACTGGAGTCACCTACATATCAGCTTATTGAGAGCACTTTTGACTTATGGCATACCTTCTTAAAGGTGTTCGATAAATTCAAAGTAATGGCTGACGAAAAAGAATTGCAGATTCTGTTTGAAATTGATGACGAAGCTTTTGTAAGTGGGGATATAAAAAGAATTGAACAAGTCATCACCAACTTATTTATAAATGCTGTAAAATATACACCAAAACAAAACTGTATCAACATCAAAATTATTTATCTAGAGAGTTTAAACAAATATATGTTCAAAATTGAAAATGAGAATACATTCATTCCTTATAAAGAAATGGAACTAATATGGAATCCATTTTACAGAGTAGAAAAATCAAGAAGCAAAGAATTTGGGGGTTCAGGCTTAGGTTTAGCTATTGTAAAACAAATACTGGAACGTCATCATAGTAGCTTTGGCGTAAATAACACTAAAAATGGTGTCGAATTTTACTTTGACTTGAAAGCGGTTAGTACAGATTACCTGGACTACTAATCACCAGCTGTTTTCCTCTATGTCTGTTGAATGAAGATAAATAAAAGGGGATGCTCTAAAAGCCATTTGTGAACTTTTGGAATATCCCCTCTAAACATTTGTCACGCGATTGTAAATGTCGAAATAACAATGTACATTTTTGCTAGTCTGAGCTTCTACACTTTCATTGATTAACTACTTTCCTATACAAGTGCGTGAATAATTATAACTAGACACGTGGCCACTACTCGCACGATTCGATAGCCTAGAACCCAGCTATATCAAGGGCTTACTAACCGGCCAAGGATATTATGTTCGACTCTCCCTGTAAAGTTGTAATATATATAAATCAAAATGTACTTGGGGAACTGACCCCAACCAATAGGTAAAGATAAATAAAAAAAGCATCTTCAATTGAAATTCGGGTATAGATACTTAAATTACAATTTGGAGGTGTTTTTTCTATAGGAACAAGAGTGAGTTATCCCTATAAAGGTAAAATGAAAGCGATTGAGATGCGGTTAGTGGGTGTACCTGTCAAACAGATTCTATTGGAATTAAATATACGCCATTAAAACACAGGTCGAAACATGGGTGTGTTGGTATAGAAATGGCGAAGTCAATCGTTTGAAACAACCTGTAGGCAAACAATATATCTTTAATAAAGGTCCTGAACCGGACAATGAACAAATGACATTAGCATTGGAAAACCGTTATTTAAAGCAACAAATGGAGGTGCTAAAAAAGTACGCAGAATTGGAGAGGAAGTGGTTGGAGTGACAACAGCTAAATATTTGTTGAAAAAATCTGAACCTGTACATTAATAAGATATCAAGAGGGAGGGAAAATTAAAAAAGCATTCTGTAATTTTGAAAAAAATGTGACAGTATAGTTAGATATAGAACAGAAAGCTTTTTATTATAAAACTATTTATTATATATTAATTCTTTTAAGTGTGATTTAACTTGTAATATGTATATTTTCCCACATTATTTTATTGATTTAGTACAATAATTGAGGGGATTTTGTATAATTCACCATTGACCTAGATGCCTTATTTAAAATGCAAAGTGAACCTTAAAAATTTAAATTAGATTAATTAATTAATGACTCTGAGTATGTTGTGGACTTCCAGAAAAATTCGTTACTGTATCAGGGGTGATTCCTGCAGTACCTTTATTATTAAGCTATTATACAAAATGTTTGAACAGGCTAAATAGTTGTGGAATTACATGGTACTGGATTAAGGATGAGATTACTTGCTTTTATAGAAGGGCGGGAGGAATAAAAGACATACTTTATATAACTAGATGAATTAAAATGCTTTATCATTAAATGATTAGCTAGTTTAAAAGGTGGTTAATGCTTTATTATATTATTATTCTAATATGCTTTTTTAAAAAAGAAAGGTGTTTCAAAATACGGGAGGTTTAGATTTATGTCAATTAAAAAGAAAATTTACTTAGGGTTTGGTAGTATTATTTTATTTTTACTAGTTAGTTCTGCCATTGCATTTGTCCAATTAAGTAGTGTTGATAACAAATATACATTTACTATAGAAGACAGAGTCTATAAACTTTTACAAGTCGATGCTATATTAAACGCATCTTCTTTACAAGGTCTTTACATTCGTTCTTACATACTTGATCCAAGTGAAGAAACAATTAAAAACCTGCAAGAACAGGAAGAACTAATCGAAGATAAAACTGCAGAACTAGAAAAAATAATAAAAAATCCTGAAATGCAAAAACAACTTCAAAGTATAAAAGAAAATCAAGAAAAATTTAATCAGGGTGTGCAAGATATTATCAATACATATAACAAGGAAGATGTTCAAGCTTCTATTGAAAAAATACCGGTATTGGTGCGCCCTGCAAACGAAGGTATTCAACTTGCAGTGAACAAAATTTCTGTTTATCAAAAGGAGCTGATGGAAAAGGCGAACACAGAAGCAACTAAAATTGCAAATAATAGTTCACTAATCATTTTAGGTATTGCTATCGTAACCACAATTCTTGCTCTTCTCATTTCAGTATTTATTACTCGTTTAATTACTGTACCTATTAATAAACTAAATGCTACTGCAAAAGTTATTGCTGAGGGTGATTTAAGCGGAGAAGATATAAATGTGAAAACAAACGATGAAATTGGAGTATTAGCTGATTCATTTAATGAAATGAAAAGGAAATTACATTCAATTATTAATAATGTTGCTGCAAATGTAGAGCAAACAACGGCCGCTGCTGAACAATTAGCAGCCAGTACAGATCAAGTAGCTATCTCATCCAATGAAGTAGCCAATCGAATAGGGGTAACATCAGAGGGTGCTAATCAATCCGCTATGACGGGACGAGAAAGTGCGACGGCAATGGATGAAACTGCCCATGGGATACAACGAATCGCAGAAGCAACACAGCTACTTAACTCAAAGGCATTAGACACACAAGTGATTGCAAATGAGGGCGGAAAAACATTACAGACCGCTGAAAACCAAATGGCTGTTATTCAACAATCTTCTCATGAGACAAATGAGCGCATTAAACAGTTAAGTGCACAATCAATAGAGATAGAAAAAATTATAAAAGTTATTACTGATATTACGGAGCAAACAAATCTCCTTGCCCTTAATGCAGCTATCGAAGCGGCACGTGCTGGTGAGCATGGAAAAGGTTTTGCAGTCGTTGCTGATGAAGTTCGGAAGCTTGCAGAAGAATCAAAAGCTTCTGCTCATCAAATTGTTGACCTAACAACATCTATTCAACAAGAAACAAATGCAGTTGAAAAGGCAGTGAGTGTCACTGTGCAAAATGTCGAAGAAGGTGTTACCTTTATCCAAAATGCCCAAGTATCATTTGATACTATTATGAAGGCCATTCAAGAAATTACTTCTCAAATTGAAGAGGTTTCTGCTTCCACTGAAGAAATTTCGGCAAGTACTGAAGAAGTTGCCGCTTCAGTAAGTGAAATGGCTTCTACTGCAACTACTGCCGCAGAACAATCCGAAATGATTGCTGCAGCCGTAGAAGAACAAACAGCAACGATTCAAGAAATCAATGCTGTAGCTAAATCGTTAAGTGATGGTGCAATGACAGTGCAAGAAGAAATTAATAAATTTAAAATATAATTAAAGGATTAAATCCAACATTAGTTGCTTTATGAAAAAATCATCCTTTTCTATTAAAAAGAAATCCTCATTTCCATTTAAAGGAGATGAGGATTTTCTGCCTGTTTAAAATAGAGAATATACCTTAAATGAAATGGCTTAATGAGCAATCCCTTAATGTTTACTAGTATCCAGGAAGAAAATGGTTATATATTAGCTTTTGATGAGAATTTAGTGTTGCAACTCCACCCTTCTAAAATAGGTGGAGCTCCTACCGATGAACTTAACAGAAGAATCAAGATAAACCAAACAGTAGAAATATTATCTTTTTTATAGATACCACGGAAATACAAAGTAAAGTTATGTACGACATTACAAAACATGCAGAAAAAATATCATCCGATGGAATTGAAATAGTTCACCAATTACAAAAATCAAATACGGATTCATTAGCAGCATACCAAGAAGTCAGTCATGAAATGAAAAATTTAAATAGTAAAATAAATCAAATTAATCAGGTAATGGAAACAATCGCAGAACAGACAAATTTACTAGCTTTAAATGCGAGTATTGAAGCAGTAAGAGCAGGTGAGTATGGTATAGGATTTTTAGTTGTTGCCGATGAAATAAGGAAACTAGCGGAACAATCAAAAATGCTACTCATCAAGTACAAGGAGTCGATTTATCCATTGTTTCAGAAACTACTAAAACAGTTGAAACTGTAGAAGTAACAATGGAGACTACTAAAAAGTTAAATGATGATGTCGTTCTAACACAAAGCAAATTCAATCAGATGTCTGATTCTGTTAAACAAATAGTAGAATCGATATTAGCAATAAATAAAGAAATGGACGTTATGACATCCTATAATAAGTTGATTAGTGAAGGAATCGAAAGTGCGTCCAGTGTATCAGAACAGACGGCTGCTTCAGTACAGGAAATTGCATCTTCCATAGATGAGCACATTAAAGCAATTGCTGATGTTGCTAATCCTGCTGAAACACTGACGGAATTAAATCGTGATTTAATTTCTTTAATGCACAAATATACCTTATAACATGATAGCGATGGTATGACATGCTCTAAAACTACTTCAAAAGATAACCAGTTTACAAATTAGATATAAAAAAATGCATCGAATCAAATGTTTCGATGCATTTAATCTATTTAGTAAGTTGACTCTTCGGATTGACTCAATATAGCCCTTTAATGAAAAATAGGCATCTCTTTATTAAAGAAATGCGCACGTTTGCGGTGTAGTTAGGCGTATATTCACTAAAACGTTAAGTATTGTACTAACGTATTAATTCCTGCAAACTTTACAGACATAATTATAAGTATAACGATAATACTTAATACTACCCCAGTAGCCTTTTTACCGGAATTAGCCATGTTATCACCATCTCTTAAATTATATTTCTTCGTCAAACGATAAATTTACTAGCTCGTCCAGCAGTTCATCATGCACATCTAAATTAGTTGTTGGAATATTTTTATTTACTTCTTCAAAAGTGAATTGATCTGCCCATATAGTTCCTTGTCCACACAGCATGATACCAAACGAAATAACAGCACTTTGGGTGGGAACATCTAAAATAATGGAGTAATGGTTCCACTTTGTTGTGCCTTTAATGGGGCGATTACTCATATTATCAAATTGAAGAACATCTTCTGTTGTGTTGTCTACTCGCATCCACATCCCAGCGTAAGTATCGACCTCTTCCGTACGGATGAAACAAGAGAGTCGAATACGTTTTCCAACAAATTGATTAGCCTTAAGTTCATAAGACTTATTTAATTCATATTTAGAAAAAATTAACGCCATTTTGATTTATCCATTTTCAAAATGGCGTTTTTGCATTCGCTCCATAAAGGATGAAAGAATTTAGTAAACCAATCTTTATTGTAAAGCTGCAATTAATGGATATTTGTAGGCAATTTAAACTTTAAGAACAATGTATAAGTGCTACGAAATCGGTTCAAACAGTAATTGGCAGATTTGACGAATCCATATGGTATTTATAAAGATAAAGAGAAAACGTGATGGATTGAAATTCTATGGGTACATCGACGTTCATTAAATACAATATTTTTAATTACCAATAGTATCCGCTTATGAAGAGTAAATGGTATTGACTGACAATAGGTTATCATCAGACCAAATAGCGGCAATTGCAGAAAGAGAATGTACTCATAAAATCGGTCATGCAGTTGGCTTGATTCAGAAACAAAGAGTTCTGCATTCGTTTTATGTAATTAAAAGTATCTTTTGTTGGTGTTTAGTAAATACGGATTCATTAATGGCTAAAGCAAATTTATTCAGTTGTGAGGAGGTTATTATTGTTGTTATTTCACTGTATTTTTAGTGAAATATTAGGATGTATTTTACCTTATTTTATAAGTTTGAGCTTATAGTTTTTATTTATTATAACTTTATAATACTGTTTTATTACTATTTATATTGTATCTATCATTGATGTATTCTTTGTTTAAGATTTGTAAACGTTATTTAATGAATTGTAAAATTGCTTATTTTCTATTGAAAAGTAACATTTTTTTGAGTTATTATATCACTTAACTAAGAGGTTTGTTTATCTTAGTTTACTAAAAAAGGAGGGTTAACATGATTAAAAAATTCAGTTGGTTTTTGATGCTACTTTCTACACTTCTTATTGTTTCGGCCTGTGGAGAGTCAGCGGCAAGTAAAGATGAGGCTTCAAAATTAATTGTTTATACTAACCAAGTATCGGGAGATCGAGAGGCTGTATTTAAAGAGCTAGTCGAAAAACAAAATTTTGAGTTCGAAGTTGAATTTGTGCAAGCTGGAGGCGGAGATATGAGAGATCGCCTAATTGCAGAGAAGAACAAGCCACTTGCTGATGTAGTTTTAGGTGGGTCACCATTAGAATATTTAGCGCTTGTTGAAAAAGGTATTTTAGCTACACATAAGCCTAGCTGGTCTAGTAGTGTGGATCCAAGCTTAGCAAGCTCAGAGCAATTTTATTGGCCGTGGGCAATTGACACAATTCACTTTGCTTACAATAAAAATGCGCTTGGTGGCGCTAATCAGCCTCCTATACCTAAAGAGTGGGCTGATTTAACGGCACCTGAATATAAAGATAAGTTTTATCTTTTTGGAGTAGCTGGTACAACGGGTACGGTAGCATTTTCATCAATGCTAGTTGACCATCAGGATAAAAACGGTGAGCTTGGAGTATCTGATGAAGGTTGGAAGTTAATCAAAGGTTTATATGAAAACGCTGTTCGACCAGAGCCTAAGGACTGGCAGGAGGCACTTAAAAGTGATTTAGCAGGAGGTACTCTTTGGGGAGGAGGGATGCTTGCAGCAGCTCGCGACCGTGATATTCCATTGGCAGCTATGACACCTGCAGCTGGGACACCTTTCTTACCAGCATTAATTGGTATAGTTGATTCGAAAGACGAGGCACGCATCGCCAATGCAAAAGAGTTTGTTGATTGGTGGGGATCTAAGGAAGTTCAAGTAGTTTGGGGTGAAAAAACAGGTCAAGCACCAGCAAATGTGGAAGCATTAAATGAAATTGGGGGAGAAGTTAAAAATTTATTGGAACAATCGAAAGTACAAGAGCTAGACTGGGATTATATTTATAAAAACATTGATTCTTGGCGAGAAAAAATACTACTAGAATATGCAAAATAAAGGATTGTCGTATGTGCGAGCAATCTCGCACATACAAATTTCTTTTCATTGTGGAGGCTATTTTAATGATTGAATTAAAGGGTATCGAAATTGCTTATAAAAATTTCATAGCTATGAAGAAATTGAGTTTTAACATCAAAGAAGGTGAGTTTTTCACTTTGCTCGGCCCATCAGGCTGTGGAAAAACAAGTTTATTAAGAACTATCACGGGCTTTGTCCAGCCTTCAAAAGGTCAAATCATAGTTGATGGCAAAGACGTTACTATGTTACCAGTGGAGAAACGGGGGATTAGTATCGTATTTCAATCATATGCCATTTTTCCAACAATGAACGTTTTTGAAAATATTGCTTTTGGACTTCGTGTAAAAAAAATATCAAAAGAGGAGATAAAAGAACGTGTTTTAGAGACAGCAAAAATGGTGGATTTAAGCGAAGAACAACTTCAACGAAATGCATCAGAATTATCTGGTGGACAGCAACAGCGCGTGGCAATTGCAAGAGCGCTTGTTCTAAAGCCCAAAATCTTGTGTTTAGATGAACCTCTTTCTAATTTAGATGCTAGATTGCGTCAACAACTACGCCTAGAATTAAAGGAGTTACAAAGAAAATTCGGTATTACAACACTCTATGTTACGCATGATCAAGAAGAAGCATTGACGATGTCTGATCGAATCGCTGTTTTTAACAATGGTAATCTTGAACAAATTGGAACACCAAAAGAGGTTTTTAATAATCCTAGCACAGCCTTTGTCGCTAATTTTATTGGTGAAATTAATGAATTTTCTAAAGAGGAGTTTCAGTTGCTATTTCCTTATATCGAATGGCCAAATCATGCAAGTAGATGTTTTATTCGATTAAATCACGTATATACACAGTTTCGAAAAGATGCGATTGCTGTTCAGGCTAAAGTTTATAAATCAGATTATTTCGGTTTATATCAGCAATATAAGTTCAAAGTAACTGGCGAAAAAGTAATACGTAATGTAGAAACTATTGCAACGTGGGACGTGGGAAATGAGATTACTTTGTATGTCTGTAAGGATGATTTTATATATATCTAGGAGAAAGGAGTGTCAAAATGCAAGCTTTTAGCATTCGTTTTAATAAGGTTAAGATTCTTAATATCCTTATTTATTTGTTTATATTTTGGTTTGTGATAGCTTTTCTTTTTTACCCAAATATCCAAATGGTTTTTTCAACCTTTAAAACAGAATCTGGCTTTTCCTTAGATATTATAAATAAGCTATTAGAATCTCCAATAGCTATGAATAGCTTAAAAAATAGCTTTATTTTAGCGGTTTCTTTAGCCATTACAACCAATATTGTAGGTATTTTCATTGTTTTAGTAACAGAATATTTTGAAATTAAAGGTTCAAAGATTTTAAAAATAGGTTATATGACGACCTTTATCTATGGCGGCATTATTTTAGTATCAGGCTATTTAATGATTTATGGAGAAAATGGTATCATTACTAGCTTTTTTATGAGGTTCTTTCCTAATTTAGATCCAACATGGTTTGAAGGATTTTGGGCTGTCTTATTTGTGATGACAGTTTCGACTACTACTCAGCATATGATGTTTTTAAGCAGTGCAGTCAAGTCTATAGATAACTTTACTGTTGAGGCAGCTAAGCAAATGGGGGCATCCCCATTTTATACCATAAGAAGAGTTGTGTTGCCTATCGTAATGCCTACAGTATTTGCTATTACGATTCTACAATTTTTAGGAGGTTTAAGTGCTTTTGCTGCACCTTTAATGCTTGGCGGTAGAGATTTTCAAACCATTGCTCCACTTATTTTACAGCTTAATAAAATTCCTGCGTCTCAGGGATTAGCCCTGATTCTCTCTTTAATTTTAGGATTAGCAGCCGTGACATTATTAGTCTTTTTCACACGTTTGGAAAAGGGTGGTACCTACTTCTCTATATCAAAAACAAAAGCGGGCTATGTTAAGCAAAAAATTCAAAATAAATTTTTAAATATTATAGTTCATATTGCAGCGTATATATTGTTTTTAGTTTATATTTTCCCCGTAGTTTTAATCGTTATTTTTTCTTTTACAGATGCAGAGGCTATTCACAACGTACAGTTTTCTCTATCATCCTTTACATTAGATAATTATAGAATGGTATTTAGCGATTTTGAAAAAATTATACCTTTCCTTAATAGTGTGGAGTTTTCAATTATAGCCGCTATTTGTGTAACGATCATTGTTCTCATTGGTATTTCACTAAGTAGAAAATACAATAACTGGCTTACAAATATTATTGAGTATGCTTTTTTAATTCCTTGGATGCTTCCATCTACATTAATTGCCATCGGCTTATTAATTACTTATGCTACACCACAGCTTATTATTGGGAACCAAGTCCTGATAGGTAGCAATGTATTACTAATTTTGGCATATATCATAATTTTAATACCATTAACTTCTAGGTTACTAAGAGCTGCTTATCAAACAGTAGATAATGATTTTGAAAATGCAGCAAAATCACTTGGGGCAAGTAGTTTTTACACGTTTAGAAGAGTAGTGCTACCTATATTATTGCCTACAATATTAGCACTATTGGTACTTAACTTTAACTCATTGCTATCAGACTACAATTTAGCAGCCTTTTTGTCGCATCCTTTAAAAGAACCTTTGGGCTTGTTGATTCAAAGAAATACAATGAGTGAAGCAGTTGGAGATACTCAAGCACTTGTTTATGTATATTCAACACTATTAATGGCCATTGCTGCTGTTACAGTTTCAATTGTCTATGGCTGGTTATTGAAAGATAAAAAGTAAAGAAAAGAGGGAAAATAACATGTTATATAATTCATTATTGAAGAAACTATTAGAAAGTAACGATCGACTCATTGCATGTCATCAGGGATCAGCAGGTGGAAATATCGTATATAACAGCTATAATTCGATGCGTAATGCTATTCGGCAGGGGGCCCATATTATAGAATTTGATATTTGTCGCTCTAAAGATGGCATCTTCCATATTTTTCACGAATTCGAGGAGCCTATTCGTTTAAAGGAGCAGAGAAATTTTCGAACGTTAACTACAGAAGAAATTAAACAATTGCCTATTTACAACATGAATATGCAAAAAGTTACACCACCACCTACTTTAAATGATTTTATGAATCTAATGAAGCAGCACTCAAATACATTATTGCACTTCGACCATGCTCAAAAATGGGATGAAGATCTACTTCAATTTCTAGATAAATTTGAAGATCAGCGAGAAATGATTATTATCAAAACAGATGTAGATGCTATAGACTATTTAGAGATGCTCGCTAACCATCCTGTTAAATATATGGTAATGCCGAAAGTTTGGAGTCAGGCTGACTTTGATACGATTATGCAATACAAAGATCGAATCAATATTGCTGGTTTTGAAATGATTTTTACAGACCCTAATGAGGATTATGTATCAATCGAAACATTAAACGCTTTAAGAGAAAGCGGTTATCATACGATGATTAATGCAATTGTGCTTTGGAACGACCAACAAACATTATGTGGTGGATTTGATGATGATATCTCCTTACTCGAAGATCCCAATTTAGGATGGGGAAGACTACTTGAAATGGAATTTGATGTTATTCAAACGGATTGGCCACTACCCCTTAAAGTATATTTTGAAGAAAAAGGAGTTAAGTTAAACTATGATATCTGAGTCACCTAGCGTAATGAGCCGCTATGAATTCGTATTTACATTAATTGAAGATTTGAAAAGAGTATTACATGATATAAGTATTGAAGATATTGAACAAAAAGAGCATGAAAAGGACTTAGTCACTAATGTTGATAAAGAAGTAAATAACTTTATTATTGATGCCATTAGTAATTTATACGATGATACGATCATTGGTGAGGAAAACTCTAAAAAGGGTAATAATAAAAATGTATGGTATATCGATCCTATTGATGGCACAACTAATTTTTTATATCGAAAAAGAGACTATGCCATTTCAATTGCGTTTGAAGGTGATAAGGAGAAATTTGGATTTGTATATGATGTCAAAGATGATGTTTTATACCATGCAGAAATTTCTAGTGGGGCTTTTATTGACAATAAACCATTTAAACGACCTGAAACACCGGCATACGGTATACTGCATATTACACCAAATTATTTAAAAGAGGAAAAATATGAGAAATATGCTGAGCTCTTTCAAGGACTTCGTTATTTAGAGGTATGTTCCATTGAAATTATTCGTGTAGCCATTGGAGAGGCGAGTAGTTTTTATCGGAAAAGTCAAAATGAGTGGGACTATAAAGCAGCTGTGATTTTCGCTAAGATGGTCGGTGTGCCTGTAGTGATAACGGAAAACAATACGGTGCATGTAGGAACACCCTTTGATGCTTAGGAGCTTTTATGAAAATAACGAAAAGACATGTTATTCAATATTTTTTAGGAATCAGCTTGGCTGCTATAGGCATTACCATTATGATACAAACGAATATAGGCTCAGCTGCTTGGGATGCGCTGTTTGTACATTTTTCTCAAGTTACTAATTTGAGTGTAGGACAAGCAAGACTTATCATTGAGCTGTCGCTAATTCCTATAATTTTACTAATTAAATTCCAATATAAAGTGTTGCTTTCGATTTTTGCATCACTAATTATTAGTATATCAGTCGATATATTTACCTTAATCGTTGTAAATCTCAATATTTTATTATTCTTTGAAAAACATTATTTATTGCTTTGGTTACTCTGGTTTATTGGGTTAAATGGTGTAGCAGCGGGTGTTGCTTTCATAGTAAAATCCATGTTATTTGCTGTACCAGTAGATGCTTTAATGATTGCTATTATGAGTAGATTTAATATAGCTAGTATTACATTAGCAAAAACTATTGTTGAAAGTATTGCATTTCTTTTTGCATTGTTACTATTCGTTATGGGTAACCTTGAGCATGGTGACTTAGGTTTTGGTGCAATTGGGATAGGCACGATAGCTTCTTTTGTCCTTATAGGACCGTTAATAGGGCTATATACGAAATTAATTACAAGACAGAACCATAATTAACTCTACTTGTTCTATGATATAATAATGTTGACTGATATTGTGGAGGAAAGAGGTTTGAGAAATGGTAAGGTTGGAAGATGTAGCAAAAAAAGCAGGTATTTCTAAAACAACCGTATCTCGAGTTTTAAATGGTGATGAAACGATTACTGTAACTGATCAAACTAGGAAGAAAATTATGGATGCAGTAAATGAGTTAGGCTACAAGCCGTTGAGACGTAAAAAAGTGAAAGTTAAAAGTTATAATGTAGCTATGATTCATAATGATGAAGCATTTAAAAGTACTGTTGATCGAGCTTATTATTTTTCTGTACGGAATGGCATTGAAAAAATAGCTATAAAAAAGAAAATAAATATTGTTAGTGTACCATTAGAATATTTAACTACAATACAAGCCTCTTTTGATGGTGCCATTATTCTAGGAAACCTAAGTACCGAGGACTATGAGAAAATAAGGAAATATATTCAACCAACAAATGTAGTCGTTGTAGGTATACAAAATCCCTTTCCTGACGAATACGATCAAGTATCCTTTAATACAGCTAATGCAATAGAAAAGGTAATAGATTATTTGCATAGCTTAGGTCATGAGTTAATTGGTTGTCTAGGTGCAGAGGAGGCTGAAGGTATAAGATCTGAAGACTCTAGAAAAGTTCAGTTTATTAAAAAAATGAAATCCCATAATCAATATAAAAAGCAATGGATTATATTTGGAGACAAAGGCATTAGCGGAGGACATGAATTAGCCGAAAAATTGTTAGAGCAAAGTAGTTTGCCTACTGCTGTTTTTGTTGCTAACGACCCCACTGCTATAGGTGTTATGCAAGCTTTACAAGATAGGGGTATGAAGATACCAGAAGATATCTCAGTAATAGGATTTAATGGAGATTACACTACAGAATATACCTATCCGCCTCTAACTACTTTGAAAATTAATACGAATGAGATGGGACAAGAAGCTGTTTTTATGTTGCTAGAAAGAATGAAGGATTATCGCACAATAGCAAAAAAGGTAGAGTTAGCTACTAATGTTATTGAACGACAAAGTTGCAAAGATTTTTCGGAAGTTAACGAGTAGTCTTCATAAAGTATATGTTATCAGAAATTACAAAGTAGCACTTGTCAAGGTAGAATTTATTTCGAACAGTATAGCAAGCTACTTTTTATTAAGTTAAAACGAGCTGGAGTGTTGATTTAACAACATTTCAGCTCGTTATTTTTTTGGGGTAGGAGTGGTCATCTTATATCATTGTTCATCTAATTCAATAACCGTAGTAGTTAGCGCAACCTAAGTCAAGATTCTGGACACATTAAAGTTAAGCTTTTGTTTTGTGGCAACCACTATTTATGGAGTATTCCACATCCCGAGTAGCCAGTCAAAGTGAAAAGAGCCTTTGACAGATTACTCGGGATGTAGAGCGAGAAATTCCATGAAGGTTGCGCCCAAAATATAAAGGGGAAGATTGCATGAACCCCAAAGTATTAAGCCACAGCTCGCCAAATACTTTCGCATTCATCAAGCTTTAGAAAGCCTATGGCACTGTGATTAGTTTCCGATTGTACCAACTTTCAATGTATCTAAATAGCGATACTTTAGCTGTTTCATAATTTTTAACGCACGTTCGATAGACTTCTTCTTTTTTCTATGTCGGCTGAAAAGACTCGATACAAGCGTTATTGTATGGGCAACCTTTACGGCTGAACGACGGAATCATTTCGTGTTTTTTTAGTTTTTCTTGAAATGTTTCACTCGTATTTTGTGTACCTAAATCAGTATGGAAGATCAAGGCTGGGGTTGGATTTTGTGCTTGTACAGCGTAATCCACTTCCTCAACGACAAATCTACGGTCATTTTTCGTCCCAATTATACCCTATAATTTTCTTCGTATGTAAATCAAGAACCGACCCCAAGGAGCACCATCCATCGCAGTTTTATGGATATACGTATTGGCTATCCATTTTTCATTAATCGTTGTTGTATGGAAATCTTGTTCGAGTACATTTTTACGTTATTTCACGGACTTTTGTGTTGGCGTCGGACGGTACTTTTTTGGGATGTTCGAGCTACATAAGAGTTTAATCAAACTGTTGTGGAGCTTTATCACTCTTGTACAACGGTCAGTCAACTGTCTAGCGAATATGGTGTTTCTGAAGTAACTATTTATTCACAAAACGGGTGTTTTTTGTGGTTTAACGGTGATATATCAATGCTTGTTATAATTATAATATTGAGAGGGGGAACTAGGGGAAAGCATGTAACCCAAATCATTAGATTTTCCAAATCAATTTAAAGTGACAATTTTATCCATAAGATTAGATGGTGTACCTCATCTTTTTTGAATGAATGTGCATAAACTTTATAAATCCTCTCTGAAATATCGCCAACTAAATCAGCAACTGTAGATATCGAAAATTATTAGATAATTGTCATTGTCATGAAAGTGTGCCTTAAGTAGTGATGTGTAAAATGAGTTATGTTTGGGGGGAGGTAGGGAAGAAGAAAGTGGTTAGTCGAAAGAAATTGAACAAGAAAAATTTGCAAGTTAATTAGTGAATTTGGATAATTTTTAAAATTATTCTTCTGAGGTTATATTTTTCAACCTAAATGAAATAACAGTCTGATCTGAAATCAATTTATACTTATGAGAAATTAGCTTTATTTTAGCTAGTTACTAAATTAATACTCATAACTAAATAAATTTAAAATTTTGCTTAACACGCCGCCAAGTATTAGTAACATTATTTTTTATCCCCAACGAGCCCCAACTGTGTGCATAATTTTGCGTTACTATGCATTGTAAAGAAAAATGAAAAACCCCAAAAGCTGCATATAACAGGCTTTTAGGGGCTTTGTAGGGTACATATTACAAAATAAAAAAATTAGTCCGTGAAACATAAAGATGATAAGTAACCTAACATTAATAAAAGACCAATACCCATTGCGATGCTCATGCTTTGTACCTCCTTTAAAAAAACGACACATTATTCATAAATATTGTACAATGAATTATAGAAATATGAAACCTTTTAATGGCGAGAACGTATATAATAATAGGAGAATTACCAATTTGTACATAAAGAGTAGGTGACAATAAATGAAAACGTGGGTTAAGAAAAGTATAGTCATCATGGTTGCGTTTTTAACATTTGGTTTAATAACGCCTACACATGAGATTTGGGAAGCATTTGATCAAAATCCTTCGAACCGTGCATCCATCGGCCCTTCATCAGGGACAAGCACTGCTTTAGCTGCTGAGCATGATGATAGCAGTGACGAGCAGCTACAGATACAAGAGGAAGCGATTGATTATAATGCCTTACTTGTGGATGCGGCTAGAGAACAATCGTACATAAAATTTGGCACAAAAATTGGTCCAAAAATTAGCAATGAATTCGACAGCATCATCTTCCCGAAAATGGAGGAAGCCATCGCAATGACAGTGGCTAATCTTGATGATCAAACTGCTGCATCTTTAACCATCTCTGAAAGGCCAAGTGGTAATTACGGTGAGAAAATTTTCAATGTCATCAATAATGAAACAGGCACAGATTTAATTCGTTTCCATGTGCGTACAGAAAAAAGACCGCAGGAAGGCTACTACTACAACTTCCATTACCACAGTGTCGAGGATAACTTCATGGCACATAACAACCTTGGCGATATCTATTGGGAAAAAAACACACCACCTAAGTGGTTGTCATGATAATTATAAAACACTCGTTTACATGACGAGTGTTTTTTTGTGCGATAACATTGATATATCAGCGTTTGTAAAAAGTCATTTAGTTATAACTCCGCTGATGGATGCCCTTTTAAAAGATTTGCGCCAAGAGTATTTCGATCTCAAAAGACAGCTTGTTCAGAAAAAGATACGGGTCATAGGATGGACTAATGTAGATGAATATTTAAGTGATGTACAAATAGCAACTGCTGGCAATGATCTCTTGCTTCGATATGCCAATCAAGCACTACGACTCAAGTAGTCATATTAATGAGAAGATTTAATCATTCTGAGAAACTAAATCGTTTGAAGAAATAAATAATTTCTAAAGAGCCGTTTCGATAGAAAGGGGGAGGTCTTTCATGGGAGTATGTGAACTTAAGCTAACGGGTGCTTTCCTTCAATATGAACAGAACTTGTGTGTAGGATTGATTACCCGATATGCAAGTCCCTTTGTTATGCTTTCACAGCCTCTCCCGTAAATCTACATATGGCTTTATAGCACCATTTAGTCAAACATATAAAAGAAAGGTGACTTTTATAGTCACCTTTTCACTTATATAGCAATTTATTTATTGAATATTTGCTCATAACGGTGGAAGAATGCCACTGCGTGCGCTCTTGTGAGAGAATCATTTGGTTTAAACTCTGCATCCGTTTTAGTAGTTGTTAAGTCGAATTCACGTAGAAACTGGATGGCTTCTGGTTGAGATACTGTTTTTCCATAATGCATAGATGCTAGGATACGAGCAAAATTACCACGTGTGATGTCTTTGGCTGCATATACCTGTTTAGACGCTGAATTACCACCAAGCGTTGGTAGAGCATACTTACTCGCTAGTTGATAGTTTACATCTGCACTCCATGAAGAACTAGGTTTTGTTGAAGCTAATTCCTCTGCCTTAAAGTACCGGAAAAGTACAGATAACATCTGATTTTCTGTTAAATTTGTGTTTGGTTTCAGTAAGTTTTCGTATTTCTTTGTGGCAGGGTTGTATACGTTTTGATAACCGCTGATAAGCCCTTTGTTGACTGCCCATTGAAAATCCTCTGCCCAGTACTGGTCTGCCTTATAATCAGCGAACTTTGATATATCTATACTACCTACTGGAGTTGTAGGTGTTGGCGTTGAAGCTGAGTAGTTTAAATAACTTGATGCTACATACCCCTCTGTCCCATCATTTCTTTTCACAGGATACCAAACAAAATGGTTTTTCTTCGTTGATACTGCTTCATATTCAAAAGGGTCCGTAATGGTAACAATTTCGCCTTTACGTAAAGTACCCATAGAAGGACTATCCGTCGTAGGTCTTGTTCTAACTGTTACATTAGTTGTTGCACTAACTTTTTGATTTGTTTTAAAAAAGTACTTTGATTTTGTTAATGGTAAATCAAAATCATAGTTCATCGCTGAAAATTTAATATTTTCCTTGCTGTTAGAGTCATATTGAAAATGTTCGCGTGTAAAAGGCAGCTCTGATAAGTCTATTAATTCTAATTTCTCGATAATTTGGAGAATTCTTTCTTGATAGGCATTTGCATTTCTTTCACCAGTTGCTTGGACAAAAGGACTATTTACTGGCTTAGTACCGTTATAAGCCATGATAGCGAAGTACCAATGTTCTAATACATCTTTTTCCGCTCCGTTGATGCTAGGCAAATCCTTCCTCTTAAACATATCATCCAGAGTCTCAACACCAGCTCGAATATTATAAACAATATCGCTTTTTAGTCTATCCTGATTGTAGCCAGCTTGATTTGTAATTTGCATAATGCCAATTCCATTATCAGCTGTCACAATCGCTTTACCATTCCTATCGAAATGACGCCAATTTCCACTTTCACCTTCCGCTATTGCCTTCACAATTTCAGGAGGAACATTATAACTCAGCGCTGTTTCGGTTAACAAACAGTTCATTGTGGAATAATCAGGGTTGACCTTCGATGCCGAATCATACTTACATGTTTTTGCAATATCATTAGCTAATACATTTTCATCTATATTTATAGTTAGAGAGAGGGCACCAATGACAATACCACTAATCAAGGGTTTCAATATCTTTTTCATCTCTGGTTATTACACTTCCTTTCATATTTTCCCAAGTTAAAAGACTCAGATATATGTTATCATAAACCCAATATTTGGGATAGGGGTAATATTCAATGTTTCTTTCATTTAACAGGGCTGAATGATAAATGATAGCCCTAACATATATTGATTCGGTGAAAGGGTTGGAAATAGTGATACTATTTTAGTGAACAAATTCTGTTTCATTTGGAGTAAGTGTATCATATGGCTTGGTATCAGTAAGTGCAGCCCAAACTGCTTCTGCTGGTTATCATATTCATGCAGATTATAATAGATGGAATCGTCAGCTGTTTTTGGTGTATAGAGGGTAACAAATTATAAAGAAGAAAAATACAATGTTACAGGAAAATTTTTATCAACAACTTATAAAAACTATCCATGGGCTGATAGTACATATGAGAATACTAAAAAATAAAAAGATTCAAAAGAAATGTGGTTAATACCATCATTTTTTTTGATGGAGGAACAAATATGATAAAAAGACCAATTTTGTTATTTTTAGTAACTTTTCTTTTATTAACTGGGTGTAATGAACGAAATCAAGACAATATTTCTTTCCCTGTATTTAATTGGAACGGTCATAATTATATTGTTACTAATGAACCTATCCCAAATGATGAAGTTGAAGAAAAAATCGGAGAAATAAAAGAACAAACAACAGATTTACCTACAAAACACGAAGAGGGTTACAGACTAAATATCGGAACAAATATATATAAAATAAGGGAAGTGGAAATTACGAATGATATTGATAGCAACATGGCGATAGAGATAGAAGGTGAATATAGAGTAGCGAGAATAATTGTTGACATAAAATAATAGTATTTAGCTTATGCCCTTTGATGCACATTTTTGTTTTGTTCAAGTGAAAGTAATGATATAAACTGTTTAGCTACTACTCCAACCACTCTTCAACTCTGCGTACTTTTTAAACCTCAACTTATAACATTGCGGTAATAATAACGAAATTCTAACGAAATATGAGACTTGGAGAAAAAGTTACACACCTATAATATTTAATTAAATTAAAGGATTCACATACACCAAAAAAACTCAAACCATTTTTGTCTGAGTTTTTTTGTACAGTAATAATTCAAGCTGGGATATTTATTTAATATGCATTGGTATTTCAGCTAGTAACATTTCTGCATCTTCAGGACTTAAAATTAATGTACCCCCTATAAATGTAAATTCTCCCTTGAGATATTTCCTGTAGAGTTTACGACGAAGTAATTAATTCAGAGAGTCACATCTAACAAGGTATGGCTTTTTAATATTTAAAGAAAAAGTCTTTTTTAAGGGGTTTGTGCGAAAACGCAATACTGATAGGGAAAGGTATGGAAAAGTATGTATCCCTTAATTTCGGAGATGATGGGGAATGATATAGCTATCACAGATTACTTGTTTATTGAAGGTATTTAAAATCAACCTACTCAACAGGAAATAATTATAGTTCCATCCCAAAATTCCTTCTGTTAGTATTTTTAAAAGCAAGAAAATGAAGAAAACAGTCGCTTGATGGAGGAATGTGGGATTGAATTTGTCTTTTCTTGCGCTTACCCGGGAAATTTTTTTATTTCCTAAAGTTACATTTTGTTAAAGGGAGATAGGGGGGACTGACAAATGAAAGTACGACTCCAATTAATATCAAACTACTATAAGAAAAATAGCTACCTGTTAAGGCAGCCATTTATTATTCCGCAACATTGCCCATAGCAATAGAAATTCGATTCCAACTGTTAATTTGATTAATCAAGATAACCAAATCGACATAAGCCTTTTCATCAAAATGCTTGCGAACACGCTCATATAATTCATCAGGAACGCGTTTTTCTGGAATAAGCGTAATATGTTCCGTTAATTCTAATGCTACTTTTTCAGTTTCTGAATAAAAAGTACATTCTCTCCAAGCGCTAATGCAGTATAAGCGCTGTTCAGTCTCTCCCATTTTCTTAGCATCAGCAGAGTGCATGTTGATGCAATAGGCACAGCCATTAATTTGAGAAGCTCTAATTTTAATGAGCTCACGAAGTTTTCTCTCAATACTACTCTTTTTAGTGTATTTTTCCATTTCCATCATTACCTTCATAGCATCTGGTGCAATTTCATAATAATTCATACGTTGTGTCATGGTGATTCCCTCCATTATTTATTAGCTAATTCAACTGATAATTGATCCGCTAGATAAAGTGCATTTTGTAAGACATCTTCTGTATTCAATAAGGCTGTTCCTTGAACACGAAGAATATTAACATCTTCTATGCCAAGAAAGGCAAACATTGATTTAAGGTAAAAATTTCATTCATGCGTTCCAAAACTTCATTTTCTTCGTGTGTTAAAGGATCTCCATTTCGTGAATGTTCCCAGCCACTTAAAACAATTTTATCTATCATCGGAATAACGTCTTCATAAAGATTATTTTGCTCAATTACTTCATCATGCTGTTTATTTTCTTTGTATGTTCCTAGAAAATGGTCCAATACCTGAAGGCTCAAAGATGTCTTTGAGTCCACTTCAGGGTGTGCATTTATCACAAGTAGTTTACGCATAAAAATACTCCAGTTAAATAAAGATTTTATTAATCGTTGATTTACTTAATCGTCGATTAACTTTATCTACAATATACGCTTTTCATGCTTGTTTGTCAAACTGATTCATTTATGTATGGCTAAATGTGTTACTATCATGGTAAGCAAAATGTTTTAAGAGGGTGGAATAATGAAATATAGTGTGATGGTTGAATATGCCCTACACAGTCTTGTTTATTTAATTGATGTACCAAAAAATGAAAGTATAGGAATAAAGGATTTATCAGAATTTCAAGGATTATCGGAGACCTATCTTTCAAAAGTTTTAGGGAAATTGTCCAAGGAAGGCATCGTTAGCTCGGTATCTGGCGTAAAAGGGGGTTATCGACTCAATAGAAAACCTGAAGATATTACATTTTGGGATGTTGTGCGAGCGGTTGAAGGTGAAGAGCCGATATTTCAGTGTAAGAATATTAAAGCGAATTTTGCTTATCAAAATAAAAAACAAAAGTGTGAATCTTGTTCAAGTCAATCGAACTGTACGATCAATAGTGTCATGCTGGAAGCGGAAGAACACATGCGAAATTATTTAAGAAGCAAAACGATAGCGTGGTTAGAACAAGAATTACTGCGGACTCTACCAAAGGAGCAAATAGAAGAAGCAAAAAATTTTTTTAAAAAAACAAATTGATAGAACTTCATCGAATCATTTTAGATGTATGTAAATTCGGTTTACCTGAATGAAAATCTTAAGCGAGAATTTCATCTTGAAGGAATCAACCAAAATTTTCTGAGAAACAAAAAACCGGCAAGGATGCCGGCTGCGGATGTTGAATGAAAGCTATTTTGAATTATTTTCGTTTGCAAATTTACCAGAAGCAAATTTTTTGTTTGCTTCAGCTTGTTGAATTTGCTGTTTGATTTGGTTAACATCAGTTTCATTCCCAAATTCAACGTTCGTTGACTTCATTGCATTCATAGAACCAGAAGCCTGTTGCTTTTTAGCTTCAGCTTGTTGAATTTGTTGTCTGATTTGATTAACATCAGTCTCGTTCCCGAATTCAACATTCATTGAATTCATTGCGTTTGGAGCTGCATTAGGAATTTTTGAGTTGAAATTTTGGTTGTTGTTATTATTCGCCATTAAATATCACCTCCTGAAAAATAGTCTGTGCAGAAGGTTTTTTACTATCCATACATTTTAGAAAAATCTAACCGATTTGGACTGGCACTACAGAATGAGGACCTCTTGCATCAAATTTACATAGTTTAAGAAATCTAGTTTTCCTAGTATAATTGTAGTCAGTTCGTTATTGTGTTTAGAGATTGGAGAAATGTATGAAAGATCGTAAACAAATCGTTATCGAATCAACATTACAATTATTTACTGAAAAAGGGTATCAGCATACATCGGTTCAGGATATTTTAGATAAAGCAAATATTTCAAAAGGTACATTTTATAATTATTTTTCATCTAAAAATGAATGCCTGAAAGCTGTATTAGAGCAAAATCGCCAAGAACGAAATGTTTTAAAAGAGGAAATTTTAGTTGGTAAGAAAAAAGATGATGTTGACGTTTTAATTGAACAATTAATCGCCACATTAAAAATTAAAGAAAAATATAATTTAATGCCTTTATTTCGAGAAATCTCCTTTTTGCATGATGAAGAGTTGCAAGAAATTCTTGCGGAACATCGCTTTCATGAAATTACCTGGTTAAAAAACAGATTCTATGATATTTATGGAGAAGAAGGAAAGCACTATTATTATGAGTGTGCGGTCGTCTTTTTTGGCACATTCCAATATTTATCTTTTTATTGGAATTTGGCTACTAATATGACGATAGATCTAAAAAAAGTGGTTACTCGGTCATTGAAATATGTAGAAAGTTTTCTCCCAGAAATGATTAAGAGTGGAGAAATTTTATTAGAACCACAGGAAATGTTTTTGTTAGAAAAGGATTTAGCCTATAAGTCCATCACCAGTGAACAAATACAAGAGAAATTAGAGAAATTTTGTAAAAAAATCTCGACAATCGAACTTCCACAAAAATCACTCGAACTTTCTAGCTTGCTTTTGGATGAAATGAAGAGAGAAACACCCCGCATGAGTGTTTTAGAGATCATGCTACAGCCATTTCGTGCTTCTTTCGCTGAAACAATTTATAAATATGAAGCTGAAGAAATAGCCAATCTTTTCTGGCTCTATATGAAAATGAAAAACAGCAAGGCATAAATGAATGATTGAATGACTAGACCAGCTTATTAGCATAAAGTTGGTTTTTTCTTTTGAATTCGTTGGCTAACAATTCTAGGGAGGGGTAGTAAGTCTTTATCCCCTAAAAGCACTACCACTGTTATTACGATTTCCGTTTTTTTATTAATACTGCCACTTTTATGGCGTCCTGGTTTTTAATCTCGTTTCATTTTGAATAATTAATTGTGAAAAGAGGGTTACTACTGTGAAAAAATTGAAGGATAGGGCAGAAGTATCTTTTGTCACGAATATTTCCCGATACGATTATCTGAAACAGCAAATTCAAGAAGTGGCTGAAAAATTTAGTTTCAATCATCAGCAACTTGCGAAAATATTTGATTTACCAATGAAGGAGCTAGATAGTTTATTGAATAACAAGGGAAGCATTACGACGGAGCAGCTGGATAAGATTGAACGAAAAATAGCTATGTTATATGCTGGCTTTGAAGGCTTTGATGCAAGGGAAAGAGCCGCATTGCTTTTGAATGATCTCATCAAGGAATACATGTTTTCCACGGATAGTGTCGCGAAAATGATTCATGTAGAGGAAAAGGACTTAATTGATTTTAGACAAGCGTTATCGATGGATAAGAACGTAGAATTGAAAATTTGCGTGAATAGTATCATGCTCCATTTTGTATTACATAACTAACGACAAGCCCTGGTATTACAGTATTCCTTGGCATAAAAGCTTCATGACTTCCACGTTTTCATTCATATAGTAATGACGAGAACCACACACAGTAACCTCAAAAAGTATGGGGGTTCCAAAATGAAAAATGGCAATAAAGTGTATATGCTTTTATTTATCGTAGTTTTCTTATTTTCTACAACCGTATATGCTGAAGAAAATAAGGAAGGTATTCTTGTATACCATGTCAAATATGATTATGAAGCTATAAGTAAATTTGGGGGCATGACAGTGCAGGAATACGACCAAGAGTGGTGAAAGGTCTTTCTATTGCAGAGATGGCGGAGAAAAAAGGAATTGCTAGAAGGGATGTAGAAGGCTACTTTTATCAATTTCATTAAGAAGAAATGCAAAAATGGCGAAAAAAGGGTGTCATGACGAAAAAACACTATTTCCATCTTGTCTACGGATTAGCGGATGAAATAGAGAAATTTATTGATCGTAATCCTAACCGATAATATTTCTCTTTACCCTAAAAGTTGATCTTTATAAAGTTTAAAGGCAGAAATGTTGCTTGCACAACATTTCTGCCTTCTTTCATTTATTTTTGTGTGATACGCTCGAAAAATTCCACTGTTCTGTTCATATCCGTAACATGTTCATTGCATGTTTGACTATCTGCACAAATGTAATTACTGTGGTTGGTAAACGTGCCTACCACCTGTCCTTTAATGGACGTAGTAAATAAGCCTACATCTGAATGGCGATTACAGATAGCGCAAATGCCACGAACCGTGTTATGAGCAAATATCCCTTTGATCCCTTTTAGCTGCCCATTTTGCTCAAGGACAACATATTTCCGATGTGTGCCAGCATCATCCCAAGCAAGATAACAAATTTGCTGAAAATCGAGTGCTTCTAGATTTGGTAGCTTGAGCTTCTTTTCCTTTTTAAATAAGGCTTTAAGCGTACTAGCGGTCACCGGCTTGAACGGGATGACATATGGCTTTAATTGCTCTAAAAATGCATCACCTTGTGCACGGTCCGTGACAGCAAAAAGCTGTTCAATCAGCATTGTTTCTGTTGCTGATAATGCTAATTTTGTCGATACCTCCGTATCAACAAGGCCACGTATTGCTAGGATAACGTTTTTATCCTTTGTTGTTGTCAGTGCATGTAGAATTTTATTTAATTGCTGTTCTAGTAAATGATAGTTGGCAACCGTTAAAAACGGCTGAATTGTTTGTTGTTCCATTTGAAATCTCTCCTGTTTATTAGGCTATTTGATTACATTTTGGCCTAAAGAGATCATTCAATTTCTGTTAGTTTATAACTTAAACTTGACCTCTTTGACCTAAAGAAGTCGTTCTAGAGCATGCATTACAAGTGAATGCGATCATTTAGATCCCTCCTTTAAAGGAAACGTTGATTTATATGGGTTTTATATGAGGTTTTATAATAGGTTGAATTAAACAGGCGACCAATTTAGATTAATTTGTTAAAATTTTCAAGTCAGTCAGGTGACCATAAGTGCCTATAGACATATTAACATGTGAATGTCCTAATTGCTCTTGAATTGTTTTGAAATTAGGATTGTTTAATTAATTTTAATGAACTAATTATTTTTCTACCGTAAAAAAGGATAAAGTAAATTAGTGTAACATTTATAAAGAAATAAAGTGTATTAAAGTGAATTTGAGTAATGCCATTTTTAGTAAATAAAGCAAATGCGGATGATAACTCATTCTCACCGATGTAACTTATAAAGGGGAATGGGGCTCCGAATATGTTAGAACCATAAGATGCAATGAAGATGGACAATACACTCATTATAATGCTAATCCATAACAACGACTTTTTGTTTGTACCTTGCATAAAGTCATCTCCTTTTTATATTTTAACTACCCAATATAATTATTATATCGTAGAAAGTGGAATGTGGTAATATTTTGGGAATTTTTATTGAAACATTATCCAGAATGTTTATTGTAATTTAAATAAATATCGTTATTAAAACAGCTTTTGACAATTTGATAAATGATAAAGCACTGTTTATTTTCTGAATTGTTGAAAAGGTAATAAATTGGTATAATGGACTGAATTGGTTAATGAAGGGGGATTTATGATGAAACAGATGACTGAACGTAAATTAATGAATGCTTGGAGAATTTATACATTGTAGGAGGCACTATGCTATTAAATAAACAAGGTTTTGATTTATGGGCCGATGGATACGACCAAACGGTACAACACAGTGAGGAAAAGGATCAATACCCATTTGCAGGCTATAAGGCGATTTTAAATAAAATTTTCAATGAAGTGATGGCTGTTCCCGCTTCCACTGTTTTAGATATTGGCTTTGGAACAGGGGTATTAACGGCGAAGCTTTATGAACAGGGGCATTCGATTTATGGCTTTGATTTTTCTGCGAACATGATTGCCATTGCCAAGGAAAAAATGCCAGAGGCTCACCTAATGGAGTGGGATTTAATGAATGGCTTGCCACAGGAGCTATTACAGCAGCCCTATGATGCGATTATTAGTACGTATGCGCTCCATCATTTTACAGATGAGCTAAAGGCTTTGTATATCACACAATTATTACAGCACCTATCACCAACAGGGAAAATTTTAATTGGCGATGTAGCTTTCCAGACAAGGGAGCAGCTGGAGCAATGTCGTCAAGATAGCAAGGGATACTGGGATGAGGATGAATTTTACTTTGTCCATGAGGAGCTAAAGGTCGCCTTAAAGGAAATTTGTGAGTTAACCTTTTACCCACTATCGCATTGTGGTGGAGTCTTTGTGATTAGTCGGAAGAATATAAATGCTGATTAGTGACCCCTTATATGGGGAGTTCGAAATCAATGGTTTGTTAGAGGATTTGATTGTAAGTAAGCCAGTTCAACGCTTAAAGGGTATTCATCAGGCTGGGGCAGGCTTTCTAGTAAATAGCAGGTGGACTATTTCAAGATTTGAGCATTCTGTAGGTGTCATGCTGCTTATTAGACAGTTTGGCGGTTCATTGCAGGAGCAGGTGGCAGGCTTATTACATGATGTCTCCCATACCGCTTTTTCCCATGTGGTGGATGTTGTCCTTGAAAATGAGGCGGAAGATTATCATGAAGCAATATTCATGGATGTTATCAAACAGTCTTCGATACCTGCGATTCTTAAAAAATATGGCTACCAGGTAGAGAACATACTCGATACATCCAGATGGTCGTTACTTGAACAACCTGCTCCAGCATTGTGTGCGGATCGTATAGATTATACATTAAGAGATATGTATTTTTATGGAAATTCAGCCTTGGAAGATAACCAAAAATTTTTACAGGACTTATTCGTTTTTCAGGGGGAATTGTGTGTTAAAACGATTGAGCGTGCAGAATGGTTTGTGAAAATTTATTATCAGGAAGTGTTAGATTTTTTCTTGCACCCTTTAAATATCTATGCGACTAGTTCGTTAGCGAAAGTATTAAAACTGTCGCTAGCAAAACAAATTCTAACGCTTGAAGATTTCCTCAAGACTGATCATGAGGTATTGCAGCAGATGAAGGCTTCACATGATCAAGACGTTCAAGCTCTTTTACAACAATTACATGAAAATGTAGAGGTAAGAGAAGAACAAGAGAATCATGACATTCATTTTCGTAATAAAGTGCGACTCATCGATCCAGCTATTTATCATCAACAGCGACTATGGAAGGCGAGCGAGGTATCTAACCATGTCAAAGCAATGAATATCTCTGCTTTGGAAAGGTTTGAGCAGGGTGTTTATGTGAAAATAATCAATGAGGAGCTGTCATAGGGCAGCTCCTTTTCTTTAGGTCAACATGGATAAATGATATTTGCCAGAAAGCATAAATAGGGCATACGTAGCGAGCGCGCTCATAACAGAAATGCCTGGTTTAAACCAGCTTGTTAGGAGGAAGGTGAGCGCAGTAAATAATAGCATGCCAACCGCTCCAAATACCGTGTTTTGAAGAACAATATGAAAGGTATCTTCTTTCATATTTTTCATTTGCATGCCCATATTAATGAGCGTCAATATCGGTAAAGCCGTAATGATACCTGATAAAAATAAATACTTTGATTGGCTAAGTAGTAGCGCTAGTACCATGATTGTGCCACCTACTAAAAAAGTAGAGAAAGTATAACATAGGATGCCCAAAATTAAATTCAGAATAGAGTGATAATACTGTAGAAGGTAAGTGTTCACAAGTACTCATTGATCCTATTTAGCAAGAAATGCAGAAAGATAGATGTTTATGAAAAATAGATAGAATATTTGGGAGGGGGTGAGTTGTGATGTCTATTCTATCTTTTATGCTTTTATATGTAGTAGGCATACCAATCTCCACGCTGTTGCATGAAATTGGGCATGCATTGGGTGTTATAGTATGTTCAAAGGAACGAGCCCATGTTTATTTGGGTGCAAAAAATTCTCCTGAAACCTTGCGTATAGGTCGTATACATTTCCATATTCGATGGGGATTTTTTGGCTTCTGTACCCCGCAAAAAGGGGGTAACTTAACGCGCAAGCAGTCGCTTGGATTTATAGCGGGTGGTCCTATCATGACTTTAGCAGTATTACTTTTTGCCAGCTATCTAGCCCGTTATTTTACTGATTATGCAGGGATACACTATTTTTTTAATGGCCTTTTTTATTGGAACACTTTTCAATTTCTTGCAACAGCATTCCCGCTAATTTATCCAAACTGGTATAAGCCCTATGCAGGATTACCCTCCGATGGCTATCAAATGCTAAGCTTACTGAAGAAAAATATCTGAAAATATAAACTTTAACGAGGTAGCTTTTAATATGTCGTAACATACGATATAATCGTGTGTAACGATATATCAAAGGAGCTATTACAATGATTAAAGATATAAATGATTATTTTACAACGATATTCTATCATCTACATACAACCCATGAAGATGTTATTTCCCATCAAAGTGTGCGTATTTTGCAAATGATTCAAAAGGAAGCAGAAGTGACGGTGCGTGATATTGCAGGGTTACTAAATATTTCTCCTAATACGGCATCAGAGCATGTGAAAAAGCTAGAGCGTCATGGCTGGGTGATGAAGGAGCGTGCAAGTGACGATCAGCGTAAGGTCATGCTACATTTGACAGTAGAAGGGCTACAAGTGTTGAAGAAAAACTCGGAGCTAGATGATGATAAGCTACAGCATGCCCTTAATCAGCTAACTGAGCAGGAGCAGCAAGCCATTCTACAGGCGTTTCGACGTCTAAGTGAGGTGGCAAAATAATGTATACATTCTTTAAAATTTTGAGTTCAGCAGCCATCATTGGCGTTGTGACGGAGGTTGCACGTCGATTCCCTACCTATGGAGGCATTATTGCTGCGTTGCCATTGGTGAGTATTTTAAGCATTATTTGGCTGACCGTGCAAAGTGAGTCGAGTGAGCATATTCAACGCTTTACAGTAGGCGTTATCGTTGGCTTGCCTGCAACGATGTGCATGCTATTTGTGATTTACATGGCGATGAAATCCTCCGTACATATTGTACCAGCTATTGGTCTTGGTGTGCTGTCCTGGGCTGTATTTTTAGGCATACAAAAAGCGATTGCAGGGGTTTTTCATATTTCCATTTAAGAAGGAGTTTATAACATGACGATTATTGCCATACATGAAGTACCAAAACAAACTGTAAGCGAATTTTTTCAGGAGCATTGGGGTTCAACGGAGATGGTCATTTCCAGTGGCATTTATGACTGTAGTGATTTAGCGGGCTTTGCTTTTATGAATGAGCAACAAATGATGATCGGTTTAATCACCTATATCGTGCGAAAAGAGGACTGTGAAATCATTTCGTTAGATAGTACGGTTGAGGGGAAAGGCATTGGTTCTGCTCTTGTGAAAGCGGTAGAGCAAGCAGCAATGGAGCAGGGCTGTACAAGCATATCACTTATGACAACAAACGATAATTTACATGCATTGAAATTCTATCAAAAAAGAGGCTATTGTTTAATAGAAATACTGCGTAATGCAGTGGAAAAGGCAAGAGCCTATAAGCCTTCTATCCCACTCATTGGTAATGATGGTATTCCAATACGAGATGAAATACGTTTACAAAAACAACTTGACTGTCAATAAGTCAGGTTGTTTTTTGTTATACTGGTGAGGAGGAAAGAGAGGGAAAGTATGAAAAAAATACTATTTATTTTAGTACTGAGTGTGCTTGTGGTAGGAGCAATCTTTATGATTTATCTCAAGAGCAATCCACCACTTGTTATTCAAAGCTATACCAGCATACAAGGCAATGAAGCAATCAAAATCATCGCACTTGAAAATACAGGGCTGCGTGAAATTAAGCTGAAGCAAATACTGGTGAATGATCAGCCTCCTGATAGCGCGAAGCTTGTAATAAGTAAGTCAGAACCGTTTGAGGCGGAAACAAAGCTAGAGGGAAATGATCAACTATCTTTTCATAAATTAGCACAGCGAACGATCGTACCTCAAAGATACATAAATCAACAAGCTATTGGCGAGCAGCCACAGCATTATGCTGTTCAAGTCCAAGCGTCTAACAACCAGAAAGTAACGATACACTATGAATACTTAAAAATACCTTTTACGCTTACAGTTGAGCTTCAAGCCAATAAATAATCGCTTTTTGTCTTATCCTTTAAGCCTGTGTCAATTCCTAAGATTGTTTGGTGAAAAGCTCCTATCCCTTCTAGAACATGGTAATATTGTATTAACAGCAATTGTGATACTAGGAGGGACCTAATGGCATTTATCATCTTGGGTATAGTACTATTTATCTGTGTTATCACTGTGGCTTTAGTGTTTATGAAAAAGCTATTAAAAAATGATATTATGCTTGAAGTGACAGCCACTTGTGAAGGGAAAAATGAAGACAATCAAGCGATTATGAAGATATATTTTAGGTATTCCATTGGACGTCTTGCCAGAAGGAAACGAGAAATGATAGGCAGTATTGAATGGTCTGAAGGGTGGATGCCTGTCAGCTATAATTTAAAAGAACATGGCGTGTATCATGAAGAACGACTTCTGTATGCGACGAATGAGCAAACGTATTCCACCTTTGAAATCAATGCGACGAATGCGCTTGATGAGCAAGGACGTGGAGAGGGCTACGTGGTCCTTGTGTTAGAAAAGCCAAATACCTCTCATATGTCCCGAGCGGGTGTTATTCTCGCTGTGACAGCCAATATGGTTACATATCAATTATCAGACTCCGCTAGCTGGCACAATGATATGCTAGCGAACTAGCTATCCAATGTATTGGATAGCTTCAGACTGTAGACAAACTCAATGAATTTTGAGTTTGCCTACAGTCTTTTTTCTTTTACAATAAAATAAAGTAAAGCCGTTGATTTCCACTACGGGCGGACGCTTTCCGCGGGCGGGGTCGAGCTGCT
>NZ_JAENHX010000014.1:0-107559 GCF_016757845.1 Lysinibacillus sp. HST-98
GAATAAAAGTCTAGTGATGATGGCAAAGAGGTCACACCCGTTCCCATACCGAACACGGAAGTTAAGCTCTTTAGCGCCGATGGTAGTTGGGGGCTTCCCCCTGTGAGAGTAGGACGTCGCTAGGCAACAAAAACAGTCAGCTGAGTGCTGACTGTTTTTTATTTCATACTTATTTCTTCTTTTTAAATCTATCACTGTATGCAATCCAAAAATCGGCGTTTTCAATGCCAACCTCACGTGGATCGAAAATAGGATCCAGGCCTGCCTTCTTTTGACGATCATAATCGCGCAAAACTTTGATAGCAGGTTTTGATAATAAAACGATTACAATAAAGTTTAAATAGCTCATACTTCCGAATCCAATATCCCCCAATCCCCACATAAGGCTCACAGATTGAATGCTTCCGATGTAAACGACTATTAAAAAAATTATTTTTAAAACGAATTTTAATATTGGATATTGTAATTTCTTATCTAGATATACAATTGTCGTTTCTGCTATATAATAGTATGCCATTAAAGTTGTAAAGGCAAAAAGGAAAATGGCAATGGCTACAAAACTACTTCCAAGATTATGAAATACAGTAGATACAGCGGCTTGCGTATAAGCAGTACCTGCAACAAGGCCTGGAACGTTCTCTACAAGCGGTGATGTAGCGCCAGGAGGTGTTACATTATACATACCTGTTATTAAAATCATTAAAGCCGTTGCTGTGCAAACGATTATCGTATCAATATAAATCGAGAAACCTTGGACTAAACCTTGTTTAGCTGGGTGTGTTACTTCAGCGGCAGCTGAACTGAATGTTGCTTCACCTGCACCAGCCACATTTGAAAATACTGAACGTCTTACACCCCAGGCAATAGCCGCTCCAACGATACCTCCGAATATTTCATTTGTACCAAATGCGCTTGTAACGATTAATTTAAGCATTCCAGGAATTGCACTTAAATTAGCTCCTAAAATAATGATTGTTAATAGAACATAAGCAAGCGCCATAATTGGGACAACTTTATCTGCTACTCGTGCAATCCGCTTAATGCCACCAAAAATGATTAATGCTAAAAGTACAACAATAATTATACCTGTTACAAATGGTGGAAAATGAAATGCTGTATCGAATGAAGCAGCTATTGTGTTTGCTTGAATCCCTGGCACTAAAATTCCATACGAAATACAAATTACGATTGCTACAAAGATGGCAAATCCTTTTAATTTTAACCCTTTTTCAATATAATAGGGAGATCCACCACGATATTGATTATCCGCCTTTTCTTTGTATACTTGTGCTAAAGTTGATTCGATGAATGCACTTGCTCCACCGAGGAAGGCCATAACTCCCATCCAAAATACTGCACCGGGTCCCCCAGCAGCAATAGCAGTTGCCACCCCAGCAATATTACCAACCCCGACACGTCCAGACAACGCCATACAGAAAGCTTGAAAAGAAGAGATGCCTTCGTTCGTTTCCCCTCGTTGACGCAATAACCGTATCATCTCAGGAATATAACGAAATTGAACAGCTTTTGTAATAACAGTGAAATATAAGCCTACACCTAATGCTAAGTAAACGAGTGCATTTCCCCAAATGTAATCAACTAAAGTATTTACGATTGCTTCCATTTATTCTCCCCCTTAAAGAATCATTTCACAGCCCACATCCTTGTTTCTTCCTCTATCGTTCTATAGAAACCCTCCTTTCAACTTTAATTTCTTACTAATGGATAATGCATTTTTTATGCCAATAATTGAGCTTCATGTTTTTTCGACAACGAAATGAATGGATTAAGGCTATAAAAAAATAAAAAATCTTTCTCTTAAAAAGCTAGAGAAAGATTTTTTATAGGAACAGTTGATTTAAAAACTGTATACACTTTTTTACTTTTGTCTAAAAAAATGGACATAATTAACTTAGCGTATGTGACAAAGTTTGTGACCATATTTCCTTCATTTTTTGACGACCTACTAAAACTTCCGGATGGAATTGGATATGGGCATTAGCCCTTGTTGTTTCTACATCTTCAATTGCTTGTTGAATGTCTAGTTGCGTAACGCTAGCACCTAACTTGGATGCAATAGTGAGGGCAGCAACTTTTCCTTGTGCTAATGCTACTTTTGCGCCTTCAATTCCTGTAATATTGCCCGCAACATGTAAGCCTGTTAAGTTCGTCTCCATTTGTTCATTATGTAGAGGGACGAATCCGCCTAATTGTTCAATATAATGGAAGGGGCAACCTGCTAAAGAGGCCAATTCTGCTAACGGATATAATCCTCCTGCGATACAAACAAAATCTACATCAATGCGTTTCTCACTGCCTGGAACAATAGAACCATCTATATTGACTGTTGCAAGAACAACACCTTCAACTTGGTCTTTACCCACAATTTCAATAACAGCTTTTCGCAACATAATTGGAATCCCCCACATTCTAACCCCATCTTTAGGATAGAACGTAATCCCAAGTTTCTTTAGGAATTCATTTTTCATAAACTTACTACCAATTTTTATAAGTGGAGAAGGGGCCATATGAGAAACATGCAATAAAGAATTCATTACCTCTAATGGATTACTACTATTAATTGTTAATAAATTGGCTGCAGGTAATGTGATAGCTGCCACTTGCACGTCAGCGATTTGCAACTCCATAGCAATTGCAGAAGAAAGCACATTAACACCAATAATAACGCCGCGCTTGCCGGGCTTTACCCGATGCACATTTGTCATGACTTGCGCAGCCCCTACAGACATCACACCAGGCAACGTCCATCCTGGAATAGGGAACGGTGATTCAGCGGCACCTGTAGCTAAGAGCAACTGCTTTGTATGGAAAACACCTTTATTCGTATGGAGTACCCAATCTTGATCTATTTTTTCTAAATCTGAAACGGACGTTTGTAAAGAAAACTCGACATTCAATTCTTTGGCACGAGCTAATAATCGTTCGGATTCTACTATGCCATTCCACCATTTATTTGGGCTTTCTTCGTAAAGTTGTCCAAGTAAACGTCCGCCTGCATAAAGGTACTCATCTATAACGACAACGCCAATATTTTTTTCAGCCAAAGTAATAGCTGCAGAAAGACCAGCAGGACCAGCACCGATAATAATTACTTTATTTCCCATGATGTTTCCTCCAATCACGTACCGTCGTTGGAAGTACTTTGCCACTCTTTACAACCATACCTTCAGTGACTGGCGTAATACATGCACGTTCTCCATCTAAGCCGTTGATATTTACACGGCATTCAAAGCAATGACCAATATTACAATAAATACCACGTGGATGACCGGTTTCCTCATGCACGCGTAATGTGCGGATATCTTGGGCAAGTAATGCAGCTGCTAATGATTCGCCTTTATATGCTTCGTATAATTGATCATCAAAAGTAAAAGATACTTTTTCCTTGTGTGGCAGATCTCCCAAAATAGGATGACTCATAATACGTTCTGTCATGATTTAACCTCCCCTAAATCCGCAAAACGCACCGGACGAATGGGCGCTTGGTATTTTAATGATATGTCATTATTGCTTCTTGGCTGATAGATATGTGCGATTTGGTCTACCATTGTACGACAAGTACGACCTCCACAGTAGCCCATTCCCGCACGCGTACGTAATTTTAGTTCTCGTGCAGAACAATTATATTCAGATGCTGTTTTGACTAGTTCATCGAAGCTAACTTCTTCACAACGACATACCATCATAGTTTTATTTTGCATAGCCTACACCCCTAATACGCAATTTTTATTTACATATATAGTTACTGCAAAAACTATGCCAGATAATTTCTTTTATTATTTTAATCAGCATCCAACGAATGTATAAAGTATCAAACAATACGTGTATAAAAAATGGACAGTTTAAAAAAATTAGACATCTATATTTAGCCTTTTTAATCGGTTGTATAAAGTGGCGCGTGTAATGCCTAATTTTTTTGCACACATCTTTTTATTGCCATTCACAGAAGTCAGTTGTTGCAAAATAATTTCTCGCTCATAATGTTCAAGCTGTTCACTTAATTGGGTGCCATTGCTTTGGGGCAAGTCTTTTGGTACCTCTAGTAGTTCTGCTTTAGGAACAGCTGCCAAAATATCGGCTGGTAAATCTTCTACATGAATGGCTCCCTCATTTGAAAAAACAACGAGCCGTTCTATAACATTACCAAGTTCACGTACATTTCCTGGCCACTGATAGTGTAATAGAATATTGACAATCTCAGGAGGAATTCCTTGAATAGGGCGGTTGTATTTAATCGATTTTTCATATAAAAAATAGTTACTAATTTCTAAAATATCTGATGCACGCTCTCGTAATGGGGGAACAGTGAAATTTACAACATTTAAACGATAATATAAATCTTCTCTAAATTTTCCTTCTGCTACTAATTGTTTTAAGTCCCTATTCGTAGCAGCAACTAAATTAAAATCAACATCCATTTCTTTTGTGCCACCGACAGCATAAAATGTTTTTTCTTGTAGCAATCGCAAAATTTTCACTTGCATGTCTAAAGGCATTTCCCCAATTTCATCTAGAAACAAGGTGCCGCCACGTGCTAACTCAACCTTCCCCTTTTTTCCTTTTTGATGGGCACCAGAAAAGGCCCCTTTTTCATAACCGAAAATCTCACTTTCAAATAAGCCACTTGGAATGGCCCCACAGTTGATTGCTACAAAGGGCGCTTCAGGTTTTTCTCGAATGGCATGGACGGCTCGAGCGAAAAGCTCTTTGCCGACCCCACTTTCACCATATATTAAAATATTGGCTTCTGTTTCAGCGACTTTTTTTACTTTTTCAAGCACATTTTTAAGCTGTGGGCTATTGCCACGGATTAATGTAAAAGGATCATACGTTAAGCCATTCGTATTCATCTGTTTCTCTAAATTCAGTAATTTTTCCGATGTAATATGGAGCTCCTCGTTTAATTTTTTTACATGCGTAATATCTGTCTCTGCCACCACTGCGCCAATCGTTTTATCATTTAACATAACAGGGTTTGAATTAATCATCACGACAAGATCTTCACGAGGAAAATGTTGTTGCTGATAAACGGATTTCCCATGCTGTAATGTATGTAATATTTCAAGTTGGTCTTCTTTAAAGAAATTCGTGATAGGTTGTCCAATAATATGATTGCCAGATACAGAAAAAATACTTTCGGCACCTTTTGTCCAATAAATGACGTTTTGATTACCATCAATGACAGTACATGATTCATTAATGGTTTCTAAAATAGTGTTTAAGTAAGCGTTAGTACACTCTAATTCATAGGCAAGATCATGCATTAAGGATTCTTTCCATAAATAACCTATATATTTTTTTTCTTCGTCACGCACAAGTAAATACTCATATTCCTCTAAATAATCAAGCGCTGTTTTGAGCGGACAATCCATACGAACAATTTGACAGGCGATATAGTTAATATCACTTTTTCGTTTGCCTCTTTTAACGGCATAAGGTTTGTCATTTTCAATAACAAAATACTGTATTTTATCATTATTCATTTTAGTAATGACTTCTTCTATAGGGATAAAAGCGAAATTTCGTTTTAGCATTTTATTCATAATTAAATGGTATGGATGCAATGTAAGTCCCCCTTCGTAACCGTGTGTCAAATTTTTTAGAATATTAAAATTTATTTTGACATATAGTGGCTTCTTAATCAAACAAATTTCAGATGTTTAGATTGGCATAGTTTTTGCACAATGTTAAGTGCTAGTTAAAAAAAGGGGGGAGAACCTTGGGGACATCTCATCATGATATCGTTATTATTGGCGGAGGCATTATTGGAGCGGCAATTGCTTATTATTGTGCAAAGGCGGGACTTGAAATAACGGTACTCGAAAAAAATGAATTAGCAAGTGGTACATCTTCTCGTTGTGATGGCAATATTTTAGCCATTGATAAGGACCCGGGCTTTGATAGCCAAATGTCATTAGTAAGCCAACAATTAGTACATGACTTAGATAAAGACTTGGAAATTAAATTTGAATACCGTAACCCAGGAAGTATTCTTGTTTGTGAAAGTGAAGTAGAAATAGAAGCTGCACAGCAATGGGTGACACGGCAAAAACAAGCGGGTTTAGATTTTAAAATGTTAGACCGCGCAGATTTAAGAAATGAATCAAAGTTTTTTGCAGACGATTTATATGGTGGGCTTGAGTGTAAAACCGACTCAACAGTGAATCCGTATATGCTGACGTTTTCCATGTTCCATTCAGCAGAAAAATTAGGCGCAAACATAAGAAAACATACCGAAGTCAGAATGATTAAGAAGCAGTCAGATGGCACATTTTTAATCGATACAAATGTGGAGACGATGACGGCTAACAAAGTAATTAATGCTTGTGGTATTTGGGCTCCAAGCATTGGCCAGATGTTAGGCATCGATATTCCAATACAGCCGCGTAAAGGACACCTTATTGTGGCGTCTCGTCAAGAGCCAGTAGGTCTTCGCAAAGTGATGGAATTTGGCTATTTAATTTCTAAATTTGGTGGAGAGCGGATGGTGGATGCGGATATTGAAAAATACGGTGTGGCATTAGTTTTTGAACCAACCGAAGCACAAAATTTTTTAATCGGGAGTAGTCGTCAATTTGTTGGGTTTGATACAAAAGTCAATCATGATGTTGTCAAAATGATTGCAAGGCGTGCTATGCGCTTTTATCCGAAAATCGCCGATATGTCGATTATTCGTACATATTGTGGGTTAAGACCATGGACGGAGGATCATTTACCAATTATTTGTGAAGTAGAGCAAGTACCTGGCTTCTATATAGCGGCAGGTCATGAAGGGGACGGTATAAGCTTAGCTGCCGTTACAGGAAAACTCGTGCAAGAATTGCTGCAACATAAAAATACGTGTATTCCGACGGAGCCAGTTAATATGAATCGATTTCAGAAGGGAGTACTTCACACATGAAATTCCAAAAGCTATTTACCACAATTGATACCCATACAGGGGGCAATCCAACAAGGTCACTTATTAGTGGTATGCCGAAACTAAAAGGGGAAACGATGTCAGACAAAATGTTATATATGCAAAAACATTACGACTGGATACGCAAGTTTTTGATGAACGAACCCCGCGGCCATAGTGTTATGTCAGGTGCGATTATTACTGACCCTTGCCATCCAGATGCTGATCTTGGTGTTATTTATATCGAAACGGGTGGCTACTTACCAATGTGTGGACACGATACGATTGGTGTATGTACAGCACTTGTCGAAGCAAAATTAATAGACATTCAAACACCGTATACAAATATTACATTAGACACGCCAGCAGGTTTAATCGATGTACAAATTAAAGTAGAAGAAGGAATTGCGAAAGAAGTGACATTTAAAAATGTACCTTCATTTCTATTAAAAAAAGTGGATATTGAGGATCCAGAGCTAGGGACAGTTGAATGTGAAATAGCCTATGGGGGCAATTTTTATGGTATTGTCGATGCTCGTAAAATAGGTCTTGATTTATCAGTAGAAAATGCGACAGCAATCATTAATACAGGTATTCGTCTCCGAAATGCTGTCAATGCCAAAGAAAAGATTGTCCATCCTGAGTTTTCATTTATTGAGGGACTCACACATATGGAGTTTTATACGGATGCTACCAATGAATTAGCACATTTAAAAAATACAGTCGTTGTACCACCAGGTGGGATAGACCGGTCACCATGTGGTACAGGAACGTCAGCTAAAATTGCTACGCTTTATACGAAAAATGAGCTGGCAGTCAATGAACCATTTGTTTATGAAAGTATCGTAGGAACATTATTTACAGCACGTGTACTAGAGGAAGTAACAGTAGGTGATGGGGTGGCCGTTATTCCTGAAGTAACAGGGTCTGCATGGGTAATGGGCATGCATAAATTCTTTTACAATGAGCAAGATCCATTAAAAGAAGGCTATTTAATGATTCCACCTATGGATCACTAAAGGAGGATATAGATGAACTATAACAAATCTTTTCAAACAATTGATACACAAGTAGTGGGGGAAGCCTTTCGTATAGTGGTGCAATCACCTATTGCCATTTATCAAGAACAAATAGCAGAAGCGGCTACTGCATTAAATACACAATTTGAAAATACGAAAAACCTTTTATTAAATGAGCCACGAGGACATCGTGGTATGCATGGCTGCGTAATATTGCCATCTGCCGTTGCTTCATTTCGGTTATTATTTTTCCAACATGGGGCATCGACAGATTTTAAATATGAGGCACTTGTAGCAACGACAACGGCATTACTAGAATGCGGCACAGTTGAATTATCAGACGACAACATCTATTCGATTGAAACGGTAAAAGGTATCCACCAAGTATATGTAAAACTTTCGGAATCAAAAGACGAAGTACTGTCAGTTCATTTGACAGTGAAGCCAGCAAGGATAGCCGGTGAGCGAGTTGTAGTGGACGATGAACGACACTATATTGTGATGGAAAAACCGCATCATATAAAGGCACTCGTGCTAGATGAATTAGCTTATATTAGCACTTGGGGAATAACTGAAAGTGCCAAATATCATGATGCTGATGGTGTAATTGTGTATGAAAAATTAGACAGTATGGTACGTTCAGTAACATTTGAACGAGATGGCTATATTTTACGTTCGCCAAGTGTTGATAGTACATTAGCTTTAACTGCTATATTAGGCGATCAAGCAGTTCAAATAAATAATAGTATTTTCGGCAGCAGTATCGAGTTGACACGAAAATATGAAGTTGGCTACGAAATTGCATTAAAAGGATATATCACAGGAATCCATCAATTTGTAGTAGATAGCGAAGATCCATTACAACAAGGATTCATCATTGTGTAATAACTAAAACTGAGGAGGAAAGAATGATGAAAAAATTAGAAGGTGTATTTCCAGTATTAGTAACGCCGATGTTAAATCAAACAGACATAGATTGGGATGGTTTCCGTCAAAATATTGAACATTTTATTGAAGCAGGTGTAACAGGCATTGCAATTAACGGTAGTACAGGGGAATTTGTAAGTTTGTCAAAAGAAGAACGTATGAAAGCGGTAGAAGTAGCAGTCGATCAAATTAAAGGTCGTATTACGTTAATCGTAGGGACAGCTGCAGAGACTACAGCGGATGCTGTTGCCTATACACAACAAGCTGAACAGGCTGGAGCAGACGCTGCATTACTTATTAACTCCTATTATGCACATCCGAAAGACGAGGAAATATATTTACACTTTAAAACAGTAGCAGAATCGGTTAGCTTTCCAATTATGATTTATAACAATCCGTTCACATCAGGTGTGGATATTGGTTTGGACACGATATTAAAAGTAGGCAGAGAAGTACCAAACATCACACATATCAAAGAATCGAGTGGTAGTATCGGCAAAGCACGTGATATTGTACGCCAAGGACAAGACGATATTAAAGTATTTTGTGGATCAGAAGATTTAGCAATTGAATCATTCCTTGTCGGTGCGGTCGGTTGGATTTCTGTATCAGGGAACATCGTGCCTGAACTTGTAACTGAACTATACAACAATGTACAAGAGGGTAATCTAGAAAAGGCGTGGTCCATTTACGATCGACTTTTACCATTATGTGCGTTTTTAGAAGGCTCAGGTAAATATGTACAAATTGCTAAACGTGCAATGGAACTAAAAGGTTGGGCAGGTGGACCATGCCGTTTACCACGTTTGCCACTGACGGCAGAAGAAGATGCGCAATTAAAAGCTATTTTGGCTGACTTAGATGTGTTGGTTACTGAACTTCATTAACAAAAGGGGTGTCAAATATGGAGGCTTTATTAACGCTGAAACCAAAAGTACTAGAATTTTTACAATCACCGATTGGGTTATACATTAACGGTGAATACGTGGCATCTCAATCAGGTAAAAGCTTTGACGTTTTAAATCCAGCGAATGAAGAAGTCATTGCAACTGTAAGTGAGGCACAAGCTGAAGATATCAACGTCGCAGTGTTAGCAGCACAAAAAGCATTTGACGGTGAGTGGTCTTTCATGGAGGCAGCTGAACGTTCACGTATTATTTATAAATTTGCGGATTTATTAGAGGAACACCGTGAGGAATTAGCACAGTTAGAATCATTAGATAATGGGAAGCCTTACGAAACAGCATTAGCTGATGATGTAGATGGTACTGTGCAACATTTCCGTTATTATGCAGGTTGGGCAACAAAAATAACAGGGCAAACAGTACAAGTATCTAAAAATTATTTAAACTATACGGTTCATGAGCCGGTAGGTGTTGTTGGACAAATTATTCCGTGGAATTTCCCGCTTGCCATGGCTGCATGGAAATTAGGCGCTGCATTAGCAGTTGGTTGTACCGTTGTGATTAAACCAGCAGCGGAAACACCGTTGTCATTATTATATGTAGGGAAATTAATGAAACAAGCCGGTTTGCCGGATGGTGTTGTGAACATTGTTCCTGGAACAGGTGAGGCAGGAGAGGCCATTGTCACACATGAAGGTGTCGCAAAGGTTGCATTTACTGGCTCAACAAAAACAGGTATTCATGTTATGAAAAAAGCAGCAGATGATGTGAAAAGTGTGACGTTAGAACTCGGTGGTAAATCGCCAGCAATTGTGTTGGCAGATGCAGATATTGAAACTGCAATCGAAGGTACATTTGCAGGAACAATGTATAATCATGGTCAAAACTGTAGCGCTTGTACTCGTGTATTTGTGCACAGTAGTTTGTACAATCAATTCGTGGAAAAGCTTGCTGAGAAAGCACAAGAAGTAAAACTAGGACCTGGATTAGATCCACAGACAGAAATGGGTCCACTCGTGTCGCAAAAACAATTGAATACAGTACTTGGTTTTATCGAAAAAGGAAAAGCAGAAGGTGCACGGCTTGTAGCAGGTGGTGGGCGTGCATTTAACAAAGGTTACTTTGTGCAACCTACTGTATTTGCAGATGTACAAGATCATATGACAATTGCCCGAGAAGAAATTTTTGGGCCAGTCATGTCCATCTTTTCGTTTGAAACAATAGAACAAGTCATTGCACGTGCAAATGATAGTAAGTATGGATTAGCTGCAAGTATCTGGACGGAAAATGTGAAAAAAGCTCACTATATCTCTAGTAAACTACAAGCAGGAACCGTATGGATCAATGATTTTGGTTTAGAATGGGAAACAATGCCGTTTGGTGGCTATAAGCAATCAGGTATAGGTCGCGAAATGGGTGGCGAATACGGCCTGTCCAACTATACAGAAATAAAAAGCGTCTTTGTTAATATGAAACAAAATTGAATGTGTAACCCCCCCTTAAAATAGACAGGAAAGGAGCTATCGACAATGCGATAGCTCCTTTCAAATGCTTAACTAAATTGAATTTCCTTGCGTCGTGAAGATGATGGGATATTCATCTCCTCACGATATTTTGTAATCGTACGACGTGAAATTTCGATACCATGACTCGTTTTGAAATAGTTAGCAATTTTTTGATCTGACAACGGTTTATTTTTATTTTCGTTCTTAATATAGTCAGTCAGCAGTGATTTCACCTTTACTTGGGACACGCTGTCTCCTGTAGTTGTTTGTAATTTTGAAGTAAATAAATCCCGAAGCTCATACGTACCATATGGTGTTTGAACATATTTATTTGTTGTAACACGACTAACGGTTGATTCATGTACACCAATTTGCTCAGCAACTTCACGCAATGTGAGAGGCTGTAAAGCAGCAAAGCCATGTGTAAAAAAGGCTTTTTGCTTGTCAATAAGAGCCGTCATAATTTTGATAATGGTAAGGCGCCGTTGTTCAATACTGTTAACGAGCCATTGATAATCTGATAAATGCTTTTTAAAATAACCCTTGTCAGAAGAATTGCTCGTAATATATGGAACGTAGTCAGGGTGAAGTTTAAGTTTAGGCAAATAAAAGTCATTTAAAGAAAATGTAATAACATTATCCTTAACTTGTACAATAATGTCCGGCGTATTGTGTTGAATGGCTTCTTGATGGAACAGTGAACTTAGTTTTGGCTGTAAAGTTAGAATAAATTGATAGATGGCTTGCATATCGCAAAGCGAGATATGTAACTCATTCGCGATTTGTTGCCATTTTTTATTTGCAAATGCTTCTAAATGATTGGCAATCACTTCATCAGTATGTTTTGGACTATCATGACGATAAATTGTTTGTAACAGTAAACACTCTTGTAAACTGCGTGCCCCAACACCAAGAGGTCCAATTGTTTGTAATAAGTGAATACCTTTATAAATTTCATGCTCCTTATAAATAGGCACAATAGGTGGTTCATAGTAACCGTTGTCATCTAAATGATAAATAATATGTTTAAGTAATTTTATATCTGTGTCTTTAGAGAATGTTAACTTCACTTGTTCAAATAACTCATCGCGAATATTTTGTTCATATGTAGATAAAGTATCTACCATGTTTGTTTGACCAGTTATAGCTTTTGAAGTAGGCATACGTTCTGGGACTGTTGGCTCAATCAATGCTATTAATGGATTCATCAATTCTTGTTCACGGATAAACTGCTCTAGTTCTTGAGTAGAATACTGTAGCAATTCAATGGCTTGGCGAAGTTGCACGGTCATCACTAAATTCAAATCTTGTGTTTGTTTCATTGATAGATGCATAATAAAACCTCGATTCTCTATTTAATTACCAGAAAACGATAGAAAATGATGTTCATAATTAAAATAGCGTGTCGGTAGTATTTCTTATCAGCCGGTGACTAGAAACTTTGACATATCTAATGTAATGTACATGTAATTACTTAAAAATTGCTGTTAGCAAAAGATGCGACGAATGTGTCTAAAATCTAAACATGCCGACACTAAGTGTATAAAATATAGAAATATTCTTCTCACAGTATGAAGCGCTTATAAAATAATAAGCTCCTTTGGTGAGTGCGTAATGATTTCAATGCCATCTTTTGTGATAATGACATCATCTTCTATTCGGACACCACCTAAATCGGCTATATAAATACCAGGTTCCACTGTAAGTACCATATTCTCTTCTAGCAGATCTTCGCAAACAGTAGACATAAAAATATTTTCGTGAATATCTAAGCCAATCCCATGCCCAGAACCGTGTCCATAATGTTCCCCATAACCTTTGCTTGTAATAAAGTCGCGGCTATAACTATCTGCTTCTTTCCCTGTTATACCAGCTTTCATATGCATGAGCGCATGCTGCAATGAGTCGTATACGATTTGATAGATTTCTTTTAATTTTTCTGGTGGCTCACCTACAGCGATTGTTCGCGTCATATCTGAACGATAACCTTGATAATAAGCACCAAAGTCGAGTGTTAGCATATCGCCTTGTTCTACGATTTTGTCAGTTGCAACACCATGTGGTAGGGCGGAGCGCTTACCAGAAGCGATAATCATATCGAATGCAGCCCCAGTAGCACCATTTTTACGCATATGCGCTTCTAATTCATTGGCAATGTCAATCTCTGAAACACCAGGTTTAATAAATGTTAAAATATGTTGGAACGCTTCGTCTGAAATCCACGCTGCTTTTTTTATTAGTTCTATTTCCTTAGGTGTTTTAATCATTCGCAAATCTTCCACAATATTTGATAGCGGTTTTAATGTAGCTGTTAGTTTACTAGCCATTAATTGATACGTATAGTAACTCACATGCTGTTGTTCAAATCCAACTGTTTGGATAGATTCGGCATCGAAAATCTCTTGAATCGTTTCATATAAATGTGCGCGCTCTATTTGACGTACCTCAAAAGCACGGCTTTGTTTCGTTGCCTGTTCGGTATAACGAAAATCCACAAGTAACATTGACTTTGTTGGTGTAATCACTACTGTACCAGCACTCCCTGTAAATCCAGTTAAATAACGACGGTTTTGATCGTTTGTGATGATAAGTGCCTCTGTTTGTTGTTTTTGTAATGCTCCTCGTACTTTTTGTAGTTGTGACATGTTGTAATTCCCCCTTTCTAGAATATATTGCAAATTCTATGCCAGTTTTATAAGTCTAGAAAAGTATCGGCATGATTATTGCATATTAGTTAATCAGTACGGTATCCATCGTGCAATAAAATCAAAGGGGTTTTGAGTATGGCTAAAAAGACGAAATGGCTCGTTGTATTGTTAGGTCTTATGCTCGTTGTATTAGTGGGCTGCTATGGTAAAGAAGACAATTCAGCCGGTAGCTCAACTGGGGGAAATAGCACGGACAAAGAAGCTACTGATGGGGGAGAGTCTGCTGTTACACAAGAACTTCATTTAGTTGCAGGCGGAGATTTAACGACGATGAGTTCTTTAGGAAGTGTAGATGCACTCGCTGTAACGGCGATGAATTCAGTATTTGAGGGGTTATATCGCATTGGACCAGAGAATACGCCTGTGCCAGGTATGGCAGCGTCATATGAAGTATCAGAAGATGGTACGGTGTATACGTTCAAGTTACGTGAAGACGCACTGTGGAGCAATGGCACTCCGGTTACGGCGCATGACTTTGTCTACGCGTGGAAAAGAGCAATTAATCCTGAAACACAAGCAATTTATTCTTATTTAATGCTCGATATTAAAAATGCTGCAAATGTGCAAACAGAAGGAGATCCACTGTTTGGCAAGGTAGATAAAATCGGCATAAAAGCGCTAAATGATTTTACGCTTGAAGTGCAACTAAATGCACCAATTCCATATTTTTTAAGCTTAACAACTTATGCGCCATTTTTCCCGTTAAATGAAGAATTTACAGAGGCGCAAGGTGATCAATATGCGTTAGAAGCAGCAAACATGATTTATAATGGTCCATTTATTATGGAGTCTTGGCAGCACGGACAAGGATGGACTTTTGCAAAAAATGAAAACTATTGGGACAAAGATGCTGTTAAGCTAACGAAAATTACGCAAAAAATTGTAAAAGACACTGCTACAGCAGTTAACTTATATGAGGCAGGGGAAATTGATACGACTGAGTTATCAAGTGAGTATGTAGCGCAATACAAAGATAGCCCAGAATATTCAACATTTTTAAAACCAAATACGTATTTTATTCGTATGAATCATGAAAACAAGTTTTTAGGGAATAAAAACATTCGTAAAGCGATTGATATGGCTTGGGATAAACAAGGATTTGCGGATGTCATTTTACAGGACGGTTCTATTCCTGCTTACTACTTAGTCCCTAAAGGGTTATCAACGGATGAGAATGGCGTTGATTTCCGCGAAGCGAATGGTGATATGAATAAAACAGATATTGAAGCGGCGAAAAAAGCGTGGGCTACTGGTTTACAAGAACTAGGAGTTGATAAAGTAACTCTAGAATTTTTAACATATGACCGAGCAGAATCAAAAAAAGCAGCTGAATTTATTAAAAACCAATTAGAAACCAATCTTGCTGGCTTAGAGCTAACGATTAATATGCAGCCGAATAAACAAAAACTAGCATTAGAAGGCGCAGTTGACTACGATTTAGACTATGGTGGCTGGGGTCCGGACTTTCAAGATCCGATGACATATATTGATTTATTTGAATCAACTGCTTACTATAACCAATCCCATTATAAAAATGCAGAAGTGGACGCGTTAATTAAGCAAGCAAAAACGACTGCTGATATTAAGGAGCGTTGGCAATTAATGCAACAAGCTGAAAAGCTGATGATGGAAGATGTGGCATTTGCTCCAACATTCCAAAAAGGTGTAAGTCGTTTAAAGAAGCCTTATGTGAAAAATTTATATGAACATCCATTCTCAGCGGATATTAGCTACAAATGGGTTGAAATCGATAAGTAAAAAAAATGAATTAGGGATAAAAGGGAAAGTGGCTGGGACATAAGCTTAAAATCTTAAATAGCGTACATTGGTATTGATAAATTTTCACTAAGGAACATGCATAAAATATGAACTGATCTTTCTTTTGCCATGAATAATAAATTAGAAGAAAAAACTAGTTGTTGGTAGCGGAGGCGGTGACTCCTGCGGGAACGCACACAGCGTAAGACGCAACAAACCTGCGCGTAAGCGAGGGTTGCGGCTTACGTGTATGCCTGCGGAAAGCACCGCCGCAGCGGACAACAACGGCGCAGCAAAAAAAGTGTTAGATTGATGGCAGTCAATCTAACACTTTTTCTATCACATGAATGTCCATTATGGAGATTTCTACACAGCATCCTAAAGCGCAAATAATGAATATGACGAGGTAAGCCCCACCACGAAAGTAGTGGTAGGACTTGTTGTAGTGAAGATCTATCCTTTATCTCTACAGTCTCATGTTTTTCCGTATAATGGGAAATCATTTTGGTTTTTCAATACAACACAACAGATAAAATCGTTGTGATAAGACAACCGAGCGTTCCAGCTAGTAGAAGAGGATAAGTAAAGGAATATATAGGTGCTTGGATAAATTCCAGATTACCATCTAATTCATAAGCGTACGCTCCATTTTTTGAAACGCGAGCAAAAAAACGTTTAAAGCTATAACCAATACCATTGAAAAAACCACCTTGCACAACAAATAACGAGCCTCCAACAATTGTACAAGCAAGCGATAACATAAACATGTAGTTAATCATTGTTAGTAGTGCGACAGTGTGGCTTGATAATAACGAATAACACAAGGAACATAAAAAAATGCAAACAGTCACCAGCATCACCTTAGATAACTTCATTGCAATATACCTTTAGCATTTGTTTGGTGATATTGCATTAATTCATCCTCCGTAAGCATGACAAAATGACCTGGACGGACTTCTATAAACTTTTCATTTGCTCGATCATTGGCGTTGTATTTGGTTTCATCAAAAATAATCCTTTGTCGTTCATGCTCTAGTTTAGGATCAGGCAGAGGAATAGCCGATAATAATGATTTTGTATAAGGATGGATAGGGTGGTCATAAAGTTCCTGACTTTCCGCTAACTCAACAATTTTACCTCGATGCATGACCCCGATACGATTGCTTATATATTTTACCATCGACAAATCGTGTGCAATAAATAAATACGTTAACCCTCGTTCCTTCTGGAGCTTTTTTAGCAAATTAACGATTTGCGCTTGAATCGACACGTCCAATGCAGAAATTGGTTCATCGGCAATAATTAATTCCGGCTCTACAGCAAGCGCACGTGCAATACCAATGCGCTGACGTTGTCCACCACTTAGTTCATGTGGATAACGATTCGCATATTCCTTGGTTAAGCCTACAACGTCTAAAAGCTCATAAATGTTTGTTTTCCATTCACTTTTCGGTACGCCATGAATTGCAAGACCTTCCGCAATAATGTCTGCTATTTTCATCCGTGGATTCAGAGAAGAATAGGGGTCTTGGAAAATCATTTGTACTTTGCGATGAATGGCAAGCTTCTCTTGTTTTGTCTGTGCATCATAAATGGATTGTCCATCAATTTGGATGGTGCCATCTGTTATCGTATTGAGTCCGATAATAGAGCGTCCCGTAGTAGATTTGCCGCAGCCGGATTCGCCAACTAAACCGAAAATTTCCCCTTTATAAATATCAAAAGTAATACCATCTATCGCTTTGTTAATTGTATTTTTCCCTAATTTAAAATATTGCTTCACTTCCTTTAAGGATAAAAACGGATGGTTTGTATCAAATAGAGGTGTCTCCTCACGTTCTTTTTGCTTTTCCTGCGCTAGCTGTTGATGAACAGGTATCATTGTAGGTGCCTGCTTGTGCAATAGCCAAGTTGCAGCATAATGCGTATCGCTTACTTTAAACATAGGTGGTTCTTCTAGAAAGTCAATTTTAAGTGCCTGCTTATTGCGAGCCGCAAAGGCATCTCCCACAGGTGGCTGCAATAGGTTAGGCGGTGTCCCTGGAATGGCATATAATGATTCCGCATCGATATCTGGATTCGGCATCGCAGCGAGTAGCCCTTGTGTATAAGGATGTTGACAGTGGTAAAAAATTTCATCGACTAAGCCAATTTCTATAATTTTACCTGCATACATCACGGCAACACGGTCAGCCATTTTTGCGACAACCCCTAAATCATGGGTAATAAATATTATCGAGAGATTCATCTTTTTTTGGATGTTTTTAAGCAATTCTAATATTTGGGCTTGAATCGAAACATCCAATGCTGTAGTCGGTTCATCTGCAATAATAATGCGCGGCTCACAAGCAAGTGCCATTGCAATGACAATTCGTTGACGCATGCCACCTGAAAATTGATGTGGGTATTGCTTATAGCGTTTATCTGCTTCTTTAATGCCAACGAGTTGTAATAATTCAATGACCCGCTCTATTATTTGCTTACCACGTAAAGACGTATGTTTTTTAATGCTTTCTGCAATTTGACTGCCAATCGTCATCGTAGGGTTTAATGCAGTCATAGGATCTTGGAAAATCATTGAGATTTCAGCCCCGCGAAGCCCACGCATTTGCTGTTCACTGTAATCTAAAATGTTTTTGTTATGATATAAGATTTGGCCATTTTTAATCATTGTTGTTTCACGAGGATTTAAGCGTAATAGGCTTTTCGAAGTAACGGACTTCCCTGACCCTGATTCGCCAACGATTGCTAATGTTTCGCCTTCATATAAGTCAAACGAAACATTGCGTACAGCCTGTACTTCGCCACTATACGTGTTGAAGGAAACGCTAAGATTTTTGACTTCTAAAATGGTTTTCATTGTGAACACCTCCTTATTTACGTACTTTTGGATCAAATGCATCGCGCAGTCCATCTCCAAGTAAATTGAAGCTAATCATAATTAAGCTAATAATAATAGAAGAAACAATCATGCCATGTGGGTAAATGCGCAATAGTTTATATGAGTCATTCACAATTGTTCCTAAGGAAGCGGTAGGTGGTTGTAGCCCTAATCCGATAAAACTAAGTAAGGCTTCTGTGAAAATCGCGCCAGGTATAGTAAAAGTAGTAGCGACAATAATTGGGCCAAGTGTATTAGGAATTAAATGCTTCCAAATTAATCGTTGGTTACTCGCTCCGAGTGTTCGGGAGGCCAGTACATATTCATATGATTTGAGCTTTAATATTTGTGCGCGAACGATACGGGCCATACTAATCCAGCCAACGATAACCATTGCGAGAGTAATAGAAATGATGCCGGGCTTCAAAATCAGAATAAGAAGAATATTGACTATTAACCCTGGAATACCAACTAATACTTCAATAATACGTTGCATGACATTATCAGTACGTCCCCCATAAAAGGCTGAGATAGCACCATAAGCAACACCGATAATTAAATCAATCGTGGCTGCGAGAAAGGCGATATAAAGTGAAATACGCGTGCCTTGCCAAATTCGTGTCCATAAATCTCGTCCTAATTCATCTGTACCGAACCAAAAATATTCGGTTATACCCTTTTTTTCGTATTGGTCCACGCCACGCCCATCGACACCATTCAAACCTAAGAAAGGCAAATGTTCCAGAACGGGAACTTTTGGTGGTAAATTGGTGCGCGCAATGTTTTGTTCATCGTAGCCATGGCTATTCATAAATGGGCCGAAAACAGCTAATAAAATAACGAAAATAATAATACATAAGCCGACAATAGCTGCTTTATTTTTACGTAAACCACGCCATGCATCTTGCCAAAATGATTGTTCAGGTCGATGCACAATATCAGAGACGTTATCTGCTTGAGAGGCAGGTTCAAATAAATCGGCTGGATAATGCTTTGTGCCTTCAGTGATTTTGGTTGTCATAAATTATTCGCCTCCCGCTACACGAATACGAGGATCAATGAACCCGTATAAAATATCAATAATTAAAATGACACTGACAAATAAAAAAGCGTAAAAAATCGTTGTGCCCATAATTAGTTGATAATCATTTGTAATAATCGAATTAACAAATTGCTCCCCTAAACCAGGGATACTGAAAATTTTCTCAATAACAAGTGAACCAGTAATCGTATTCACAGTTAACGGTCCGATAATTGTAATGATTGGAATGAGCGCATTGCGAATCCCGTGTTTTGTAATAATATAAGCATTCGATAATCCTTTTGATTGAGCGGTTAAAATATATTCTTGGTTGAGTACCTCTAACATTTCAATGCGAGTAAAGCGGGCAATAGTTGCCACAACGCCAACTGCTAAAGCGATGGTTGGTAAAATCGAGTATTCAAAACCATTCCAAAAAGCAATTGGCAGCCAGCCGAGTTTAACACCAACCCAATATTGTAAAAAGCCTGCAAATACAAATGAAGGAATAGAAATACCGAGTACTGCTAAGACGGTTGCACCGTAATCGATCATGGTGTTATGTTTTAATGCTGCTACGATACCTAACAGTAAGCCGATAATAGTACCGACAAAAACGGCTTGGAATCCGAGAATAGCCGATGCGCCAATGCGTTCTTGAATAATTTTCGTAACCGGGCGATTATCAAAAACAAAAGAAACACCTAAATCCCCTTGAACAAGATTCGACAGGTAAATCCCAAACTGTACAGGTACTGGTTTATCTAGACCGTATTTTTTGTACAGTAATTCTTTTTGCGCTTCAGGTAACCGTTCATCGTTGAATGGAGAACCAGGTAGAGCTTTCATAAGTAAAAATGAAAGCAAGATGATGATAAATAACGTAATCATCATGAAGCCGATTCGGGTGAAAATGTAGCGAATCATGGAAATGACCTCCTACTAATTTAGTTTGTTGAATCTATTATTTTATTTGCAAGATTAGTGCCAAAAAAAGAGTAAACTCGAAAAATTCGAATTTACTTCCTTTGTGCTAGGCAGGTTATAAAATTTGTAATTCGCGTGGAAAAGTAGTCAACACTTCTGCTTTGCCAAGTTCATTGATGTAAACATTGTCCTCGATACGAACGCCTCCGTAATGGGGTATATAAATACCTGGTTCAATTGTAAATACCATACCAGTTGTAATTAAATCATTGTTTCCTGCATGGACAGAAGGTTCTTCATGAACTTCAATGCCAAGTCCGTGACCAACGCGGTTGTTGAAATAGTCGCCATAGCCCTTCTTTTCAATAACTGCTCTTGCAGCCAAATCTACTTGTTTTAATGGAATGTTAGCTTTTGCTGCTTTAATACCAGCTAGTGTCGAAGCTAGTACGGTCTCATATATTTCTCGTTGTTTTTCTGTCGCTTCGCCAATGACAAATGTTCTTGTAATATCAGAGCAGTAGCCATCTTTAATCACACCCATGTCAATCAGCACAAAATCTCCATGCTCGATTTTTCGCATACTAGGTTGACCATGCGGCAAGGCAGCATTTCCACCAGACAAAATAATCGAGGCAAAGGACTGGCCATCCGCTCCAAATTTACGCATTAAATATTCTAGCTCGGCAACAAGGTCTAATTCGGTCATGCCAATATGAATTTTTTTGATGCCCTCTGTCATCACCTGTTCAATAATATCAATGGCCACTTTCAGTTGATTGAGTTCATCTCGCGTTTTATGCAAGCGTTGCCTATTGACTAGTTGTTGAATATCTTTGACTTGTACATCTAAGGTACTTGTAAGCTCCAAATAGCGTGAAAGATTAAGTGCCTTTGCTTCCACACCAGCTGTTTGACCAAGGTTTCCTATGGTGCTTTTGACAACCTCAAATGGCATTTGCTCATCACTTATTGGTACAATGTGTTGAATATCAGTAACTTGTACTGCTGCTTCTAAATCTAAGGCAGGAACATATAATATTTCTTCATTTGTTTTGCTATTGAAAATAAGTGCCATAAAGCGCTCATGAGGATTAGATAAAAAACCAGTGTAATAAAAAATATTAGCTGGCGATGTAATGAAAGCTATATCCTCCTCAAGCTTTGATTTGAAAATTGCTCTACGAGTTTCGTAAATAGTAGACATATATTACCTCCTGATATTTATTTTGTAGGTAATAATAGCATATAAACAAAAAAATAAAATATTATTGTACAATTGTTCGAATTCTATTAAAAAAGTATTGCATTGTAGTATTTCTTATGATACATTTATAAATGTCTTAAAGAGGTCCCGTGGTGTAGCGGTTAACATGCCTGCCTGTCACGCAGGAGATCGCCGGTTCGATCCCGGTCGGGACCGCCATTTAAATTGATATTCCAGTCCTTATGATTTTATATCATAAGGACTTTTTTGTATGTGATTGGCGTATGGATCCAATTCATCTTTCAGGAGCTTATCAGTAAAATTAATTAGAAATTACATGACAAATGAATAACGTCGAAAGGATCATCACTGCCTAGTAGAAACACAGAGGCTTAAAGCATAACATTCTGTGAAGTATTTGAGACCAACTTCCCTTTATTATTCAATAAACAACATCTATTTCCCTAAAACATATCAATGCTGTCTAAAAAACGGCTTAAATCGCTGTGAAATGATCGATAATATTGCCTTAAACATAATGGATTTCATATATTTAACATTATCTAAAAATAGTAAAAATTACCGATAAATGATAGCGTTTCTATAAGGTAAAATTAGAGGTGTTTCTAATATAAAGATTAGGGGTAAAAATGTAGAAGTAATCGGATTGGCTACGGAGGTGTTTAGATGAGCAAAGATTATTCTTTTAAAAGTATTTATTTACCTTTGCTTATTGGTTCCATGATAATGATGGTAGGCTGTGGAGATCCTATTATGGAGATTGAAGAATCAAATGCGTATCACTGGCAAAAAAATATGAGCGAAGTAGAATTTGAGAAATTAAAAAATGATATGTCATATATTGAGGTAGTAGAAGCAGCAGGCGGCGCAGGTAAAAAAATCAAAAATAATGAATATCGTTGGAATGATGAAATTTTGATGACACAGGCCTATATAGTGAAATTTAAGGATGATAAACTAATTGGCAAAGAAATCATAGCAGTGAAAGGTCATTCAAACAGATAAATAGTTGTCACGTCTTTGTAAAAGAAGGCGTGTTTTTTTATTTAAATGAGCTTCCTAAATTAGGCTTTTTAACGAAGATAATCTAAGTAGGATATAATGATATTGGATGCTTTGAACATTTTCGCTAGTTTAGGTAAACTAGAGATAATGTAGTGATGAGAGGAAAAATGAGAATGTATGAAATAATCATGAATTCAGTTGATGATACAGAGCGGTTTGCCCTGGCACTTGCCAATTTACTAGAAGCTCAAGATACGATTACATTAGAAGGAGATTTGGGTGCAGGCAAGACAACGTTTACGAAGGCCTTAGCAAAAGGGCTTGGTGTGAAAAGAACGGTCAACAGTCCAACATTTACAATCATTAAACAGTATGAAGGACGTTTACCCTTCAATCATTTAGATGTTTATCGTTTGGCTGAAAGTGACGAGGACCTAGGTTGGGATGAATTATTTTATGGAGATGCAGTATCAGTGGTAGAGTGGGCGCATTTAATTGAACAGGATTTGCCACAGAATCGATTAGCGATAGAGATTTATCGAATCGGAGACACTGAACGACGATTCGTGTTCATACCTAGTGGGGAACGTTATGAGGCACTATGTGAGGAGCTAATGAAATGATTTGGTTAGGAATAGAAACAGCGAATACACCACTTTCCGTTGCTGTGGTGATGGATGGAAAAGTGGTAGCTGAGCTGGTACAAAATATAAAATTAACACATTCAGCAGGCGCAATGCCCGCTATTGAAGAGGTATTAGCAAGAGCAGGTTTGAAGGCAGGTGACTTGGATGTCATTGCAGTGTCTGAAGGGCCAGGATCGTATACAGGGGTCCGTATAGGTGTAACATTAGCGAAAACCCTAGCATGGACATTACAGATACCTTTAGTTGGTGTCTCTAGCTTAAAAGCATTAGCTGCAAATGCTACCCTTTATAATGGATTAATTTGTCCAATTTTTGATGCAAGAAGAGACAATGTTTATACAGCTGTTTATCAAGGAGTGACACTAGAGGCTCTTGTGGAGGATCATCATACACATATCGCTGATTTGTTAGAGCGTTTAAGGGCATTAGATGCACCTATTTTATTTGTAGGAACAGATGTGGGCATATTTTGGGATAACATTGTAGAGAAGCTTGGCGATAACGCTTTACGTGCACCTTTTAGTCTTGACTTGCCTCGTGCAACGGAAGTTATTCGTGTAGGAACTAAAGTGGAGTTACCAAGTGTTGAAGCTACTCATCACTTTGTCCCACAATATAAACGAATTGCAGAGGCTGAAGCAAATTGGCTGAAAGAACAGAAGGAGAAAGAACATGAGTAGTGATGTAACTTATCGTAAAATGGTTTCTGATGATGTACCAGCAGTTTATGAAATTGAAGTCGCTTCATTTCCTGTACCTTGGACGTTGGATTCCTTTTACTATGAAGTGCATGAAAATCAGTATGCCCATTATGTGCTGGCTGTTGATGCAAGTGGAAGTATTATTGGTTTTTGCGGGATGTGGATGGTTATAGATGCAGCCCAAATTACGAATGTAGCTGTTATTGAGGCAGCGCGTGGACGAGGTATAGGAGAGGGATTAATGCGTGAGGCGCTGCAAATAGCTCGTTTACATGGAATGGAGGTTATGACATTGGAGGTACGAGTAACGAACACGGTTGCACAAAATCTTTATCGTAAGCTTCAATTCCAAGATGGTGGTATACGGAAAGGCTATTATACTGATAACGGGGAGGATGCCCTTGTCATGTGGGTGAATTTATAATGAATAATGGATTGATATTAGCAATAGAATCAAGCTGTGATGAAACAGCTGCAGCGATTATTCGAAATGGTCATGAAATCGTGTCGAATGTTGTTGCTTCTCAAATAGAGAGTCATAAGCGATTTGGTGGCGTTGTCCCTGAAATTGCATCACGCCATCACGTTGAACAAATTACGATGGTAATTGAAGAAGCATTAGCCCAAGCAAAATTAAAGCCGACAGATTTAGATGCGGTTGCTGTTACAGAGGGTCCGGGTCTTGTAGGTGCATTGTTGATTGGCATTAATGCGGCGAAGGCTTTTGCCTTTGCAAACAACTTACCAATTGTAGGTGTACATCATATTGCAGGGCACATTTATGCCAATGCGCTTGTTCAGCCAATGGAGTTCCCTTTATTAGCACTAGTCGTTTCAGGTGGTCATACAGAGCTTGTCTATATGAAGGAACATGGCTCTTTTGAGGTCATTGGTGAAACACGAGATGATGCAGCTGGTGAAGCTTATGATAAAGTGGCGCGTGTTTTAAATTTACCTTATCCTGGAGGGCCACATATTGATCGTCTTGCTCATGAGGAAGGAGAGGCTGTTCCTTTTCCAAGAGTATGGTTGGAAGAGGATTCGTATGATTTTAGCTTTAGCGGTTTAAAATCAGCTGTCATCAATTATAAACATAATATGGACCAACGAGGTGAAGCTATTTCACCAGCAGCTGTTGCTAAGGGCTTTCAAGAAAGTGTTGTTGAAGTACTGTCTGCTAAAACATTACGTGCGGCTCGCGAATATCAGGTGAAGCAGGTTATTGCAGCTGGAGGTGTAGCAGCAAATAAAGGTTTGCGAGTTTCTTTGGAGACTGTATTTGAAGAGGAAGGTATCCCGTTTTTTGTACCCCCGCTTAAATTGTGTACTGATAATGCGGCAATGATTGGCGCAGCAGCTATGCCGATGTTTGAGGCTGGTATTCGAGGTAATCTAATGATGAATGGACGTCCAGGAATGGAGTTAAAATCCTGGGTATAGTATAAGAAAGAGGTATCTATATTTTTAGATATCTCTTTTTTTATTGTCGAATAATTGTTGATAAAAAAGAACCGTGCTAAGGGAATAGTCAATAGAAGCATCAAAATTGACAAATTTTTCAGAAAATTATCCACAAGTAAAGGAGCGAATTAAATGGCGAACACGCGTACTTATGCACAAATTGTTGATAACTTGTGTATAACTTGTGATTATTCAATATATAGTAGCTGGTTTTATACGATAGAATGTGGATAAAATAAATTTATATTGTGGACAATGTGGAAAACTCTGTTGATATGTTGGTATTACTAGATTTATAGTGTGAATAAAACTGTGGGCATTTTTTGTCGAAAAATAGCACTTGACCAATATATATGAAAAGTGAAGACAAGTAAAGAAAAAGCCATGTGACCTTTCACATGGCTTACATCCTTTACATACTAATATTTTCAAGTTCTTCATTTAACTCAAGCCATTCTAATTCTAATAGCTCATGCTGTTCTTTAGCAGTTGCTAATTCTGCTTGAAGCATTGAAATTTTTTCATGGTCTGTGAAAATGGCAGAGTCACAAAGAGCCTCTTCTAGTCTTGCAACAATAGCAGATGTTTCTTGCATCTTGCTTTCTAAATCTTCGATCGTACGTCTAATTTGACGCTCACGTTTTTTTACTTCTTTATCAATTTTTGATGTAGACGTTTTATCAGGCAGGTCTTGCTGTACTTGTGGTTGGGAGGCAACCTTCATTTGTGCTAGCTCCAATAGTTCCTGCTTTTTCTCAACGTAATAATCGTAGTCACCTAAATATTCAAATGAACCGGTTCCAGATAACTCCACCACTTTCGTTGCGATACGATTAATGAAGTAGCGGTCATGTGAGACAAATAGAAGCGTACCAGGATAATCAATCAAGGCATTTTCTAATACCTCTTTGCTATCTAAGTCTAAATGATTGGTAGGCTCATCAAGAATTAAGAAATTAGCCTTTTGCATCATTAGCTTTGCGAGTGCAAGGCGTGCTTTTTCACCGCCCGATAAAGAGGATACAGCTTTATCCACATCTTCACCACTAAAAAGAAAACGCCCTAATACAGTACGAATATCTTTTTCGTTCATGAGTGGCCATTCATCCCATAATTCTTTTAGGACACTCTTATTGCTCGATAGCTTTGCTTGCTCTTGATCATAGTAGCCTATTTGTACATTTGTACCATAACGAATACTACCTGCAAGAGGAGATAAATCTTTTACAATTGTTTTTAATAATGTCGATTTACCAACTCCGTTTGGACCAACAAGGGCAATACGATCCTCACGAAAAGTGCGGAGGTTTATCCCACTAGAAATGGTACGATCGTTATAACCAATCGTTAATTCATCAGCAGATAAAACATCATTTCCACTTTGACGTTCAATCGTGAAACCGAAACTAGCGGATTTCTCATCACCATCCGGCGATTCCATCCACTCTGTACGTTCAAGCATTTTACGTCGACTTTGGGCCATTTTTGTTGTAGAAGCACGTGCAATATTTTTTTGGATAAAATCCTCAAGCTTGGCCTTTTCATCTTGCTGACGTTCAAAGAGTTTGACATCACGCTCATAATTTTTAGCTTTTTCATCTAGATATGCACTATAATTACCCGGATATTTGGTAACGCGATGACGAGATACTTCGTAGACAATAGAAACGACTTGGTCTAAGAAGTAGCGGTCATGGGAAACAATTAAAATAGCGCCTTCATAGCCCTTTAAATAGGATTCCAACCAAGATAGTGTTTCGATATCTAAATGGTTCGTTGGCTCATCGAGAATTAAAAGATCTGGTTTACTAAGTAAGAGCTTAGCAAGTGCTAAACGTGTGCGCTGTCCACCAGATAAGGAACTGATGGGTTTGTCATAGTCTTCGGAATAAAATTGCATACCATGAAGGACTGACCGTATGTCTGATTCATATTGATAGCCACCTGCATCTTTAAACGTATGCTGTAATTGATCATATTCCGACATAACTTTCGCATACATAGTAGGGTTATCATAGACAGTAGGATCAGCCATTTGTTGTTCAAGTGAGCGTAGTAGCTGTTCTTGGGCTAAAAGAGATTCAAATATAGTCATCATTTCATTCCAAATTGTTAGCGTAGAGTTTAATCCTGCATGTTGCTCTAAATAGCCTATTTGAATATCCTTTGGGATAATGATATCACCTGAATCATAAGACATTTGACCAGCAATTATTTTTAATAAAGTAGATTTACCTGCACCGTTTCGTCCTACTAAGGCAACACGGTCACGGTGTTGAACTTCTAATTTAACACCACTTAAAATTTCATCTGCAAGAAAGGATTTAGTTAGTTGATTGACCTGTAAAACAATCATTCTTGACACCTCAATTCTACCTTAGTGTAATGGATGAACGATTTGCATGCAATGTCCGTGCTTTACTTATTCCTAGCAGTCATGTAAGATTGAAACGATTTCTTTTTAGTTAGCTGCGTATAAGGCGCCATTAACTAAAGAGAAATACAGCAGGGGATTGCAAAAATGTTGTATATTGTTAAGGATGAATGTATTAAAATTAGTAGTTAAAGACAGTAAAATTGATGGAGGTACATCATAAGGAGGAAAAAGTTTGAAACAAGAATTAAAAATTCCACAAGCCACTACAAAAAGACTTCCTCTTTACTATCGATTTATTCAAAACTTTGCACAAGAAGGTATGGAACGTATTTCGTCGAAGGAATTGAGTGAAGCGATGAAAATAGATTCTGCAACTATTCGCCGTGATTTTTCTTATTTTGGTGCACTTGGGAAAAAAGGTTATGGCTACGATGTGCAGCATCTATTACAATTTTTTAGCCAGACGCTTGATCAACATGAAACGACAAAAGTAGCGTTAATAGGTGTGGGGAATTTAGGTAGTGCATTATTAAAATATAATTTTCAAAAAAACCATAATACACATATTGTTGTAGCATTCGATTCAAAAGCACCGAAGGATGGCAAAATGATCAGTAACATTCCTGTTTTTCATCCAGATTTATTGGAGGAAAAATATGCAGAATACGGTGCAGAGCTTGCTATTTTAACCGTTTCACCACGCTCCGCTCAAAAAATGGCGGATCGCTTAGCAGCCATGAATGCAAAGGGAATTTTAAACTTTACGCCAGAGCGATTAACAGTACCTGATAGAATGCAGCTTTTAACCATCGATTTATCGGTAGAGTTGCAAGCGCTTATTTATTTAATTCGTAATCAGGAAGAGTGATTCTTTACATAGCGTGTTTAGGCTGTTGTGGTGAATAGCAAGACGTAAAACTTTCACATAATATTAGTTAGCCAAATTATCGAAAGTGAGTTAAAATGTAAAATATATAAGAGGAGGTGGCTGTAATGGGTATCGGTCCTATGAGCCTTATCATTATTGGAATTGTAGCAATTTTAATATTTGGCCCTAAAAAGTTACCAGAGTTAGGGAAAGCTATGGGTTCTACACTGCGTGAATTTAAAAATGCTACTAAAGGGTTAGCAGATGATGATGATAATGATAAAAAGAAAGTCATCGAAGTAAAAAACGATGATAAGTAACTGAAGGATGTCTTTCTAATATGAATGCAAACAACCAAACTGTCATTGAGCATATAGAAGAATTAAGGAAACGACTTTACTTTGCAGTCGTTTTCTTTGTTATTGCGGTGGCTGGAGCGTTTTTTTTGGCGGAGCCGCTTATTCATTTTTTACAAAGCAGTGAAACCGCACAGAGTTTCTCTTTAAACGCGTTCAGAATAACAGACTCTATAAAAATTTATTTTCAAATGATTTTTTATATAGCCTTATTGTTGACGTCTCCTATTATTCTATATCAGCTATGGGCCTTTATTTCACCCGGACTATATGAAAAGGAACGTCGGGTAACATTAAGCTATATACCCTTTACATTTATCTTATTTGTAGCTGGAATTGTTTTTTCATACTTTATTTTATTTCCGTATGTATTGAACTTTATGATTGATTTATCTAGTCGTCTAGGTGTACAACTAACAATTGGAATTAATGAGTATTTCTCGTTTTTATTTCAAATCACCTTACCTTTTGGATTTGTTTTCCAATTACCGATTATACTCCTATTCTTTGCACGTTTGGGTATTCTAAATCCACAAGTTATGACAAAGAACAGAAAATATGCTTATTTCGGACTTTTTGTCATTGCGGCTATGATTACACCACCAGATTTAATGAGTCATTTAATCGTAACAGTACCAATGTTTTTACTCTATGAGTTTAGTGTTTGGGTAGCGAAAATAGGCTATCGCAAATATTTAAAATCTGAAGAGATTCGTTTAAAAGAAGAGCAAGAAGCAGAACAAAAGCGTCAGATTGAAGAGGCACTTGAACAACAAAGACGACAAATAGAAGGATTCAATCAACAGTAAAGATAAAGCTCGATGCCAAAATAAAGGCATCGAGCTTTTTTGTTAAATTTCCTTCTTTCTATAAATTTACATAGCTTTACAAAAATTTATTGCATTTTTTCTAGTTCTTGAAGAAACTTTTGCAATGGTTCAGCATAGAATTGTACAAGTGTCACAAATCCATTAAGCATGACGTGTGCAATAATAGACGTCCAAATGCGCTTTGTTTTGTGATATAAAAAGGCGAAGATTAAGCCACAAATGGTATAAAGCAAGATATGAGAGAAGTCGAAGTGGATAATCGCAAAGAAAATGGCACTCACAATTGCTGCCACCCAGAAATTTGTTGTTTGGACAAGCGAGCCAAAGATTACTCTACGGAAGACGAATTCTTCTAAAATTGGCCCGAATACAACAATTGCTAATATGGCAATGGGAGCACCTTTAGCTATTGCGACAATATCAGCAGTATTTTGTGAGCCTCCTTCAATACCGAAAACAGCCATCTCAATAGCTGCACCAATCATTTGTCCAAAGAACACTAGGAAGAAGCCGATGATTCCCCACACAATTGTTAGAGGTATCGTTTCTTTTTTTCCTTGATAAATGTTCCAAAATGCTTTATCTCGAGATGTAAGGATTAAGCTTAAAATGAGCGCAACCGCAAAACTTAGGGCAATATACCAACCTTGAGTAATAGGAGCCGCTTGTTCAGAAGCTAAACCAGTTACCTTCATGACGAGCCTATGGAACGGTAAGAGCAACCATCTGCTAGAGATTTGCATCAAGATATAAATCAGCAAAACATACAGGGCTGTTTTTTTATGTTTCGTTACTTTTTGAGAATTAGTCACAATCAAAATCCTTTCCATTCATATGCTTCCTTTCTATTGTAGAGGAATATGGAAAGAAAACAAAATTTTTTGAAGTTCTGACTTGCAAAAAAAAGAGTGATTGATTATCATAATAATTGTGTTAGCACTCATTGATATAGAGTGCTAATAAATATCAACAATTATTTAATTATTAGGAGGTTGTTTCACTTGTTAAGACCACTAGGAGATCGTATTGTAATTGAACTAATCGAGGTAGAAGAAAAATCTGCATTCGGTATTGTACTACCTGACTCTGCAAAAGAAAAACCACAAGAAGGTAAAGTAGTAGCAGTTGGGACAGGTCGTGTATTAGAGAACGGGCAACGTGTAGAGCTTGACGTTAAAGTTGACGACCGCATTATTTTCTCTAAATACGCTGGCACAGAAGTTAAATTTGAAGGTAATGAATACCTAATTTTACGCGAAAGCGATATTCTTGCAATTATTGAATAAGAACTTTAAAGGCACCTTACGTAAGGTGAATACTTATTGTTTGCATAACAAATGTGACAATAAGGTGAAATTGATATAAATATATTGAAGAAGCTTAACGAATATTCCATTTCAGGAGGGTAAATTCTCATGGCAAAAGATATTAAATTCTCAGAAGACGCTCGTTCATTAATGTTACAAGGTGTAGATAAATTAGCAAATGCAGTAAAAGTAACATTAGGACCAAAAGGACGTAATGTTGTTTTAGAAAAAAAATTCGGTTCACCACTTATTACAAATGATGGTGTGACAATCGCTAAAGAAATCGAACTAGAAAACCCATACGAAAACATGGGAGCAAAATTAGTAGCAGAAGTTGCTTCTAAGACAAACGAAATCGCTGGTGATGGTACAACTACAGCAACAGTATTAGCCCAAGCAATTATTCGTGAAGGCTTGAAAAACGTTACAGCTGGCGCAAATCCTGTAGGTATCCGTAAAGGTATCGATAAAGCAGTTGCTGCAGCACTTACTGAATTACATGCTATTTCTCGCCCTGTAAGCAATAAGGAAGAAATTGCACAAGTTGCTGCCATTTCTGCTGCAGATGATGAAGTTGGACAACTAATCGCTGAAGCAATGGAACGCGTTGGTAACGATGGAGTTATTACAATTGAAGAATCAAAAGGCTTCACAACAGAGCTAGATGTAGTTGAGGGTATGCAGTTTGATCGTGGTTATGCTTCTCACTACATGGTAACGGACACAGATAAAATGGAAGCGGTTCTTGATAACCCGTACATTTTAATTACTGATAAAAAAATTACAAACATTCAAGAAGTATTACCATTATTAGAGCAAGTGGTACAACAAGGTCGTCCACTTTTAATGATTGCTGAAGATGTAGAAGGTGAAGCTCTTGCAACACTTGTTGTGAACAAACTTCGTGGTACATTCAATGCTGTAGCAGTAAAAGCCCCAGGTTTCGGTGATCGACGTAAAGCAATGCTTGAAGATATTGCTATCCTGACAGGTGGACAAGTGATTACAGAAGAATTAGGTTTAGACCTAAAATCAGCTGATATTTCTGCACTTGGTCGTGCAGCAAAAGTTGTTGTAACTAAAGACAACACAACAATTGTTGAAGGTGTAGGCGGAGCAGACGCAATTGAATCGCGCATTGGTCAAATCCGTGCACAACTTGCAGAAACTACATCAGAGTTTGATAAAGAAAAATTACAAGAACGTCTTGCAAAATTAGCAGGTGGTGTAGCAGTTATCAAAGTTGGTGCTGCAACAGAAACAGAGCTAAAAGAGCGTAAACTTCGTATTGAGGATGCTTTAAACTCGACTCGTGCAGCTGTTGAAGAAGGTATCGTATCAGGTGGTGGTACTGCTCTCCTAAACGTCTATGCAGCAGTAGAAAAAGCGGCTGAAGCAGTAGAAGGCGACGTATCTACAGGTGTGAAAATCGTTCTACGTGCTTTAGAAGAACCAGTTCGTCAAATTGCTAATAATGCGGGTCTTGAAGGCTCAATTATCGTAGATCGTCTAAAACGTGAAGAAGTTGGCATTGGTTTCAATGCAGCAACTGGCGAATGGGTAAATATGATGGAAGCAGGCGTAGTAGACCCGGCAAAAGTAACTCGCTCAGCTTTACAAAATGCAGCATCAGTTGCAGCCCTATTCTTAACAACAGAAGCGGTTGTAGCAGATATCCCTGAAGCAGCACCAGCAATGCCAGATATGAGCGGCATGGGCGGTATGCCAGGAATGATGTAAGATTTAGTTAGCCTATAAGCACAATCTTTTAAGTAATATGACCACTTTCCATAGTTTTATGGAAAGTGGTTTTTTATTTTGATTTTTTATTAGAACAGAGTTTAAATAAAAATCCTTAAATTTTCTTCGCTATATAATATCCGGAATTTACAATGAGCTGTTTTAATTTCTATCGGAACAATAATTTTAGCGAATCAAAACCCGCCAGTAGTGGAATGTTCATCTACTAAATGTATGCATAATCTATAATTAAAAATTTTCCTGTTGTTTTTCAATGGATTATCACTTACAATACAAAATGAAAATGATAATCGTTATCATTAACTAAAAGTTTAATAGATAGAGGTGAAATTTTGGATAGACAGGAAGCTAACAGAATAGGAATGGGCAATATTTATTATGTTATTATCTTGCTTTTAATAGTCTCTATTTTAATATCTGCCGTTTTTTCTGTATCAATAGGACAAGTCAGCATTCCTTTCAAGCAATCGATGGATATTTTGCTACATACTATATCCAATGGAAAACTTGGAACACTTGATAGCGTGGAAAGTGAATCCTATTTGAATATTATTCTACAGGTCAGAATGCCGCGTGTGGTTTTTGCCTTATTGATTGGTGTCGGACTTGCATTGTGTGGGGCTGTCATGCAGGCAGTTGTCCAAAACCCGCTTGCTGATCCATACATACTTGGTATTTCTTCAGGAGCGTCATTAGGTGCAACCTTTGCTATTCTAGTTGGTTTTGGGAGTAGTGCATTGTTAGCACAATTTGGAGTAGCCTTTGGTGCATTTGCAGGGGCGATGATTACCTCGATGGCAGTGCTTATCTTATCCAGCATTGGAGGTAAAGCAACCTCAGTAAAATTGGTTTTATCAGGGGTTGTTATCGGTGCATTATGTAGTTCGTTTTCAAGCCTTATCATCTTTTTTGCCAATAATGCAGAGGGCATTAAAACTGTTACGTTCTGGTCTATGGGGAGTTTAGCATCTGCCAGCTGGGACAAAACACCAATTTTAACAATCGTGATTGTACTAGGAGCTGCATTATTCCTTTTCCAACATCGTGTGCTAAACACAATGCTACTTGGGGATGAATCAGCTATCACCTTAGGGATCAATTTAAGTGCTTATCGTAAATTATATATGATTCTTACCTCGCTTATTACAGGAACGATGGTCGCTTATGCAGGTATGATCGGTTTTGTTGGTTTAATTATCCCACATATCACAAGAGGTATTTTCGGGGCAGATCACAAACGATTAATGTTAGGAACATTGCTCTTAGGAGGCCTTTTCATGATTTGGGCGGATATTCTGTCTAGAACGTTAATCCAAAATGTGGAATTACCGATTGGTATTATTACTTCTGTCATTGGGTCACCATTATTTATCTATATGATTGTAAAAAAAGGTTACAACTTCGGAGGGTAGAACAATGGAATTAGTAGCAAAGGATATAGAAGTAAAAATCGGCAAAAAGGAAATCGTAAAAAACGTATCCATTCATGTGAATAAGCAACAATTTGTGGGCTTAATCGGACCAAACGGATGCGGAAAATCAACTTTATTGAAAAGCATTTATAAAAGCCTAGTACCTCAAAAAGGGATGGTTTTCTTAGATGATTTAGATGTTTTAAAAAGCGCCGAAAAAAAGATTTCTCAACACTTAGGTGTAGTTGGACAATTCAATGAAATGCACTTTGATTTAACGGTACAACAAATGGTGATGTTAGGTAGAACACCTCATAAAAAAATGCTAGAGTCAGATAACCAAAAGGATTTTGACATCGTAGAAGAGGCATTGACAAGAACAAACTTACAATCTTATAGAGAGCGCAGTTTTCTTTCACTATCTGGTGGTGAAAAGCAAAGGGTTATTTTAGCAAGAACGATTGCCCAGCAGCCTAAATTTATGATTTTGGATGAACCAACAAATCATTTAGATATTCGTTATCAAATTGAAATACTATCCTGTGTAAGAAGTTTAAACATCGGTGTTTTAGCAGCTCTTCATGATCTAGAAATGGCAGCACATTACTGTGATTATCTTTATGCAGTAAAAGATGGTGAAATCTATGCACATGGTACACCCCAAGAAGTTTTAACACCAGAAACAATAGAAGCTTTATATCATATCAAATGTCAAACGTTTACTAATCCAGTGACGAATGGATTAGGCTTTGCATATGGACTGTAGGAGGAAAAACATGAAGAAAAAATTATTATTAGGGATTGGTTTAGCGGCTTTATTAACATTAACAGCCTGCGGTAACACATCAAAAGATACATCTAAGGAAACTCAAACAAAAGAGCATTATCCACTGACAATTGAGAACTTTACAAAGGCTGAAGGTGGATCAACATGGGAAAAGAAAGATCAAGTATTTGATAAAGCACCTGAAAGAATTATGGCAAATACACGCCCAGCTGCAGAATTATTATTACATTTAGGATTAGGCGATAAAATCGTTGGTGTTGGTGCAAACTTTGGTGCAGTTGATAAAGCTGTTGAAGAAGAGTATGCTAAGCTAAATATTTTAAGTGATGAATATGTTGGGAAAGAGGTTACATTAGGTACTGATCCTGATTTAGTATTTGGTCGTGGTGGCTTATTTGATAATGCTGAATGGGGAGTAGGGACAGTAGACTCTCTTAATGAAATGGGTATAAAAACATATGTTTTAGAGTCATCCGTAACAGGTGGCACGTATGATTCTATTTATAAAGATATAAAAAATATTGGTGAAATTTTTAATGTTCAAGACAAAGCAGATAGCTTTATTAAAGAATTAAAAGGTCGACAACAAGATATTTCCTCAAAATTAGAAAGTATAAAAGAAGAAAAAACATTTGCCTATCTGCATACAAATGATCCAAAAGAGCTTTTTGTTTATCCAGCACACGATGAAACATTCTTTAATGATGCATTCAAAATGGTAAAATTAGATAATATTTTCAAAGATGAAACAGGCGATGTAAGTGTTGAAACATTAATTGCAGCAGATCCAGATGTATTAATTCTACCAAACTGGGATGGTTCTGATTTGACAAAAGTACGTGAAGAAATTTATGCGAATCCTAAACTTTCCAGCATGAAGGCTATTAAAAATAAACAAATGTATATTGTAGATTACAATTACATGTTTGGCTATGGCTATAACACGATTGATGGAATGGAAGCATTAGCAAAAGAAATGTATCCAGACTTATTTAAATAAAACAAAAAGCGCTGTCCTAGCGGGTCGAATAAATGACACGTTAGGGCAGCGTTTTCTTATTACGGAGGATAATTATTGTTATGACTGTAGAAGCTGCTCTTTATTTACTATTGTGGTTATTAACTTAGAACTTTCATTGTTCCAGCAGACGCATACAGGATGTTGCGGATCGAGATAGAATATTTGAGTAAAAAGGTCTTTCCTTGTTTTTTTTATGTTGGTGGTATCAAGCAAATATGGCGATAAGTTTGGCAATAAACCTGTTTTAAAAAGAGCCTCTTTTAAAGTCCAAAACTCATAAAAAACATGTAAAGGCTGATGAGAGACCAATTGACGCTCTGTCTCAGAAAGCGCATATACCATCACATCTTCACTTACTGGCTTTATTTCTTCAACATCAATGCCCACTCGTCCGATAGTGGTGACTGCTAACACGATCCAATTCCCAGAATGAGAGAGATTAAAATCTCCCTGCCAATGGGGGTGTCCTGCAATATATGGGCGCCCACATTCATTGTGAGCTAGATATAACAGAACGTCATCTATATAGGGAAGGAGTGCCCATCTAATAAGAGTGCTACCTAGCAACGCTCTTTGCTGATCCTGCCAGTGCTTGTATTGCTGAACTTTTCTTTGAACCTCAAAAGGGAGTACTTTAAGGAAAGTATCCCGTTCTGATGGTGCTAACTTTACTCCTAGAGGAAGTGCAAATAACTGTATAGTTTGTTTTATCATGTTATATTGACTTGTTTTGGTTCTGGAAAGTAGCCTGTATCAATGCCATATTGAATCATTCTGTGAATAAAGGCTTTATTTGGTGCCGCACATTCAATCTTGGTATGAGCTAAAAATTCTATCGTTTTTTTGCAATTGAAGATAAATGGGGAGTCACTTGCTCCATCACCTTCAAGCTGCGCAATGGCTAACGATAAATATTCCTGTACACCTTTTGGATGATCGCCATTTAATAGCCAATCAGTATACTCTTGTGTTGAAACAATTGTTAAGTCATAACCAATTTCCTTAAGCATATCGATTAATTCTAAATAAGTAAGCGATACAGGGTTACATAAATGGAAGACATGGCCGTTGGTTGCTGGCTGGCTTGCCAAAGAAACAAGTGCCTGACTAGCATAATTAATTGGTGTGAAGTCAACATGCCACTGTGCAGTAGGTGTTTTACCTAAATTAAGCATTGATTTAATCATACGGTAAAAGGCATTGTCATCGATATTACGTTGGAATTTACCTGTTTCAGAATGACAGCTTAAATTTCCTACACGATAAATGGAGACAGGGATTCCATCCTGTACAGCGTTGCGAACAAGGTTTTCTGCTTCTAGCTTACTTTGAGTATAAACATTATCAAGCTTTACATTGTAATTGAAGTTACCTTTTGCTTCATTTGGTCCCCATTGTATGGCAGCTAGCTCCTCTGGAATGCCAATTGTCGATACATAATGGAAATGCACACCTGGTTTCTGTTTGGCTATTTCAAGCAAGTAGCGAGTTCCATTCACATTGACATTATTAAAATGATCAGCTGCACCGAAATGACGTACATCTGCACCACAATGAATGATGGCATTAATTTCTTTCATAATGATTTTTTCATCTTTATCAGATAAATGAAGTCGATGCTTCCCTAAGTCACCCTGGATAACAGTAATACGATCTTTCATCTGCTGAGCAATGGTATTGCCAAAATAAAATTGCATACTCTCTCTTAGTTTTTCTTCAATTGTAGTTTGGGTACTTGGTCGAATAAGGCAATATATGTGCGCAGTTGTTGTTGCTAATAGCTCATATAATACATGACTACCTAAATAACCTGTAGCACCTGTTAGTAATACCGAAGTCATTGGCAAGGGCTTCACGTTTTGGGAGACTTGTAGAGGACTAGGCTCCATTAAGTCCTTGAATACCATGTTTTTAGTTGGCTCGTCTTGATCTTCAATAGCTTCTGGTTGATAATGACGAATATAATGATCCAGTTCAGCAATCGTTTGATATTGGAAGAAATCCTGAATCTTTAAGAATGGTATATGTTTTTTCACTTGTACAAGAATCTCGAGCACTTTTAGCGAATGCCCACCGATATGAAAGAAGTTATCGTGAATGCCAATTGGCTCAATACCGAGTACAAATTCCCAAGCAGTAGCAAGCATACGCTGTGTATCATTTTCTGGGACAATATATGTAGTGCTACGTGATAAAGTTAATTCCAATGAAGCTAAGTGTTTACGATCAATTTTTCCTGTAGGGGATAACGGCATTTCTTGCAATTCGATAAATTGCTCTGGTACCATATAATCTGGTAAAAGATTTGCTAAGTAATCCCTTAAAAGACTCTCCTCAAGCTGCATTCCACTTGCCGCCGTATAATAGGCAAATAAATGATTATGCCCATCAGCCATTTTCTTCGCAATGATCACAGCTTCCTGAATGCTCGTATGATTGCTCAATACTGTTTCGATCTCTCCAAGTTCAATACGGAAGCCTCTTACTTTAATTTGAGAGTCTTTACGTCCAACAAATTCAATGACACCAGTTGGCAATAGTCGAACTAAATCACCTGTTCGATACATTTTTTGATCTGGCTTTAAGAGATGAGGGACAAATACTTCAGCCGTTTTTTCAGGCTGATGTAAATAACCGGCTGCTAAACCAGCACCAGCAATACATAATTCTCCGATTTCATTAACGGGACATAGCTGATCGTCCGTATTAATAACATACATTTCATAATTGGCGATTGGTCTACCAATGGGGATACTAGATTGCATGTCTGTTATCTGACTTTTCACCTTAAAATAGGAGGACAATACTGTACACTCAGTTGGTCCATACACGTTAATAATTTCTGTAGAAAGTCCAAATTTGTCTTGCCATTTTTGAACAATGGCAGGCAATAGGGCTTCACCACCTACAGATAAATAATTTAATGTCGAAAGCTTTTTTCTATAGCTAACTGGTAAATGTGTAGCTAGCTGTGTAAAGAAAGCATTTGGAACAGTAGCGGTCGTTACTTGCTCACGGTCGATCATATCAGCAAATGCCTCAATGGATAAACGTTCTATACTTGTAAGCATATGAAGTCTTGCCCCTGAAAATAAAGCAGTAAAAGTTTCTGTTATAGAAGGGTCAAAACTAAAAGAAATAAACTGGGAGTAAACATCTTCTTTAGTTGAATGGTAGATTCGTTGATTATCTGTGATTAAATTAATGACAGCTTCATGCTTAAGCATGACGCCTTTTGGCTTACCTGTTGAACCAGATGTATAAATAATATAGGCCAAATCGGATGGAAGAAGTTCACATTGGATATTTTCCTGTGAATACCCTTGCTCCATTTGGTTGATTGTGAACACTGTACGTGTTTGAGAATCATTATGTATAAAATCATTTAGTAGAACTGTATGTTCGTTTTTCGTTATGATAAATGGAGCACCTGTATCGTTTAATAGGTACTGACAGCGTTCTTTTGGATAGCTCGGATCAATGGGAACATAAACTCCACCAGCTTTCAGGATACCTAACAAACTAATGACGGTTTCTTTACTACGTTCCATAACTATCGCTACATAGTTTCCTTTTTGTAGACCGTTGGCAACTAACATATGAGCAACTTGGTTGGATTGTTCATTTAGCTGACGGTAGGTAAGTTTTCCACCTTCATAGGATAATGCGATTCGTTCCGCATATTTTTGTGCTGCCTGATAAAATACGTCAGGTATTGTGGTGTTTTGATTATAGTCAGCTATTGTACGGTTTAACGTTTGATATGCGAGTAAGTCTTCTCCGTTTAATAATTGTGTACAATTGGATGGTAGCGTTTGTTGGTCAAAAGAATGCGTATTATTCTGTGATGGGTGTACATCAAATTCTTGTTTATTCTTCAATTATGACAACTCCTATTTTAGAAAAGGGCCGACACCTATGAAGGAGTGATTAGCGTCATTAGGTCCACAGTAGTGAATCGATCTGTGAGAAACTAACGGACATAAATCTCCTTTATAAGGGCAGCCCTTTCATTTTTTATTTCACTACAAAGGTATTAACAACATTCATTAATTCATCAGATAGCTCGGATAATACTTGAGCTTCTTCAGAAACTCGTTGTACTGTATTCAATTGAGAGGCAGAAGTTGCTGCTACTGCTCTTGTATTGTCCTTTGAATTGACTGAAAAATCTTCCATATCTTTTACAGCAGATGTTACTTCTTCCATACCAGCTGCCATTTCTTCAATTGTTGCAGAAAGCTCTTGAATTTGCCCTGTCACATGGTGAATGGAAGTTAAAATCTGGCTAAATGATTTTTCCGAATCATTGATCATGACAATACCATGATCTACTTCTTCTACAGCGTGAACCATGATATTTACAGATTCGTTTGTATCATGCTGGATATGAGAAATAAGTGTAGAAATTTCTCTTGCAGATGCCTCAGATTGCTCTGCAAGTTTACGTACCTCATCAGCTACCACTGCAAAGCCACTACCAGCCTCCCCAGCACGTGCAGCTTCGATCGCCGCATTCAATGCAAGTAAATTGGTTTGTGAAGCAATCCCTGTAATGATTCCTACGATTTCTTCGATTTTATTGGAATGTTCGCCAAGTAATTTAACAGAAGCTGCAGATTGATTAACTGCTTTGCTAATAGCATTCATTTGTGCAACAGATTTATTTGTCGATTCATTTCCTCTTTCAGCTTCCTCTGATGCTAAAATCGAGGATTCTGAAATTTGATTGGATGTCATGGCAATACGTTGAATACCAATATTCATTTCTTCAATGGTAATTGTACTTTCTTTTGCCTTCTGTACTTGAAGATCAGCGCCACTTGCAATCTCCTGCATAGAAGATGCTACATTATTATATGAATCGGAAGCTTCTTGCATATTTACAGATAAAACATTGGCTGTGTTTGAAACACGCTCAGAAACATTTGTTGTACTCTTAATAACTTTTTTTAAGTTATCAATCATTGAATTAAAATTTTGTGTGAGCATTCCTACTTCGTCTGTTGAAGTAACTGGTAATGGTTCAAGCTCTAAATTACCTTCTGCGACTTTTTTAGATTGTAAGGAAAGTTGTTGAATTGGTGTTAATTTTTTTCTTAAAAGAGTGTAAACAGCAATGGATGAACCAATTAAGAAAATAACCGTTACTAATAACGTCCATAGGGCTTCAGACATCGCTTTTCCTGTTACCATTGATACGTCATAGTCAATGGCATAAGCAGCCAGCATGTCCCCATTCTCATCCAAGATTGGTGTAAGGCCTGTTTTATAGCTACCATATTCATCGCTATAAATATCTGTTGCTGTTGCTTTTTTTGTATCAAAAACTTCTTTAATTCTTGCTAGGAAATCCGGAGATAAACCCATTGCAATCATATCTTGGTTATACTCTGCCCCTAGTTCAAGTATACTAGATGATAGAACAGGTGCATTAATATTTTCACCGTTAACGGTAATTAAAAATAGATTGGTAATGCTATCAGAATTATCATTGATTGCATCCATTTCACTAGTTAATCGTAGAGCATCGGGGTTACTATTTGTAGGATTCTCTAATATCGATTTTAGTGTAGTAATATCAATGGTTTTGGATAGGATCATGCCTTTGTCAGAAAGAGATTGATTCATGTCTGTTAAATTACTATTTCTTACTATATAATAAGAAAGACCTAAAGTAACTAATCCGAATAATAATAAAATACTCACTACTATTGCAGTTAATTTCTTACTAATAGACATTTGCTGCTTCTTGCGTGTTTTCATGCTTTTCCTCCTAATATGATATAGCAAATATTTCAAGCTAAGGACTATAAATGGATAATTTAGTCAATGTAATACACATTGAAGATGGTGATGTTATTCGTAGAAGTCCAGATGCGTGTAAACTATTTATAGATGCAAAATAATCTATTTATCCCCTATCATTTAACTACTATACTGCCAAAAAAATTGATTCACAACCCAGAAAACTTACTATTTCAAGGCATGATTTCTATAAATAAACGATAATATATAGTTTTTTAGTCTATATAATTTTTAGGTTAGGTTAAATTTTTACAAAAAGCGACATATTTCCTGATATAAAAAAGAAGTATGCTCAAATCTTACTTATTTTTGGTTGATTAAAAAATTGGCTGAAATATCAATTTCCAATTCCTTGTTAGGGCTTTTTACTTATTTTGTCATGTCTTATATGTAAAGGAATTTGATGATTTTTGTTATGGGAGTAAAATGAAAAAAAGGTTATTTCTTTATTCTTAAATAAAGAAATAACCTTTTCTAGTTGTTGCTATGGTCGTGGATTTCCAAATATACCCGGTAGAATATTAGGGAGTCCTGGTATTAATGGTGGTGGGAAACCAGGATATTGCCCCCCTGGACGTGGCGGATAAGGTTGAGGCGGATAAGGCTGTGGTGGATATGGACGTGGCGGATAAGGTTGAGGTGGATATGGACGTGGCGGATAAGGTTGAGGTGGATAAGGTTGAGGCGGATATGGTGGGTATGGCGGTGGATAGGAACTACCAGGAGGTGTTCCTGTACCTGCAGCAGTGATTTGACTAACATCCACAGTCACTATTTGACCATTATCTAACTGAATTTCAGCAGTTCTTCCTCCAGTTCCGAATGTTCGAATTAATGTACCTGAATAAGTACCAGTAGGGAGTGTTACCCATATTTTCATACCTGGGCGAAATTGACTGTTAAAATCATCAGGGGCTAATCTAGGATAAACCAATGAAACACACCTTTCTTCATTTTTTCTAACATATGCCTATTGCGATTTTTGTCATAGGCTATAGGCTATGGATGCTTAAGTTCGATTTTGTTATAAAATAAAACGAATTTCATTATAATAAGGGAAAAAGCTAAAAGGATGTTTAGCATATGGCAATTATTAAGATAAAAAAAATAAACTTACAAAATTTACGAAATGTACGACAGGGTGAAATTGTACTCGCAGTAAATTTTGAGACATTTCTACAAGCGAATGTTGTTGGTCTATATGGACAAAATGGCTCTGGAAAGACAACCATTGTAGATGCATTTAGTTTATTGAAGACACTTCTATCAGGATGGCTTGCTGAAGTGAAGTTGCCCTCTCAAAAGAAAAGACTTATATTGGCAGGAGAGCAAACAGCTAGCTTGGATGTAGAATTTCTAGTTCAGAATCAATTCGGTACATTTTTTGTAAATTACTATGTGGAGCTACAGGAGGATCAGCATCGACTATATACTACGTTGGAGCGCCTTACCTATCGAGAAAACACGAAAGGGAAGCGATCAAAGATTTTAGTGGCTGTGTCGGAGAGGGATGTACAAATCCGTCAATCGAAACTGGATGATTTGAGTGAACAAGCACGAATTCAATTACTGGTTATTCAACAGTTAGCAAGAAAACAATATATGTCATTTCTATTCCATAAGGATATAAAGGCATTATTACAGGAACGACTTTCTGAGCTAGAAATGCAGTTGCTTCAAAATATTGCTGTTGATTTTAGTCGAGACTTACATGTTGTTAATACTCAAAATATTGCCCCACTATTTGAAGAACGGATGATGCCATTCAGTATTCATTTAGAGAAAACAAGAGGTCTTATTCCTTATGATTTAAATGGCCCAGCTTTATTACCAGAGGATGGATTCTATGCTTTATGTGAGGTTATTGAACAAAGTAATCAAGTGCTCTCAGCCATTATTCCTGGTCTGACGATTAAAATTAATATCATTACAAAGCAAATGATGGACAGTGGCGAGCAAGGAATCCGTTTCGAATTTTTGTCTCAGCGTGGGGAGCAGGAATTACCGCTACGAACAGAGTCAGAGGGAATTTTAAAGATCATTTCTATTCTTAGTGTATTGATTGCTGTATATAATAATCCGAATGCATGCGTGGTTATTGATGAATTAGATTCAGGTGTATTTGAATATTTGTTAGGTGAGTTGTTAACAGTGATAGATGAGGACGGAAAAGGGCAACTTATTTTTACTTCCCATAATCTACGTGTGTTAGAGGTGCTAGCTATTAAAAATTTATGGTTTACGACAACAAATGAACATCACCGTTATATGCAGCTAAAAGGTATGAAAGAAGTAGATAACGCTAGAGATGTCTATTTACGTGCTATCCAGCTTGGCGGGCAAGAGGAAGAGATATATAAGGAAACTAAAACTTTTAAAATAAAGCGGGCTTTTCGTAAAGCGGGTGTTCAACATGACTAAAAAAGTACTTTTAATTATTGTGGAAGGGCAGACGGAGCAAATTATTTTAGAGGATTATTTAGATGCTCATTTTGCGAACTCCACAATACGCTTTGATGTACAACGAGAAGATATCTTAACAAAGTGGGATGCGCACAAACGCATACCGAATATTAAAAACAGTGTTGTACGAGTGATTCAAAGCTATCTTGAAAAATATAAATTTTTAGCCAATGATTTAACAGCGGTTGTTCATATTACAGATGCAGATGGATGCTTTATCGCACCAGAGTGCGTCAAGGTAGATGAGCGTATCGAGCAAAACTTATTTTATACAGACGATGCTATTTTAGTGAAGTCGGATAAACGCAAAGAACAAATAGAACAACGCAATGATATGAAGGCTAAGAATGCTAGAATTTTGATTGCCAACGACCACTTTAGCATTAACCGTATGAAAGTACCTTATCAATTATTTTATTTTTCTACGAATTTAGAGCATGTCTTATGGAATGAGCGCAATGAAATCCCTACAGAAAAAATACAAAAAGCAGATGAATTTATGGACAATCTGACATGCACGATTGAGGAATATTTAAGCACCTATCTCCCAGTCAGTTCAGAGTTGTCATATAGGGAAAAAGTAAAGAAAAGTTGGTCATTTTTAATGGAAGGCTGTCATTCATTGCATCGTGGCACGAATGTACCGCTATTATTTGAAATGATTAAAACAGATGTACAGTAAAAACAGGTGACGAATGGAGTCACCTGTTTTTATCTAGAGTACGTTAGTGCATTTGCTCATAGCTTCGAATATGAGTTAAAATAGCTGGATCTTTAATTTTTGTATCTTCACATAGTAATAAGAGTTTGGACATGATCTCAGCCGTCCGTGGATCATCATCCACCATCGGTAAGAAAATTCGTCCACGATGCTGAGATGGGACAGCAATAATTGGGATCATGGAACCGCCTATTTGATGCACCACACCACTTCCTAAATGTAAGGAGTAACTTGCTAGCTTACCTTCTATGAGGGCATGTTGCTTTTTCACTTCCACATTATTTAGCTTCAATAATTTAGCCAATTCTTCTACGATAATACTGCGCATTTCAACAGTAGAATGACTTGCCTCAGGGTCTACACCACCGACATGAGCTACGCTGACAACGAGATCAATATCTCGCATAACCTCAGAGAATATCGCAGCTGGAATATCATCTAAAACGATATCTTTGCCTGTTAGTCGATCATAGAAGTAAACACCTTCGATTGCAGGTGCTTCAATTTCTGCTGGCGTAAACCAATCTGCCTGTGCATACAAGGATGCCACAATATTTTCCTTATAATATACTTTACGTGGTCCTGTTTCATAGCTGATTTGCCAGCCACGTGTTTTCAACAGGGCTACTGTTTGTGAAGGATTTACTTGATGCCCTGCATAGCGCAATGATTGTTTCTGTGCTTTTTCATCAGCATTGATGAGATATAACTCACGGAACACTTGCTTAAATGGCTGTTTAATTTTGTGCTCGAACATATAGGATTGCCATTGTCTCCATTGACCACTTTCTAGAAGGTGGTAAGGATGAGCAATCTTTATAGAGGACGTAGGAGCAAGGTCCACAATGTCAGCCGATAGAAGCTGTAAACCTTCTGGTGTAAGCATTCCGACGTAATTATCGCTAATAAATAGTAGTTTTTGTAAAAGCGGAGCTAGAATCGGATGGGCTAATAAATGAATAAGCTCCTCGACCGAAAATACTGTTTCTAATTCCATTGCTTGCTCAAGCGCTGGGCGGGCTCGTTTATATTGCTCTTGTAAGTCTTTTCGGGCTTCCTGCAAGGTTACAATATCAGCATGCTTTTTTAAGGCAGCAGGAACGTTCTTTAGACGTTTACCATCCTTTTCAACAATAATAGCTACAGAGGCATCATCTTCTATTTGTAGATGGGCTGTAATTTGCTCGATTTGTTGTGCTTTAAATAAATGCTTCATATCGTTAAAGGCAGATAATTCCATACGCCATGTGAAGCGAGTGGCTTCTCCATCGCCTGCATTGCGCGCTAAATTTTCTAGAGCGATACTTGCTGCTCGAGCCTCACTTGCGCGGCGTTGAGCACCAAATTGCTTACTTTCCTTTAAAAACTGTTGAATAAATTGGTAGCGTGTTAAGGCATCTTTATCATCTGATTTTTTTAGTGGGATAAGGCCTAATGCACGTAGTTTATCTTTATTACGCTTGTCTTGGATTTCTTGCATTAATGGTTTAGGACTAAGCTTACCAATGGCAGTATCTGCATAAAGCTGTGCCCTACGATGATTAGCTCCTTCTGAAGCATATTTTGCTGCATCATAGACAATTTTGAAATTTTTTGCACCGAGTGTTTGGTAAGCACTTTGGAACCAAGCTAAATCGAATGCCCCATCACGGAAATCCTCAGCATTGATGCTAGAGAAAAGGGCAATTTGATCCTTGGCATAGTCGGACAAGGAATCTGTTGTGTGAGCAATAAAATACCAAGCTGATTCTTTTAGTCCATCCCAACCAATTACTTCACTGACAAGGTCTATCCAATGTTGGTTATACATCATTGCTTCAATTAAACGCTCTTTAGAAATGTCTGTTTTCTGCCATGCTTCTTTTAATTGCTGCGCTGTTTCTTCTTTTTTGGGGTAACAGTTAGTTAGCAATCGGGAGAATACATCCTTTTTCGTTTCTGCCTGCCAAATATAGCCTCGCGCAAGCTTTTCTCCGTCAAGTGCCTGTAGAATCTGTAAGAAATAATCAATACCCTCAAAATAAGAAATGCTACTAGCAAGCTTTGTTACAGCAGTAGGCGTATCACCACGTTTTAGTTCTATGGCTAAAATACGATCAATCGCTTGTTCACGAATAGTAAAGAAATCTGTTAAATCTTCAAACGACTGTTGATAGCGTTCTAGTAACTTAGTTGGCTCATTAAATATTTCTGAAGCGAGCGTGTTGGTAAATATGGCTTCAAATAAGTGATCTTGCGTAAATAAACCAACTTTCATGGCGTCTAAATATTGGAATAAAGACAAATTGTAGACGTTTGGGCTATAGCTAGCATTTTTCATACGCTTTGTTAGCTCTTCATTGATAGCTAGCATTTTGACATATTCACCATAGGTTGAGTAATCAGACCAGCATCGATCAACAAATGACTCAACGACATCTAAATCGATAATAGTAGAAGTGGAACGATAGTAATAATAGCTCTTCTCTCGAACGTCAAGTTGCCACTGATCCACAGGAATTTGTTCGAGTAGCTGTAGCATAATGCCTATTGCCTGTTCAAAGCGATTAAATTCGGGTGCATGCTTTTGTAGTAATGAAAGAGCTTCCTGATGTAGTATTTTGTGACCTGAGATTTTGTCGATATCTTGGGTTAATACTGTGAATATCTGTTGAATTGTATCGTCATATTTCAAGGAATTCAATTGAGTAACACGTTCTTTTAATTCTTTGTATTGGAAGAACGGTTTAATTAGTGTATGAGCTGCTTCGGAAAGATCATGAGCAGAAGGGTATTCTGATAGACTATGATAAAAATTAAAATAGGCTAAGTCCTCATTACTAAATAATGTTGACTTCATCCATTGAATAATTTCTTCAGGGATAGGATAAGCATCAAGACTAGCATGTCGTTGATTATCTGATTTAGTTGCCATTACACTATATTCTTGCCCTAATGTAGTGGTAATGGGTGTGTCATTCCAATGATATGTTTCATACTCTAGTTCAGCATGTTGATCTAAAACCTGAATAAGCTGCTCAAGCTTAGATAATAACTTATCAATATCATATTGAAAGAATTTTTCAAAAGGTGTAGGTGCCTGTACATAAAGTGGAGCAAGCTGTTGCCAAGGCTCTACACCATTCATTTGAATGGCTCCATCCGAAATACAGCCGTATTGAATAAGGGGATGTGGCGTATACAAGCCAAAGCCATTACTCTCGTTATACTCAGGGACATCCTTTGTAATTAATTGCTCTAACAAAACTTGCTCGTTTTTAGTTACTTTTGGTAATAAGGAGCATAAAGCTGTAATTTGTTCGCTTGCTAAGTTGTGTTGCTTAGAGGCTTCTAATAGTAATTCAATCCCTCCAAGTCTCTTTAACTGCTTACTATCTTTTAACAGCCTTTCAGCACTTTGTAACAGATTATTCTGTGCCTGAAATTTTAAGAGTAAAATAGCCTCTTTACGAAGTGCACCTGATTTATTTGCTAAAAGATCTTCAATCTTTGCTATTTCTTCTTCTGTTGGTGTTAAAGCACGTATTTTTTTTAACGCAAGAGAACGATTAATGGAACTACGATCTCGTAATGAATTAAATAAAAATTCTCGTTGACCTTGTGTGACAGGTTCTAGACAATAAATATTCAGTAGGCCAATTCTGCTAGATGGTGAGTAAGAATCTGCATGCTCAATAATTCGTTGGAATAATGCCTCGTCTTGTACATGATGGGCTAAAATAATTTGTGTTGAAATTAAATCTTCTAATGACAAATGGACATGGACGAAGGATAGCGGTTTACCTGTAATGTTAAGTCCATCTTTCGTAATTTCATTTTTTGCCCACTCAAGCTGCTCAAATAAAAGGTATTCAATCCCTTGTAACTGTGTGTTTTCTTGCATGAAGGTTTGAAGGATTTGCGCCCATTCATTGTCCCTTGCATACTCGCTATTAATATGGTGATTAGTATAAAGAAAATTGCCCCATGCAAAGGCGAACAATTCGATATCTTTTGTTGATAAGATTAAATCCTTTACAAATGGCGCTGTAAAGGAAATTTTCGATAAGTTTTTCAAAAAGGCAAGCGTTGTAAGTTGGATATGTTTGTCACGTTTTAAGAGTATTGTTACAAGGTCATTTATTTTCGTATAGTCCTTTGTAGCAGTTGCCCATAATGCCACATAGATATCAATTGTACGTTCACTCGTTAACAGTTGCTCAACAAAGCTGTCTTCTTCGATTGCTTGGATGGCTAAGGCAAGAACTTCCTCTGTTATTTTTTGATCTTCGAAGCTATTATAGCCAAGTCCCATCCAAGTATCGACTGCTCGAATTACAGAGGAGAAGCGTGTTAGGCGATGTTCCTGAATCAGCTTCATCATGTAGAATTGTGCATCAAGATTGCCATGGTCAATATTTTCTACTATTGCCTGTCGTAAACCTTCTTGTCGAGCAGCTGCTAATAAGAGTTTGCCAAGTGCATCATGCATCCGATGATTATTTGATTTAAAAATACCTCGAATGAATGGATGACCGAAAAAGCTACTTTGATGTTCTTCAAATAAAATACCCTCTACTGCTTCTTCAATTGACGGGTTTTCTAATGATAGTTCTTCAGCGAGCAACTGCTCAAAGACGTTAAAACCCATTACTTTTATATTTTCATTCTTTAAGACATAGGAGCTATAGTTTGGATAGGTTCCATGCTCATATTGACGATGATTCGTTAACAACTCCTGCAAAGTAATTTCCTCAAATGTCAGCATTTCTTCTATTAACTGTAAACTTTGAAACAGATGGTCTTGCACTTGTTGAGAAGAACGAAAAGATCGACGTAAAACACCTCTTTGGAACATTGTAGCATCAAAGCGCAATGCTAGTTTCTTGATCTTAAGTGCACGTTCTTGTGAAGAAAACAGGGTAAGCACTTCAAATAATGGTCCACTAAATAGCTCCTCCAGTGATGAATATTGCTGAGCAGCTATAAGCGTTTCAATGTCATAATCTCTATTGTCCATGTATTTTAACAATGCAGCTGCTAAAGGCTGTATTGCTATAGGTGCAGAATCTACTATACTTTGAAAATGTATTTTTTGTTCATGTGAAAGTGTCATATAAATCCCTCCTTACCAAATTCGTCCTGCAAGCATAGTGAGTTTAATAAATGTAAAGACATCGTCTTCCTGTATGTTTAATGGTGTAGAAAGAGAATCTAAAGATTCTTCATTATGAAGGACTAAAAACAGCTCGTCCTGAAAGGCTTGAAGCATTGTGGAAATGGCTTGATCCACTGACTGTACAGTATCCTTTTTCTTTTCTCCAAAATGTACTTTGCCATATTGAGCAGCTTCTTCTAATTGCTGATCCGTTAAATAAAGATGAAGTGGTGTATCTACCATTTTCTTATTAAATTGTTGAACCTGCTGTGTAACAAGTTGAACAAGTAAATCTTGTAACGTTATGACAGGCTCTTCAATTGAAAATGAAATTTTTTCAAGTTTACGAGACTTATTACCGATTACTTTTTGCTGGTAAAATAAACGCAATCTAACACCTCCTTACAATAATTTCATTATACAAGAGTGAGAACAGTGAAAAGAATAAGGCATATGACGCTAGTTACGTAAAAAAATTTGGGAAAAGTGTTATCAAAAGTAGCCTGCTACAACTGATTTGTAGGGTAGAAAGTGGGTAAAAATTTACTGAAGATTATGCGGGAAATAGAACATTTGTACGATTATTGTTATCAAGATAAGTATCATTTTGCGCTTTTTTATTCTAATAACGGTGAAGAAGCAGAATATATTACTCAGGTAACTTTATAGACATACATACGTAAAAGTAAATTCTTTCATGAAAGAGACTCGCTTTGAATTAGATTGGGTTTCTATGATTGAAGAATATTTTCTTTGTATTAAATAGGTGACATAATACAGTCCAATATTCATCCGCTATAAATAGTAGTCTATTTTTGTGTAGTTGTTGAAAGACATCTTTTCATCTCTGATTTCATAAGCTTTATAGGTATGATTTTATAAAGCTAGAAGGAGGCAAAATCATTCAAATACACGTTGTACGGGCTGGCGAGTCTTTATGGGTAATTGCACAGGCGTATGGGGCTACGGTTCAGAGCATTATAGATGCCAATCAAATTCCAGAGCCAAATCGTTTAGTTGTGGGGCAAGCTCTTGTAATCCCGATTGTCGGAAGCTTTTATTATGTACAGCCAGGTGATAGCCTATGGTCAATTGGCCAACGTTTCGGTATTAATTATGTAACACTTGCACAAGTAAATGGCATTAATCCAAATCAACCATTAGCAGTTGGAACGAGGTTATATATCCCACAGCCACCAAAAACAAGGGCAGAAACATTAGCCTATTTAGAGCCGAGAGGAACATCAGTTAGTGAAGCACTCTTGAATCAAGCGAGGGAAGCGGGTCCTAATTTAACATATTTAGCTTTATTTAGCTATGAGGCTAGGCGTGATGGTACTTTACAGAGGCCACCAAGCCAAGGTGTGACACAAATTGCAAATGATACGGGAGCATCAATGGCAATGGTTATTTCTAATTTGGAGAATTTTAGTTTTAGTGGTGAATTAGCGAGAGATATTTTTCAAAGTACAGCTGTTCAAGATTTACTATTTGATAATATTCTTGTAGAAGCAAAGCGACTTGGAGATGTTAAAGATATCCACTTTGACTTCGAAAATTTGCCAGCAGATCAACGACAAGCCTATAACAATTTTTTAAGAAGAGCTGTAGAAAAATTTCACGCTCAAGGATATACAGTGTCTACAGCATTAGCTCCTAAAACAAGTGATAGTGAACGAGGACCATGGACAGCGGCACATGATTATAGAGCACATGGGGAAATCGTGGACTTTGTCTTACTCATGACTTATGAATGGGGATATTCAGCTGGCCCACCAATGGCTGTTTCACCTCTCCCAGAGGTAGAAGCAGTTGTAAAATATGCGGTGAGTGAAATACCTGCAAGCAAAATTATGTTAGGGCAAAATTTATATGGCTACGATTGGACGTTACCTTTTGTTCAAGGGGGACCGTATGCAGAAGCGCTTAGTCCACAGCGAGCCATTGAAATTGCTAAACGTTATAATGCAGCAATTCAGTATGATTGGAGAGCCCAAGCACCATTTTTTGAATACTATGATGAGCAAGGTAGGGCGCATATGGTGTGGTTTGAAGATGCTAGATCTATTCAAGCTAAATTCAATCTCATTAAACAATATAACCTTCGTGGTATTGGTTATTGGAAATTAGGACTACCATTCCCTCAGAACTGGGTGTTAATTGATGCCAATTTTAATGTGGTAAAGAAATGAGAAAATGAAGAAAAAAGGACGGATTGCCCAATGTATTTTCTTCGAAGAGGAAATTATCTGTAAAATTCATTTCTAATTATGGGTAAATATATTATAATTATGGTAAATAGTATTTTAGGAGGTATATTTTGGGTAAATTTAAAAAGTTAGGTATTATTTTAACAACTACTGCATTTTCTGTTGGTATTCTAGCACCCGTTTCACAAGCTTCTGCAAATGTGAAAGAACCTTCAGAGCGTATTGCAATACAGTTGGCTGCCTCAGAGACAAAAGTGACAAAAGGTATGCTAATTAACAAATTACGTGCACTATTCCCTGAAGAGTTCAAATTTGTAGCTGATAATGAGTTTAGTTCTGGTGGCGGTCATTTCTTTAGAGAAGATACAACGGTCCGCTATGATTTAAACTTCCATAAAACGATAAATGGTAAAGATGTCTATGGTGGTTTTACATTTAAAGGTGAAGATTTAGAGTTAGAATATTTCTATTATCAGCCAGCTAATATCGCTGAAGCAGTATATCCTGCAAAATATTCAGAGAATGAAGCCAAAAAAATTGCAGAAGACTTCCTGAAAAAATTTGCGAAAATAGAAAACTATAAACTCCGTGAAGATGGCTTCGGTTATTACAATGACATCAATCGTCCATTATCACAACCAATTACCTACTCATTTGTTTATTCACCAACCTATAATGGAGTGCTTATTGGCGATCAAAGTATCACTATAGATGTTCTTGCTAATGGTCAAATAACAGGAATGTATAAAAATACAGAATTAATTGGTAAAGCAACCTTTGATAGCTCAAGTCAGAAAAAAAATGAGGAAGAAATTGTTGCACAAGTACGTGATAACTTAGCAGTTGAACTTCGTTATTACGTTGACTATTTTAGCGATCAACGTAATGTGAAGCTTGTCTATATGCCAGCAACAGGATTTAATGGTGTACATGCATTAACGAGTCAATGGCAAACAACGAATGGCTTCTCTACACAAGTTCCAAAGACGAAAAGCGCTGAAAAAATATCCTCACAGCAATTACCACCAAGAAAAAGTGGTATGACAGTAGCAGAAGTGGAGGAATTTGCTAAAAACTTCTTAAAGGTTGATGAAGATAAGGCGAAGCTCACGATTGATATGGTTGATGAAAGAGAAAATGACAATGGTGAAACAGTTTATACAGTAAATTATATGTATATGTACAATAATGGCGGGTCTGGTACCTCTTTCGAAATGAATAAGGCAACAGGCGATATCGTGCAGTATCACGATATTATGAGAGATTTTATCAACACTGACAAAACAACTACCCTCTCTAAGGATGCGGCATTAGCAAAGGCGATTGAATACTTAAAACAATGGGCTCCATCCTATTTACATGAGTATTCGATGCCAATTGATGATCCTGTCCATGATGATTATAGTAAAGATTATTACTTCTCCTTCCCACGCATCGTAAACGGGATTGCGGTTGTTGGAGATGAAATAAACGTAGGTATTGGCTCTGATGGGTCATTACGTTCACTGAATGTTAATAAACAAAAGATTAATAACTGGCCTTCTCTTAATCAGGTAATCTCTGCTGATAAAGCAAAAGAAGCATATAGTAAGGCCCTTACATTACAACTACAATATATAAAACAAGATACTGAAGGTAAACAACATTATGATCTAGTCTATGCTCCAACTTACAACGGTAGTTTAGTTAATCAGATTGATGCAATTTCTGGTGAATGGTTGTATGAGGTAGATGGCTCAAAAGAAAAACAATCTATTTCACATCCAACAGCAGCCAATGAATTAAATTATCTTTTAAATCAAAATGTATTAGAGGTAAAAAATATAGCAAACTTTAATGCTGATGCTGCTGTGACAAAGGGAGAAGCATTAAAGATTCTACTAAAATCTTTAACATATGGCCATTTTGGTAGTGGCGATGGTGAAAAGCAAACCTTCAGCAATATCGATAAAAACCATCCATTATATGGAGTGGTTGAACAAGCTGTAAGAATGGGAATTTTACAGCCAGCAAACCAATTCGCTTTAGATGAATCATTGACTCGTCAAGAGCTAGCGGTATGGGCTGTTAAAGCAATGCAATTGGAGAATGTTGCAAAGTATAAGGATATTTACAAATTAAACTTTGCGGATGCAGCATCCATTGATCCAGCGTATACAGGCTATATAGCAATAGCAAATGGGATGGGTCTGATAGATACACAGCAAAATAACTTTAATGCTACCAAGAGTGTGTCATATGCCGATTTGGCTGTGTCAACAGTTCGTTTAGCAAAAGCTATTCAAGAAAATAAAGTGGATCGTAACTTCTATTATTAAGTCGCATTCCATGAAAAGGGTATCTCCTTAATTGTAGGAGATGCCCTTTTTAGGTTAGTTTGTAGAAGAATGGGGAAATAATAAGTAAAGAAAGGAGTGAATAAATTGAAATTGAAATTTATTTTAGTGATTTCTTTAATGACTGTTATTCTTTACGGCTGTAATAAGGATGAGGTAAAAGATGTGCCTGCAAACGCTCCAGCAGATCAGAATGCTACTCAACAGACTGGTGAGACGCCAACTGACCAAGTGACATTTAATTTTATAGAGTTTTCATTAGATGTTGATTACTCTGCAACGGAGTCTTATGAGGTAGAATATGAGGATAAAAAAACCGGAATAGAAGCAAAATTAGAAGATGATCGAAAAAAAGAAAAACTGCAGGGCGATGAAGCTTATACTAAATTAGAGCCGTTATTTAAGCAGTTGAATTTTGATTCTACAACATCTAATGATGAAGTGATTGATCAAGTAATCAAAGTATTCAATATTGATGATAACTATCAATCCATTGAAGTGGATGTCGAATTTGTAGACGGCAATGAAAAGGAATTTAAACGAATTAAATAAGAAAAACAAGCCAGCTAGCTGATTTAATCAGTTAGCTGGCTTTTCATTCATTTACATTCTCGTACCCAATGTCGATGTTTAGCAAGGGCATGAACAAAAGATTTTGGATCGGTTGCAACCCCATGTTTATTGGCTATATGCTGTAAAAATAAAACATTTTCCGTATAACCTATTGTTTTACAGTGCTGATAGGCTTGTTCAATAAACTGTTCTGCTTTTGCTTGTTCATAGGAATTCTGAAAGGCTCCTGTAACATAAACCCCATCATAAAGAACTGAGGAGGTAGTAGCAAATGTTTCGTGAATTTCATAGCCGCTTACTATGCCTTGCTTATTACTTACTAGTTCAACTACGATATCTTCACTTAAAAATGTAGCAATAAGTTCATTTAATTTTTCACCACTATTTTCTGTAACAATTATAGCTACTTTATTAGATTTGACACTTTCCTTTGCATTGATTACTTGGCTAACAGCAGGAGAAGTTTGTTGAATATGTGGTACTTCCACTTCTACAGGTGGAACTATACCAATACGCTCAGCGATAGCGGAAGCAAGTGAGTAACTGACATGAGCATACATGTCTACAACTTGTTTTCGAATCGCTTTATTTTTTACTTTACCAAGTTCAAAGCTAAAGGCATCGATAATATGCTTTTTCTCAATATCTGTCATACTAAGCCAGAATAATCTTGCTTGAGAAAAATGGTCTTTAAAGCTCTCACTACGTGCACGTACTTTATGCCCTTCAACTTTTTCTTCATAATGCTTATATCCACCATCTGCTTCAGAAACAGGATGTGGTGTATTATTGGCTAAGGAATTTTTATGGTAGCTAACTTGTCCCACGTTAATGGTTTGTCGGCCATAGCCATCTCGTTGGTTATTATGAAATGGACAAATTGGTTTATTAATAGGAAGCTCATGGAAATTAGGTCCTCCCAGTCGTATTAACTGTGTATCGGTGTAGGAGAATAAACGACCTTGTAATAAAGGATCATTTGAAAAATCAATGCCAGGCACAACATGCCCGACATGGAATGCGGCTTGTTCCGTTTCTGCAAAAAAATTATCCACATTTTTATTCAAGGTCATTTTCCCAAGAATGCGTACTGGAATTTCTTCTTCAGGCCATATTTTCGTGGCATCAAGAATATCGAAGCTAAATTTGAATTCATCTTCAACGGGAATAAGTTGCACACCAAGCTCCCACTCTGGGAAATATCCACGTTCAATGGATTCCCATAAATCTCTGCGGTGAAAATCGGGATCTTTTCCAGCAATGATTTGTGCTTCATCCCATACTAATGATTTTACCCCAAGTACAGGTTTCCAATGAAATTTAACAAAGTGGGCTTTTCCTTCGGCATTGATAAAGCGATAAGTATTAACACCAAAGCCCTCCATCATTCGATAGCTTCGGGGAATCGATCTATCTGACATATGCCACATAACCATATGAGCAGACTCCTGATTATTTGCAATGAAATCCCAAAAAGTATCATGGGCACTTTGTGCTTGTGGTATTTCGTTATTTGGTTCGGGCTTTACAGCGTGTACAAAATCGGGGAATTTAATAGCATCTTGAATAAAAAATACTGGTATGTTATTTCCAACTAAATCATAATTGCCCTCTTGTGTATAAAACTTAGTAGCAAAGCCGCGTGCATCACGAACAGTATCTGCAGAGCCTTTAGACCCGGCAACGGTAGAGAAGCGGACAAAAACAGGGGTTTTAGTGCCTTTTCCATTTAAAAATTGAGCCTTTGTAATATCACTTGCGCATTCATATGTTTCAAAAATTCCATGAGCGGCTGAGCCACGTGCGTGTACTACTCGTTCAGGAATTCGTTCATGGTCAAAGTGAGTCATTTTTTCACGGAAATGAAAATCCTCTAGTAAAGTGGGTCCTCGCTCACCTGCTTTTAGTGAATGTTCATCTTCCGATATTTTTAATCCTTGATTGGTTGTAAGAGGTTGATCTTTATCACTTACTCGGAATGCTTCTAGCTGTTGTTGTTTTTGATTGACATCTTTTTTCATTTAGAATCCTCCTTTATAAGTTACAACTACCTTCTACCCGAACGAAAAGATGGCAAACATAAAGAAACAAATTGATTGCTGTTTAAAAATGTATATGTTATTATTATCTCGAATTAGAGATAATTAAATTCGAAGTAAAAAGAGGGAGTCGTATGAAGCAAAACAATCGTAACTTAAAAGCATTTACGGTCTTGTTCCGTGCATATCAAACGATTCAAGATGCAACTAGAAGAGATTTACTTCAATTCGATTTAAATCAAACTGAATTTTCGGTTCTTGAATTTTTGTATCACCATGGAGAACAACCAGTTCAAATGATTGGTAAAAAAATATTAATTGCAAGCAGTAGTATTACTTATGTGATTGATAAGCTCGAGCAAAAGGGCTATGTGTACCGTAAGGCATGTCCAAGAGATCGTCGTGTTACGTACGTATTACTAACGCTTGAGGGACAGGTTTTGATGGAGGAAATATTCCCTAAGCATGAACAGAAAATAAATGAGATATTTGAAGTATTGGAAGCCCAGGAGCTGGACAACATGATTTTATCACTTAAAAAAGTTGGCAAGAACGCCACTAACCAATAAAAAAATTTAAATATATATCTCGATATCGAGATATATAGGAGGAGCATACTATGAATCATTTAAAAGGTGTACACCATGTAACGGCTATCACAAGTAGTGCTGAAGAAAATTATAAATTCTTTACCTATGTTTTAGGAATGCGCTTAATAAAGAAAACAGTGAATCAGGATGACATTCAAACATACCATTTATTTTTTGCAGATGATAAGGGTAGTGCGGGTACAGATATGACGTTCTTTGATTTCCCTAATATCCCAAAAGGTGTACATGGTACAAATGAAATTTCAAAGATTTCTTTCCGTGTACCAACGGATGCTGCTTTAGATTATTGGATAAAGCGCTTTGACCGTTTAAATGTGAAGCATACAGGTATGAAAGAACAGTTTGGTAAGAAAACACTATCTTTCATAGATTTTGATGATCAGCACTATCAGTTAATTTCTGATGAGCACAATACAGGTGTGGCGGCAGGTACGCCTTGGCAGGATGGCCCCATCCCACTTGAGTATGCCATTACAGGTTTAGGGCCAGTATTTGTCCGTGTCGCTAATTTTAAATACTTTAAAGATGTGTTAGAAAAGGTAATGCTCTTTACAGAGATTGCAGATGAAGGGGACTTCCATTTATTTGAAGTAGGTGAGGGAGGAAATGGCGCCCAGATTATTGTCGAGCACAACACAGTGTTACCCGTTGCTCGTCAAGGTTTTGGGACTGTTCACCATGCTGCCTTTCGTGTAGAGGATCGTGCGGTATTAGATGAATGGACTGCACGCTTTGAAAGTTTTGGTTTCCACACTTCTGGCTATGTAAATCGTCATTTCTTTGAATCATTGTATGCACGAGTAGCTCCGCAGATTTTATTTGAATTGGCTACAGATGGTCCAGGATTTATGGGCGATGAGCCATATGAAACATTAGGAGAAAAACTGTCATTACCACCGTTTTTAGAACCAAAACGTGAACAGATTGAAAGTCTTGTTCGTCCGATTGACACTGTAAGAAGTTCCATTATGTTCGATAAAGAATATGAGTAATACCATTTCATCCAGTTGGGAAAGAAAAGCCCCACTGGATGTTTACATAACTATATTGGGGGATAAAAAATGGAATTTTCCAAACTGATTGATAAGCGTCGCTCTGCTAATAATTTTATCAAGGACGTTAAGATGACTGAAGAAGATATACGCTCTATTTTGGAGGATGTTAAGCTTGCCCCTTCAGCATTTAACCTACAGCATGCTAATTATATTGTTGTGCTGGATGAGGATATGAAAGAAAAGGTGAGAGAGGCAGCATATGGTCAATATAAAGTACATTCAGCTTCAGGTGTAATTCTTGTACTAGGTGACAAGGAAGCATATAAAAATACTGCTGAGCTAAGTCAAGGCATGGTGGATTTAGGCATAATTACAGCGGGTGAACTAGAGGATATTGTAGCAGAGAATACAAGATTTTATGAGGATCGTGGTGAAGGATTCATGAAAGATGAAGCCATTCGTAATGCTTCTTTGTCTGCTATGTTGTTCATGCTAGCTGCAAAAAATCGTGGTTGGGACACTTGCCCAATGATTGGCTTTGATAATCAGAAAATGCGTGAGCTTTTCAATGTGCCAGAAACACATGAAATAGCCTTAATGATTACGATTGGGAAAGAAAAAGAGAGCAGTCGTCGATTACGTGGGTATCGTAAGCCAGTTGAAGAATTTGCCATTTATTATTGAAATGGTATAAAATACAATAGCTATACAAATACTATGAATAATGTGCATTTAGGAGGAAACATCATGAAGGTAGTAGCAATCGTAGGTAGTATTCGTAAAGAATCTTATAATATGCAATTAGCTCAATTTATTCAAAAACGTTATACAGAAAAGTTAGACCTTGAAGTATTAAGCTTAAAGGACCTACCAATGTATAATCAAGATATTGAAAATGAGGCTCCACAAGCAGTTCTTGATTTTAAAGCAAAAGTAAAAGCTGCAGACGCTGTACTTTGGGTTACACCAGAATATAATGGTACAGTTCCAGGGGTTATGGTAAATGCTATTGATTGGCTATCTCGTGTAGATAAAGTAATGATTGGCAAGCCATCCATCATTATGGGTGCATCAATGGGGAACTTAGGTACTGTAAAAGCACAATTACATTTACGTGATATTTTATTCTCTCCAGGCATTAACTCACCATTACTTAGCGGCAATGACGTTTATATTGGTGCTGTTCACACTAAATTTGATGAACAAGGCAATTTAACTGATGAAGGTACAGTGAAATTCCTTGACGTAGTCATTGATAATTTCTTAAGCTGGGCAAAAAAATACGTTTAATTAAAATCTAACCCATAAGTATACAATATACTTATGGGCATTTTTTGTTTGGAAAGATGCTACTTCTGCATGAAATCTTCACACTTTCAAGATATACTTTTAAGAAATTCTAAAATGGTGGTTACGGATGAGAAAATTATCATTAAAGCTTGGCATTATCTTTTTCATCACATTATTTTGTATTGAAACCTTTATGATGTTTTTTTTGCATGTTTCCCTGACAAATTCTAGAGTGGAAGAGGAACTAGAGCGTTTACAAGCGAGAGGAAATTCACATCGTACTATATTAGAACAGAACTTCAATAATGAAACATTAGCACATGTCGTTCTTATGGAATCAGAAGCAAGTACAGATGTCGTGGTGACTGACCATTTCGGGACAATCCTTGCATCCTCACAACCACATCAAGAAATCAGTGATCTGATTCGTGAGATAGAGGGGGAAATACCTTATGAAGGAAGGGTTTTACAAGACAATTGGCAAGAAGTTAAAGCTATTGCGACCATAAGCCCTATTCAAAATCAGCAAGGAACGATTGGCTATGTATTTATGTTTCAAAATACCGATTCCATCCATGCATTAATGAAACGGCTCAATAAGCATTTTCTCATCGTGGGTATTGTATCTGGTCTTGTCAGTATTGCAGTCATTGTTGTTCTATCTCGCAAGTTGGCTAAACCACTTATTCAAATGAAAGAGGCTACATTGAAAATGAGTAAGGGTGATTTTACAGTCGCTCTTTCTACGAATGGAAAAGACGAGCTTGGGGATTTATCAAATGCTATCCAGCTTTTATCCAATGATTTAAATCATCTGAGGCAAGAGCGTAAGGAGTTTTTATCGAGTATTGCACATGAGCTTCGTACACCGCTAACTTTTATTAAAGGCTATACAGACATTCTTGCTAAACGAGATTTAACAGAGCAAGATCGTCAAAAGTATTTAGCTATTATAATAGAAGAAACAAATAGACTTTCTAGATTAATTAAAGATTTATTTGATTTAGCGAAAATGGATGAAAACTCATTTGTAATTGAAAAACATTACTTACATTTAGAGCCGTTTTTTACAAGCATTGAAGAAAAATTAAGTCCCGCTTTTCAAGATAAAGGTATCTATTTGGTTGTCCGTTGTGATAATGGCTTAACACTATATGCAGATGAAGCAAGACTTGAGCAAATCCTGATTAATCTATTAAATAATGCATTAATCTATTGTGCGCCAGGAGATATGACTACAGTCACTGTAAAAAAAGACAGTGGAACTTTAAGCATCACCGTTGAAGACACAGGGAAAGGAATTCCAAAGAAGGATTTACCATATATTTTTGATCGGTTTTATCGAGTGGAAAAATCACGTAGTCGTGCTTTAGGTGGATCTGGACTTGGGCTTGCTATTGTCAAGGAGCTTGTACAAGCACATGGGGGAGAAATAGAGGTTAGAAGTGAAATCAATAAAGGGACTACTTTTGAATTATCATTTAAAGGAGTAGAAACGAATGAAAACGATTTTATGCATTGATGATGAACCAAGAATGTTAGATTTATTAACCCTTTATTTGGAACCACTATTTCTTTGTAGAGCAATGACTTCTATACAAGAGGCATTGGATTTTTTAGAAGAAGAACATGTGGATTTAGTTCTTTTGGATATTATGATGCCAGAGATGAGTGGGTGGCAGGTTTGCCAGGAAATTAGGAAGTTTTGGGATGTTCCTATCATTATGCTTACTGCAAAAGGAGAACACGCTGATATTGTAAAAGGTTTAAACCTTGGTGCTGATGACTACATTTTAAAGCCTTTTGATGAGGAGGAGTTGTTAGCACGCATACATGCTGTATTAAGAAGAACGATATCTGAAGAAAAATTGATTATCTTTGAAGGGCTTTGTTTAGATAGAGAGTCCTTTGAAGTATATTTTCAACATAAGGCAATCCCATTAACACCAAAGGAATTTGCCATGCTCGCCCTATTTTTAGATTATCAAAATAGAGCATTTTCTAGAGAACACCTTATACATGCCGTTTGGGGATATGATGTAACGATTGAAGATCGTACCATTGATTCACATGTACGTAATTTACGAGAAAAATTAAGAAAAAGTGGTTTTCCGGCGGATGATTACTTGCAAACCGTTTGGGGCATCGGCTATAAATGGCATAAGTCTGCGAATAGAAAGCGAATGGAACATAAAAGCTAGAAATAACCTCTACCAGAATTGAAGGTAGAGGTTATTTCTATTATTTTGGACTAAGCTCTTCTTCTGTTACCCATTTATGATTTGTTACAGCTTCACCACTTGTAGTGGAAGTATAATCAACCATATATACAGTTGTTTGCACAGCCTCGTCAATAAGGACAGTCGCATTTTCCATACCTTCCATATGTGTTGCGTCCGTTTTTACTTCTGTTCCAGGAGCCAGTGGTGCTTCTTGTGGGTCAATTAATTCTTCATGAATCACCCACTTATGCTTTTCTATTCGCTTTCCACCAGATGTAGGCTCATAGGAAATAACATAGGCAGTTGTATTATAGGCACCTACTATTGTTGCTTCTGCCCCTTTCATACCTTCCATATGTCCATCTGTAATAATGGCTGTGCTCCCTACAGGAAATTTCGGGTTTTCAGCTTTTTTTAACGTTACTGGTACATCGCCAGAACTTGAATGGTTCATTGTAGAATGATCCATTTTTTCAGCAGTTTCATTAGAAGTGGACGCTGGTTCTGTTTGATCCTCTGTACAAGCCGATAAACTAATTAAAGCGACTACTGATAATAGTCCGACTGACCATCTTTTATTGAATTTCATATGATATCCTCCTCACTATGTGCTCCTAATGTAGCAAATAAATGTGCAGAAACGATGGATATGACCCTATGAAAAACATTTCTTTAGTCTGGAACAATTAGGTGGGGAGATATGCTATTGAATGGGCAGGATCTTCAATGTTTTTTGTAATCTATGGGCGAAGATACCAGCAAAAATAGCTAAAATAATATCTTTTGGTAGTGGAGGAATCATCCAAAGCCAAGCGAGCTTATATGAAAAATTCTCTGGCGCACTTGCCCAAAGTTTATATGCAAAAAACATCCAATTTGTTCCTATCAAATAATTTATAGCCGTTGCTACCAAAGCAGCTACGATAAAACTTTTCTTTGTCCCGCTTCGTTCCACGATTAGCCCTGCAACAAATGCTGCTAATATAAATGTAATAATAAACCCAAAGGTAGGGCTTAAAATTTGGCCAATTCCACCACCGAAACGAGCAAAGACAGGAGCTCCTGCCAATCCTACGCACATATAAATTGTACAGGCGAGCGCACCTTTTCTACTACCAAGAATAAGCCCTGCTAAAATTGCAAAGAAGGTTTGAAGCGTAATGGGTACACCACCAACTACCATAAAGGGTGCAAAGGAAGTGATATTAGCACCCACCATCATTAGCGTTGAAAACAACCCAATGTAGGTAATGTCAATAGTTCTTAATTTATGGTGACTATGTTGAGTAACAGTTGCCATGATTTTCACCTCGTTTTATAAGTTATTACTGCTAGTGTAAAAAACGAATACTATTGTGTCAACCTTATTATCGTTTTTGGTTAACTCAAATGTTGAGTTAAATAGAAGTAGACTATCTATCTATAAAAATGTATGATAGAATCGTCACAATTTTATAACTTCAAATACTATTGGTGCGACATTTTTGAATGTCACTTAAAAGGGAAGTCGGTGGAAGTCCGACGCTGTCCCGCAACTGTAACGAGGAATCCTATAATATGATTTGCCACTGTTTAAGAATGGGAAGGTAATTATAGGATAGTGAATCGAAGCCAGGAGACCTGCCATTTAGTAATACCTGTAATGCCCACGAGGATGCAAGCAATTACGGACAATAGCTGGATATTTTTCTGACTTTGTTTAATCTAGGGTATTTCTATGCGCATTTTCGCATGAGATACCTTTTTTTATTGCTTCATTCATCAATATTCAGTAGGAGTTTAAAACAGATGAATAAAAAATTTATGTTATTTTCCTTCGTACTTTTTATGGTATTAATTGTTTCAATGACCTTTGCTGTAATGGTTGGCTCAGTTTCAGTTACACCGTTATATGTATGGAAAGTTATTCTTTCTAAGATTCCTTTTATACAAAATTCAATCGAGCAAGATTGGAGTCGCTCTCAGGAAATCATCATCTGGCAAATAAGAGCACCTCGTGTTTTGCTAGCTGCTATAGTAGGAGCTGGGTTAGCCATTGCAGGGGCAGCCATTCAGGCACTTGTACGTAACTCTATTGCAGACCCGTATATTCTAGGGATTTCTTCAGGTGCAGCTGTCGGAGCTACTTCTGTGATTATTTTAGGAGCCTTTTCATTTTTAGGTATTTACGCTCTTTCGGTATCCGCATTCCTTGGTTCATTACTTGCGATTACACTTGTTTTTTTCTTGTCACGTGTTGGGGGACGTGTCTCTATTTTCCGCTTGCTATTGGCAGGCATGGCTGTGTCCTTTATCTTAACGGCTATCTCTAATTTTATTTTAATGATGTCAAAGCAAGAAGGGGCCTTAAAGGCTGTTATGTTTTGGATGCTAGGTAGTTTAGCTGGAGCCAAATGGAATAATATTGTGATTCCAGCCTTCGTATTCTTGGTTGTATTTGGGCTACTCTGGCTACACTATCGCAATTTAAATTTATTATTACTAGGAGAAGAGGCGGCAGTGACATTAGGCGTTAATCTTCAGCAATTCCGTATTCAGTTAATACTATTAGTATCTCTATTAACTGGTGTGCTTGTCGCAGTTAGTGGTTCTATAGGATTTGTGGGATTGATTATTCCCCATATTGTGCGTTTAATTGTGGGCTCAAACTATAAATACGTCATACCTATTAGTGCTTTAATAGGTGGAATATTCTTAGTGTGGGCAGATGCCTTTGCTCGAATCATTATTTCTCCTCAGGAAATGCCAATTGGTATTATTACAGCTTTTTGCGGGGGACCATTTTTCATTTGGCTTCTCCGTCGTAACAACTATTCTTTCGGTGAAGGAGATTAACGTCCATGACATTAGAAGCGAAACGAGTATCATTCTCCATTTACGATCAGCGTATACTACATGATGTAAGCATTCAAATAAAAGAAAAGCAATTTGTTGGATTAATTGGTCCTAATGGGAGCGGAAAATCAACATTGTTAAAAAATATGTATCGTCTCCTAAAACCTGAAAGCGGAACGGTAGTATTAAATGAGCAAGATATATTAAAGCAATCAAGTAAATCAATTGCGAAAAATTTGGCTGTTGTAAGCCAAGAGACACCCGTATTATTTGATTTCACTGTGCATGATTTAGTCAGTATGGGAAGAACACCACATAAAAAGCTGTTAGAGCTTGATCAAGAGAAAGATTTTCAAATTGTTAAAGAGGCTCTTAGCCAAACGGGCATATCGCATTTAGAGAAACGAAGCTTTAGTTCGCTTTCTGGTGGCGAGAAAAAGCGTGTCATGGTTGCAAGGGCACTCGCTCAACAAGCACAGGTATTAATATTGGATGAGCCGACGAATCATTTAGATATTCAACATCAACTTCAACTTATGGATTTAATTCAGACCTTGCATTTAACCGTAGTAGCAGCTTTACATGATTTAAATATCGCTGCTATGTATTGCGATCAAATTTACGTTTTACAGCAAGGGCGAATAGTTTGCCATGGTACACCAGAGGAAGTACTTACCCCAACAGTGCTACAAGATGTATTCGGTGTTTTTGCGGATATTCAAATACATCCACTGACAGGGAAGCCGTATCTTACATATGTTCCTGAACAGTTCACGAAGAGGTTTAGCCAAATATAGAAAGTGAGATCTTCTATTAGATACATAAAACATCCTTTAAGGAGTGACTGTATGCAAATAGCCTTTACGAAAATGCATGGTATTGGCAACAGCTATATCTATCTTGATCTTTTCCAACATAATTACAAGGAAGATATCTTTTGTGAATTGGCTCAAAAAATGGCCAATGTCCATACTGGTATTGGCTCGGATGGATTGATTATTATCCAACCATCTAAAATTGCTGACTGTGGTATGCGTGTATTTAATAAAGATGGCTCTGAGGGGACAAATTGCGGTAACGGTCTTCGCTGTGTTGCTAAGTATGTTTTTGAACGTCATATTGTACGACAAGAGCTAATTACGATTGAAACGAAATCCGGGATTATGCTGGCTCAGGTAGTGGTGCAAGACAATCGTGTAATAGAGGTGATAGTCGATATGGGCAAACCTCTCTTATTGCGCAAAGACATTCCGATGTTAGGAAATCCAAATGAGCTTGTCATCAATGAGATTTTTCCGTTACCCCAACAATCTCTTTTGGTAACAGCTTTGTTTTTGGGCAACCCGAATGCCGTATTTTTTGTGAATGCAATCGAGCAAGCACCATTAAGAACACTTGGTGATATAGCAAATGATATAAGATTTCCTTATCGTTGCAATGTTGAGTTTGTAGAGATTGTTCATGAGAAGGCGTTGAAATGCTGCGTTTGGGAACGAGGTTCGGGTATAACAGAGGCATGTGGGACAGGTGCTTGTGCAGCGGTAGTGGCTGCTATATTAAATGGTTTTTGTCAGAAGGGAGAAGAGATAGTAGTCCAACTTAGTGGCGGTGACTTAGTCATACGATGGGCTGACAATGACCATATCTGGATGCGTGGTCCTGCGGAATTTATTGCGGATGGAATTTATGAATTTTTATCTTAATTACTCCAATCCTTCTTCGTCATGCCATATTAAATAAAATGAATACAGGAAGCCTCCGATTTAAGAGTGGCGTCCTGTATTGTAGAGCCATTAAGATACTGCTTTTAAGCCTGCTACACCTATGATAATTGCTATGATACTGATAATACGTGATAGATTTTTAGATTCACCAAAGAAAATGATATTTACGAGTACAGCTCCAACAGTACCAATTCCTACCCAAACAACATAGGCAATACTTAACTGCAAATAGTTGAAGGATGCATATAAAAGGGCAAAGGACACACCAAAACCACCAATATATAAAATTAAGTTTTGTAATGTTTTCTGCTGACTATAGAAGCGTAAGCCAATCACACCTATAATTTCAGACAATGCAGCTAAGATAATAAGTACCCAACCCATTATACATTCTCTCCTTTCGTTTGCACCTGCACTTTAGAAGAATTATCCGCTAATTTTAGACCAATCACACCTAATATTAAAATAATCATGAACAGTCCTTTAATGGCATTAAATTCTCCTTCGAAAATGAAAATATCCATTAATGTAGTACCAATTGCACCTGCTCCGGCGAAAATAGCATAGACTGTACCAGTAGGTAAGCTCTCACAAGCCTTCGATAAGAAATGAAAATCTATAGCAATGATTGTCACAATAATTATCCAATGCCACCATGAGCTTGCTACGTTAAAGCCAAATACCCAAAGCAATTCAAATAAACTTGTTAAAACGACGTACATCCATTCTTTTTTCATAAATAAAATCCTTTCTATTAGGTAATGAAATGACTGACATTCAGTCATTTTTGAAGTAAAAAAGAACGTCACTTTTATGGGTGACGTAGGCCAAGTGCGTGAGATAGGAAGTCTATAAGCTCAAGCTTGAGCAATTTCATTGTTTCATCCTTGCTATCGTCAAATAAATAAATTTGTTCAGCAGCAGATTCAATTAGACCAATCATCAGTTTAGCAGAACGTGTTGGGTCAATTGAATCACGTATCATTCCCTGTTGCTGGCCAGATAATAAGAAATGACTCATCCATTCATAATAGGGTGCATATATATTTTCCCATTCTTTTAAATGCTCAGTTTGCGCAATGCCTGCATAAATAAGTGCAACGATATCTCCATAATCTTTCGTGATTAAGAAAACCATTTCCACAACCTCTTCAAGTTGCTGTTCAAAGGGCTTATGACTTGAAATACCTTCATCTAAGGTAGCAATAATTTTTTCTACCATATTTTTAGCAATAGCTGGCATCACAGAAAGGCGTGATGGGAAATAAAGATAAAATGTTCCTTGAGCGATCCCAGCAGCTTTAACGATATCTGAAACCTTTGTTTTTTCTATTCCTTTTTCTCGAAAAACCTCAATGGCAGCTTGAATAATTTTTTCTTCTTTTGACATGCAATCCCTCACTTTTGCCTTACTTAATTATTATGTTATAGAATAAGAAAAATAATGTCAATAAAAATGACTGATAATCAGTCATTTTTATTTTCCATGTTCCGCAATTATGCGAAGAAGTATATTTTCTATATTTCGGGGAATTGTATAATTGAAAGGATTGATGGCCATGACAGAAATTAAGTTTGCACAATTAGACCCGCAGCAACTAGAAAAAATCAATGAGCTTGAAGAAAAGATTGGTGTAACATTAGTTGCCTATGATGCTTCCTCCACACCATCACACGGTTCTGGAGCTTTGGAGTCAAATAATAGCACTACCACAAACCATCCATCATAATGAAGAGAAATGCCTTGCAGTAATGTAAGGTATTTTCGTTTTATAGATGTACTAAAAGGAGTGTTTGAATTGAATGAATTTTATGCTGATTTACATATTCATATTGGACGTACTTCTAGTGGAAGGGCAGTGAAAATTACTGGCAGTAAAACGTTAACATTAGCACGAATTTTAGAGACGGCTAGTGCAAGAAAAGGATTAGACATCATTGGGATCATTGACTGTCACTCACCAGAAGTAATCGAAGAAATGGTGAGGATGATTGAACACGGAGAACTGCAAGAACTTAAAGAAGGTGGTCTGCGATTTCAGGAAACAACTTTGATTCCCGGATCAGAGATCGAAATTTATGATCAACATTGTCAGGGTCCTATTCATGTGCTTGCTTACTTTCCTACACTAGAGCTCATGAAGCAGTTCTCAGAATGGATGTCACAACATATGAAGAATATCCATTTAAGTTCACAGCGTATTTATTGTGATGGCCAGACATTGCAGCAAAAGGTGCATGAATTGGGAGGTATTTTTATTCCTGCACATGTATTTACACCATTTAAAAGTTTGTTTGGCAAAGGGGTTCGTCGAAGTTTAACTGAAGTCTTTGATCCGCACCTTATTGATGGCATTGAATTAGGTTTAAGCTCTGATACAAATATGGTACGTCATATTAAAGAATTACAAGCATATACATTCGTTAGCAATTCCGATGCGCATTCCCTTGGAAAATTAGCACGAGAATATCAAAAGTTACGATTAGCAGAAGCGAATTTTACAGAATTAAAAATGGCTCTGCATGAGCAAGAGGGACGAGCGGTAATAGCCAATTATGGCCTGAATCCTTTACTTGGCAAATATCATCAAACAGTTTGTTCAAAATGTAGTCAACAGCTAAGTAAAGAAGCTATCATTTGTACAGAATGTGGGAGTACTCATATTATAAAGGGAGTAGCTACCCGTATACAGGAGCTATCTGAAGACTTTCCCAATAAGCGAAATAGACCACCTTACATTCATCAGATACCACTTGATTTCATTCCAGGTATAGGTCCTAAAATGATGGAACGTTTAATCAGAGCATTTGGTACAGAAATGAATATTTTGCATCGTGTAACAATCGACCAGCTTGAACAAATTGTGCCACATAAACTAGCCCAATTAATCGATTTAGCGAGAACGGGTCAATTAGCCATTGAAGTTGGTGGTGGTGGGATTTATGGAAAGATACAGGTTGATTAGATAAAAAATGAAATGTTTTAAAAAGATTGTTGTAATTTAACCTATTTTTATCGCTCCTCTAGTAAAATAGTGAAAACAACGACTATTTTATAAGTAGAGGAGAGAGTAAATGAGATTATCAAAGAAATTTCGTTTTTTAGCTTCAAGTATATTGGCTTTGCAATTAGCTATACCTGTAGCAGCTAGTGCAGAAGAAGGACAGGGTGACCGTATAGCACCAAGTTGGATTGTACAAACCGATTATGTGGCTCTTGGTGATTCATTAGCACATGGGATGAATGAAGTAGGTGTAATTGGATTAGGCTATACCGATTTTATTGCACAGGCATTACAGCAAGACGGCTTCCTTACTTCCTTTAATAAGGGCTTTGCTATGTCAGGCTACACAACTAAAAATGTTTTAGTTGATCTACAAAATGATGTTGCAAAAACAGTGACTGGTTTTGGCTATACAGAGGAACAGGCAAAGTTACGAGCTTCTATTAAGGAAGCTGAAATCATCACATTAACAGCTGGGGCAAATGATCTATTGCCAATATTAAAAGAATCTCAAACAACGGGAATTGACACTGTGGCTATCATAAAAGCTACTAAAGAAGCTGTATCGAACATTGCTACTATTCTATCTGAAATCAAAAAAATTAATCCACAAGCTGAAGTATATGTAATGGGCTATTATAATTCCTTCCCATACTATAGTGCGAACTTACAAAAACAATTTAATCTGTTATTAGCTACTTTGAATTCAACAATCAAAACAACTACTGAAAAAGCGGGCGCTATTTTTGTTCCTACATATGATGTTGTTGCAAAGGATGTTGCCAACTATCTACCAAACCCTGAAAATATTCATTTAAGTGAAGCTGGTTATTTAGCGGTAGCAAATGAAGCATTTTTACCAATTATTAAAACAAGCTCTTTATGGGATGTCACGCAGGCTATAGGAGTAGAGGTAAAAGATCATACATCTGTTAAGGTTAGCTGGCAAGAAGCGACAGATAATGTAGGCGTAGCAAATTACCTTGTCTATGTGAATGGAAAATTAACTTCAACTTTAAATGCTGACACTACTACAATTACGCTCAAAGATTTAATAGAAAATACAACCTACAATGTATCTATCAAAGCCATTGATGGTGCTGGTAATGAAAGTGTTCAAAATCCTACAGTAACTTTCACTACGAAAGGAACCGTTAGCTTTACAGATACACAGAATCACTGGGCAAAAGAGTATATCCAAAAAGCCGCAAATACAGGTATAATGAATGGCTATACAGATGGGACATTTAGACCTGAGAGTAGTGTAACACGTGCCCAAGCTGCAGCCATTCTTGTAAGAAGTCTTGGCTTAACTACTGAAGAAAAAGCACCATTTACTGATATCGCAAATTATGATGCAGCAACACAGGCAGAAATTGCGGCAGCATATGTACATGGTCTTATTAAAGGAACAGATGGGAAGTTTAAGCCTGGACACCCTGTGACACGTGCTCAATTAGCTTTAATGATTCATCGCGCCTATGAACAGCAATCTAATCAGCCGTATATTGCAAAAGGCAATGTGCCATTTAGAGATGTTGCTTCTTATAATGCAGAAACCAAACGTGCCATCACAATGCTGTATGAATTAGAAATTGTGACAGGGGATGGAGGGAAATTTTCACCTGAGGCTGTCACAACAAGAGGTCAAGCAGCTAAAATATTTACCAATCTTAGTCAGCTACTCATTCAATAATAATTAGAAGGTAGGGGAATTGTCTCCTCTACCTTTTGACGTTTTCGTAAAAAACGAAGTATAGTCTAACTAAGCTGTTGTACGTCCATTAATAAAGGAGAATGGGATGCTGTCATTTATATTATCTGCTAAAAGATTAGTAAAAGGTTTGTGGAGGTCCTTTAAACGTCCACAGTTCTTATCATTATTTACTACACTATTTTTAATCATTCTATCAGGCACTCTATTCTACAAGGGGACAGAAGGGTGGTACTGGTTGGATGCCATGTATTTTGCTGTAGTGAGCTTAATTCCAACTGGAGTCGAAACAGGACTATTTCCAACAACGGCTTATTCTAAAGTTTTTACAATGATTTATTTAATTGTTGGTACAGGAGTAATGTTTATCATGTTATTAATGCTGGGACGCTCTATCGTAGATTTTTCTCTTAATGAAGAAGAAAAAGAAGAGGTTAAAAAACGTTTGAAAAAGTAAAATAGCAGCACAATGAATTCTTTTGGACGATTCATTGTACTGCTATTTTTTTATGATAGTTTGGCAATAATGCCTTCTTCGTCATCTAAAACAAGTTCAATCCCTGTTGAGAATGGATCACCGTGTAGAACATCCTTGATCCAAACACGTAAGGCACCAATCATGGCTGCTGTATTAAGCACCTCGATTTGACCGTTGACTTCGACCTCCGCACCAAAGCCTGCATCATCCTCGTAAGTCAATTCAACAAGAACATCCTCGGGTCGAATGTTTTGATAGTAGGCTTGAGATAAACAAATAGCATTAATAATATCTTGTTCGTTGATTATTTGTGCCATTGTGCTTCCTCTTTGCGCTTTTTATCTTTAAACATATTTATTATCTTCACAACAAGCATCACAATAACAACAATTGCTGCGACATTAATAAGTAAACCTAAAATATTTCCCAGTATACCCATACCACTAAATAGACTACCGAATAATAATCCAGCAAGTCCACCAAGCATTAATCCTTTCATCAGACCACCTGAGAAAAAGCCACCTTTTTTAGGAGTATCTGCTTTATTAGTAGATGTTGAGTTGTTTTTATTTGTTGTTGCATTGTTTTGATCTTTAGTAGTATCCGATTTTTGGATATTCGAGCTATTATTATTGTTAGAGAAGCCCTTTTTACCCGATTTATAGGATTTAGCTTCTGCCGTTGGCGTATCAGAAATAAATAATGTTGCACCAACAGTTGAAAATATCAGTGTCGCTGCAAAAAGAGCGGCAAGAATTTTTTTCATTACATACATTCCTCCAATATAATTTTTAATCTAATCATAAACTAGTTCTTATATAGTAATATTACATGAACTATATTAAAAAATAAAACAAACGCTTTCAAAAATTAAGCTATATCAAAAAATATGGACAAATAGTGGCAGATGTAATGATTGCAGAAATTATACAATAGAAAGGAGTGAAAAAATGCTACTAACTTTATCAATCTTCCTTACCATTTTTATTATTTTGTACCTAACAGAAAAAAGGCGATTTCTTAACGCGGTAGCCCTTGGCCTGATAGGTATGTATATTGTCAGAGCGTTCATTATTCATTATCCTTTATTGCTACCGAATGATCAGGGGATTATTTCCGAAATGGGGATATTCATTATATTAGGAAGCTTTCCAAGCATTATGTTTATTTTATCGATAGCCATGTTTTTCAATAGTAAAGTATTATTGGAAAAGGAAGGACGCAAATTTCGTAACTTAATGTTAGCTATATTGGGGCTAAGTTTTGTTATTATGATGATATGGTATGTATTCGTCATTTTTATTGAAATTGAAAATGTATTTTGGCATATTCTTTTCTTCTATGCGTTTTTGATTTTTGGCTATACAATGTTCTTATATACTAGTGTCCTTGCTTATTCAATATTGTATCTTCTTACACCAATACGTTATGAACCAAATTACATTATTGCATTAGGTTCAGGGTTAATTGGCGATACAGTACCTCCGCTTTTAGCAAGTCGTTTAGATGAAGCAGTAAAGCAATATATAAAGTATGAGATGAAGCCTTATATCATTGTCTCCGGTGGTCAAGGAAATGATGAAAAGGTATCAGAAGCATATGCAATGAAACAATACCTAATAAAAGTACATCATATTCCGACTGACAAGATAGTAATGGAGGATCGTTCAGCCAATACAGAACAAAATATGATCTTTTCAAAGCAAATAATGGACCACCATTCTCATGGAGAGAATTATCGTTCCATTTTTGTTACGAATAATTTCCATGTGTTTCGCGCAAGTATTTATGCTAGGAAAGCAGCATTAGATGCCGAGGGAATTGGCTCAAAAACTGCTTTTTACTATGTTCCTAATGCATTTACACGGGAATTTATAGGCTTATTAGCCATGTATAAATGGACCCATGTCACAGTATTTTTAATTATTACGCTTATCGTAGGCTTACTATTGAGAGCATATGTGTAACCAAACTTCAACTGTCTTCCATATAATAGTGGTAAGGCAGTTTTTTACATAGTGTGCAAGGGAGGAAAATAATGTACGAGCAAATTTTAGCCAAGCGAAATAAAGAACGAATAATTTCCCTACAAAATCTTACACAAACTCAAGATCAGTGGTTTGCTCAAAATATAAAATTACTTACATTCGCTGAAGTTAACCTAACAGCCTTGCAGAAAATACTGTATCAAGTAGTACGAGGATTATTAAAAGAACAGCAACAACGTCATTTGCAGATTGTCCATACAGTGCAATCTCAATCGATTCAGGAGAATGTATTAACGCTGTTGGCAGAATATGATGATGTCTTGCGCGATGCCATTCCACAGCCTATCTATATACTCATTTGGCAAATTTCTTCGCTAGAAAAGTTAAAAAACAGTATAGAAGTAGTAGATGATGTGCTTGATATTGTAGAATGGTATTTTCGCCATCAAGATGAACAAGTTGCTGTTCTAGATGAAGAGGACTTAGATCATGAGCTCATTATTGATTTGTATAAGGAAGCGGTTGAAGAGCAGGATGGTGATGCCCAATATCAACTGGGCGAATACTATAATTCTAGAGAGGGTAAACATTTTCAACCTGAAAAATCATTGAAATGGTTTGAGCTAGCTGCTGCCCAAGGAAATGCAGATGCTCAATATATGCTTGGGAATTTTTGCTTCGGGGGCATAGGTATGGAGGAAAATTATTCCCTTGCCTTTTCATACTATGAAAAAGCAGCTTTACAGGGACATGCGGATGCTGCCAATAATTTAGCAGATATGTACTTTAATGGCGAGGGTGTATCAACGGATTATACATTAGCAAAAAAATGGTTTGATTATGCTGCACAAAAGAATGTGGCAGAGGCAATGTTTACGTTAGGGATTATTTATGAGCAGGGGCTAGGTGTTGAGGTAGATGTGAAAGAGGCTTTTAACGCCTATAAAAAATCAGCTGAGGCAGGGTATGTGGAAGCACAATATCGACTTGGTGGAATTTATTTAGAGGGTCGCTTAGGCCAAGTGAAAGATGTCAATCGTGGTCTGTTTTGGTATGAAAGAGCTGCAGAGCAATATCATGTAGATGCCTTTTATGATTTAGGTTATATATGGAGTAATGGTCTGGCTGGAATTCGCAATCTCGAAAAAGGTATTCATTGGTTTAAGCAGGCCGCACTTCAAGGAGATGTAGAAGCCAAGCTACAGTTAGGGCATATTTTTAATAAAGATACAGGGTTAGATAGAAATCTGAAAGAAGCTATTAAATGGTTTGGACTCGCGGCAGATGCAGGATCCGAAGAAGCAGCTAAAATATTACAGGAACTTAAAGGATTGTAAATTTAGTGTTAAAAAAACATAGGTTTTTAGAATTATTTATAATGCTGCAACTCGTGAGTATTTTGGTCTAAATTAGACTGCTTTTTACGAGTATTTAGATAGATGATGATTGAGGAAAAAAAATATTAGTATAGTGAAATTTGAAGATGATCAATAAAAAAGTAGAATAAATATAAAACAAGTAAGCATAATAAACAAAAAAATAGTTAAAAAAGCTACCCAATAATATTGTGGTAGCTTTTTCATTGTTTATTACGCTTTATTTAACAACAAGGACTTTTTATACATTTTGTGTAAAAAAATGGTACTCATAAGATTGACAGTCATTTATAAAATGATTAATGTAAATGAGTGATTTTGAAAAGAAGCATACGTAAATAATTTACTGATAGTCATGTAGTGACTATATCTGTTTGCTGAAAGCATATAATCTTAGGATAAATTGAGTAAAGGGGTACCCGACATACTTTTGGAGGAAGTCTGTCATACGGAATTGCGCTATTGAATGTAACCATTAAATCTGACTAATCTGATTTTATCGGTATTTTTTCGTGTATCCATCAATATGTTAAAAGGGATTTGATGTTTCTCAGCCTGATGAAAGTAAACGGAATGAAAGAGGGAAGATGTGTGATTTTTCAAAAACAGAGAAAGACGAAGGTATTGGATTTACAGCAATACACAGTGAAAATGGATTTGTCCTCTCGTCAATCGATGGCGAAGCAAATTGAAATGCTGAACTTAACGAAGAACGACTTACAATATTTAAAAGCTTTCCAGCCAATAGTTATGGATAATGTAGATCACATCGTAAACCGTTTTTACAACATGATTGGAACAGAGCATCATTTGGTAGATATTATCAGTCATCATAGTTCTGTAGAAAAGCTTAAAGTAACATTACGGCAACATATTATTGAAATGTTTAACGGGACCATTGATGAGATGTATTACCAAAGGCGTGTAAAAATTGCAAAGGTGCATGTCCACATTGGGCTTAGAACACAGTGGTATATCTGTGCATTCCAAGATTTATCGGTATCATTTATTGATTTAGTCGAAAAAAATATAGAATTTCCACAAGATCAATTTAATACGATCAGAGCTATATCGAAAATTTGTAATTTTGAGCAACAACTCGTTTTAGAAGCTTTTGAAAACACTGTGGAACAACTGAAAGAAAAAATGGTTCATGAAAAAGAAGTGATTGAACGACAGATTGTAGATTCTTCTGAAGCACTTGCAACGATCTCGCAGGAAACCAATAATTCATTTTCCTGCTTAAGTAAGCAATCTGACGAAATTAAACATTTGGCAAAAAAATCACTCGATGTGTCTACACTGGCTGAAAACCAAGCACTTGAGGGTCGCGAGCGTTTAAAAAATCAATCACAAAATATGCTCAATATTAGTCATTCTCTTCATGATATAGAGGAAAATATTGAACAATTATCAGGTATGTCTAAGGAAATGGAAACAATCATGAGTGTTGTGACCAATATTGCGAATCAAACGAATCTATTGGCTTTAAATGCTGCAATTGAAGCAGCACGTGCTGGGGAAGCGGGAAAGGGCTTTAGCGTAGTGGCCGATGAAGTACGTAAATTATCAATTCAGACAAAAGAATCTGTTACAGCGGTGGCTTTGTTATTGAAAAAGACAGGAGAACGAACAGAGAAATTAGAGTATTCTTTGACAAATATTCAAGATGAAGTTGCAGCAGGTGAAGAAAATATGTTACAAACTGAAGGCCAATTTACGAGTATATTGGGAGCCATGACAGAAGCAAAAGATCAAAATGAGTGTATGGCAACAAAAATACAAGCAATTGTAGGCATATTAAGTGAATTAGGCACTTCATTTACTGAGGTAACAAATTCAGCAGAAAAATTAGCGAGCTTTGCGCAAAATTTAAAAGGATAGACTACTAACATTTACATCCTATTTTTTATGTTTTTAGACGTAATAAACACTATAGTACCTATTAAAATGTTTGTTGTGAAGTCATTACTATAGAGGATCAATCTTATAGAGATTTATAAAGTAAGAGCTATTTCACTGATGAAATAGCTCTATTTTTGCTAAATTTGTAAAGGGTTTAACGTAATTTTCAATGAAAAAAGGATTATACTGTAGAAAGAATGAATAATAGGGGCGGTTATGATGAAAACAGTTGTTGTTTTAGGCGGCGGTATTACAGGACTATGTACAATGCATTATTTGCAACGTCAAGTAAAGGAACATAATTTAGATGTTCGTCTAGTGCTTATAGAAAAAAATACATATTTAGGAGGCAAATTATATTCAGCACATGAAAAAGGTTTCATCATGGAAACGGGTGCTGATTCTATTGTAGCCCGTCATCAAGGCGTTATGGAACTCGTGCGGGAGCTTGATTTTGAGGCGGAACTAGTTTACAACGAAACAGGTATTTCTTATATTTATACGAATAATGAGTTACATGCTATTCCGGCAGATTCAACTTTTGGAATACCGATGAGTTTAGCATCCTTAGAGGAAAGTACACTTATTTCCGAGCAAGGAAAAAAAGAAGCGTTGAAGGATTTAACATTGCCAAACAATAGCTTCACAAAGGAAAGTTCAATCGGTGAATTTTTAACTTACTATTTAGGAGAGGAACTGGTGAAAAATCAAATTGCACCAGTCCTTGCAGGTGTTTATTCGGGAGATTTACATCAGCTTTCTATTGGCTCTACTTTACCGTATTTGATTGATTATAAGAATGATTATGGAAGTATTATTAAAGGCTTTGATGCGAATCGTGAGCAATTTGTTAAAGCAGCGAACAAAAAATTTATATCCTTTAAAAAAGGTTTATCTTCTTTAATTGATCGACTTGAACAAACCTTATCCGATGTAGAAATTATCAAGGGTGTTACTACTTTAAATGTTCAAAAACAAGATAAGAAATACACTATTTCCTTAGCTAATGGTGAAATTATTGAGTCAGATTATGTCGTTTTAGCATTACCGAACGATACTGTCCAAAATCTGCTACAGGATGAATCTTTAAACCGCTATTTTGATCGATTTACGACAGCATCAGCGATTACTATCTATCTAGGTTTTGATGTGCCAGATGCTAAATTGCCAGCAGATGGAACAGGTTATATTGTTTCCCATAATTCAGACGTTACTTGTAATGCAGCAACTTGGACTAGTCGTAAATGGAAGCATACATCGAAAGAAAATAAATTACTTGTGCGACTCTTTTATAAGAGCATCAATCCAGCCTATGAGCAACTACGTGCCATGACGGATGAAGAATTGGCAGCAGTTGCTTTAGAAGATGTGAGAAAGAGCCTAGGAATAGAAGAGCAGCCAACCGTTGTGAATGTAACAAAATGGATTGATCAAATGCCTAAATATGATCTAGCGCATCGTGAGGCATTACAAGGGTTACTACAAGAATTACATGAGAAATATCCTAATTTATCGATTGCAGGGTGCTCATATTTTGGCGTAGGTATTGGTGCTTGCATTCAAAACGGGAAAAAAATTGGCGAAGAGCTTGCAAAGGAGCTTGCCAATTTCTAAGTTTTTAAGTGGAAAAAAACTTTGTTATGTGAAATAGTCTTGACTCATTCGTCAGTAAACGATATGATTCTTTTAATTATTTAAAAAATTCATACTTAATTCTTATCAAGAGAAGCAGAGGGACTGGCCCATTGAAGCTTCAGCAACCAACTTTATTGTCAGGTGCTAAATCCAGAAGACCGTTGAGTCGAAGATGAGAAGGAACAACAATGATGAATCGTTAAAGCCTTCTTTTTTTATGAAAGAAGGCTTTTTATTATATAGAGACATAGGAAGCGAGGCTAATTTTATGGGATTGCTTGAAAGGTTAAAAACGCATGTATTGACGGCAGACGGTGCAATAGGCACAGTGCTATACGGCTATGGATTGGAGTATTGCCATGAGGAAATGAATGTTCAGAGACCCGAGTTAATTGAAAAGATTCATAGAGAATATATTGCAGCTGGTGCTGACATCATTCAAACGAATACGTACGGTGCAAATGCCATTAAATTAGCTCGCTATGGATTAGAATCACGTGTTCAACAATTTAATGAAGCTGCTATCACCATCGCAAAACGAGCAGCGGCTGATGGCGGTCAATTTGTTTTAGGAACAATTGGTGGTATTCGGGGAATTCGTAAAAGTGATGCAACCTTGGATGAAATATTAGCGACTATTGAAGAACAAGCAAGAGTCTTACTTGCAGGGAATCCAGATGGCCTTTTACTTGAAACTTATTATGATTTTGAAGAATTAACAGCAACCTTAAAGATGCTACGAGAAAAAACAAAATTGCCGATTATTGCACAAGTTTCTATGCATGAGCCTGGTGTTTTACAAAATGGGGTGTCTTTAAATAATGCTCTCCATGAGCTTGAAGTCTTAGGTGCGGATATTGTTGGTGTCAATTGTCGACTAGGTCCACACCATACAATTCAGGCATTTGAAGGTGTAGAACTTCCTCATAAGGCATTTATGTCGGCCTACCCGAATGCATCACTTCTGGACTTAGAGGATGGGCGTGTCGTTTATGAGTCAGAAGCTGATTATTTTGGTCGAGCGGCTGTTGAATTGCGTGATCAAGGTGTACGCCTAATAGGGGGCTGCTGTGGTACAACACCCAAACATATTGCAGCAGCAAAGAAGTATTTAGAAGAGTTATCACCGGTTCAGGAGAAGCATGCGAAGCCTAAAAAGATTGAGATTGTTCGGGAAGCGGAGCCAACAAAGTATGAGCCTCTTCATGAAAAAGTTAAACGTGAACGCTCTGTCATAGTAGAGTTGGATACACCTAGACATTTAGAGATTGACGGGTTCCTTGAAGGAGCAAAGCAATTATATGATGCAGGTGCAGATGTAGTTATGATGGCAGACAATTCATTGGCCTCTCCACGTATTAGCAATATTGCAATGGGCGCATTGTTGAAGAGTTCACATGGTGTACGCCCACTAACTCATATTACATGTCGAGACCGTAATTTAATTGGTCTACAATCTCATTTAATGGGGTTAAATGCTTTAGGTATTCATGATGTGTTGGCCGTTACGGGTGATCCAACGAAAGTAGGAGATTTCCCAGGTGCGACAAGTGTTTATGATGTATCTTCCATGGAGCTAATCCAATTAATTAAGCAATTAAATGAAGGGGTCTCTTTCTCAGGTAAGCCACTTCGTAAAAAAGCAAATTTTTCAGTTGCTGCTGCATTTAATCCAAACGTCCGTGTGTTAGAACGTGCTGTGAAACGCTTGGAGAATAAAATTGAGCATGGGGCAGACTACTTCATTTCTCAACCAGTATATACGAAAGAGAAAATTGTAGAGATTTATGAGGCAACAAAGCATTTACAAGCTCCCATTTATATCGGTATTATGCCTGTTACGAGTTATAAAAGTGCTGAATTTTTACATCATGAAGTGCCAGGTATCAAATTATCTGAAGATGCCTTAACAAGAATGAAAGCATGTGGAGAAGATAAGGAAAGGGCGGTATTGGAAGGGATTTCCATAGCAAAAGAATTAGTAGAAGTGGCTACGCAATATTTCAATGGGATTTACCTTATTACACCATTTTTACGTTACGATGTGACATTAGAGTTGATGAAATATATAGAGCAATTGGATGAACAGAAAAAAGGAGTAAGTATACATGGCTAAGCACTCGATTGAAGAGCAATTAGAGAAACGTATTTTAATTCTTGATGGCGCAATGGGAACAATGCTACAAAATGAAAATTTAGCAGCAGAGGATTTTGGTGGCGAGGAATTTGATGGCTGTAATGAAAATCTTGTGCTTACTAGACCAGATGTTATTGAAAAAATTCACCATAAATACCTAGAGGCAGGCGCAGATATTATTTGTACAAATACATTTGGTGGGACGCCTCTTGTGTTAAATGAATATGATCTTGGCACAAAAGCAGAAGAAATTAATAAGCGTGCAGTGGAAATTGCTCGCCAAGCAGTAGATCGTTATACCACATCGGATTGGCCACGTTTTGTCGCAGGTGCTATGGGGCCAACAACAAAAACGTTATCAGTAACAGGTGGTATTACTTTTGATGAACTAGAGGAAAATTTTTATGTACAGGCAAAGGCATTAATTGAGGCAGGAGCCGACGTTTTGTTATTAGAAACAAGTCAGGATATGCTCAATGTCAAAGCAGGCACACTTGGCGTACAGCGCGCTTTTGCATCAACGGGAAAAGAGCTACCCGTCATGATTTCAGGAACAATAGAACCGATGGGTACAACGCTTGCAGGGCAAACAATCGATGCCTTTTATATTTCGATCGAGCATATTAAACCATTATCAGTTGGCCTAAACTGTGCGACAGGACCTGAGTTTATGACGGATCACATTCGTTCATTAGCAGAGCTTTCAACAGGCTATATTAGCTGTTATCCAAATGCTGGCTTGCCAGATGAAGAAGGGTGTTATCACGAATCACCAGAATCACTATCGCAAAAATTAAAAGGTTTTGCAGAAAAAGGTTGGCTTAATATTGTAGGTGGATGTTGTGGGACGACACCGGCTCATATTGCAGCCATTCGTGAGGTCTTAAAAGATGAAAAACCTCGTCAATTACCGGAAAAAACACATGGTCATGCGGTATCAGGAATTGAACCATTATTGTATGACGATTCTATGCGTCCATTATTTATTGGGGAGAGAACCAATGTAATCGGCTCTCGTAAATTTAAGAATTTAATCATCGATGGTAAATTTGAGGAGGCCGCAGAGATTGCACGTGCTCAAGTCAAAAATGGTGCACATGTTATTGATATTTGTTTAGCCAACCCTGATCGCGATGAATTAGCAGATATGCGTGGTTTTATGCAGGAGGTTGTAAAAAAGGTTAAGGTGCCTCTTGTAATTGACTCAACTGATGAAAAAGTAATTGAGGAAGCATTAAAGTTTTCACAAGGGAAAGCCATCATTAACTCTATTAATCTAGAGGATGGTGAAGAACGATTTGATGCAGTATTACCACTCGTGAAAAAATATGGTGCATCGTTAGTTGTCGGAACGATAGATGAAAAGGGAATGGCGGTTGACCGTCATCGAAAGCTCGAAATTGCCGAGCGCTCCTATCAACTTTTAACGGAGAAATGGGGGATTGCACCAGAGGATATCATTTTCGACCCATTAATGTTCCCTGTAGGAACTGGGGATGAGCAGTATATTGGCTCAGCGTTAGAAACGATTGAAGGCATTCGTCTCATCAAAGAAAAATTGCCGCAGACATTGACGGTACTTGGCGTAAGTAATATCTCATTTGGCTTACCACCAGTTGGCCGTGAAGTACTGAATGCTGTTTATCTCTATCATTGTACACAGGCGGGCTTAGATTATGCCATTGTTAATACAGAGAAATTGGAGCGTTATGCATCCATCCCAGAAGAAGAAATCAAACTCGCAAATGACCTGCTCTTTAATACTAATGATGAAACATTAGCAGTGTTTACAGATTTTTATCGAGATAAAAAGAAGGAAAAAACGGAAGCTGATATTCCGAAAACGGTTGAAGGTCGTTTAGCTTACTATATATTAGAAGGTACCAAAGAAGGGCTAATTGAGGATTTAGACGCTGCACGGGAAATCTTCGAGGCGCCACTTGATATAATTAATGGTCCTTTAATGGAGGGCATGGCTGAGGTAGGTCGATTATTTAATGATAATCAACTCATTGTGGCAGAGGTTTTACAATCAGCAGGTGTGATGAAGGCCGCAGTTGCTCATTTAGAGCAATTCATGGAGAAGGATGAAGAGAGTGCTGGAAAAGGGAAAATGGTACTTGCTACGGTAAAAGGCGATGTTCACGATATTGGGAAAAACCTTGTTGATATTATATTAAGTAATAATGGCTATAAGGTAGTCGATTTGGGCATTAAAGTAACCCCTGCCCAATTGATTGAAGCGATTCGTAAGGAAAAACCGGATTTTATTGGGCTGTCAGGTTTACTCGTGAAATCAGCGCAACAGATGGTCATTACTGCTCAGGATTTTAAAGAGGCAGGAATTGATGTTCCTATTTTAGTTGGTGGTGCTGCACTTTCACGTCGTTTTACTGAAACAAAAATTGCAGATGAATATGGTGGTCCTGTTATTTATTCAAAGGATGCTATGCAAGGCTTAGAGCAAGCGAATCTATTAATGGGTGAAGGGACACGTGAAAATTTCTTAGCAGAAATTGAAGAATCCCGTCAAAAACGTTTAGAGGCCGATGAAAAACGAGCTGCTCGGCCGGCAAAAGAGGTAACAATAAAGCCTGCACGAACAGTAAAAGATGCGCCAGTATTTTTACCAGCTGATTTACGACGTCATGTGAAAAAAGAATATTCTGTATCTCATTTATATCCTTATGTTAATATGCGTACATTACTGGGACACCATTTAGGCTTGAAAGGGCAAGTTCAGCAATTGCTTGATGCGGGTGATTCAAGAGCAACAGAGCTCAAGGATTTAGTAGATGATTATTTAAAAAGTGATCTATTAAAGCCATCTGGTTTGTATCAATTTTTCCCTGCTCAAGCAGATGGTGATGATGTCGTTGTGTATGACCCTGCTGATAGTAAGACAGAAATTGAGCGTTTTACCTTCCCTCGTCAGCAGGTTGAACCATTTTTATGTCTTGCAGATTTCTTAAAAACGGTAGAGAGCGGTGAAATGGACTATATTGCACTCATGGTTGTAACAGCAGGTCAAGGAGTTATGGCTAAAGCCCGCCAGTTAAAAGAGGATGGGAAATTCCTTGAAAGTCATGCCTTGCAATCCACTGCTTTAGAATTAGCAGAGGGCTTTGCTGAACGTATGCATCAAGAAATTCGTGATCAATGGGGCTTCCCTGATGCAACAGATTTCACTATGAGAGATCGTTTTGCTGCAAAATATCAAGGTCAACGGTTTTCATTCGGATATCCTGCATGTCCTAACTTGGAGGATCAAGAGAAACTATTCGGCCTATTAAAACCTGAGGATATTGGTGTCCATCTTACAGAAGGCTTTATGATGGAGCCAGAAGCATCTGTATCTGCAATCGTTTTTGCTCATCCTGATGCTCGCTACTTCAATGTTTAAGGCATAAAATAAGAGGAGATAGATAGTCTATTCAAGGACTGTCTATCTCTGTTTCTTTATAGAAGAAAACAATTTGGTTAAGGGAAGTGAGCAGAATGATACGATTCATGGAAGAAAAAGATATTCCTGAGGTTTTGGCTATCTATAATGATATTATTTTAACAAGCAAGGCTGTTTATCGATACGAAATACAAACTTTTGATGAAAAAGTACAGTGGTTTAAGGAACAACAAGCATTAGATAATCCTTTACTTGTATTTGAGGATAATGGGCTTGTTGCTGGCTTTGCTACCTATAGTCAATTCCGTCCTTATCCAGGTTATAAATATACAATGGAGCACTCTGTCTATGTGCATAAAGAGCATTATCAAAAAGGGATTGCGACAAAACTCATGAACAAGCTGATAGCGATGGCTGAAGAAAATGGGGTCAAAACGCTTGTTGCTGGTATTGATGGAGAAAACATTGGTAGTATTAAAGCACATGAAAAATTAGGCTTTGAATATGCAGGAACCATTAAAAATGCAGGCTATAAATTTGAACAATGGCTAGACCTTGTGTTCTATCAACTTCATTTGACTGGACCGAAATCATAAAAGGATATGACAAATGTCATATCCTTTTTGTGATGTTTGCGTCTGTTATTGACTTGTGTTCTTGTTTTATGATGAGATCATAAGAAAAAAAGAAACGAGGGAGTAAAAGATGGCAACTATTAAAGAAAAAACAAAAAAGTTACGCCAAGATGTAGCGCCATTTGCCAAATCAGATACGCGTAAAAGTGTTTTTCAGATTATAAATACAATTGTACCGTTAATTGCATTATGGGTGGCTGGTTACTTGTTAGTGGATGTATCACCTTGGCTAACAGTTGGCTTAAGTGCCATTTCAGCAGGTTTTGTCGTACGAACTTTTATTATTTTTCATGATTGTACACACGGGTCATTTTTCAAAAGTAAAAAGGCAAACGACTGGGTTGGATTTTTTACTGGGGTGCTAACATCATTCCCTTATGAAAAATGGAAACGTGAGCATACAATTCACCATGCAACAAGCTCAAACTTAGACAAGCGTGGTATCGGTGATATTGATATGATGACAGTTGAAGAATATATGCAAGCCTCAAAAGGGCAGCGTCTATGGTACCGCTTCTATCGTAATCCATTTGTGATGTTTGGATTAGGCCCACTTTATATGGTTCTTGTCTTAAATCGTTTTAATCGTAAGGATGCGAAGAAGAAGGAACGTCTCAATACAATTTTAACGAATATTGTCATGGTGGGAATTTGTGCCGCTTTAATTTTCTTCATGGGCTGGCAAGCGTTTTTATTAGTGCAAGGCGTTACTTTATTTATTGCAGGTTCTTTAGGAATTTGGTTATTTTACATCCAACACACGTATGAAGATTCTTATTTTGAACACGATTCAGAGTGGGATTATGTGAAAGCTGCAGTTGAAGGAAGCTCCTATTATAAATTGCCAAAACTTTTACAATGGGTAACAGGGAATATTGGTTTCCATCATGTTCATCACTTAGCTCCTCGTGTACCTAATTATAATCTTGAAAAGGCACACAATGAGACACCGCCATTACACATGGCAACAACGATTACTTTACGTACGAGTTTAGAATCACTACGTTACAAGTTATATGATGAAGATCAAGGTAAATTTGTGACGTATAAAGAAGTAAATGAAATTATAAAACGTAAAGCAAGAGGCAGTATTGCCGCTTAGTTGATAACAGCCATCTCTGCAAGAGAGATGGCTGTTTTATGTAAAGAGAAGACTATGGGTCAAAGCATGCACAGGCATAAATTTAATTTTCTTGTTATAATAAGGGAAAAGTAGGAAAGAGCGTGAGATTATGTTGAGGAAATGGCATAGTATTATTCCGAATAGTCCGATGCTCAGTGTATATTTGTGGATAATTTTTTGTTTCCTACCGTTTTTCTTCATTTTTAGGAAATCATCTTATATCGAAATATCGATAGGCATTACATTTTTAATGCTTTATTTTATCTTCTATCGATTTGCTATGAATTCGAAAAGCGGTTTAGTTTATATGTGGATTAGCTTTGAAATGGTTATAAACATTATTATGACCATCTTGTATGGCTATGTCTATTTGTCCATTTTCACAGCATTTTTTATTGGGAATATCCGAAGACCCGTCGGCTTTTATATTATGTATGGTCTACATATTGGATTTACAGTTATTTCAACTGGTGCTGGATTCTTTGTAGAGCTCAACCTATTTTTATCACAGTTGCCTTTCGTTGTATTAACTATTTTAGCTGTTGTCCTTTTACCGCTAACGCTTTATTCCAAAAATAAACGTGAAAATTTAGAGGGACAGTTAGAAACAGCCAATGAACGTATTGCTGAATTAATTGTTTTTGAAGAACGACAAAGAATAGCTCGAGATTTGCATGATACATTAGGACAAAAATTGTCCATGATAGGTTTGAAGAGTGATCTAGCTTCTAGGTTGATTGAACGAGATCCCCAGCAAGCCTTGATTGAGATTAAGGATATACGCCAGACGGCTAGTATTGCCTTAAAAGAGGTTCGGGAATTAGTTTCAGATATGCGTACGGCAAAATTTGAAGATGAGATCATGCGTATTTCACAAATACTAAAGGCAGCTGAAATGGAGTTTGTCTTTGAGGGTGATAAAAACGCATTGCAAGTTCCACCACTTGTAGAGAATGTTTTATCAATGTGCTTAAAAGAGGCGGTTAATAATGTTGTCAAACATAGTGGAGCAACAAAATGTGAAATTGCTTTCCATCAAAATTTTAAAGAAGTTTATTTGGTAGTGCGAGATAACGGACAGGGTATTACGAAAAAACAAGCCTGGAGAACTGGTAATGGATTGAAAGGAATGCGGGAACGTTTAGAGTTTATTAATGGGTCCTTTAAAATTGAAAGTGTTGAGGGCACTACATTAACGGTAACTATCCCAGTAGCTATTACGCATCAGAATGTCAAAGACAATTTGAAGAACATATAGAAAAGAGGATTGTGACATGATACGAATTGTGATTGCTGAAGATCAGGGGATGCTATTAGGCGCACTTCGCTCTTTACTTAGTATGGAGGAGGATATGGAGGTTGTTGGCTTAGCAAAAAATGGTGAGGAAGCATTGATGCTTGTGGAAGAGCATCAGCCTGATATTTGTGTTATGGATATTGAAATGCCGGTGAAAACGGGACTAGACGCAGCAGAAGAAATGCATAGCACTGGCTCAGGTTGTAAAGTCATTATTTTAACTACATTTGCTAGACCTGGTTATTTCGAACGTGCTAGAAAAGCGAGTGTCAGAGGCTATTTATTAAAGGATAGCCCTATAGAGGAGTTAGTGAGCGCAATCCGTACAATAATGGACGGTAAACGCATTTATGCGCCAGAGCTCGTTGATTTTGTCTATGAAGATGATAGTGAAAATCCTTTAACGGAGCGAGAGAGTCAAGTTCTGACACTTGTAGCAGAGGGCAAGACGACAAAGGAAATTGCTGCTGAGCTGTTTTTGTCTGCTGGCACAGTTCGTAATTATATTTCGACGATTTTAGAAAAACTAAACGTTGGCAATCGAATTGAGGCCATTGCACGCTTTAAAGAAAAAGGATGGAATAAATAAAATGAGAACCTTATCGCATCATAAGCGAAAAGGTTCTCATTTTTTTACTTATTGCGTTTAGTTAAACGACCAAGAACGAATGCACCTGCTGCTACTGCAAGAACAGTATTCGTTTTTTTCGTAAATACTTGTTTTGTGACAAGATTAAGGTTTTGAGGACGCTCAGCTAAACGGCGCATGAAATACCCGTACCAATCTTCGCCGAATGGAACGTATACACAGAAGTTATAGCCCTCTTTTGCAAGCTCTTTTTGCATTTCTGTACGGAAACCATATAGCATTTGGAATTCAAATTTATCAAGCGGAATATTATGATCAGCTACAAAGCGTTTTACGTGCGCAATGATATTGTGATCATGAGTTGCGATTGATGTAAATTTACCGTTTAGTAGGTGATATTCAATCAACTCAATAAAGTTTAAATCAATATCTAATTTGTCTTGATAGGCTACTTCAACTGGCTCTTTATAAGCACCTTTTACGATACGTAAACGGTAGTCCTTAAATTTTTCAATATCATCTTTTGCACGGTAAAAGTATGATTGGATGACCGTACCAACATTATTAAATGTTTTCGATAATTCTTCCACCATATCGAAGGAAGTTTGTAGGCGTCCATAGTCTTCCATATCAAAGTTAACAAAGATATCATATGAAGCGGCTTTTTCTACAATCTCATACAGATTGTCATAACAAAAATCAACATCAATATCTAAGCCTAATTGAGATGGCTTTAATGAAATATGTGCAGCTACACCATTTTCGTTAATAGCTTCGATCACAGTAAGGATTTTTTCTTTAGCAGCAGTCGCTTCTTCTTTACTTGAAACAAATTCACCTAAGTTATCTACTGTACAAGAAATATTATGTGCATTTAGTTCTTTGATGCTTGCAATTGTTTCTTCGATATTTGTACCAGCTACTACACTTTGTGCTCCTAATTTTAGGCCATATTTCTTTGCAGCACTATTTAATAGTTGGTTCTCAGATAAGTGGATGAAAAAATCGCGTAATAACATGGTCATTCTCCTAACTGCATTTTCTTTTTAGTATAACATAAATTATTTAAACTATATTACATTCAGCCTAACAATTATTTCATATCAAGTATTTGCATACGTTCATTAAATAGTGCAGGATAACTTAAAAAGCCTATCATAACGCTGGATAATGTTGCAGTTGTTAAGAGAGCAAAGATAATTAAGAGTTGAAATTGGACTGCCTGAAGAGGGTCGGCTCCCCCAATAATTTGACCACTCATCATCCCTGGTAGCTGTACTAGTCCGATTGTTTTTTGACTCTCAATCGTAGGAATCATACTAGCTTTTATGGCATTAATTAATTGGCGATGAATAGCCTGTTTTGGTGTGCCACCCAGGGATAGTATTAGTTCCATTTGATCCTTATGGTTAGTAATTTCAGCTGTAAAACGATTTAAGAATAAAATGGATAGCACCATGGAATTACCAATTAGCATCCCGCTAATGGGAATGATATACTGGGCAGTTGCTGGAACAATTTGAAAGCCTAGCAAAACACCTTGTGTAATTATTTCTATCATGAGAAGAGTCAGTGCTATTTTCCAGGTGATTCCTTTAATACCTGCTCCTTTTTTTCGTGCATTTAACGTGGCCACGATAATCATTAGTGCTACCATCAGGAAAATATAGCTATAACTATTTGCATCAAACACAAATTTTAATATATAGCCGACAGCAAGCAATTGAATGATGGAGCGTAATGTTGCAATAAGTGTATCTTTTTCAAGGTCTAACTTTAATATTTTGGATAGTAGTAAAGGAATACAAACAAAAATTAATGTCAGTGATAAGGCTGGAAATGTCATTTGTTTACCCCCTGTACAAACTCAGCAACACGTGGATTTGTGGGTTCATTGAGTAATGAACTTTTACCAGTTTCAACGAGCTCCCCATTCATCATAACCCATGTATAGTGACCAAGCGTTAGAGCTTGTTGCAAATTATGGGTAATCCAAATCATGGTGACATTGTATTTTTTGTTAATGGTGACAATCAATTCTTCAATATCCTGTACGGATTGACGATCCAAGGCAGATGTTATTTCGTCTAATAATAAAATAGAGGATTGATTGATAAGTGTTCGAGCGATGGATACCTTTTGACGTTGTCCGCCTGATAGATTATTTGTAGATTGATGCAGGAAGCTTTCGTTTAACCCAACGTCCTCTAAATATTGAATAGCCTCCTGCTGCAAAAGTTTTTGTCCTTGCAGTGTACGAGGAAGTGCAAGATTCTCTAACACTGTACCTGCTATCATAGGAGCTGCCTGTAAAGCAATACCAACATGCCTTCTTAAAGCTGTTGGATCATATGTAGAAATAGGTTGATTATCAACGAGTATATGCCCATTTGATGGTGAGAGAAGGCCATTACATAATTTAAGTAAAGTTGTTTTACCAGCGCCAGAGGGACCAACGAGAGTGGTAATTTGCCCTTTTGGAAATGACCCAGTAATTGACTTTAATATCATTTTGTCATTTACTGAAAATTGAACTTGTTGAAAGTGAATGGCAGGTTCATATAACATATTCATCTATTGAAACTCCTTTACTTTAGTCAGTAAAATAACTGTAGCATGAAATGATTGGAAGATGGTGTGGAAAAAAGAAAGAAGGGGATTTGGGAATGGAAATATTGTATTTCGATACATTAACCTATGCACAAGGTGATATGTATGTAGTGGCTTCAGACAAAGGACTTGTATATATAGGTACACCAAATGCATCATTCGAAGAAGTAAAGGAGTGGGCTGAAAAACCATTTAAAGGATATTGCTTTGAAGAGGATTCAGAAAAGTTGCTCCCATATAAAGAGCAGTTAACAGCCTATTTTAAGAAGGAACTTATTGAATTTAATCTTCCAATCCATGTAAAAGGGACAGCATTTCAATTAGCAGTGTGGGATGCACTAAAAGAATTACCCTATGGTACAACAACAACTTACGGAAATATTGCTCAACGCATTGGTAATCCCAAAGCGGTTCGAGCAGTAGGGACTGCTATTGGAGCAAACCCAATCCTGGCGATTATTCCATGTCATCGGGTCATTGGCAAAAATGGTCAATTAACAGGCTTTAGAAGCGGCTTAGCTATGAAACAATTTTTACTTGAGTTAGAGAAGGAATCGCTCGATAGAAGTGGTAAATGTTAATCTCTTGCTAAATGATGGAAAGAGCGCTTTTTCTATAGACTTGATTACTTCAAACAAAGTAACCTACTTCATCTGTAAATGAACGGTTTCCAATGTAGGAGTACACCAAAAGAAATCTGCCCCATTATCCAGAGATAAAGGAGCAGATCACTAGCTATACATGTTGTTCTTCTTGAACATTGTTCTGTGTTTTACCGAAATGTGTTAAACGATGAGCGAAGGTTTCGCCTCGTACAGCGGAGCTTTTAAAAATATCTTGGTATTCGTACGCAGGCGTTCCGTGTTCCATTACATCTAATCCAGCAATTTCTTCTTCAGCCGTTACTCGTAATGGGACAAATGCTTTGATGATCAATAAACCTGCTGCTACAGATACACTAACCCAAGCAATAGTTGCAATAACGCCAATTGCTTGAATACCTAATAGACCAAAACCCCCACCATAAAATAAACCTTGCCCACCAATATCAAATAGGCCAACTGCCAGCGTTCCCCAAATACCACAAATACCATGAACAGCAATTGCTCCAACAGGATCATCAACTTTTAGCTTCCACTCTAGGAAGCGTACACATTCCACAAGTAAAGGTGCAGCAATTAAACCAATGATAAGCGAGCCAAAAATGCTGACATTCGCTGCACCAGCAGTAATCCCTACAAGCCCAGCTAATGCACCATTTAATGTAAGAGAACCATCAATATGTCCGTATCGAAATTTTGTATAGAAAGCAGTGGCAACGACACCAGCTGCAGCTGCAAAAAACGTATTAGCAATAACACTAGGAACTAGCTCTGGATCAGCAGCTAATGTAGAAGCACCATTGAAGCCGAACCAGCCAAACCAAAGTAAAAATACGCCTAATGCACCTAATGGAATACTGTGTCCTGTAATAACATTTACTCGACCATTTTCATATTTGCCTAGTCGAGGTCCAACCATAACTGCTGCGACAAATGCTGCAACAGCCCCTGTTAAGTGAACAACTGTCGAGCCAGCAAAATCAACAAAACCTAAATCTGTTAACCAACCTTGCCCACTCCAAACCCAGTGGCCTACTACAGGATAAACAACTAAAGACATAAGTATAATAACTCCAACATAAGCGAAAATATTAGTACGTTCTGCAACAGCCCCCGATAAAATAGTTGCTCCAGTTGCAGCAAACATTGTTTGGAAGATAAAGAAAGAAAGATCATCTACTCCTTTTAAAGCAAAGCCACTTGTGCCGAAAATGCCACCTACTGAGTCTCCGAACATAATGGCATAGCCACATAAAAAATAGACGATCCCACCAAGAGAAATAGTAAGAAAATTCTTCATGATGATATTGACTGCATTTTTTGAGCGGGTAAATCCAGCCTCAACCATAGCAAAACCTGCATGCATAAAGAATACTAAAATAGCGCCAAGCATCACCCAAATTAAATTAACAGATAATAGTACTTCATCCATCTATATCGCCCCCTTTATTCTACTGCAATCGATCCGACTTCTTTTGTTCGGATACGAATTGCTTGTTCTACTGGATAAATGAAAATCTTCCCGTCCCCAACTTTACCGGTTGCTGCTTCACGCAATAAAATCTCTACAATGGCATCAACTTTGCCATCGTCTACAATCATTTCTAATTTTAATTTAGGTAAAAATTCAATTTCATACGTATTGCCGCGGAAGAGTCCTGTTCGACCTAGCTGACGTCCACAACCAGCGATTTCAGAAACGCTTAACCCTGCAATTCCTTCCTGTGCAAGACCATCCCGAACTGCTCCAAAAACTTCAGGACGAATGATTACTTCAATTTTTTTCATGTGTACCAGCTCCTTGCGTGAATTTAATTTACATGTTAAAACGGTATTAAAAACAGTGCAATTGTTTTTTTAGATTATATGTAAGGTTAGTTTACATTAATTATTTCTAGTCCCGAAATATTTTGGAAAAAAGGTTTTTATAAAGGGAATGAAAGCGGTATTAAAATTTGTGTCTAAAATGTGTACAGTTCTAAATTTTCTGACTATTTATGTTAGAAAACCTAACATCTATAAGAGGGAATGTAATACGCAAGAATTTGGGTATATAGTGTATACTAGGACTAATTATCAAAGCGGAAGAAGGGGTTTCTTTTGAGATCAAACTATGCAGATGATAGCTTAGCGCTACACACAGACTTATATCAAATCAATATGGCAGAATCCTACTGGGCGGATGGCATACATAATAAAAAAGCAGTTTTTGAATTGTATTTTAGAAAATTACCTTTTGGTAATGGCTATGCCATATTTGCTGGGTTAGAGCGAATGCTTGATTATCTACGTGATTTTCATTTTAGTGAATCGGATATTGCGTATTTACGTGATGAAGTAGGTTATAAAGAGGACTTTATCCAGTATTTAAAGAACATCCGATTTACAGGAGATATGTATTCCATGGTAGAAGGGGAACTAGTTTTCGCAAATGAACCAATTGTCCGAATCGAAGCTCCATTAGTAGAAGCGCAGCTAATTGAAACAGCATTACTTAATATTGTTAACTATCAAACATTAATTGCTACAAAGGCTAGCCGTATCAAACAAATTATTAAAAATGAAGTGGCGATGGAATTTGGTACAAGGCGTGCACAAGAAATGGATGCTGCTATTTGGGGAACACGTGCAGCGTTTATCGGTGGTTTTGCTTCCACAAGTAATGTGCGGGCAGGTAAGCTTTTTAAAATTCCTGTCTCTGGTACACATGCCCATGCATTAGTACAAGCTTATAAAAATGATTATGATGCATTCCATGCTTATGCTAAACGTCATCGCGATTGTGTGTTTTTGGTAGATACTTATAATACATTGAAATCAGGGGTGCCAACTGCTATTAAAGTAGCTAAAGAGCTAGGAGACAAAATTAACTTTATTGGCATACGTTTAGATAGCGGCGATATTGCTTTCTTGTCGAAAGAAGCTCGCCGTATGTTGGATGCTGCAGGCTTCCATGATGCTAAAATCATTGTTTCAAACGATTTAGATGAATACACCATCTTAAATTTAAAAGCTCAAGGAGCAAAAGTGGATGTTTGGGGAATCGGTACAAAGCTTATTACAGCTTATGACCAACCTGCGTTAGGTGCAGTATATAAAATGGTGGCCATCGAGAATAGCGAAGGGCAACTTGAAGATACGATAAAAATCTCAGCTAATGCGGAAAAGGTATCAACGCCAGGCTTGAAAAATGTCTATCGTATTATCGATAAAAAGAACGGAAAGGCAGAAGGAGACTACATCACAATGCACGATGAAAATCCTCAAGCTGAGGAACGTATCAAAATGTTCCATCCGATTCATACGTTTGTCTCAAAGTTTGTTACAAATTTTGATGCCAAGAATTTACATCAGCATGTTATTAAAACTGGAGCGATCAACTATCAAAACCCTACATTAGAGGAAATGCGTGATTACGCGGCGGAGAATTTAGAGCTGTTATGGGATGAATATAAGCGTGCGATGAATCCTGAAGAATATCCAGTCGATCTCAGTCAAAAATGCTGGGATAATAAGATGCGTAATATTGAAGAAGTGCATGCGATGGTTAAACGAATGTAAAAAGGAGTGACAGGTGCAATGACTTTACAGCAACAAATTATTGAGGAATTACGCGTATTGCCTAACATTGATGTACAGGGGGAAATACGTAAATCCATTGATTTTTTAAAGGAATATGCAAAACGCTATAGTTTTGTAAAAGGGTTTGTTCTTGGTATTTCTGGTGGTCAAGATTCAACATTAACAGGTAAACTAGCGCAATTGGCGATTGATGAATTAAATGCAGAAGAGGGAGAAATGAAGTATTCGTTTTTCGCTGTACGATTACCATATGGCGTACAAGCTGATGAACAAGATTGCCAAGATGCCATTGATTATATAAAGCCAACGAAGGTTTATACAGTAAATATAAAAGACGCAGTGGATGCTAGTGTGAGAGCTCTAACAAATGCAGGTGTTGAGCTGAATGACTTTGTGAAAGGGAATGAAAAGGCTCGTGAGCGTATGAAGGTCCAATATTCCATTGCTGCAATGAATGGAGCGGTTGTATTAGGAACAGATCATGCTGCGGAAGCTGTTACAGGCTTCTATACAAAGTTTGGAGATGGTGGAGCAGACTTGATGCCAATCTTTCGTTTAAATAAACGACAAGGAAAGCAATTGCTAGCTGAACTTCAATGCCCTGAGCATCTATATAAAAAGGTGCCTACAGCAGATTTAGAAGAAGATCGTCCCTCATTGCCAGACGAAGTGGCGCTAGGTGTGTCGTATGATCAAATAGATGATTATTTAGAGGGGAAAGAAATTCCAGAAGAACCTCGCCAAAGATTAGAAGGGTATTATTTGCGTTCCCAACATAAGCGTCATATGCCAATAACAATATTTGACGATTTTTGGAAGTAAGATGAGTGAAAAGGGTTATAAGGAAAGTGTTTACACTTTTAAAAATAGCTCTTTTCACTCTTTTTTTATGAATTATGGTTCTATGTTGTTAATTGTCAGCATATAATGTCGATATAATTACCTATAAGGATAGTAAAATGTAGAGGAGGGTAACTTTTTATGAGGACTTCTAGAGTGAGTGCAACGACAAGTAGTGTTTTTCGGCAGGAACAACAGTATTTACATGCTGGTGATCTCAGCCATAACTTTGGGCAAAATCCACAAAAGCAATTTCGAAATAGATTACAAAAAAATAAAGAGAAGACGTACAATTCAACAGCTATTTCTGTAAATTCACAACAGCAGCAACCGATTGCACCTATCCATGTAGATAGCGCTAGTGATTTGGAAATTCGCCGTGAATTAAATGAAACGGCACTAAAGCTCAGTCGTTTAAACAAACAAAAGAAGCGACTCAATAGTTATCGTTCTTCCATATAAGCTAAACTCTCCACATCAGTGTGGGGAGTTTTTTTATTATTGAGGAGAAGTAAGTGAAAGCACTAAGTTCAAAATATTTGAAGTGAAGATGTTCATGGAATGTTCAAGGTAATTTTTCCATTTCTTCACAGCGATTTTCAACTAATTTCACAACTAATCTGTAATGTAGGAGATGGCAATAAAAAACTAAACTAAACTAAACTTAGGAGGATAAAGTTGTGAAAAAATTATGGTTACCTGCACTAATATTATTATTTGTACTTGCAGCTTGTGGTAGCGAAAAAAAACAGGTAGAAGAAAAGGGAATGGAGCAAGAAACTACGAAAAATGAATCAGAAACCGTACAAGTTGCTTCACTAGTAGATACACGGTTACAAGAGCCAGGAGAAGATACAATTTGTGAAATGTGTAATATGAAAGTTTATATGAAAGACCATGAGATGGGTGTATTTTCAGCACAGGCAATAAAAGAAGATGGAACAATCGCTTTTTATGACGATATTGGCTGTTTATTAAATGCAGAGGTTGCTAATGAAGAAAAAAACGAAAAGTTTGTACGTGATTTTGTAACGAAAGATTGGGCAAAGATTGAAGATGTAACAATTATAAAAACGGAGCTGAAATCTCCCATGAACTGGGGCTATATTTATTTCGTGGACAAGGCTGAAGCAGATAAATATATGCAAGAAAATTCGAAAGCTTATGTGGAGGAACTACAAAAAATTAAAGATGATGCATTGGAGAGACGTAAGAAAAAGATGCAAAAAAAGGCTGAGGATGAAAAAGATGCATCCGGCTCTATGCATTCGAATGAAATGAATGAAGAAGGGCACAGTCATTAAATCAAAGACTAGGGGAAATCCTCTAGTCTTTTCTTGCTCAATGAGGAGGTGGAAAGTGATGAAGCAAATCATGTTGTTCTTTTTGTTTTTTCTAATTACAAGTCAAACGGTATATGCAGAATATGGATAGCACAGTTGAAAAATATGATGTTGGAGGAGAAGGGAAAAGGTAATACAGTTATCTTCTCTACTATCTGCTGTCATTTGCTGAAGAAATAGCAGATGATCTATTAGTTTTACATGAAGGTGAAATTATTATTTCTGGGGCGATAACTGAAATTTTCTTACAAGAAAATTCTACATCCTTAGAAGAAATATGGTTAAAAAGATTGAATTTGTAACATTCTAATGGATAATGACGTTATATAATAAGGATTAGGCTTGTTTGAATGTTGTCAAACAAGCCTTTTTTATGAATGTTCGTAGGAAGTAGAAGTTTCAGATAATTGTTTTACAGGACAGATTTCGCTATGCTTAGATTAAGTTTGCTTGCAATTCACACAATTGCTTGATGGAATGGGAGGCTTTTTGATTAATGAATGCTCAAATACAGAACGTTTTAGAAAATATAGAAAAAGTAATGATTGGTAAAAGAGAAGTTGCTGAGCTCAGTATTGTCGCATTATTAGCAAGGGGACATGTTTTGTTGGAGGATGTACCTGGAGTAGGAAAGACAATGATGGTGCGAGCACTTGCAAAATCTTTTGATGCACAATTTAAGCGTATTCAATTTACGCCAGATCTATTGCCATCAGATGTAGTCGGTATTTCAATTTATAATCCTAAGACAATGGAGTTTGAATTTCGTCCAGGGCCAATTATGGGGGATGTGGTATTAGCCGATGAAATTAACCGAACGTCTCCGAAAACTCAATCAGCCTTGTTAGAGGGGATGGAAGAGGCTTCTGTTACAATTGATGGGAAAACGCTGATGATCAATCAGCCATTTTTTGTTATGGCTACACAAAATCCCATTGAACATGAAGGTACCTATCCTTTACCCGAAGCACAACTAGATCGCTTTCTCTTAAAGATAAAAATGGGTTATCCATCTAGGTGGCAGGAAGTTGAAATTTTACGAAGAGCTGAGAATGGTAAAGCCATTGAAAAAATCGAAGCAGTATTAACAGTAGCTCAATTAATCGAATTACAGGAGCTTGTTCAAGGTGTGTATGTAGAAGATTCTGTTAAAAATTATATGGTGGAGCTTGCTACCCTAACAAGGGAAAATAATTATGTCTTTTTAGGCGTGAGTCCACGTGCCACAATAGCGCTAATGAAAGCTTCGCAGGCTTACGCATTTTTGAAAGGACGAAGCTATGTTACCCCTGATGATGTTCAATATTTAGTGCCATTTGTTTTTAGCCATCGTTTAGTTTTAAAACCAGATGCACGCTATGATAACGTGACAGCAGACGAAATTATCCAGCGTATCATTGCTAAAACACCAGTTCCGACAAAGAGGTTTGCAGAACAATGAGGCAATGGAAAGCTTTTGTAGAAAAAAGTAAACATTTCCTATTAATTGCTTTCTTGATGATCGTAACATTTTGTTATGCAATGTTCCAAGGTGGATTTGTTAGCTGGTTTGTATTTTTTACGGTTAGTCCGTTTTTAGTATATGCATTCATGTTCTTTGTCGTTAAAGAAGATATTTTACTAATCGAACGCAAGATCGACCCGATTCATATAGAACGAGGTCAATCAGCGAAGGTGCTTATTACGATAGAACGTAAAACACGTTTTCCATTTGCCTATATCGTAATGGAGGAACTTGTGGATAGTGAGGGATTAGTGCAAGCTAAAATCCAAAATGCGAATGCCATAAAGTTCGTTGGATTTAAAAAAAACTTTAGCTGGCAATATGAATTGGAAAATATGCCACGCGGTGAACATCGCTACCTAGGTGTTACAATTGTTTTCTACGATTTTTTTGGCTGGGCTAAAAAGGTTGTCGTAGCAGAAAAGGACCAAACTATTTTAGTTTACCCAAGAATACAAGAGATGAAATATGCTGCGCTTCAAACAAAATATGATGTTGGCCCGATGATGTCACCATACTCTATAGTGAAGGACACATCCATGGCTGTTGGATTAAGAGAGTACGTTCCAGGAGATCGTTTTTCTTGGATTCATTGGAAATCATTTGCCCGTACGCAAAAGTTGCAGTCTAAGGAATTTGAGGATCGACAATCATCAGAACTACTGTTAGTGCTGGACGCTACGAAATCCTCATTGTTTGAAGAAAAAGTGGAAATAGTAGCTTCAATGCTACAGATGATCGTTCAAGAACGAGGAGATTTATCATTTATTTCTGCTGGAGAAATGACGAAAGTATTCCCTGCTATACAGGGGGACAAGCATTTAGATCAAGTAATGTATCATTTAGCTGCGATAAAACCTACGGAGAATGTCAAGTTTCGATTTCATGATCAACAAGCCTTTAAGCAAGTTGCAACAATGCTTTACGTGACAAGTGATGTTTCAGATGAATTACTACATACTCTTGCAAATATAGTGAAAAGCTGTATTTGTTTTGTAGTGGCAAAGCAGCCACCAGTGCAATCTGAGCTTGCGATGCGGTATAAACATATTCAAGTTATTTATGTGAAGCCAGCAGATTTCTATCATTTATTCACGGAGGTGATGAGACCGTGAAGCAATCATTAGGAGAATTTTTAGAATTAGCCATAGCTTATGTTATTGTATTTTTCATTTTGCGTGAATGGCTTATTCCCATTATGCAATTAACGAATACAGGTGGGATGCATCTTTTCTTAGTGTTTATCGGTATGTCTTTAGCGCTAAGTCTTTTCCGCGTACATCCATTGTTATCAGGATTAGTGAAGTTTGGTTATATTACCTGGTTTATCGTTTTTATCTATAGCCCTAGTCCTGTATTATCTGGTGATACATTGCCTTTTTTATTGGCTGAATGGAAAGGGAACATGGCCACGATTCTAACAGGTGACTTTGGACAGGTTTCAGATGTTTTCAGAACAGTATTATTCCTTGTGTTGATTTGGATGCTAGTTTATTTAATTCACCATTGGGTTTCGGTGCGAAAAAATATATTCTACTTCTTTGCCATGACCGTATTCTTTATTGCTACTTTGGATACATTTAGTGACTATGATGGTAAAGCGGCAATTGTAAAAGTTGTTGTTTTAGGGTTAATCATGACAGGTGTTCTTTTTGTCAAGCGTCTATGGCTTCAAGTGGAAACTACAAGTACGGCAATGGAGAAATGGAAAATTGTTATTCCCATGCTAGTATCTGTATTGCTCATTAGTTCTGTAGCATTCTTTTTACCAAAGACTGGACCAACATGGGCAGATCCTGTGCCGTTTATCCAAGGGGTTACTGGACAAGATAGAAATGGAAATGGTCAAAAATCAGTTGGTTATAGCCAAGATGATAGTCAGTTAGGTGGTCCGTTCCAAGGAGATAATACTTTAATTTTCACTGCCTCTTCTCGTGATCGCCATTACTGGCGCATTGAAACAAAAGATACGTATACATCGAAAGGTTGGGTTGTTTCAGAGGGGAACTTTGGGAAAAATGTTTATGAGTCAAATACACCCATTCTGACTTCTTTACAAGTTGGGCCACCCGAAAATGAACGTCAGATTCAATTAGATATTGCTGTTCCAATGCCATATTTAATTCAAACATATGGTATGCTTGCTGTTTCGGCTCAGGATTCCACTTTATTTATTCAAGATGAGCAGACTGAAAGAATGAATATAGAACAACAGGTAGGGGAATCGAAATCATTATCAAACTATTCATTGTCTTATAGCGAGCCTGTTTATAGTATGGAGCAGCTCCAATTGTCATATCCAGCAACACTTGAAACAATGGATTCTTCCTTTGACCGATTTTTGCAGTTACCAAACCAACTTCCCCAGCGTGTAAGGGACTTAGCGTCTGAAATAACGCAAAAGAAAGATACCGTTTATGAACAAATTAAGGCTGTAGAAAGTTATTTTAGAACAAATGGTTTTAAGTACGATAAAACGCAAGCCGCTATTCCTGCTGAAAATCAAGATTATGTCGATCAATTTTTGTTCGATACAAAAGTAGGGTATTGTGATAATTTCTCCACGTCAATGGTGGTTCTTTTACGTTCAGTAGGGATCCCAGCTCGTTGGGTAAAGGGTTTTGCACCAGGAACTGCAGGCCCCATGTCAGATGGATTACGCGAATATCGCATCACGAATGACAATGCGCACTCATGGGTAGAAGCTTTTATACCTGGAACGGGATGGATGGAGTTTGAACCGACAATCGGCTTTTCCGGCAATGTCAACATTGATTATGATATCCCGTTAGATACGTCTGACGAGGAAGAAGTATTGCAGCCAGAACAAAAACCTGAGCAGCCACAACCACAAGAACAGGTAACCGAGAAGGAACAACCGAACTCAACATTTAGCTTTGATGCAATGTGGTTATGGATGAAAAAGTTTGCCTATGTTTGGGTGATAATTGTTGTATTATTAATAATCATGGGTATTTCTTTATTCTTACAGCGTAAAACGTGGATTCCGAAGATGCATGTTCGAGCATACCGTAAAAAAGTAGCAGATTGGTCAAATTTCGATTCTTCTTACCATGTTTTATTGAGGCAATTATCTCGTATTGGCTTGCGCAGAAAAGATGGAGAAACGTTAAGTGCATTCGCAGAGCGTGTGGACGCAGCATTAGAAACAGATGAAATGCAAAAGCTAACGGTAGTCTACGAGCAACATATTTATGGGAAAGACAAAGAAGATGTTGATTTTATGAAGCTGAAAGAAAGTTGGGAATATTTAATCAATCGCACTATCAGTTGATTTTAACGTAGACAAAGAGTAAAATGAAAAAAATTAAATGCAAGGATTGCTTTCATATAAGTTCGATAATAGGGTTCGGATGTTTCTACGAAATCACCTTAAATGATTTCTCTATGAAGGCGGATGTTTTCGTTAGGTGAAAAGTATAGTAAATCACTTTACTTTGCTACGCATTCGCCTTTATCAATATTCTAGAGCTTATGAACGCGTAGAAAGTTTTTTTACTTTCTTCGCGTTTTTCTTTGAACACATGAAAATATCCTTTAAAAATAATAGAAGAGGTGGAAATTTTGACAGCTAGCCCTTTATTAAGAGAGCAAGAAAAAATTGTTGTACTAGACTTCGGTAGCCAATTTAACCAATTAATTACACGTCGTATTCGTGAATTTGGTGTTTTTAGTGAATTACATCCACATACGGTAACTGCAGAAGAAATTAAAGATATGAACGCAACAGGTATTATTTTCTCAGGTGGTCCAAACTCTGTTTATGATGAAAATGCCTTTCATGTGGATCCAGCTATTTTCGAATTAGGTTTACCGATTTTAGGTATTTGCTATGGTATGCAATTAATGGCACATACAAACGGTGGTAAAGTTGAAGGTGCTGAAACACGCGAGTATGGTAAAGCTGAAATTCAAGTAACAACACCAAACAAATTATTTGGTGAGTTACCTACAGAACAAATCGTTTGGATGAGCCATGGCGACCATGTAACAGAAGTTCCAGCTGGATTTGAAGTCATCGCAACTAGCGCATCTTGTCCGATTGCTGCAATGGCAAACGTTGAACGTAAACTATATGCTGTACAATTCCATCCAGAAGTACGTCACTCTGTATATGGTAGTGATCTATTACGTCAATTCGTATTCGACATCTGTGAAGCGAAAGGCGATTGGTCAATGGCAAACTTCATTGAGCTTGAAATTGCAAAAATTCGTGAAATCGTTGGCGATAAAAAAGTATTATGTGCGCTTTCTGGTGGTGTAGACTCATCAGTTGTAGCGGTGTTAATCCATAAAGCAATCGGCGATCAATTAACTTGTATGTTCGTAGACCACAACTTAAACCGTAAAGGTGAAGTTGAGCAAGTAATGAAAACATTTACAGAAGACTTTGACATGAATCTTATTAAAATTGATGCACGTAAACGATTCATGGACAAACTTGCTGGCGTTTCTGATCCAGAGAAAAAACGTAAAATTATCGGTAATGAATTCATTTATGTATTTGATGAAGAGGCATCTAAACTTGAAGGTATGGATTTCTTAGCACAAGGAACTCTTTACACAGATATTATTGAATCTGGTACTTCAACTGCACAAACAATCAAATCACACCATAACGTTGGTGGTCTTCCTGAAGATATGCAATTCCAACTAATCGAGCCACTGAAAACTTTATTTAAAGATGAAGTACGTGCGCTAGGTTTAGAGCTTGGACTTGACGAAAAAATCGTTTGGCGTCAACCATTCCCAGGTCCTGGATTAGGTATCCGTGTACTTGGTGAAGTAACAGAAGAAAAATTAGAAATCGTTCGCGAATCTGATTTCATTCTACGTGAAGAAATCGCCAAAGCTGGCCTTGATCGTGACATTTGGCAGTACTTTACGGTATTACCTGATATCCGTTCAGTTGGTGTAATGGGCGATGCTCGTACGTATGACTATGCAATCGGTATCCGTGCCGTTACATCTATCGATGGTATGACTTCTGACTGGGCACGTATTCCTTGGGATGTACTAGAGAAAATCTCTGTCCGCCTTGTAAACGAAGTAAAACACGTGAACCGCGTGCTATATGATATTACATCTAAGCCACCAGCAACGATTGAGTGGGAATAATAGCAAAAGCCCTAAAAGCCCTGAGAGGTTTTTAGGGCTTTTTTTGATTTAATTCCTTCTGAATTTATTGCTAAATGAAGTATCTCAACTGCAAAAATTGCTGGTAAAGTGTTGTATGTAGTAAACTAAATGAATGCACAAGAATTTATACTATTCAGATTAGGGGGGATTTAAATGGAGAAAAATAAACCAATGATTCATACATTAACGGTTGGGATGCCAAAAGAATTGATTGATAGCAAAGGACGTTCAATGATTACAGGGATTGAAAAGCAACGAGTGCAAGAAGTTTATTTATCCTCTCAAGGCTTTGAAGGGGATGATGTAGCTGATAAAAAACATCATGGTGGCCCTGATCGAGCAGTTTGTTTATATCCTGCGGAGCATTACATACAATGGGAACAGGAACTTGGAAAAACGTTACCCATTGCTGCATTTGGCGAAAATTTAACCGTAACAAATATGTTAGAAGCAGATGTTTGTATTGGTGATATTTATAAAATTGGGGATGCTGTCATTCAAATTACACAGGGACGTATTCCATGTAGTACGATTGATAGATATACGGAGGCAAACATATTACTCAAACGTTTAATCGAAACTGGCTATACAGGTTTCCTTGCGCGTGTTCTTGAAGAAGGGGCAATCTGTGCAGATTCAACAATTGAGCTTGTAGAAAAGCATCCTGCACGTATCTCTGTTTTGTATTGCAATGAAGTGTACTTCAAAAACAATGATGCAATCGCTATGAAACAAATACAAGCAGTAGATGCATTAGCAGACGATTGGAAAGAAAAATTAGAAAAAAGAATTCAAGTCTTGCAAAGTAAAGTGATGAGTTAAAACATAAGCTCAAAAGGAGGATCCTCTAGAATTCCTAGGGGATTTTTTCTTTAAACTGATTGGTGGAATATTCAGCACAAAGCCTCTTTAGTAATATATTTAATAGAACCTGAACATTAAATAAGGATTTTACACGAACTTTCGTATTTCTTTTTAGAAAAATGTTCGGAAATAGGGTTGAAATCTAAAAAACGAAATGATATATTACGAATGTAAATTAAATACGTCGTCGTATAATGTCGGGGATAAGGCCCGTGAGTTTCTACCAAGTTACCGTAAATAACTTGACTACGATTTAGGTTTATACATAAACGTATAAACACTAATTTGTTTCACACACTAATTGTGATGAAATATATCGTAGACATGCGACTAGTAGAGTAGTCAGCGTGTCTTTTTTGTTTTCGATATTGAAGACGACCACACGGAGGATTTTTTGATAATGAAAAAATATTTCATGTTCGATGAATTAGGAACTAATTATCGCCGCGAAATAATAGGCGGTATTACAACCTTCCTTGCAATGGCATATATTCTAGCTGTTAACCCAGGTATTCTAGAAAATGCAGGGATGGATAAAGGTGCTGTTTTCGTAGCAACAGCATTAGCAGCAGCAGTCGGTTCTTTGATTATGGGGATTTTCGCTAAGTTCCCGATTTCACTTGCTCCTGGGATGGGATTAAATGCATTCTTTGCATTTACTGTAGTCGGAGCATACGGTATTCCGTGGCAAACTGGTTTAACAGGTGTGTTCTTCTCAGGGATTATCTTTATTATTTTATCTTTAACTGGTATCCGCGAAACTGTTATTAATGCTATTCCAGTACAACTTAAATATGCAGTTTCTGCAGGTATTGGTTTATTTATCACTTTTGTTGGTTTACAAGGAGCAGGGATCATTGTTGATAGCCCAGCTACTTTAGTCACTTTAGGAAGTTTCACAGGCGCTACATTATTAGCGGTATTCGGAATTATTCTTTCAGTTATTCTTATTATTAAATTGCGCAGTATCGGTATTTTCTTAGGAATGGTGATTACTGCAGTTATTGGGATGATCACAGGTATCATCGATCCTCCGACAGCCGTGGTATCAGCTATTCCAAGTGTAGATTCTACATTCATGGTAGCACTAGAACCACTTGGTGACTTCGGTACATTATTTAACGTGAAGTTTTTAGTAGTAGTGTTAACATTCTTGTTTGTTGATTTCTTTGACACAGCTGGTACTTTAATGGCTGTAGCGACACAAGCAGGTTTAGTAAAAGATAATAAATTACCGCGTGCAGGACGTGCCTTAATGGCAGATGCACTAGCAACAACTATAGGTTCTTTATTTGGTACGTCAACAACAACAGCGTACGTAGAGTCAACTTCTGGAGTTGCTGCAGGCGCTCGTTCAGGATTTTCAGCAGTGGTAACAGCAGTACTGTTCTTAGTTGCTTTATTCTTCTCACCATTACTAGCGGTGGTAACACCAGCAGTTACTGCTCCAGCTTTAGTCATCGTAGGGGTACTAATGGTATCGTCCTTACGTTTAATTGATTGGGACAAATTCGAAATAGCAGTACCTGCATTCTTTACAGTGTTAATGATGCCACTTGGTTATTCAATTGCTACTGGTATTGCAATTGGCTTTGTATTCTACCCAATTACAATGTTATTAGCAGGTCGTAAAAAAGAAATTCATCCAATGATGTATGGTCTCTTCTTTGTTTTCCTTGCATACTTCATTTGGGTACGATAGTTAAACAGACACCTTTAATTGTTAGTAAGTTGCTAACAATTAGAGGTGTTTTTTATTGAGTTGATCCAAAATAAAAGAAGTTATTATTTTTACATTTATTATAGAAGAAACTCGGTTTTAAATAATGTGAATAGTTTTACTTTAATGAAACACTTGCAAACTTAAGTTTGTGATGATATATTTAAAAACGTTGTTACGAAACAAACGAACAACTTAAAAATATTAACATAAACAGTTGACAACAAGTTGACATTATGTTAAATTATAAAAAGTTACTTAGTGTAACTAGTAAATGAACCTTGAAAACTGAACAAGCAAAACGTAATCAATAAAGTTTTAAGTAGCTAGTTTTACTAGTGAACGAAACACAATTTTGGACATCAAACATGATGCCAGCAAAACAATTTGAGCTAATCAAATTTCTTTTATGGAGAGTTTGATCCTGGCTCAGGACGAACGCTGGCGGCGTGCCTAATACATGCAAGTCGAGCGAACAGAAAAGGAGCTTGCTCCTTTGACGTTAGCGGCGGACGGGTGAGTAACACGTGGGCAACCTACCCTATAGTTTGGGATAACTCCGGGAAACCGGGGCTAATACCGAATAATCTCTTTTGCTTCATGGCAAGAGACTGAAAGACGGTTTCGGCTGTCGCTATAGGATGGGCCCGCGGCGCATTAGCTAGTTGGTGAGGTAACGGCTCACCAAGGCGACGATGCGTAGCCGACCTGAGAGGGTGATCGGCCACACTGGGACTGAGACACGGCCCAGACT